>JAEVEX010000006.1 GCA_016842085.1 Candidatus Thermoflexus tengchongensis | reverse complement strand
AGGATGTGCTTAAGATGCACCGCCTGGCAGAGGATGGGGAAGCACTCAGACGCCGTGTCGATGCTTTCCTGGATCAATTCGCCTCCGGCTCTCAGGAGTTGCTCCGGTATGTGGGACTGTTGGGCGATGGCAAACTGGCCCAGGCAATCCATGGCCCATGATTACCGAACTTGATCGTCAAAACTCATTAGGATGGACGCGGATCTCGCAGCTGTCGAACATCTTCAAGCCCGCGATGTCGAAGGTATGGCTCGGCCCCGCCCCCACAATCTCGGTGTAAGAGGAAATGCCGATGCCCATCAGCTCGCCCCGCCGCCGCCGCTCCTCCTGCTCGCGCCGGAGCTCCGGATAGCCGATCAGCTCCAGCGCGCGATCCAGGGCCGCCACATAGTTACCGCTATCATAGGTCCAGCCCAGCGCCGAGCGATAGGGGAACTTCTCCGGGGGGATGAAGTTCCGCCGCCGCAACTCCGCCGGGTCCATCCCCAGCTCGTCGGCCAGGATGTCCATCGCCCGCTCGATCAGATAAGAGGCTTCGGTCACCCGGAACGAGCAGCGATAGGAGATCCCGCCAGGAGCCTTATTGGTATAGACCGCGTCGACCTCCGCGAAGGCGACCGGGAAATCATAGGACCCGGTGCAGATGCTGAACAGCCCGGCGGGGAAGCGGCTGGGGTTCGCAGAGGCGTCGAAAGCGCCGTGGTCGGCCAGGGTCTTCACACGCAGGGCGGTCACTTTCCCCTCGCGGGTCGCTCCCAGTTCGACCGTCATGTGGTAATCCCGGGCGAAGGAGGTGGAGGTCAGGTTCTCGGTTCGTGTCTCCACCCACTTCACCGGTCGCCCCAGCATCATCGAGGCCACAATGGCGCATACATAACCCGGGTAGACGGCCACCTTGTTGCCGAACCCTCCGCCGATGTCTGGGGAGATCACCCGGATCATATGCTCCGGCAACTTGGTCACCAGCGCCAGTAACGTCCGATAAGCGTGGGGGGCCTGGGAGGTCACATAAAGGGTCAATCGACCCGTGACTCGATCGAAGTCAGCAATGCAGCCGCATGGCTCCAGGGGAGCTGGATGCACCCGCTGGAATTTGATATGCTCGCGGATCACCACCTCCGATCGATGCAGGGCCTCTTCGGTGGCCTCGCGATCCCCCACTTCCCAGTGCCAGATATGGTTGGTTTTTTGCTCCCGATCCTCCCGCAGGATCGGCGCGTCCGGCTCCAGGGCTTTGAAGGGATCCACCACCACCGGGAGGGGCTCATAATCCACTTCCACCGCCTGGGCCCCGTCCACCGCCGCCTCCCGGGACTCCGCCACCACGGCGGCGACCTCCTGATATTGAAAGAGCACCTTGCCCACCGCCAGGACCATCTGTTTATCCCCCGCCAGGGTGGGCATCCAGGCGAGGCCCAGCTCCTCCAGATCCTCCCCGGTGATCACGGCCAGCACCCCGGGGACCGCTTTCGCGGCGTCGGTGCGGATGGACCGGATGCGGGCGTGGGCATAAGGACTGCGCACCAGGGCCATGTAGGCCATACGGGGCAGAACGATATCGTCCAGATAGCGGCCGCGGCCCTGAATGAAGCGAAGATCCTCTTTCCGCCGGACCGGATGGCCCAGCACGACATGGGCTTGCCCGGTAGTCGCCATGCCAGCCTCCTGAGCAAACGGGATCCTGTTCAGCGGGCGGCCATCTCCTGCGCGGCGTGCTGGATCGCCTTCACGATGTTCATATATCCGGTGCAACGGCACAGATTGCCGGAGATCGCAACCCGGATCTCCTCCTCGCTGGGATGGGGATTCTCCATGAGGAAGGCATAAGCGGTCATCAGCATCCCGGGCGTGCAGAACCCGCACTGAAGGCCGTGATCTTCCCAGAACGCTTTCTGCAGCGGATGCAGCTCGCCGTCTTTGGCCAGGCCTTCCACCGTCAAAATCTCTGCCTCATCAGCCTGGACAGCGAACAATGTGCAGCTTTTGACGGCCTCCCCGTTCAGGAGGACGGTGCATGCCCCGCAGCTGGTCGTATCGCAACCCACGTGGGTTCCCGTGAGCCCCAGGGTGTCCCGAAGGAAATACACCAGGAGCGTGCGGGCTTCCACATCGGCCTCATATGGATGGCCGTTAACCGTCACCCGGATTCGCTGTCGAGCCGCGGGCTGAACAGCCTCCACAGCTTTACGGGCAGCCGTCCGGCGAGGCGCCGCTGTCGCGCGCTTTCCCTTGCGTGCCGGCATGGTTACCTCCCTGGTTATGAGGATCAGTGGATACAACCGAGGTTTCCATCCGCAACCGCATCTCCCAGGTCCCGCTCATGCCATCGGAATGCGTTCCAGAGCCTTCCGGAGAGCCCGGACGGTCAGGACCCGCACCATATCCCGCTTGTATTCGGCGGGCCCGCGGGTATCACTGGTGGGCTGGGAGGCCTCAGCCGCCAGCTCCCCTGCCCGGGCGATCACACTTTCGTCCGGGCGTTTGCCGATCAGCCATTCCTCTGCCTCCCGGGCGCGCAAGGAGGTGGGCCCCACTGCGCACAGCCCGATCCCGGCCTTCCGGCATACCCCATCCGCATCCAGGGCGATCTGAACTCCCACCGCAACCACAGCGAAGTCGCCCACCTTACGTTCGATCTTGAGGTAGGCCCCAGCCTCCCGCGGCCCGGGAGCAGGCACCCGGATCTCCGTGACGATCTCGCCGGGCTGCAGGGCGGTCATAAAGGGTCCGGTGAAGAAATCCTCCAGCGGTAGGGTGCGCTGGCCCATCCGCCGGCCCTTCGGGCCAGTGATCACCACCTCCGCCTTCGCGGCCAGAAGAGCTGCTCCCCAATCCCCTGCTGGATCCGCATGGGCGATGGAACCTCCGACCGTGCCCCGGTTACGCACAATGGGATCGGCGATGACCCGCGCCGTATCCGCCAGGAGGGGATAACGCTGCTGGATGAGCGGGGTGCGCTCCATCGCGCGATGGCGCACCATAGCGCCGATGCGCAGAACCCCTCGGTCCTCTTCCAGGAAGTCCAGGCCGGGGATGCGATTGAGGTCAATGAGGACCTTCGGGTTGGCCAGCCGGAATCGCATCATCGGGATCAGGCTCTGTCCGCCAGCCAGGAGACGGGCGTCCGCACCGTATTGCTGGAGGAGGCGGATGGCCTGATCCAGGGTCGAGGGGGCAACGTATTCAAAGGGCGCGGGAAACATGGGAGCCTCCTGCTTATGGGATGATCACGGCGCGGCCGATGTAGCGGCGGTTCTTGAAATCATCAATGGCCTGATTGATCTGATCCAGCCGATACTGCCGGCTGTGAACCTTCACCAGACCCCGGGCATTGAGATCCATCAATTCCACCAGCTCCATGTAGTTTCCCACCAGGCTTCCAGCGATCGCGATCTCATTGAAAATCATCTGCACCGTGGGGACCTCGAGCTTCCCTCCATAACCGATGATGAAATGGGTTCCTCCCCTGCGGAGCATCTGCCAGCCCTGCTGTTCCACCCCTGCCTCGCCAACGAAATCAAGGACCACGTGAGCACCCCCCTTCGTCCGCTCGCGGACCTCCGCCACGAGGTCCGGGCCGCCGGGGAGGACTTCATCCGCCCCAAGCTCCTGGGCCAGGCGACGGGCGGGCTCGGTGATGTCTACAGCGATGATGCGGGCGCTGGAGAGGGCTCGGAGGACCTGAAGAGCGATGTGACCCAGGCCGCCGATCCCAATGATCACACAGAAGGTCCCGGGGGGAAGCCATTTCGCCGCCCGTTTGGCGGCCCGGTAGGCGGTGAGGCCCGCATCGGCCAGCGGGGCCACATCCGCAGGGGCCACGCCGTCCGGGAGCTTGACCAGGGCCCGCTCGTTCGTCACCAGATATTCGGCGAACCCCCCGTTAGCATTCAGGCCAGGGAAGATGCCTCGCTCACAATACATATCTTCTCCCTGACGGCACGCCAGACATACTCCGCAGGTCCGAAGAGGGTGGCAGATCACGGCATCTCCCGGCTTTACTGAGGTCACCGCGCTCCCCACCTCCTCCACCCAGCCAGCGTTCTCGTGGCCGGGGATGTAAGGGAGCAACCTCCCATCCGGATCCAGAATGTTGCGCCATACCCCTTCGATGATGTGGAGGTCCGTCCGGCAGAGGCCGGCCGCACCGATGCGCACAATGACCTCATCCGGGGCGGCGATCTTCGGCTCCGGGACTTCCTCAACCTGCAGCTGGACGTTCAGTTGCGGGTCATACTGATAGAGGCGGGCCGCTTTCATGGCTGACCTCCGGAGGGGAGATAAACCAGGATGAGCGTATATGACGGCCAGGCCCCCGCACAGGCCTGTTGCACAATGACTCTCCTATGCGGCCATCGCAGCCAGCCGCTGGCCAATCGGATCGCGCTGGAGCTTCTCCCGTTGGGCGGCGATGTCGATCCCATAAAGCCGCGCGGCGTTCTCCCCCAGGATCTTGCGTTTGGTCTCCAGGGTCAGATCGACGCCGTATTCCTCTTTGATGTCCGGCGGCAGCTCAAAAGAGATGAACCGCTCAATGATCCAGCGCGGCGACCAGAGGGCATAATCGCTGCCGAAGAGGATGCGATCGGGTCCCAGCCAGTAGAGGAGATTGGCCATGATCTCCGCGAAATACCGCGGGCGGGAGTGGATAAAGGCGATAGCCACCGCCAGGCCGGCATAGACGTTCTTGTCCTGCGTCGCGATCCAGCAGAAGTCATCAAGGCGCGGCAGGCCACAGTGCTCCACGATGAAATTCAGATCGGGGAAGTCAGAAGCCGCCTGATCCACATCATGCACATCGAAGGCGTCCTTATTCAGCGGATAGATCGTGGGGCCTTTGTGGACATGGATATTGCGGATCCCCAGCTCGCGGCAGAGCTCCAGATAACGATAGGCCATGGGATCCGTCAGCCGCCATCCGCGGGACTCCCCCCGCCACTCCGCCGTATAGAGCTTCAGGCCCTGAATGGGATATTCCTCCACCATCCGCCGGAACTCATCCAGGCCTTTCTCACCCCAGCGGGGATCAAAGGTGCCGCACAGGATAAAGCGGTCCGGATACTTCTGCTTCAAGACGTTGTTCTGGATATGGGTGTTAAATCCGTTCTTGAAGAACTCGGTGAGATAGGTGGAGTTGAAGATCCCCATATCCACATAGCCTTCAAGAAAGAGATCCCGAATCAGATTTTCCTCGTCGTATTTGCAATATTTATCGAATGGCCAGATGTAATCTGCGGGGCTGAGGGCCTTGTGGTAATCGTAGAAGCAAAGCATCCAGCCTTCCCCATATTTGTTCCGCCAGTTCTCCGGACTCCCATCCCAGAAATGGATGTGGCCATCGATCACGAAAATCTCCTGCCCATCAACCCGGATCATGGGGCACCTCCTTTCCGACTGGCCAGCAGAGCCTGACAGAGAAAAGCGTTCGACTTAAAGTTCAGGAGAGCCGCGCGACTTCGACGGAGATAGTCGTCGAAAGATTCAGGGGAGATCGGATGGCCATCCGGGTCCAGCATCAGGGGGGCATCGGGATGCATGTCAAGACCCAAATCCCGCCGCCGCTCCAGATAACGCCAGATCGCCTCCCCAGGCTCAATCGGCACCGATGTGCCATCGGCCCGGCGGGCATGCCACGTCCCGCTGGATTCAAATAAGTCAGCGAGGCGCATAGCGCAGATCTCCGACGGAGAAAAACCAGCGGCACGGAGGGCGCTCAGGAGCGCGAATTGACGCCCCAGATAACTTTTGCGACGGAAGAACGCACGGAGCTCATCCAGAGATCCCGCAACCTCTCCAGGGAAAGCCTCTTCAAAGGAGCGCCCGTCATGGACAGCGGACTCGATGGCTTCTGAGGCGAAGTGATCCAGCAATCGGATCCGAACGGCCTGGATGCCTTCAACCTGGAGAAGAACGCGCCGGATGTCTTCCACCATCATGAACACAAAATTGGGGGCACACCAGAAAGTGGGCAAACGAAGGGTCACCCATGCGCAGGAGCCTTCCACGGTCACCGCTTCGACGAACCCCAGCCGGACAATGGATTGATCCAGCTCCGGGTCCAGGACCCCGTCCAGAGCCTGCCAGAGCTTCACCAATGCCGATCGCTCCCACGCCCTGGCGTCTGTCTCCCCGAAGCAGCCATCCGCCCCTCCTTTCCTGCTCGTCACAATAAAGTGTAGGGAAATCAGCAAAACTTGTCAACTCATGGTGGAGTTAACGGGGAATTTATTGTGATTTAAATAACAATATTTGAATATTTTATCTCAATTTAGTGACATTAATCACAAACTGGACTTGCGCAGAATAGATGGGCTCCACTTCGATCCGGGGGCACCGCCCATTCTCAATATTCAGGATCCTCCTGCAGGATCTTCTGGAAAACCGCTTTTGGAGTGATCTCGCCTTTCCAGTTCGAGCCCAACACCAGATCTTGTAAAATAACAATAGTGTTTCCCCTGGCTGCTGAGCGGGCACCTGGAGCTCCCTTGCTGAGGCCCTTCGGGTCTCAGATCGCCTCTCCTTCCTCCCCGTGGCCCTTTGGCTATGGAGGAAGAAGGAGAAGGACCCTTTGCGTAGTGAGAACCTTTCTAATCCGGAGGTCCCCATGGATGTCCTGGAAGCGATCATGACCCGCCATATGGTGGGGAAGGTACGGCCGGAGCGGCCGAAGCGGGAGGAGATCGAGACGTTGCTCCGGGCGGCGGTGCGCGCCCCCAACCACCGTCTGACCGAGCCCTGGCGCTTCGTGGTCATCACCGGCCCGGCCCTCGATGAGCTCGGCGAGGTCTTCGCTCAGATCCTCCAGGCCGTCAAGCCCGACGCCACCGAAGAGGAATTGAAACGGGAACGGGCGAAACCCCATCGGGCCCCGGTGATCATCGCCGTGGCCTGTCTCAAGGGCCGCGACCCCATCGAAACCCATGAAAACATCGTGGCCACCGCCGCCGCCATCCAGAACATCCTCCTCGCCGCCCACGGCATGGGCCTCGGCGCTTATCTCCGCACCGGCGACACGGCTTACCACCCCCTTCTCCTGCGCTGGCTGGGGGTCCCCGAGGACGCCCAGTTCATGGGCTTCATCTATCTGGGCTACCCGGCCCCGGATGCCCCGCCCCGCCAAACCCCCCGCCGCCCGATTGAAGAAGTTACCCAGTGGCGGGGATGGTCCTGATGGCCATCGCCTTCCCTCGCCCGCAGCGCAGGGGAGCCGGGTGAAGGGCCTGGCTCCCCTGCCCTTCCAGGGGAAAACCGGGCGATCGTTTGTTTCTCTATCCGTCTCTGCGTATAATGACGGGGAGCCTTACCCTCTGGACTTCAGACAACGGCAGACCGGATTCCAGATGTT
Source organism: Candidatus Thermoflexus tengchongensis (assembly GCA_016842085.1). Classification (GTDB taxonomy): domain Bacteria; phylum Chloroflexota; class Anaerolineae; order Thermoflexales; family Thermoflexaceae; genus Thermoflexus; species Thermoflexus tengchongensis. The sequence continues at coordinate 95,829 of JAEVEX010000006.1, read as the reverse complement.
ATCGGAAGTCCAATCACCCTGGGATAGCTTGCGGGCAGGAGGGCGCCATGTTCGATCAGGAGAAGCTCCGTGAGCTGGCCGCGGCGCGGGATCGGTGGGAGGAGACGACGCTGCAGCAATGGCTGGCCCGCATGCCGGAGCGCCAGGAGGTCTTCACCACCGTTTCCGGGGAGCCGGTGAACCGCCTCTACACGCCCCTCGACCTCCCGGACTTCGATTATCTCCGCGACCTCGGGTTCCCGGGCGAATATCCCTTCACCCGTGGCATCCACGCCACGATGTATCGGGGCCGGCTCTGGACGATGCGCCTCTTCGCTGGCTACGGCACCGCTGAGGAAACCAACGCCCGGTTTAAATATCTGCTGGAACACGGCCAGACCGGCCTCTCCATCGCCTTCGACCTTCCTACCCTCTACGGCTACGATACCGATGATCCGATGGCGGAAGGGGAATTCGGCAAGTGCGGCGTGGCCGTCTCGTCGCTGCTGGATATGGAGATCCTCCTGGACGGCATCCCCCTGGACCAGATCACGACCTCGATGACCATCAATGGGCCCGCGGCCATTATCTGGGCGATGTATCTCGCTGTGGCGGAGAAGCGCGGCATCCCATGGGATCAGATCGGCGGCACCACTCAGACGGATATCCTCAAAGAATACATCGCCCAGAAGGAATGGATCTTCCCGCCTGAGCCCTCCATGCGCCTGGTCGTGGATATGATCGAGTTCGGCTCCAAATACGTGCCGAAGTGGAACCCCATCAGCATCAGCGGATATCACATCCGGGAGGCAGGGGCCACGGCGGCCCAGGAGCTGGCCTTCACCCTGGCCGACGGCTTCGAATACGTCCGCTGGTGCCTGAAGCGAGGGCTGGATATCGATTCTTTTGCCCCACGCCTCTCCTTCTTCTTCAACTGCCACAACGACTTTTTCGAGGAGATCGCCAAGTTCCGGGCGGCCCGTCGGATCTGGGCCCGGGAGATGAAGGAAACCTTCGGCGCGAAGAACCCGCGTTCCTGGTGGCTGCGCTTCCACACGCAGACCGCCGGCTGCACCCTCACCGCCCAGCAGCCTTATGTGAATGTGGTCCGGGTGGCCCTCCAGGCCCTGGCCGCTGTCCTCGGCGGCACTCAGTCTCTGCACACCAACGCCCTCGACGAGGCCATCGCCCTCCCCAGCGAGTTCGCCGCCAAACTGGCCCTGCGCACGCAACAGGTCATCGCCTACGAAAGCGGGGTGACCAACACCGTCGATCCCCTCGGGGGCAGCTACTACGTGGAATACCTGACCAATCGGCTGGAGCAGCAGGCGTATGAATACTTCCGCAAGATCGAGGAGCTGGGCGGGGTGATCCCGGCTATCGAGACTGGTTTCTTCCAGCGGGAGATCGCGGACGCGGCCTATCGTTATCAGAGGGAGATCGATGAGAAGCGCCGGATCATCGTTGGGGTCAACGAGTTTGTGGAAGAAGAAGAGGTGAAGCCGCCGATCCTTCAGATGGACCCGGAGGGAGAGCGCCGGCAGCGGGCACGCCTGCAGAAGCTCCGGATGGAGCGCGACAACGAGCGCGTGGGGCAGGTTCTGGCCGCCCTCCAGGAGGCCGCTCGCCGGGAGAACGTGAATCTTATGCCCTATATCCTGGATGCCGTGAAAGCCTACGCGACCCTGGGGGAGATCACCCGGGCGCTGAAGGCCGTGTGGGGAACCTGGCAGGAGCCGCTGATTATCTGAGCCGGCGGGGTATCGTCTGGGGGTTGGGGGGCCGCCCTCGGCGGCTCCCAACCCCTGGCTGGATCAGGTGGGCAAAACCATAGAGGGGCACCTTCTCTCCCAGAACAGGGCACCTGTGGCGCCTCACCCCAGCTTCCCGGATCGCTTTGGCTCCATCCATGAGGCCCGAAACTTTCCGAAAGATCCATCCGCATCTGCGGCGAGGATTGCATGGAATCCTCATCGGTCTGTTCGCCCTCAGCCTGTCCGCCTCGCAGCCCGCTCTTTCCTTCGAAGATCGCCTGAGCCTGCAACTGAGCGGGCGAGGCTTCGACTTCGCCACCTGGCTCCTTTCCGTCTGGTGGGAGAAGCTGATCCTCGACACGGCGGCCCCTCAGGCTTTCCTGGATGAAGCGGCTCAGGGCCGGGCGCTTCGAGGCTTTTTGCGCCATCTGGAGGCCGCTCAGCAGGCGGCAGCGGATCTGGAACATCAGATCGCTGGCCCCGAGCCCGCTGATCCGGCCACCCTGGAGGAACTCCGGCGCCGCTGGGAGACGGAACACCGGAAGGTGAAAGCGCTGCGCCCGCTGGCGGAGACCATCCTCGCGGAGCAGCTCGCTGTTCTCCTCCACAGGGAAGGATTGACTTTCCTGGGCTACCCGATCCCCCCGGTCAACCTCCGCCTGACCCCCATGCCCAACCTGCTGGTGGTATCGCCCCGGGATCGGATTGTTCAGCAGGCGGCCCTCCCCTTGCAGGCTGATCTCACCGCGGATGAGATGGATCGGATCGAACGGCGCGTCGACGGGGCATTCAACGTGTCTTCCCTGGTCGTTCCCCTGGGCGGCCTGGCCCTCTACCCGGCGATGATCATGGAAACCCCCTCCATCTCCTATCTAACCGAAGCCATCGCCCATGAGTGGACCCACCACTGGCTCTTCCTGTGGCCTCTGGGATGGTTCTACGAGCGCCCGGAAACCCGCACCATTAACGAGACCGCCGCGGATCTGGTGGGGAAGGCCATGGGGCGGGCGTGGCTGGCCCGCTTCTATCCGGAGGATCTTCCCCCATCCAGCTCCCATACGGACTCGCCCCCCGCCCCGGAGGAACGACCGGCGTTCCATTTCGGCCGGGAGCTGGCGAAAACCCGCACCGTAGTGGAACGATTGCTGGCCCGGGGGGAAATCCGCCGGGCGGAACTGTATATGGAAGCTCGACGCCGGGTCTTCCTGGAACACGGCTATGTGATCCGCAAGCTGAACCAGGCCTACTTCGCTTTCTACGGCGCCTATGCGGCGGAGGAAGGGGCAGCGGGCGTGGAGGATCCCATCGGCCCGCGCGTGCGCCGGCTGTGGGAACAGAGTCCATCATTGCGGGCCTTCCTGTTCCGGATCGCTTTCATCACCGATCTGGCCAGCCTCCGACGGGCGCTGGGGGAACCATAAGCCGTGGGGAAAAACCAGCTGCCTGACTTCTACACCTCCCTATCCTCCCCTCCCGCCAGCAAATTGACAGGATGCCTCCTCTGACTTAAAACAAAGTAAAATTACAGGGCGCGGGTCCGTTGGGGGAGTCCGGGCGAGCCGGGCTGAGAGGACGGCCGTATCCGCCGTCGACCCCTGGAACCTGATCCGGATCATGCCGGCGGAGGGAAGACGGGCGCGCCGCGGTGATCTCACATCGCCTTCCCATAACGCCCTCTCCTCCTGGCTCCGCCTCATGATCCCCTTCCATAATCCGTAAGATGGAGACGAATTCGCACAGCCGGTTTCCTACAGGGAGCAGAGCGCCCTCATGAAGAATGAAATCCTGATCATCGGCGGCGGGATCTGCGGGCTCTCCATCGGCTGGTTCCTGGCCCGCTCCGGATACCCGGTGACGATCCTGGAACGGGGTGGCGCCGGGCTGGGTGCGACGTGGGCGGCCGCCGGGATGCTGGCCCCTCACGCCGAGGCAGAGCCCGGCGAGGAAGGGCTTCTGCCTCTGTTGCGGGCCAGCCGCGATATGTGGGCCGACTTCGCCCGGGAGCTGGAGGCCGCCTCCGGGATCTCCGTGGACTACCGGGATGAGGGGACGCTGGTGGTCGCCCTCGATCGGGATGACGCGGAACGATTGAGGTTCCTTTATGAATTCCAGCGCAGCCAGAACCTGCCTACCGAGTGGCTTTCCGGCTATGAGGCCCGACGGATGGAGCCGCACCTCTCCCGCCATGTGGTGGCGGCCATCTACAGCCCGCAGGACCATCAGGTAGATAACCGGAAGGTGGCCCGGGCGCTGATCGAAGCCTTTCGAAAGGCCGGCGGACGGCTGCGGGAGCACACGGAGGTGACCGGGATCGTGATCGATGAGAACCGCGTCCTCGGGGTCCGCCTCGCCCGCGGATTCCTGGAGGCCCGCACCGTGATCCTGGCCGCCGGAGCGTGGTCCGCCCAGATCCCCGGGCTCCCCGCCGAGGTCCGCCCTCCCGTCCGGCCTGTGAAGGGTCAGATGCTGGCGGTGCAGATGCCTCCTGAGGCGCCCCTGCTTCAACATGTAGTGTGGGGGCCAGATGCCTACCTGGTTCCCCGTCGGGATGGTCGATTGTTGATCGGGGCGACGGTGGAGGAAAAAGGGTTCGATGCCCAGCTGACCGCCGGAGGCATCTTCCGGCTGCTGCGAGGGGCATGGGAGATCCTGCCCGGGATCGATGAGCTGCCCATCGTGGAGATGTGGGTGGGCTTCCGGCCGGGAAGCCGGGATGATGCGCCGATCCTGGGGCCGACGGCGGTGGAAGGGCTGATTATGGCGACCGGCCACTACCGCAACGGCATCCTGCTGGCCCCGATCACCGCCTACGCCATTCATCACCTGATCGCCCATGGCGACCTCCCGGAGGTCGCCAAACCCTTCACAATTGCACGATTCTGCCGCCGGTAGGGGCAGGCCCATGGGCCTGTCTCCCTGGAGTGGAGGAGGGAAGCTCAATGGAGGCCATCCTGATCGTCAACGGACAGCCCCATCCGTATCAGCCGCATACGGTTCGGGAGCTCCTGGCCGCCCTGGGCCTGGATCCCGATCGCCCGGGCATCGCGGTGGCCGTCAATGCCACCGTGATCCCCCGACCGGAATGGGGAAACGTCCGGCTCCAGCCCGGGGACCGGGTGGAGATCGTCCATGCGGTCGCAGGGGGATGAACCGGATGGAAGGGGGAAGGCCATCCCTGGGGGCTCCCGGCCCGGGGGGAAGGGGCCATGCCTTCCCTCAGGATTCACAAGCGCAGGTTTCTGCGGATCTCGGGAGGTCTGTGATGAGCGAAGGACTGGTGATCGCCGGGCGAGCGTTCCGCTCGCGTCTGATCCTCGGAACCGCCCGCTATCCCAACCTCCAGGTGATGCTCGATGCCCTGGAGGCCAGTGGAACTGAAATCGTGACCGTGGCCATCCGACGGGTCCGCTTCGGGGCCGATGGGGAGAACCTCTACGACCTGTTGCGGGATCGCTATTTCATCCTGCCGAACACCGCCGGATGCTACACCGCCCGGGATGCGGTGCTCACCGCCCACCTGGCCCGTGAAGCCCTGGGCACGAACTGGATCAAGCTGGAAGTGATCGGCGATGAGGAGACCCTTTACCCGGATGCCGAGCAGCTGCTGGAGGCCGCGCGCCAGCTGGTGAAGGAGGGCTTCGTGGTCCTCCCCTATTGCACGGACGATCCCATTCTGTGCAGGAAGCTGGAGGACATCGGCTGCGCGGCGGTGATGCCCCTGGGGGCGCCCATTGGATCCGGGATGGGGATCCTGAACCCGTATAACATCCGGCTGATCCGCCAGATGTGCACGGTGCCGGTGATCGTGGACGCCGGGGTGGGAACCGCATCGGATGTGGCGATCGCGATGGAGCTGGGCTGCGACGGGGTGCTCCTGAACACGGCGGTCGCCCAGGCGCGGGATCCGGTGAAGATGGCGCGGGCGATGCGCCTGGCGGTGGAGGCCGGACGGCTGGCCTACGAAGCCGGCCGGATCCCTCGCCGCCTCTACGCCGTGCCCTCCAGCCCGATGGAGGACCGCATCGAGGTATGAGGCTCCCCCAGCCACCGCTGCTGGTGATCACGGATCGCCACCTGGCCCGCCGGCCGCTGCTTTCCCTCATCGAAGAGATCTTGGCAGCCGGCGCGCGCTGGGTGATGGTGCGGGAGAAAGACCTCCCGGAGGCCGAGCTGGCGGCGCTGGTGAGGGCGATCGTGGAACGGGCCCGACGCGCGGGAGCGTTCGTCGTGGTCAACACCCACGCTTCGGTCGCAGCGGCCTGCGAGGCGGATGGCGTGCATCTGCCTCAAGGCTTTCCTATCGCCGAAGCCCGGCGTATCGTTGGCCCCGGGCGCTGGGTAGGGGTTTCCACGCATAACCTGGAAGAAGCCCTCCGGGCGGCAGAGGAAGGAGCGGACTATATCACCCTGAGCCCGATCTTCCCCTCCATCAGTAAGCCAGGCTATGGACCGGCGCTGGGACTGGAGGCCCTCCGCGAGGTAGCCCAAGCCGTGCCCATCCCGGTGGTGGCTCTGGGGGGGATTACTCCCGAGAACGCCCGCGCCTGTCGGGAAGCCGGCGCAGCGGGGATCGCAGTGCTGGGCTCCGTGATGACGGCGGAAGACCCCGAAGCCCTCGTTCGGGCTTATCTCTCCGCCTGGGAGGGATCGAACCCGTAGGAAACACGAGGCTCACGGACCGGGGAAACGAAGCGCCCGACGCCGGGCCGCCAGGTATTCCCACTCCAGCGGCAACAGCGGGGGGGATGCACGCAGATCCTCCCTCCAGCGGATGAGGATCCGGCAGAGGGCCTCCAGGGCGTCACTGAGTTCATCTGCGTTGCTTCGCACCACCTCGCCCATCATCTGCGGATCGCTGGCCGCTACCCGGGTGGCATCCCGGAATCCAGAAGCCGCGATCTCCCACAGGGCTGGATCCCCCGCGGCCTCCGCCGCGGCCATCAGCGCCATGGCGGTCACATAGGGGAGATGGCTCACCCAGGCCACCCGCCGATCGTGGATCTCCGCGTCCATCCAGATGGGGCGCGCCCCCAGAACGGTGACCAGCTCCTCTGCCCGCCTTGCAGCCTCCGGCGTCGTCCGGGGAGTCGGCACCAGAATAAACGGTTTTCCGAGGAAGAGCTCGGGATCGGAGACCCGGAAGCCCGAATGCTCCCTCCCCGCCATGGGATGCCCGCCCACCGCGCATACCCCTTCGGGCAACCGCGCCATGGCCCTTACAATCCGCCGCTTGGTGCTCCCGGTATCCAGGACCAGCTGGCCGGGTCGCCAGGGGAGGGACTCCAGGAGTTCCTCGATGGCCCCGACCGGCGTCGCCAGGATCACCCCATCCGCAGCGGCGACCAGGGCGGGGGGATCCAGCAGGGCCTCGAAAACCCCGGAAGCCTGCGCTTCCGCCATGGTAGCCGGATCCCGATCTGCCCCCAGCACCCGGACACCCTGCTGCGCCAGACGCCGGGCGATGGAGCCACCAATCAGGCCCAGACCGATGATACCCCAGCGAAAGTTCTCCATCGTCGCAACTCGAAAGGAGAATGGGCAAGCCCTTGCCAGCGCGTGCGGTAAATTCCGTCAGGATGTTTCAGGGAGACCCGCGAAGTCCTTCCTGATGGGATCTCTGTGCAACTCCCGACCGGATAAAGCCCTACTGCAATACCCGCAGGGCGCGGGCCACGGCCCGCGCCTCCCGGACCATGCGGGCGAAGGCCTCGGGGGTCAGGGATTGACGGCCATCCGACCAGGCCTCCTCCGGGCGGATATGGACTTCCGTCAACAAGCCATCCGCCCCTGCCGCGATGGCCGCCCGGGCAATGGGGATCACATAAGCCGCATCCCCCGTGCCATGGCTGGGATCCACCAGCACTGGCAGATGGCTGAGCTGCTTCACAACCGGCACTGCGTTAATGTCCAGGGTATTTCGGGTCATCCGCTCAAAGGTGCGGATCCCCCGCTCGCACAGGATCACGTTGAAGTTCCCATAGGCCATCACGTATTCCGCCGCCAGCAGCCACTCTTCGATGGTCGCGCTCATTCCCCGTTTGAGCAGCACCGGCTTCGGCTGGCGGCCCACCGCCTTGAGCAGGCTGAAGTTCTGCATATTCCGCGCGCCGATCTGCAAAACGTCCGCCACCTCCGCGACCAGGGGAACTTCCTCCGGGGCCATTACCTCTGTTACCACCGGGAGCCCGGTCTCGGCCCTCGCCTCCGCCAGCAGCTCCAGCCCTTCGAAGCCCAGACCCTGGAAGGAATACGGGGAGGTGCGGGGTTTGAACGCGCCGGCCCGCAACATATGGGCCCCTGCTTCCCGAACGGCATGGGCGGTTTCCAGCAGCTGGGAGCGGGATTCTACCGCGCAGGGGCCCGCGATGAAGACCGGCTCCTCACCCCCAATCAGGACCTCCCCCACCCGGATCTGGGTGCCTTCCGGCCGGTAATCCCGAGCTGCCAGCTGAAACGCGTGACGGACCGGGATCACCCGCCGGACCCCCGGCCAGGACTGGAGCTCGCGGGGATCCAGGTCGCGCTCATCGGGGCAAACCAGCACGGGTTGCGGCCCGTGAACCCAATGGACCGGCTTCCCCCGGGATTGAAGATGGTCCACCAGTCGCTGGATCATCCGGGGATCCACATCGGCAGCGCATTCCACAATCATCGTTCCCCTCCTTCCTCCACGGATGCGGTGAGCGTTCCTTCCGCAGCCGGATAAGAGCCCAGCAATTTCACAAAGGAGGCCCGCTGGAGAAGCCCCAGGAGCGCCTCTCGACACGCCGGGTCCTGCCAGTGACCCTCAAAGTCCACATAGAACACGTATTCCCAGGGCCGCCCGCGCCGGGGCCGGGATTCCAGCTTGGTGAGATTGATCCCCCGCGTGGCGAATTCCCCCAGGCAGGCATGGAGAGCCCCCGGCACATGTCGGGTGCTGAACACAATGGATGTCTTGTTGCGCTCTGCTCGAGGGGGTTCCCGGGTGCTGACGATGAAGAAACGGGTCGCGTTCTCCGGGTCATCCTCAATACCCTCGGCAAGGATCGCCAGGCCATAGCGTTCCGCAGCCAGGCGGCCGGCAATGACCGCGATCCCGGGCTCCGGGCGCTCCGCCAGCATCCGGGCACTGCCGGCCGTGTCATGGGCGGCCAGGGCCTCCCAGCCGTGCCGCTCAATGAAACGAGCGCACTGCTCCAGAGCCTGTGGATGGGAGCGAACGACACGGATATCCGCAAGGGCCGTCCCGGGCGGCGCCAGCAGGCAATGGCGCACCCGAAGGATCACCTCCCCCCAGATCCGGAGATCCCGATCCAGCAACAGGTCGTAGACCGCATTGATCGAGCCCGCCGTGGAGTTCTCCACCGGCAGGACTCCGAAATCCGCCCGACCGGCCTCCACGGCCTGGGCCACCTCGGCGAAGGTGCGGCACGGGAGCAACGCCAGATCCGGCCCGAAAAAGCGCAGCGCGGCCTCATGGGAATAAGCGCCCGGCTCCCCCTGAAAGGCCACCCGGGGGTGCATCGGAGCAGGCTCAGGGGGATCCGCCTCCTCAGGAGATACAGAGTTACTCAAGAGATCAGGCCGGAGCTGCTGGGCTTCTCCCAGGTAAACCGGAATGGGTCGGAAGGGGCGCTGGGGGTGAACCAGAAGCAGAACGCGAATACAACGGGGAAGGGCATCCGGGACCGGGATCTCCTGGGCGCACAGCATGGGGACGTGCGCCCAGCCCATCTCCCGGGCGACCGAGGCCGGGAAAGCCGCCGTGAGATCGGGGGTGGTTGTGAACCAGGCGGCCACAATTTCCCCCGGGACCAGCCGGTTGGCCCGAACGATGGATTCCAGCAACCGCCGGGTGGCCGAAGCGATCGCTTCAGGGGTGTTGGCTTCGGCGGTGATCGCGCCGCGGATGCCGTACAGCATGCGTCCCCCTATAAAAAACCATCGGCGCGGGGGCTCTGGGGAGCCGCTCCGCGCCGATGGTGAAAATTACGGGAATCTAAACAGAACGTCAGGTGGCATACGCGAGCGGCCCCGCCGGACGCGCGGCAAAGTAATAAAAGTAATACCGCCAGTAGGCATGGAGGGCGCTCGCGAAATGCCGGACCTGCATTTCAGAAGCCTCTGTTCCTTGAATTTGATTCCACATTATACAGACCTGAACAGATTTGTCAAGCCCCGGCGAGTGGCTGAGGGCCAGGGGATACGTCGAATGAATTCGACCTTCGAGGCCTTCGGCCGGCGGCCGGCCTCCGCCGGCCGGAGGGTGATGTTCGTGCCGGCGCAGGCCGGCACCTGGCGCACAGCGCCTCGCAAGGCCGATTTCAATCCACTTGAGAGGCCGATGTCCGGCGAATATGGGGCATACCCTGAACCGCCTCCCGGCGCGGGAGCGTGAAGAAGAAACAGGTGCCTTCTCCAGGCGTGCTCTCCACCCCGATGCGTCCCCCATGGGCTTCGATCAGATATTTGGCGATCGCCAGGCCCAGGCCGGATCCCCCATCCGAGCGCGCCCGGGATTTCTCAGCCCGATAGAAGCGATCAAAAATATGTGGGAGATCCTCCGGAGCAATCCCGATACCGGTATCACGTACGCTTACCCGAACCGCATCCTCCATATCCTGAGCCATCACCACAACCTGCCCCCCCGAAGGCGTATAACGAACCGCATTGGTCAGCAGGTTCATCAGCACCTGCCGGAGACGGGTCGGGTCCGCCAGGATCGGCGGCAGCTCCCCCGGCAGCTGGACTTCCAGATGAAGCCCTTTCTCCGCGGCCTGAAGGGCGATGCCATCCACCGCTTCCTCGATCAGACGCTTCAGATCCACCATCTCCCGATCCAGCCGCAATTGTCCCGCCTCCGCCAGGGTCAGCAAGCGCAGATCTTCCACCAGGCGGGCGAGATGACGCACCTCGTCATGGATCTGAGCGATCTGCTCCAGCTCCAGGGGAAGCACGCCATCGATGAGGGCTTCCAGGTGGCCCTGCAGGATCCCCAAGGGGGTGCGCAACTCGTGGGCGATGTCTGCCAGCATCTGGCGCCGCTGCTGCTCTGCCCGGGCCAGCGCTTCAGCCATCCGGTTAAACGCCCGGGCGACCTCCCCCAGCTCCCCTGCTTCCTGCGCCGGAATCCTCGCATGCAGATCCCCGGCGGCGATCCGGCGAGAGGCCTGCTGAAGCGCCCGCAGTGGTCGCACCAGACGGGAAAAAACCAGCGTGCCCGCTCCCAGGGCCAGGACGATCCCCACAAAAGTGCTCCAGCCGATCGCCCACCCCACCCGCCCCAGGAACTGCGCGGAAGGATCGGACAGGCTTCCAGTATCCCCAATCACCAACCATCCGACGATCTGGTCCCCTGCCCGGATAGGAACCCCGGCATTCCGAACGGCTTCCGGCAGAAGAGTACCCACCCATGTCCCTTCGGAATCCCATCGGACCCGTCCGGTTTCATCCGCCAGGAGGAATCGGTGGCCCATCATCCGCCACATCGCAGCGCCGCTCATCCCCATCGGGTGATGCATCGGGCCCATTCCCGGCATCATCAGGCCTGATGGCTCCAGGATAGACTCCACCCCTTCCCATCCCCCATTCTGGAGATAGTAATTCGCAAGGGCAGGTGCCAGAGCCTCCGCCCAGCGTCGGTTCCCCTGGGCTACATACACTCCGAACTCGCCCGCGGTCGCCAGGCCGATCAGCAGGGATGTGGCGAGCAGGCTCAGGATGACCACCCCGGCAAAGGCCACGCTCAACTTCACCCATAGACCTCGCATCGCGATCCGCCTGGAGAGTAAATTCTCAAGGATGGCTCGGAGGGTGGGATGAGCGGCTTCGCCGTTCACTCCGCCACTCATCAATCCGCCTCCCGAAGCTTATACCCGACCCCATATACCGTCAGCACATATTGGGGATTCTTCGGGTCTGGCTCGAGCTTCTGCCGGAGGTTTTTGATGTGAGCGTCGATGGTCCGCTCATACCCCTCGTAGGCGACTCCCTGAACCCGCTCCAGCAGTTGCAGGCGGGTGAAGACGCGGCCGGGATGGCGGGCCATGGTGGCCAGCAATTCGAATTCCGTTGGCGTCAGGTGCACCTCCCGCTCCCCCATCCGAACCTCCCGCCGCTCCAGATCGATGGTGAGATCGCCGATCCGGATCACCGCCGGCGGGGCCACCTCGCCCTGAGCCCGGCGCAGGACGGCGCGCACCCGTGCGACAAGCTCCCGGGGGCTGAAAGGCTTGGTGATGTAATCATCCGCCCCCAGCTCCAGGCCCACCACGCGATCCTCTTCCTCCACGCGCGCCGTTAGAATGATGATCGGAACCCCGGATTCCCGCCGGATCGTGCGGCAGACCTCGAATCCATCCATGCCCGGCAGCATCAGGTCCAGGACGATGAGATCGGGCTGCTCCCGGCGAAAGGCATGGAGCGCTGAGGGCCCATCCCCCACCGCGATGACCCGGAACCCCGCCTGCTCCAGGTAAGCCCGAACCACCTGACGCATCCGGGGCTCGTCCTCGACCAGTAAAATCGTCTTCACCGCTTCGACTCCCAATCCCAGAACTGAGGAAGCGAGTTGGGGAGAGGGTGGGATGAGGGTCCAGCAGCGAAGCCGCCGGCCCCTCACCCCTATCTATGGTCAGGATGGGCTCCCGCTCAGTGAAGCCCCGCAATATGGACAGTGCGCCCAGTCCGGCTGGACGGGACGGCCACACTGGGGGCAGCGGGCGGATGGCGTCGCCGATGCGGAAGGGCCGCCCGAGCGCGTGACCTGCTGCACCAGCCAGACTACTGCGGCGATGCCCAGGCCCAGGAGTAACAGCGGGATCAGCAGGCCCAGCAGCATCATCAGCAACCCGACCCCCCAGCCCATGCCACCGAACCCCCAGCCCCACCGGCCCATCATCGGGCAGCCCGGGCATCCCCATCCCCAGCCCCAGGCAGGGCCTGTCAGAAAACCCAGTGCTCCGATGACCAGCACCAGGACCACAACCCCAACCAGCACCCAGATCCAGTTCCGGTTCATGGTTCCCTCCTTCTTCATTATTTTATGCAGTTAGGCTGTTATACATGAGATCCGACGACCTCTCCCCCTCCCCGTGGGGCAAAGCCGCACGGGGAGAGGATCGGTCTTTCGCGAAACCTCGCGACCGGAGAGAGCAGCAACTTATCGTGATGATCCATCCGGGAGGGGTCTCCCTCAATGCTCCCCCTCGTGCCCATAGACCATCCGGAGGAAGTTCCCATGCCAGGTATGCACCCATACCTGGCCTGTTGAGCCATGCACGCTGAGCATCCCGGCGATTTGCCCATCCCGGAGGATGTGCAGGGTGTAATAGCCATAAAAAGGATCGACCTCCTCATCGGCGATGGCCCCAGGCATAGCCTGGTCCAGATAAGCCTGGGCCCGCTGGCGTGCCTCCTCCGGGGAAAGCCTCATCTCCCCGGACGAGAAGAACCAGCCGCCCATCATCCCGCCTCGCCCCATCATCCCGTAGCGCGCGTTCCACATCATATTGGGCCCGGGCTCGGGGTGAACAGCGCCGGTATATCGATCGATCAGAAACTCGAACGCATAACGACCGGTGCTTCGCTCCCGGGCCTGCGCATAAAAGTGATTATCAAAGGCCATCACCTCGGCCAGCTCCAGATCCGGGTTCCCATATGCAGCAATGGCTTCCCGAGCGATGCGTATCGCCTCCTCATCGGAGATGGGGGTGCGAGCGGTCGATTCGATGGGTCCCCAGCCCCCTCCGATCATCGGGCATCCCCCGAAGGGAACGGTGGCCGTCAGCGGCCGGGAAGCCAGCAATCCCCCGCCCCAGCGTCCCATCATCGGGCCCATTCCCCACCGCCCCCCGAACCCAAATCCGGGGATTGGAACCGTGGCGGTGATCGGTGCCCCGGCAGGATAGAGAACTTCGCTCCCAACGATGCTGGCGCGAACCATCCCTGCGCCGATCAGCGTGAGGCTGATCAGGCCGGCGAAGAGCCCCAAACCGATCCAGATCTTCCAGCGATTCATCGCGACCTCCTGTTCTCAGGCTTCGTTTCCATATCCCATGCTGCCAGGAGCTTTTGAAGATCCTGTGAAGATCTCAGGGAGAAATCCTGAAGGTTTGGAGGTCAGAATGAAACCCCTTCCGGAAAATCTATCGCCGAGGGAACGGTTCGGGGGATGTGGCCGGAATATCATTCGGCGACATTCTTCATATAAAAACCTTGCCGGAGATCACTGGAGCATTCAACGGTCTCTTCTACAGTTGTAAATGAGGGGAGTTGAGCAGCGGGTCTCCTCCTCGGGGTTTAAGGGTTGGACGGGCGGCCGCAGGCGTCCCCCAACCCGCGTCATGTTTGTGGCTTTTGCCGGAGATGGGGGAACTTACGCTATCAGCCTCCAGGCCCTCTCCGGAGCCCTGGAACGGGGGCACAAATTCCTTTACGTTTGCCTGGACGACGAAGGCTACATGAACACGGGCATCCAGCGCTCCAGCGCCACCCCGCGAGGGGCGTGGACCACCACGACGCCGGTTGGGGCGGTGATGCCCGGGAAGCCTCAGTGGCGCAAAGATCTCACCGGGATCATCGCAGCTCATCGAATCCCTTATGTCGCCCAGGCGGCCCCTTCCCACTGGAAGGATCTGATGTCCAAGGTGCGGAAGGCGATTGCCGTGGATGGCCTGGCTTTTCTGAACGTTCTAGCCGATTGCAATCGGGGCCGGCGCCATGACCCGGCTTTAACCCTGGAGGTCACCCGAATGGCCGTCGAGACCTGCTATTGGCCCCTCTTCGAGGTCGAGAACGGAGTCTGGCGCCTCAATTACCGCCCACGTCGCAAGCTCCCGATCGCGGAATACCTGAAGCTCCAGGGGCGTTTCGCTCATCTGTTCAAGCCGGAATATCAAGATCTGGTGGCAGAGATTCAGGCGGAGGTAGATCGTCGCTGGGAAGAGCTGCTCCGTCGCTGCGGGGAGTCCATGTGACAGATGAGAAGTTCAGCAATCTTTTACAGGGGGAGCTCCAGGATGCTCGTCGCTCGGGATATTATGACCCCTAATCCAGTCACCGTTCGGCCGGACGATCCCCTGGGTATAGCCGTGGAGAAGATGCGCTCCCGCCGATGCCGGCGGCTTCCCGTGGTGGAGGGAGAGCGGCTGGTAGGGATTATCACGGACCGGGATGTGCGTTTAGCCCTGAATTCCCCGTTAGTGCTCCATGAGCGCCGTTCCGACCAGCTGCTTCTGGAACATGTGCCCGTGCGGGCATGCATGACGCCTGATCCCATCACTGTATCCCCGGATACACCTCTGGTTGAGGTGGTTCGCCTGATGCGGGATCACAAATTCGGGGGGGTTCCCGTGGTTGAGGAAGGGCGGCTGGTGGGGATCATCACGGAGACTGATTTAATGGATCTTCTAATCCGCCTGCTGGAGCACGGGGTGGACGAAGCCCGCTGGGTCCAGATCCGACGACATGGGAATCGCCATGTGCTTTCCGTTCACACCCAGGAGCGTCCATAACCGGGAGGATGGAGCCCGTAGCCCGGCTGACTGCTCCATCCTCCCGGTCTCTTTTTCTGTATCCTGGGGAAACCGACTCCATCCTCTCTCCGAACGCGCGCACTTAGTCCTCGATCTGGAGCTCCTCAGGTTCTCCATAAAGCTCCCATCCCCACCGGCGAGCGATCGCATCCGCACCGGGTTCATACCAGGGAGTGATCAGGATCCTTCGGTCCACCTTCCGGCCGGTCTGCTGCTCATAGAATTTCACTTTTCGCTCCATCGTAGGAAGCGCTTCCCGGCTCACCGATGTCCGCAATTCCACGATTATGATTTTCCCATCCCGGATGATCACATCCAGCTCGACATCGGAAGGGGCATCGAATACCATCCCACTGGCATCAAAGGCCACCCACCGTTCGACCTCGAAGCCGGTTGCCTCCAGCACAGCGCGCATTCCCTCCCGCCAGGCCCTCTCGCTGCGCAACCCCCAGCGAGCTCCAAAGGCGGTCAGGCGACGCATCAATCGCTCCTCCATCCGAATCATGCGCGCCTCCAGGCGGCCCACCCGCTCCGCCAGCTGCGCCATCGCCTCCTCCAGACGCCCAATCCGCTCCGCCTGCTGCGCCATCGCCTCCTCCAGGCGGCTCACCCGCTCCGCCAGCTGCGCCATCGCCTCCTCCAGACGCCCAATCCGCTCCGCCTGCTGCGCCACCACCTCCTCCAGACGGGCCACCCGCTCCGCCAGCTGCGCCATCGCCTCCTCCAGGCGGCCCACCCGCTCCGCCAGCTGCGCCATCGCCTCCTCCAGACGCCCAATCCGCTCCGCCTGCTGCGCCACCACCTCCTCCAGACGGGCCACCCGCTCCTCCATGCGTGCCTGCGCCTCAATCAGCCGTGCCACCGCTTCCTCCAGGCGGCCCACCCGCCCCGCCAGCTGCGCCATCGCCTCCTCCAGACGGGCCATCCGCTCCTCTGCGCGCGTCTGCGCCTCGACGAGGCGGGTTTGCACCTCCAGCGAACGGGTGAGCGCCTCAGCCAGTTCCGCAAACCGGCGGTAGACTTCCATCCGGAACGCCTCGAATTCCCGGGGCATTTGCAGCAGCTCTTCAGAGAGCAGCAGAGCTCGCAGCGCTTCCCGCCACTCTGGATGCTGTTCCAGCAACTTCAGAAGGACAGGCAAATCCCTGGACGCGATCGACATCTGGGCCTCCGGAGTGCGAATCCATTTTCAATTATATGATAGGAATCAGGAGGTGCGCGGATGATTTTCCTCTCGCCTTCCAGATCGATCGGGATCAGGGAACCGCTCTTTCCTCGAGCCCTGTTGCACAACTTTTATGCGCCATAGGGATAGACCGGAGATCACGGAGGTTCGCATGCACATCGGGATCCCTAAAGAGCGTCGGCCGGAGGAATATCGGGTGAGTCTCACCCCAGCAGGGGTGGAGATGCTGGTTCAGGCTGGCCACACGGTATGGGTGGAAAGCGGGGCCGGCCTCGGCGCGGGTTTCACCGATGAGGACTATCGCCATGCGGGGGCTCAGATTGTGTATTCCGGCCCGGAAGTCTACGGGCGGGCGGATCTGGTGGTGAAGGTGGCCCGGCCGACTCAGGAGGAGTTCGAATGGCTCCGCGAGGGGCAGGCCCTGATGGGTTTCCTTCACCTGGCCGCTGCCCGCCGGGATAAGATCGACCTCCTTCTCCAGCGGCGGGTCACCGCCATCGCTTATGAAACGGTGCAGGCCGATGATGGAAGCCTTCCGATCCTTGCCCCGATCAGCACGATCGCCGGGCGGATGGCCGCCCATGTCGCTGCGACGCTCCTTCAGAACGATCGCGGCGGCAAAGGGATCCTGCTGGGCGGTGCCCCGGGCGTTCCGCCCGCTGAAGTGGTGATCCTGGGAGCAGGGGTGGTCGGATCGAACGCCGCACGGGCCTTCGCGGGCATGGGGGCCAGCGTCTACGTGCTGGATAAGGACATCCGCCGGCTTCAGCGTCTGGAAGAACTCTGCGGCCGTCAGGTCGTGACCATGATCTCGCACCCCTACAACCTGCGTAAGGTTGTCCGCTTTGCGGATGTGCTGATCGGCGCGGTGCTGGTGCCCGGCGCCCGCGCTCCCATCCTCGTTACCCGGGAGATGGTCCAGACCATGAAACCGCGTTCCCTCATTATGGACATCTCCATCGATCAGGGTGGGTGCGTCGAAACCAGCCGTCCGACCACCCATCGGGATCCGATCTTTCTGGAGGAAGGGGTGATCCATTACGCGGTGCCGAACATGACGGGCGTGCTGGGGCGGACAGCCACCCATGCGCTGACGAACGCCTTATGGCCGTTCCTGGAGGAGATCGCCCGGCTGGGCCTGGAGGAGGCCCTGGCCCGGAACCCGGCCCTGGCCCGCGGCGTCAACACCCGGGAGGGCCGGGTGGTGCATCCGGAGCTGGCCCGTGTTCTGGAACTGGAAGCCTCGGTCCGTCAATGAAGAATCCCTTTCCGGGAGGCCTCGGATGTCGTGGATGGAGATCTACCGGGAAAAACTGATGACCGCTGAAGAGGCGATCCGTCGCTACATCCGATCCGGGATGCGGGTCTTCCTATCCGGGAACTGCGGCGTTCCTCAACGGCTGCTGGCTGCCCTGGTGGAATATGCCCCCAACCTGGAGAACGTGGAGATCGTGCAGGTCCTCACAGTGGGCCCGGCGGATTACGTCGCTCCCGGGATGGAGCGGCATATCCGGGTGAACACCCTCTTCATCAGCGATAACGTCCGCCGGGCGGTCCAGGAAGGCCGGGCCGATTTCACCCCCTGCTTCCTTTCGGAGATCCCCGGCCTGTTCCGCAGCGGCCGCCTCCCCCTGGATGCCGCCCTGATCCAGGTCTCGCCCCCGGATGAGCATGGGTTCTGCTCCTTCGGGGTGGAGGTGGGGATCACCAAGCCGGCGGCTCATTCCGCTCGTGTGGTGATCGCCGAGGTAAATGAACACATGCCCCGAACCCTGGGCGATAGCTTCATTCACATCTCCCGGCTCACCGCTGTCGTGCCTGTATCGTATCCGCTCCCCGAAGTCCATATGGCCGAGCAATCTGAAGTCGCCCGGCGCATCGCGGAACACATCGCCGCCATGATCCCGGATGGGGCCACCCTGCAGACCGGGATCGGAGCCATCCCGGATGCGGTGCTCCGGGCCCTCACCCATCACAAGGACCTGGGGATCCATACGGAGCTGTTCTCCGACGGGATCATCGATCTGGTGGAGAAGGGGGTGATCACCGGCGAGCGGAAGACGCTCCATCCGGGCAAGATCGTGGCCGGCTTTATGCTGGGCACCCGACGGCTTTACGAATTCGTTCACGACAACCCCATCATCGAGCTGCATCCCACGGACTATGTCAACGATCCTTTCATCATCGCCCAGAACGAACGCATGGTGGCCATCAACTCCGCCATTGAGGTGGACCTGACCGGCCAGGTCTGTGCGGATAGCATCGGCCATCTGTTTTACAGCGGCGTGGGCGGACAGCTGGACTTCATCTATGGCGCCTCGCGGTCCCGTGGGGGGTTGCCGATCATCGCTCTCCCCAGCACTGCCCGCCTGAAGGACGGCACGGTGGTCAGCCGCATTGTGCCCATGCTGAAACCTGGCGCCGGGGTCACCACCACTCGCAATCACGTTCGCTTCGTGGTCACCGAGTGGGGCGTCGCAGACCTCTATGGTAAGACCATCCGCCAGCGGGCTCGCGCCCTGATCCAGATCGCCCATCCAGATTTTCGAGAAGAGCTGGAGCGCAAAGCCTACGAGCTCCGTTATCTGCGCGAAGATTAAGAACATGCTCGGGCCATGAAAACAATGGCTGGGGGGAAGCCTTTGCCGCGAACCGCGTGGGGCTCCATTGCTCACTCGCTGCTGCGATGGGCACTGCGCATCCCCTTGTTTTATAAGGTCCTGATCGCCAACACGTTGCTGGTGGCCGCCGGAGCCGTGATCGGCACCACACTGTCTTTCCGGGCCGGTCACGAGCTGTCCGGAGAGGCTTACCATCGATGGCACTATGTGTATATCCTGCTTTTCGCCGCGGGAGGAACTGCCCTCAGCGCGCTGATTTACGGTGTGCTGTTGCGCTGGGCCCTGCGCCCCCTGGAGCAGCTCCAGGAGGCAGTGGAAGCGCTGCGCCAGGGTCGGATGGATATACAGGTCCCTATCCACCCGTTCAGTGACGCTCAGATGGAGCAACTGGTGGAGACCTTCAATCAGATGATCGAGACCATCGCCAGCAACAACGAGCGTTTGCACTGGCTCTCCCAGCGGATCCTCCAGGCTCAGGAGGAGGAACGAGCCCGGATCGCCCGGGAGCTCCACGATGAGGCCGCCCAATGGTTGACCTCCCTGCTGATCCGACAGCGCCTCCTGATCCGCAGCCTGCCGCCGGAAATGCGCCCGGAGATCGAGGAGATCCAGCGGATGACCGCCGCAGCGCTGGAGCATCTCCGCCGAATTGCCATGGAACTGCGGCCGGCCATCCTGGACGATCTGGGGCTGGTGGAAGCCTTGCGATGGTTGGCAGAGGAGTTTCAGAAACAGACCGGCCTGCCCGTGACCCTGGAGATCCATGGCCGCATCGAGCGCCTCCCCCGGGAGGTCGAACTGGTTCTTTACCGGGTGAGCCAGGAGGCTCTGACCAACATCGCCCGCCATGCAAAAGCAACGCAGGTAGAGATCCACCTGAACTGTGGTGGCGATCAGCTGGAGATGGTGATTGCGGATAACGGGATCGGCTTCGATCCGGAGATCGTTCGAAAATCGCGTTCCCGCTCCATGGGCCTGATCGGCATGGCTGAGCGGCTCTCCCTGATAGACGGCACCCTGGATATCGAATCAGCGCCCGGGAAAGGGACCCGCATCCGGGCCCGGGTGCCCGCGAGCGGGTCGAAATGCCTGGCGCAGGAGGTTGTCCATGTATGGACCCCGCAAAATCCGTATTCTGATCGCCGATGATCATCCGGTGCTCCGGCGAGGACTTAAAGCGCTGATCGAAGAGGAGCCGGATATGGAGGTGGTCGGCGAGGCCGGGAACGGTCTGGAGGCTGTGCAGCTGGCGGAGCGCCTTCGGCCTGACGTCGTGATCATGGACATCTCCATGCCGGAGCTGGATGGCCTGGAGGCCACCCGACGCATTCGAGAACGTTCCCCCTCCACCTATATTCTGATCCTGACCGTTCACGCCCACGAACGGTATCTCTTCCCTGTCCTCAAGGCCGGGGCTTCAGGATATGTTCGGAAAACGGCTGCCGATGAGGAACTGATCGAAGCCATCCGGGTAGTAGCCCGCGGAGACGTCTTCCTTTACCCATCCGCCACACGAATGCTCCTGGATGATTATCTGGCCCAGGTTCGAGCGGGATACGAGAAGGATTCCTATGAAACGTTAAGCGATCGGGAGCGGGAGATCCTCCGCCTGCTCGCTGAAGGTTACACCAACACAGAGATCGCCCAGAAGCTCAATCTCAGCGTCAAGACAGTGGAAACCTACCGGGCTCGGATTATGGAGAAGCTCCACCTGCGCACCCGTGCGGAGCTGGTGCGCTATGCCCTCCGGAAAGGATTGATATCAGAGGAAACAGCATAGCGCCTTGTCCATGCGTACCCCCTGATGCGAGAAAGGAAAGGGGCAGCAATGGCTCGTTTGAAAATCGAGTCAGATGGAAGCGTGCGGCTTCCGGAGAGGTTCCTGCAGAATTACAGGCTGCCGCACGGCGCAGAGGTCGTTGTGGAACCCATAGAGGACGGATGGGCGTTCCACATCGCCCAACCGGACCTTCGCAAGGTCTATGTGGAAGTTACCGCGCTGTGCAACCTCAACTGCGCTATATGCGTCCGCCAGGTCTGGCAGGATCGTCCGGGCACGATGAGCCGGGAGCTTTTCAGGGAATTGATCCGCCAGCTGCAGGCTTTCCCGGAATTGCGCCGGATGGTCTTCGGCGGGTTCGGGGAGCCTCTTGTTCATCCCCACATCGTGGAAATGGTCGCCCTCGCGCGAACCATCGGCGTCCGCATCACCCTGACCACCAACGGTCTGCTGCTGGATTCGACAATGGCGAAAGGATTGGTGGAAGCGGGGCTGGATACCGTTGTGGTTTCCATCGACCCCGCCCATCTGGAGGCTTACCGGAAGGCGGGTATCGTCGATGGGCTGGACCGGGTGCTTGACAATATCCGCGGGCTGCAAGTGCTGGCCCGGGAACGCGGCGGGCTTGTTCCCCGGATTGGACTGGAATTCGTTCTCACCCGGGATAGCATCCGCGAGCTCCCCGAAGTGCCCCGCCTGGCCCAGGCCCTGAACGCCTCGTTTGTCCTGATTACCCATCTCCTCCCCCATACCTCCGAACAGGCGGATGCGATCCTGCATGACCGGTATGGGGAACCGTTGCCTGCCATGCCAGGCTGGCCGGTGCGCGGAGGGGACTGGTTGGGGTGGGGGATCGCCCGCATGCCCCGCTCCAGCTGGGGCGCGTGGCGCCATTGCCGGTTTATCGAGGAGCGATCTACCGTGATCCGCTGGGACGGTGGCGTCAGCCCATGCTACGCGCTCATGCATTCTTACCCCTATTACATTTACGGCCGCCGCAAGGAGGTCACTGCTTACCTTCTTGGGTTCATCCATGAGCGCTCTCTGATGGAAATCTGGACATCCGAGGAATACGTGCGGTTTCGGGCGAAGGTGCGGGCCTTTCGGTTCCCCTCATGTGTAGATTGCGGGATGGCCTGTGATTACGCAGCGCATAATGAGGATTGCTGGGGGAACAGCCCTTCCTGCGCCGATTGTCTATGGGCCCAGGACATCATACGTTGCCCGTAAACTTATACAGAGCCGCGAAATAAACCGGAGCGAGGCGTCTCCGACGCCTCGCTCCGGTGTCGCTCTATTTTTCGATCGGCTCCCCTGCTTTCTGCCAGCCCATGATGGCGGGGGTGAAGTTGCGGACATTGGAGTAGCCTAGCAGCTGCAGGGCCGCCGTCGCCATCCCAGCCCGATGGCCAGTCCGACAGTAAACCACCACCGGCTTGTCCCTGGGCAGCTTGTCCAGATTCTTCGCCAGCGTCCGGATAGGAATGTTCATCGCCCCGGGAATGTGGCCCTCCGCATACTCGTTGGGCTCCCGCACATCCACCAGGACCACACTCCCCGCCGCCAGCATATCCTTCAGCGCCTCCACCGTCCCCACCGTGTAATACTTGTCCGGAATCCCACTCAGGAACTTGTCGACGACGGCGAGGAGCTGCGGATCCACCTGGGGCTGGCCGACAGGCTTCGCCTCGACAGGCTCAGTGCTCAGCGGCTCCCCCGCATCCTTCCATCCTACAATGGCGGGGGTGAAGTTACGGACATTGGAGTAGCCCAGCAGCTGCAGGGCCGCCGTCGCCATCCCAGCCCGATGGCCAGTCCGACAGTAAACCACCACCGGCTTGTCCCTGGGCAGCTTGTCCAGATTCTTCGCCAGCGTTCGAATGGGAATGTTCACCGCCCCAGGGATGTGGCCCTCCGCATACTCGTTGGGCTCCCGCACATCCACCAGGACCACACTCCCCGCCGCCAGCATATCCTTCAACGCCTGCACCGTCCCCACCGTGTAATACTTGTCCGGAATCCCACTCAGGAACTTATCGACAACAGAATGAAGGTCCAGCGCCACCCGGGTTGGGGTGGGCGGAATCGGAGTGGGAGCTACCGTGGGGGTCGGCGGCGCGACCGTCGGGGTGGGAGTCGCTGCAGGCCCGCAGGCGGCCAGCAGCAGGGCGAACACCGTCACAAGGATCCACCAGGTGCGCTTCATGGCCATCTCCTCCTCAGAGCATGTTGAAGATTGAAGATGGACGCTTATCCAGCCGCCTCTTTCTCCAAGGGAGCAATGTGCTCCTCCGGCGTTTCTGGAATTGCTTCCCGCACCTCAATTACGTAAGGTGGTTCCGAAGGCAGGGAAGCCAGCCACAGCGGATGTTCCATGCGGGCATATTCCTCCGTCACATACCCCGTAGTCATGGCGGGCAGCGCATCATAAACGAAGGTGAAATAGATATGGCCCACCGTGAGCACCGCCATGATGGCCATGGAAAGATCGTGGATCGACGTAGCGATGAGCAGGCCGGTGGGCCCCAGCGATCCCTTGCCCAACCACAGGATCAGTCCAGACCCCGAGATCGTGAAGTAGGAGAGAATCGTGAGGGCATGATGGATTTTCTGCCCTGCATTGATCCGCCCCTGAGGGGGCAGATGGGAGGTCCGGCCCAAAAAATACCCCGGGAACCCCTTCAGCCATTCCAGGTCCTCCCGGGTGTAGGTGAAGGAGTCCCGGACCAGATCGCGAAGCCCCCCGAAATCCAGGAGGGCATAGAGAACGGGAGTGAGCAGGAAGACGACGGCAGCCGCGCGATGCAACAACCGGGAGAGCCCGCCGGCGGCCAAGAACGAAAGGGGCGGCCAGATGAGCGCCAGGCCGGTGAGCAACAGCACGAAGAAGGCGATGGCGTGGACCCAATGGACAAGTCGCTGGCTGGGACGATAGCGCAACACCCATCGTGTAGTTCGGAAGGCCATGTTCTCCTCACTCCTTTCGATTCGGATGATGAGAGGCTTGAGCCTTCCCGGAGCGGGCGAATGCTCCATTCTTTTCCTCCAGATGACGACGCCGGGCAATGAAAAAGGCGATCCCACTGGTAAGAGCGCTGAGGAAGATAGCCCCCAGGCTTAGAGGCTGAATACCACCCTTCCAGACGGTGATCGGCAGCGGTTGCGGTCGCGGTGGCAACCCCAGGACCTCGGGGGGCTCGGTGAGCACCAGGATGACACCTAATCCACCCATCTGGGTTTCGCCATAAACCTGAGCGTTCGGATAACGCTCTCGAAGCGCTACCGCCCGCGCCTGTGCCTCCGCGAGGATCTCCTCTCGTGGGCCACATTGCAATGCCCCGGCCGGGCACGTCTGGACACACCATGGCTCCTGCCCGGCCTGAATCAGATCAAGGCATGTAGCGCATTTAGAGACCCGGCCATCCACGATCCGGGGCACATGGAAGGGGCAGACCTCCGCACAGTAACCACATCCGCTGCAACGACCGAAATCCACCATCGTGAAGCCGTCTCGCTTGTAGAGCGCTCCTGTGGGGCAGACCTGGACGCAGGCAGCCTCCGCGCAGTGAAAGCATCGATGGGGGACGAAAGCCCCGCGCAGGTCCGGAAAGCGCCCCACCACCACCTCCCGGATCTCGATCCAGCGCTCCCCGGGCAGGAGCTCACGACCAGCTTTGCATGCGATCACGCAAGCCTGACAACCCAGGCAACGGCTCAGGTCGATCAGCATCGCCAGCTGGGCCACCTCACACCTCCCGGATCACGCGCACGAAGTTGACTCGCATCCCCGCCCCACCGGAGATCGGATCCAGACGATAGCGAGTGATGAGCATATTGTCACTGGCCCCACGGCCCTCCGCCCGGCTCAGCCGGGAACCCCGGTGGCCGAACCCATGAACCAGGTAGACGGCGTCTTTCCGAATCCGGGGAGTGGCTCGCACCCGGACCGGGCCGCTGCGCACCCCATCCTGGTTCTCCAGGAGCACACGATCGCCGGTCTTCAGCCCTAACGCCGCTGCTGCTTCCTCGTTGATCCAGACCTCATTCTCTGGATAAACCTCAGCCAGCCAGGGGTTGTTCTGCGTCTTGCCGAACGTGTGCAGAGGATGGCGTCCGTAGAGCAGGCGGAAGTAGCCCGGCGGCGGATCCTCCACTGGCTCATAGGTGGGAAGGGGATCGAAGCCAGCGCGGGCCAGGGCCTCCGAATAGATCTCGATCTTCCCGCTGGGAGTGGGGAACGGCGCTTCTCCCTCGCCGTAATCTTCCAGATAGGGCTTCCCCGACCACGTGAAAATCCCCCCTTCCTCACGCAACCTGTCCAGGGAGAGGCCAACGGACATCAGACGGGTGTTGAGATATTCCTCGATATCGGACCAGGCGAAGTAATCCGCCAGCCCCAGCCGCATCCCCAGCTCCCGCGCGATCCACCAGCCCGGTCGAGTATCCGGCATGGGCTCCACGGCAGGCTCCCGCAGGGCGATATATGGCGTGCGATGGGAGGCCACCCACAACTCGTCATAGCGCTCCAGGAAAGTGGCCTCAGGCAGGATGATGTCCGCCCAGGCCAGATGTTCCTGGGGCAGCACATCAATGGCCAGCGCGAATTCCAGGCGCTTCAAAGCCTCGATGGTCCGCGGGACGTTGGGGATGGAGTGGAAAAGATTGACGCCATACACCACCAGACCCCGGATGGGATAAGGTTGACCGGTGATCATCGGCTCGATCAGCTCCTGGATCACCACCGGGCCGGTGGCAAACTTCGTCCCCACACCGTCCGCCCGGGGCGGATGCCCGGGCGTATCGGGGATCCGGATGCCCGCGGTGGCCGCTCCGCAGCCTCCAGCCGCCACCTCCACCGGGAACGGGGGATGGGGATAGGGATCCAGGGCGGGAGCGCGGGGAATATAGAACCCTCCAGGCCGCCCGACGTTGCCCAGCAATACATTCAGGATGAACAGCGCTCGCATCCGCTGGGTGTCGTTCCCATACCAGACCACATGGCGCCCCGGGGGGACGACTGCCCGCGGCCGGTGGGCAGCCATCTCCCGGGCCACTTCCCGGATCACCTCCGCGGGGATCTCCGTGATCGAGGCAGCCCACTCGGGCGTGAAGGGTTGAATATGTTCGACCAGGCGTTCAAAGCCAACCGTGTATTTCTCGATGTATTCCCGATCATAAAGGCCCTCGGTGATCAGAACATGCATCCACGCCAGCAGGAGCGCCGTGTCGGTTCCGGGCTTGATGGGAAGCCAGCGGTGGGCCTTCATCGCCGCTGTCGAGTAACGGGGATCCACCACCACCAGCTTCGCCCCGCTGGCCAGCGCGCGAACGAAATCCTGCATCACCGTGTTATGAGCGTTTTCACCGATATGGTTTCCGATGAGGACGATATACCGGGTGTTCTCCCAGTCCACCGGCTCATGGCCACCGAGTCCGCGTCCGAAGGTGAGCTGGGCGGCGATCTCCCGCGGAGTCAGACAGAGGCCCGTCGCCGGCTTCCCCACATTCGGGCTGCCAAAGGCAAGCGGCAGATAATCCCCAAACCAGAAATCCCCGGTGGTATGAGCAAACCAGGCCACCGATTCCGGGCCATATTGATCCCGCAAGCGGGCCAGCGCCTCGGCCGCCCAATCGAGGGCTTCCTCCCAGCTCGCCTCCCGGAACGACCACGTGCCGCGCTCGCCGGTGCGAATCAGCGGCTTGCGCAGACGATCCGGATCATAAAGGTGAGCAACGGCGGCCTGACCTCGACCGCAGAGGCGGCCACGGCTTTTGGGATCTTTGGGGTTCCCCTCCACCTTCACCACGCGGCCGTTCACGGTGTAGACCCGCATGCCGCAGCGCCACATACACATATCGCAGTAGTTGTAAGTAACCCGCACTTCCTCTGAACGATACCACGGCCAGCGGATCGAACGGGACCGCAGAAAGGCGAGCACAGGCTCCCCCAGATGCGAGAGCCCTACCCAGGCTCCGGCGAAGGCTCCCCAGCGTCGAAGGAACTCCCGACGGGTCAGCTTCATCCAGGCCTCCTCCGCAGAATGGAGGTTTGGATATGTCTGTTCTGAACGTCCCTTCTGCTCCCTCAGGGGGAATCGATCGCCTGATCCCTGCTGGCCTGCTGAAGTTCGGAGGCAGGCTGCGGATCCCCGGGCAGGATTCCTTCCCGTTCCATCGCGCGACGAACCAGACAGAGAATGGTCACCAGCCATTCCTCATCCAGACGATCCCGCGGGGTGCTTGCGCAGGCGCCCGCCTCCCAGAGCGCCGTCCGGTATGCTTTTGAAGCTCCAGGCGGCAACAACACAACGACGCGCGCCGAGGGATTCCATTCAAACAAGCGGGGGATCCATGGGATGATGTCCTCCTCCCCCCAGTCCCAGTCCAGAAGAAGCAGGGTGGCCGGATGGCCGGTCAGCTTCTCCTTCAATTGATGGGGATCCAGCGCCTCATCGATTTCAACCGGCCACGGGAGGAGCTGGGCAGCGAGATCGGCGATCCGTCGCATAGTTCGAAGGAACACCGGGGAGGCGATCGCCAGGAGCACCCGCAGGGCCATCAGGCAGCCTCCATCTCTGCAGAATGTGCCGCTCTCAGCCACTTTCAGTGTCGCAAACCCGGGGCTTTCCCGCATCAGGGACCTCCCTGACATCAGGGGCAGAAAATCCCCCACGTTTTCGAGGGAAAGCCCCTGATTTCTCAGGCCGGCTTCCGGGTCGGTGGGGAGCAGCTGCTTGATGGTGCCTGCTCTCATTGAGGAGGCCTGTCAGAAGGTCTCCCCCTTACAGCCGGGTGAGCGCTTTCCCGATTCGCGCTAAAATCTCTCATGCACTGAACGTTCCTTATTCTCATCGCCCCAGTGGACTCCGATCCGGAGGGGCCTTATGAAGGAGTTAAACCTTCAGATCGTGTGGCGTCCTGATCCTCAGACTGTGGAACGCAGCAACATCTGGGCTCAGATGCGTCGTCTGGGCTTCCCCTCCTATGAGGCCTTCCTCGAGTGGTCCTTCACCGACCCCGCAGGATTCTGGAAAGCGTTCTTCGAAGACACCGGCTTCCGCTGGCGGACCCCCTATCGCGAAACGGTGGATCTAAGCCGTGGGGCACCGTGGGCGCAGTGGTTTGTGGGCGGAACCCTGAACGCCACGGAGAGCGCGCTGGATCGCCACCTGGAGGCCGGGCGAGGGGATCGGCTGGCGCTGATCTGGGAAGGGGAAGAGGGCGAGATCCGTCGTTACACCTATCGCCAGGTTTTCGAGGAGGTCGCCCGACTGGCGAAGGCGCTTCAGACGATAGGAGTGCAGCCCGGGGATCGAATCGGCCTGTTTCTTCCAATGATCCCGGAGGTCGCCTTCGCCCTGCTGGCGGCCATGCGGATCGGCGCGATCGTGATCCCCTTGTTCTCCGGCTTCGGCCCCGAAGCGGTGGCGGTGCGCTTGCAGGATGCGGGGGCCCGTTTTTTGATCACGGCCGACGGCTTCCCCCGGCGGGGTCGGATCGTGCCGATGAAGGAGATCGCGGATGAAGCCCTTCGGGGAGCCCCAGGCGTGGAAAAGACCCTGGTCGTCCGCCGGGTTGGGAATCCGATCCCATGGCGTGAGGGCCGGGATCAGTGGCTCCATAAGGCCATCGCTCCTCATTCGCCCGACAGCGGGGCCCCTGCGTTCCCCAGCGAAACGCCGTTCATGATCATCTACACCTCCGGGACCACTGGCCGGCCCAAAGGGACGGTCCATGTCCACGGCGGGGCACCGATCAAAGCGGCTCAGGATATGTATCACCTCTTCGATCTCAAGCCCGATGACGTCATCCACTGGGTGACCGACATCGGCTGGATGATGGGGCCCTGGCTGATCCTGGGCAGCCTCAACCTGGGCGCGACCTGTTTCCTGTATGACGGGGCGCCGGATTACCCGGAGCCGGATCGGCTGTGGTCCATGGTGGAGCGTCACGGGGTAACGGTGCTGGGGATCTCCCCTACCCTGATCCGGGCGATGATGCGGTATGGGGAGGAATGGCCTGGCCGACATCCCATGCCCTCCCTGCGACTTCTGGGATCCACCGGAGAGCCATGGAATCCCGAGCCCTGGCTGTGGACGTTCCGTCATGTCGGCAAGGAGCGCTGCCCCATCATCAACTACTCCGGTGGAACCGAGATCTTCGGCGGCATCCTCGGCTGCACCGTGGTCCGCCCGCTGAAGCCATGTTCCTTTAATACAGTGGTCCCCGGCGTCCAGGCGGACTGCGTGGACGAAGAAGGGAGGCCGGTGCGGGAGGAGGTGGGTCTCCTGGTGATCCGCAATATCAACCCCGGAATGACCCGAAGCTTCTGGGGGGATCCGGATCGCTATCTGGAGACCTACTGGTCGCGATTTGAAGGGATGTGGTATCACGGGGACCTGGTTTACATCGATGAAGATGGCTTCTGGTATATCCTGGGGCGGGCGGATGATACTTTAAAGGTGGGCGGCAAACGGCTGGGCCCGGCGGAGATGGAATCGGTGCTCGTGGAGCATCCGGCCGTCGCGGAGGCGGCGGTGATCGGCGTTCCGGATGAAATCAGGGGTGAGGTCCCGGTGGCTTTCGTGGTGCTGCGGCCCGGCCATGAACCCGACGAAACCCTGCGAGCGGCCCTGATCGAGCATGTGGCGCATCGGATGGGGAAGGCCCTGGCGCCGAAGGAAGTTCGCTTTGTTCGGGACATCCCGAAGACGCGCAACGCCAAGCTGATGCGCCGGGTGATCCGCGCGATCTATCTCGGGCGGGATCCAGGGGATCTCTCTGCCCTGGAGAACCCTCAGGCGGTAGAGGAGATCCGCCGGGCCCGGTGATGGGAGGAACATCCAGCGTGCGCGCCCGCACCGTGTGGGAAAGCTTCGGGTTTGCCTTCGCCGGGCTGCGGTATGCCTGGCGAACGCAGCGGAACCTGCGGATCCACACGGCCATCACGGTGATGGTGGTGATCCTGGCCGGGTTGCTTCGCTTCGACGCGCTCCGCTGGGCGATCCTGGTTCTGACCATCGCCCTGGTCTGGGCAGCGGAGCTTCTCAACACGGCGCTGGAGGCCGTCGTGGACCTGACCAGCCCTTACCCTCACCCGCTGGCCCGGATCGCCAAGGACGTATCCGCCGGGATGGTTCTGCTGTGCGCGATCGCGGCCATCCTGGTGGGCCTGGCCCTCTTCGGGCCGGCGTTATGGGCGCTCCTGAATCCATGATGCCCCACCTCAAGAATCCGCCGGGCGGATAACGCCAGAACGCCAGGGGAACAGCCATGTTCCGGCAACCGGTGATCCCTCCCCCCATGGAAAAAGCCCAAAGAGAACCGCCGGTCTGGCGAGATCCACTTGTCTTCCCACCTTCTCTTTCGATGGAACGTCCTTTCCAGATCCGTAGACCATGGGGTGGGAGCATCCTCTTCCTCCTGATCTTCGCCCTTTATATGCCCGTGCTGTCCGTCGGCTTCTTCTCCGACGATCTCCTGTTCTCCGTCCTCGCGCATCGAGATCCCCGCACCCTCTTTCAGGGCGCTCAGGGTTTCCTGCACTACCGGCCGCTCTCAATGTCCGTGTTCTGGCTGATCCAGCAGGGGTTCGGTTACGATGGCGCCGTTTTCCACTTTCTCACCCTGAGCGTCCACATGCTGAACACGGCCCTGCTCTATGCCCTCCTCCGGTGCCTGGGAGCCTCCGTCGCCCTCGCCTGGAGCGCCACCGCGCTGTTCGGCCTCCTTCCCTTCGCTCATGAACCCATCGCTTTCCTGATGGGATCGGTTCACAGCCTCGCGCTGCTCTGGATGCTGATCGCCACCCTGGTGGTCCTCCGCTCCGGCTCCCAGGGGGCCCTGGGGAGCGTCCTCGCGGCCCTGGGAGCTTATCTGGCCGCTATCCTCTCCCACGAGACCGGCATCGTCTGGCCGGCGTGGCTGCTGGGAATCGCCGTGGCGCGCCCGGGCCGGTTTCCCATCCTGCATCGCGCCATCCCGATGGGCTTTGCGCTGGGAATCGGTTACATGCTGTTCTGGCGCACCCTTCCTCGGGGCGACCCGGGCGTCCTGGCCCAGCCGATCTTCACCCTGGAAAGCAGCCTCTACGCCATGCAGGGGTGGCTGCATCCCCTGGGGCCGATCTTCGAGGCCCTGTGGAAGGTCCTGTTCGCACCCCGACCGATCCTTCTGCGGGCGCTGCGACCCGAGGATTGGGCCTTCCTGGGGCTGGGGTTCGGAATCACGGTAGGGATGGCCGTATGGGCCCGGCCCCGATGGACGGTCCCCCTGGGATGCTGGGGGTTTGGGGTCAGCGTGGCCCCCGCATTGATCTTCTGGGGCCCCGCTTCCGGCATGATGAACTATCCACGGATGCTACTCATCCCCGGCCTCTGGAGCGCGCTGGCCTGGGCGGGCGTCCTGGAGGGCACCCGGCATCGGGGCGTATGGGGTCGTATCGCGGCCGGAGCGATCCTGGGAGGCACGCTGACGATTGCCCTTCTGTTCCTTACCAGCTCGCTGGGCTATTACCGGGATGCGACCGCCATCCTCAGGGGAATGGCCCGGGCCGCCAGGGCAGCGGAAGCGCATCCCATGATCTTCGTGAACCTTCCTTATAACGTGGGGTATCGCTGGTTTCGGGACCGTTACTATCCATACCCTTATGGAGGAGCGGGGGCCGTGCTGATCACGGACGATCGGCAATTGGCCTGGTATATCCGGATCAACGGCGGGCCGGATCTGACGGATCGGCCGGCGGGGTGGGTGCGGAGCGCGCGGGTGGAGGCCCTGTATCCGGACTGGTTCACTCCAGCGCCCCCTATGGACTTCAACGAGCTCCGGGACGCGCTGAAGGATCACGCTGTCTATGTGTTCCGGGAGGATCTGACCTGGATCCCGCTGCATTCCATCTGGCAGGTGGAAGGAGCTTCAGCGCAATCGGCTCGCCCGGAGGAGAGGTTCAACCGGCTGGATCCCGCTCCGTGCCTGGATGGGCGGATTGTGCTTCGAGGCTGGCAGGTGAAGCGGTCGACCGGCGAGCTGGTCCTGCTCTGGGAAGCAGAGGCAGCGCCCCGCCGCCGATGGCAGGTGTTCGTTCACCTTCTGGATTCCGAGGGGCGAATGATCGGCCAGGCGGATGGGCCGATGGCCGGGGGTCTTGCGCCCACCGACGCATGGCGCCCGGGGGATCGGATCATCGATCGCCACCCGATCCCTGCCGGCATACGACCCGCTGCCTTTCGGATTGGGCTCTATGATCTGGAAAGCGGAGAGCGGGCAACGGTGGAGTGGAATGGAAAGCAGCCGGAGGATCGCAGCGTGCTCCTTCCAGCTCCCTGAGACTCGTTTCACGAACAGCGCAACGGCTTGCAGCCGCTTCACTCAGGGCTTGCGCCATTCGGCTCTCCTCCAGGAGGCGGGATGGCCCCTCCTCCCACCCTACCACAATCCCCACTCCGCCAGGGCATCCTCTTCCATCATGGAAGGATCCCACATCTCCATCCCCAGGATCACCTTCGTCGGCCGGCCCGTGACCTGCTCCGTCACATAGCGTACCTGCTCCAGAAGATAAGGGCCCGCCGGGCAGAAGGGGGTGGTGAGGATCATGGTGATCTGAATGAGGTCCGGCTGGATCTCGATGTTCCGGATCAGGCCCAGCTGGACCACATTCATACCGATCTCGGGATCCACCACCGCCCGAAGGGCCTCCCGGATTTTCTGGACCAGCTCCTCCTGGGATTGGGGGGATGGAGAGGGAGAGGGAGTATTCGGGTTCATCTCATTCATTGTGCGCCCTCCTTAGAGTGGGATCAGGATATTCCCCCACGGCTTTGGGGGCCGGGGGGACAGCCGCTCAGAGCCTCTATAAAAGGCGCAAACGCGCCGGTGAAGCCACCCGCCTCCCCCCCGACGCGCTTATCCGTGGGCTCCAGACGGAAGCTCCACAGAAAGCGGAGCAGTCTGTGGCTTAATAATGAAAGTACAGCACATATCCCCGCTCAAAATGCAACTGGAGCGCTCCACATCGGCCCCCAGCGTCAGGGCAATCAGCGTGCGATCCAGATCACACACTTCCGGGTGGTGATGGACTACATAGTTATATGGGCAGTTATATTGATGCAGACGCAGCTCATTGCCCAGCTGCTCCCAGCGGGCCAGGAAGCCCTCCTCCCCCAGCAGCTCGACCAGCGCCTCCAGCTTCTCCTCCAGAGTTTTACAGGCCCGCACCCGTTCCCCGTGTTCCACCGCGATCTCCTGGGCCATCGCAATAAAAAGGCGGTGGATTTCCTCCTCCGGCAACCGGGCTTTCAATTCGTTCAGGAGACGGGCCGCCAGTCGATGATAGCCATGGGGAAACTGGGAAAGGGCCTCCTCCCGCAGGAAGAAGATCAGCCGGGGCCGCCCTACACCCCGGCGCTCCAGCTGGGCATCCACCAGCCCTTGACGCTGCAGGATGTTTAAGTGATAATGAACCGTAACCGGCGTCAGCCCCAGCTCCTCCGCGAGCTGAGCGACGGTCATCCGCCCTCGTTCCTTTAAACGCTGCAGGATTTGCTGACGGGTCTGGCTCATCGACCACTCCTTTTTCACCCGACCAGGAGTCTCCTGCCCCAGAGCCCGGATGGGACCTCCAGGCCTCCATCCGCCCCAGGCGGCTCTCCCTTTATCTTACCGGACCCCGCTGCAATTGTCAATTTCTCTGATTTCTATAAAAAGTATTGACAAACACAAGCCGACGTGGTAAGATAAGGCCTGAGTCCAGGGGCTGAAGAGGGAACCCTCCCTTCTCGGGGGCGCTTTTCCCGCGGTCTGGCGGGAACTGGACCGCTGGTTCCGGACTCTCCTCTCCCCTGCCATATTGACGGAGGCGGGGGATGGAAAATTCCACACCCACCTGTCGGGAGGTCATACGACAATGGAGGATGCGCTGATCATTCGGGATCTGCATGTTCGGGTGGAGGGCAAACCCGTCCTGCGGGGGGTGAACCTGACGGTTCGCAAGGGGGAGATCCATGCCCTGATGGGTCCGAACGGTTCCGGCAAGACCACCCTCGCGTATGTTCTGATGGGGCACCCGGCTTATACCGTGGAACAGGGGGAGGTGCTCTGGAAGGGGCAGAACATTCTGGAGCTTCCCCCGGATGAGCGGGCCCATCTGGGCCTGTTCCTGGCCTTTCAGTATCCGGTGGCGGTGCCCGGGGTCACGGTGGCGAACTTCCTGCGCACCGCCCTCAACGAGCGCCGCAAGCGCCTGAACCCGGAAGACAAAGGGATCCCGATCCCGGAGTTCCGGAAGCTCCTCCGGGAGAAGCTGGCCCTGCTCGGGCTGGAAGATTCCTTCGCCGCTCGATATGTCAACGATGGCTTCTCGGGCGGCGAGAAGAAGCGCCTGGAGATCCTCCAGATGGCCGTGCTCCAGCCGGAGATGGCCATCCTGGATGAGACGGACTCGGGGCTGGATATCGACGGGGTGCGTACGGTGGCCGAGGGGATCAACCGGATCTTCGGCCCCCACATGGGAATCCTGCTGATCACCCACTATCAGCGGATCCTGAACTACGTCAAGCCCCATTTCGTCCACGTGATGTATAACGGCCGCATCGTGGCCTCCGGTGGGCCGGAGCTGGCCCTGGAACTGGAGGAGAAAGGCTACGAGTGGCTGCGCGAGCAGTTCGCTGAGCAACCCACCGCGTGAAGGGAGGGGTCATGGCGACGGAGACCTTTGATTTGAGCGAGCTGGGGACCTATAAGTATGGCTTCTCGATGCCTGAGCGCTATGTCTACAAGGCGCGCAAGGGCCTCTCGCGGGAGATCGTGGAGGAAATCTCCTGGCTCAAGGGGGAGCCGGACTGGATGCGGGAGTTCCGCCTGCGGGCCCTGGAGATCTTCTTCGCCAAGCCCATGCCCACCTGGGGGGCGGATCTCTCGGCGATCAATTTCGATGACATCTACTACTACATCAAGCCCACGGATAAGAAGAGCCGCTCCTGGGACGAGGTGCCCGAGGAGATCCGGCGCACCTTTGAGCTCCTGGGCATCCCCGAGGCAGAGCGCAAATTCCTGGCAGGGGTGGGCGCGCAGTATGAGTGTCTGAGCGGAGACACCCGGGTCTATACGGCGCGAGGCCCTGTTCCGATCCGGGACGTCCAGCCCGGCGATGTTGTCTTCTCATTTGACGAGGAAACCGGCCGGCTGATCCCGGCCCGCGTCCGGGCCACCGCCTACAAGGGGGAACGGGAGGTTTTCGAAGTCCGGGTGGCCAATCGAAGCATTCGAGCCACCGCCAATCATCCGTTCCTCGTCCTGGATTACCGGCGGGCCCCTGGCAAGCGGCGCGGACGATATCAGCTGACCTGGAAGTACCTTTATGAGCTGAAACCCGGGGATCTGGTGGCCATCGCCCGGCGTCTCCCTGACATCGGGCAGGCGCAACCGCTCCAACAGCCGAAGCCCGAAGAGGCCTCCGCCCGATGGAAGGCAGTCCACCTCCCCGAGCGGACCTCCACCGACCTGATGTGGTGGCTGGGGCTCTACATGGGGGATGGCTTCATTCGCTTCGACCATACAGGCCGCAAGGGGCGTGTTGAAATCGCTATCCCCGAGTCTGAAGCAGCCCTGCGCACGGAGTTCCAGCGGATAACCCGCCAGCTCTTCGGGGTGGAAGCCCGAAACGGCGATCCTTATCGTTTAACAATCTATTCCACCGCTCTGGCCCGTTACCTGCAGGCCAACGGCTTCTCTGGCAACGCCCATACCAAGCGGGTGCCGTCATGGGTGTTTTCAGCGCCTGAGGACCAGCGCCTGGCTTTCCTCGGCGGCTATGTGGATGCAGATGGTTATGTGCGCAACAATTCGAAGAACCATGACGTAGTGCTGACCAGCGCGAATCCCGCCCTCATCGAGGACATGCAAGCACTGGCCCTGACATGCGGCATCCGGACCTCCAGCATCCATCGCTTTGAATCCAAACACCCGAAGGATCCGAAGCGCCGGATTGTCGGCTATCGCCTGCAGCTCTCGGGGGATTTCGAGCGCCTGGGCTGTCGCTCGCCCCGGCGCCTGGAGCGGTTCGGGACGCGGAAGTATCATCAGGACTACTCCAGCGCCCACAACACAACCTTCCGCAAGCACATCACTGAGTTCGTTGGGTTCGCCCGCATCGAAGCGATCACGCCTGCGGGAGTGGAGCCTGTCTACGACATCGAGGTGGAGGGACCTCACAACTTCGTTGCCGAGGGGATCATCGTCCACAACTCCGAGGTTGTGTATCACAACCTCCAGGAGCATCTGCGCAAGCTGGGCGTGATCTTCGTGGATACCGACACGGCGGTGCGGGAGTATCCGGACCTGGTGCGGGAGTATTTCGGCACGGTGGTCCCGCCCGATGACAACAAGTTCGCCGCCCTGAACTCCGCCGTCTGGTCCGGCGGATCTTTCATCTATGTGCCGCCGGGGGTCCACGTGGATCTGCCCCTCCAGGCCTACTTCCGCATCAACGCCCAGAACGTGGGGCAGTTCGAGCGGACGCTGATCATCGCCGAGGAAGGGGCGTTCGTGCATTATGTGGAGGGCTGTCTCCCGGCCGGGGAGCAGGTGAGCACGGGCGACCGCTGGGTGAACATCGAGGCGGTGAAGCCAGGGGACTTCGTAGTCACGGAAACCGGCCGCAAGGCGAAAGTCCGCGCGGTGATGGTTCGACCCTATCGGGGGGATCTGATCGAGATCCAGCCGGTCTCCCGCTATAACACCTTCCGGCTGACCCCCGAGCATCCCGTTCTGATCGTGCGCCGGGAGGATGTCCGGGTCCGACGGCGGCCGCGCCATGGATGGCGACCTGAGGTGGATACCGGCCGCCTGCTTCAGGCAAAGCCGGTGTATGTGCCCGCTGGAGACCTGCGGGAAGGCGATTTCCTGGTCTTCCCGAAAGTCCAGGCGGAGGGTTATAATCCGGCCTTCACGCCAGAGCTTCTGCGGCTGCTGGGTTACTACCTGGCGGAGGGCTCCGTATACATCCACAAGACGCTTCGCCAGCCGGTGGTCGCCTTCTCCTTCGGCGAGCATGAGGTCCATGCGATTGAGGAGGTCAAACGCCTCATCCAGCAGGTGACGGGGAAGAAGCCCCAGGTGGTCCACATACGGGGCAAGCACGCCGTCACGATCTCCGTGTACTCCCGGGAGCTGATGGAGTTCTGCCTGGAGCATGCAGGGAAGGGCGCCGCCGAAAAGCGTCTGAGCGAGGCGGTGATGGCGCTGCCGCCGGAGCAGATCGCACCCCTCCTCGACGCTTACCTCGCCGGGGATGGAAACCGATGGCCCCGGGGCTCGGCCGAGCTGCGCCGGATCGCCACGGTTTCGGAGACGCTGGCCCGGCAGATCCAGGAGCTTCTGGCGCGCCAGGGCATCTACGCGAGCATCCAGGTCCGCAAGGGCGGCCCGGATTTCATTGGGGGCCGTCGGATCCGCCGCAGGGACCAGTTCATCCTCACCTGGACGCATGGGCGGCGCATGGGGGAGGTTCGCGACGCCGGGGATTACTTCCTGGTCCCGATCAAAGCCATCCGCCGGGTGCCTTACGAGGGGTTCGTCTTCAACCTGGACGTTGAGGAACCCAACTCCTATCTGGTGCGCGGGTTCGCTGTGCACAACTGCACGGCGCCCATCTACACCACGGACTCCCTGCACAGCGCGGTGGTGGAGATCATCGTCAAGCCGGGCGCTCGCGTCCGCTACACCACCATCCAGAACTGGTCCACCAATGTCTACAATCTGGTGACCAAGCGGGCGGTGGTTTACCGGGATGCGGTGATGGAGTGGGTCGATTG
Organism: Candidatus Thermoflexus tengchongensis; assembly: GCA_016842085.1. GTDB lineage: Bacteria > Chloroflexota > Anaerolineae > Thermoflexales > Thermoflexaceae > Thermoflexus > Thermoflexus tengchongensis. The sequence goes on along the minus strand of JAEVEX010000006.1, from coordinate 58,184 downwards.
CAATCTGGGATCCAAGGTGACGATGAAGTACCCGAGCGTTTATCTGATGGAGCCGGGGGCCCGCGGGGAGATCCTTTCCATCGCTTTTGCAGGCCGCGGCCAGCATCAGGATGCAGGGGGGAAGGCGATCCACGCGGCACCGCACACCCGCTCTCGCATCATCTCCAAGTCCATCAGCAAGGACGGCGGCCGCACCTCCTATCGGGGCCTGGTGCGGGTCTACCCGGGGGCGGAAGGGTCGGTGGTCAGTGTGAACTGCGATGCCCTGATCCTGGATGAGATCTCCCGCTCCGACACGTATCCGTATATGGAGATCGAAGAGGACAACGTCACCATCGGCCACGAGGCCACCGTGAGCAAGATCAGCGACGAGCAGCTGTTCTACCTGATGAGCCGGGGCATCCCCCAGGAGGAGGCAGCAGCGATGATCGTCACTGGCTTCGTCGAGCCCCTGGTGAAGGAGCTGCCGATGGAATACGCGGTGGAGATGAACCGGCTCATCCGCCTGCAGATGTCCGGCTCGGTGGGTTAACCCCACCGGGGTTGCAGGAGGAGGTCGGGCGATCGGCGGCGCCCCGGTCCGTCTTTCCCGGCCGGGGCGCCCCACGCCCGGTGAGCGCGGCCTTCCCCAAAGCCCCGGGCAGGAAACAAAGGCGTCACTCCACTCCTGAGGTTTTGGAGGGTGGCGAGGCGGGGTGGCGAAGCGGCCCGCCCCACCACCCCAACCATGCCCTTCGTGGCCATCCTCTGGATTGTGAGGTAGCTGGTTTGTCCATGGCATAAGCTTCCAGGGAGGTTCAAGCATACAATGGCGGAGACGCATCTCATTCGAGAGGCTCGGGGCATTGGCCCCGAAGCGTTCGAGGCATTCCTGGAGACCCGCGAAGAGCCCGAATGGCTCCGTCAGGCCCGCCGGGAGGCCTGGCAGATCCTGCGCGAGACCCCTAAGCCGGGGCCGAACGATGAGGCCTGGCGGCGCACCGATATCCGGGCTCTGGCGATCGAGGACCTGGCGACCGTCCTCGTCGGCGATGGGGCAACCCCGCCGGAGGCAATGCGGCAGATCCCGGAGCGGCGGGACGATCTCGCAGGGGGGCTGTTGCTTTTCAACGGCCAGTCCCTTCTCCGCTGGGTGGACGAACGGCTGGAGCGCCGGGGGTTGATTTTCACGGATCTGCCGACCGCGATCCGGGAGCACCCGGACCAGGTCGCTCCCTATCTGGGTCAGATCGTGCGGCCGGGAGATGGCTTCTTCGCGGCGATGAACGCCGCGTTCTGGCGCAACGGGATCTTCCTCTATGTGCCCCGGGATCTGGAGGTCACGCTGCCCTTGCGGGCCGTGATCGGGCTCCAGGGCGTCCCCACCGATTTCTCCCGCATCCTGATCGTGGTGGAGCCCGGCGCCCAGGTTACCTTCATCGACGAGCGGCTGGCTGACGATGCGGTAGGAGCAGCCTTCCACAACGGAACCGTGGAGATCCATGTAAAAGAGAACGCGCGGCTGACCTACATCGCCCTCCAGAACTGGGGCCGCTATATGTGGAATTTCACCCACGAGCGGGCTTTCGTCGACCGCGATAGCACCCTCGATTGGGTGGTAATCGGGATGGGCGGGGGGATCACCAAAACCTTCCTGGAAGTCGCCCTGATCGGCCGCGGCGCCACCGCTTATATGTCGGGCGTCTTCTTCTTTGACGGTCAGCAACATGCGGACTATGATACCGAGCAGGATCATATCGCTCCCTACACCAAGAGCGATTTGCTTTACAAGGTCGCCCTTAAAGATCGCGCCCGCTCCGTTTGGCAGGGGATGATCCGGGCACATCCGGGGGCTCAGAAGACCGATGCCTATCAGGCCAACCGCAACCTGATCCTCTCCCCGCACGCTCGGGCCGACTCCATCCCGGGCCTGGAGATTATGGCCAACGACCTGCGGTGCACCCATGGCGCGACCGTGGGGCAGATCAATGAAGAGGAGCTTTTCTATTTGATGTCCCGTGGGCTCTCCCGGCCTGTCGCCACCCGCCTGATTGTGGAAGGGTTCTTCGCTCCGGTTCTGGATCGCATTCCGGTGCCCGATATCCGGCGCCAGGCGGATACGATCATCCACCGCAAGCTGGGCGTCCCGCCCGAAGAGGAGTTCTGAGGGATTCCGGCCAGGGGCCCTGGGGGCTGAGTGGGGCGCCTTCGGCGCCCCGCCCAGCCTCTAACGGTGCCAGCCCCTGCTTGCTAATGAAAAGCCCTGATTGTCCGTATGAACCCTTGTGGAGGGCCGTATGAAAAGCGTGGCGCTGCGAACCGAACTGGATGTCGAACGCATCCGGGCGGATTTCCCCATCCTCCACCAGACCATCCATGGAAAACCCCTGGTCTTCCTGGACAGCGCAGCCAGCTCCCAGAAACCGATCCCGGTGATCGAGGCGATGAACGAATACTACCGGACCACCCATGCGAACGTTCACCGGGGAGTTTACATGCTGAGCGAACAGGCCACGGCCCTTTACGAGGAAGCACGCCGTAAGATCGCTGTCTTTATCGGTGCTGCCTCCCCCAGGGAGATCATCTTCACCCGGAACACCACGGAAGCCATCAACCTGGTCGCCTACGCCTGGGCCCGTCCTTTCCTCCGGGAAGGCGATGAGATCCTCCTCACCGAAATGGAGCATCACAGCAACCTGGTCCCATGGTTCCTGGTCGCTCAGGAAAAAGGGCTTCGCATCCGCTATATCCCGATCGATGAGGAGGGTCGTCTGCGGCTGGATCTTCTGGATACGCTGATCACCGAGCGCACCCGCCTGGTGGCGGTGACCATGATGTCCAATGTGCTGGGGACCATCAATCCGCTGCGGCCGATCATTGAGAAGGCCCATGCCGCGGGGGCGATTGTGCTGGTCGATGGGGCTCAGGGGGTGCCCCACATCCCGGTGAACGTTCAGGAGCTGGGATGCGACTTCCTGGCTTTCTCAGGCCACAAGATGTGCGGGCCGACAGGTATCGGTGTGCTGTGGGGACGGCGGGAACTCCTGGAGGCGATGCCGCCCTTCCTGGGCGGCGGCGATATGATCCGCCGGGTCACCTTTGAAGGCGCGGAGTGGAATGATCTCCCCTATAAGTTTGAGGCCGGAACCCCGGCGATCGCCGAGGCGATTGGCCTGGGGGCGGCGGTGGATTACCTGAGCCGCATCGGCCTGGAAGCCATCCACCGCCACGAACAGCTGCTGGCCGCCTACGCCATGGAGCGGCTGAGCGAAATCCCGGGTGTTCGGATCGTTGGCCCTCCCCCGGCGGAGCGCGGGGGCGTGGTGGCCTTCGCGATGGATCGGGTGCATCCCCACGACATCGCGACCATCCTGGATCGAGAAGGGATCTGTATTCGGGCCGGCCATCATTGCGCCATGCCGCTGCACGAACGCCTGGGGCTCACCGCGACCGCCCGGGCCAGTTTCTATCTTTACAACACGTTCGAGGAAGTGGATCGGCTCATCGAGGGATTGGAGGTCGTGCGAAGGACGTTTTACCGGTAGGACTTGCGCACTGAGGCTTTGATTGGAAAGACAGGATGATCCCTCTTTCCTCCCCATGGGCCCCTTCGGACCGCGAGAAGGGAGGAGAAAACGCGGGGCGTCTTCGGCGCTTCACACCAGCCTTTTGATGCGTTTTATGCCGCCCGGCGCAGCTCCACAAATTGACCGGATTCGTTCAGCAACAGCGGCATCCTCTGCCCCCGGATAGCCTCGGCGGTGACGATGCAGCGGCGGATCTGGGGGTGAGAGGGGATCTCATACATCACATCCAGCAGGGTTCGCTCCAGGATCGATCGCAAGGCCCGCGCGCCCGTCCCCAGGCGTATCGCTTCCTCAGCAGCCGCCTCGATCGCATCCGGCGTGAAGATCAGCTCCACATGATCCAGAGCGAACAGCCGCTGGAACTGCTTCACCAGCGCGTTGCGCGGGCGCGTGAGCACCGCCTTCAGCGACTCCCGATCCAGCGGATCCACCGGGATCACCACCGGGAGCCGTCCGACCAGCTCGGGGATCAACCCGAACCGGATGAGATCCTCCGGGGTCACCTGCTGTAACAGCTCGGCCTCCGAGAGGGAGACCCGACCTCGAACTCTGGCCTCACCCGGGAATCCGATGTGTCCCCGCAACCCCATGCGCTCGGCGATGATTTTCGAGAGCCCTTCGAAGGCACCACCGCAGATGAAAAGGATATTGGTCGTATCGATCTGGATGAACTCCTGATGCGGGTGCTTGCGGCCGCCCTGAGGGGGAACGTTGGCAATCGTGCCCTCGATGATCTTGAGCAGGGCTTGCTGCACGCCCTCGCCGGAGACATCGCGGGTGATGGAGGGATTATCGCCGGATTTGCGCGCGATCTTGTCGATTTCATCAATGTAGACGATGCCCTTCTCCGCCCGGGCCACATCGTAATCCGCAGCCTGGATCAGCCGGAGGAGAATGTTCTCCACATCCTCCCCCACATAACCGGCTTCCGTCAGCGAAGTGGCGTCGGCGATGGCAAAAGGGACATCCAGAAAACGGGCCAGGGTGCGGGCCAGCAGGGTCTTGCCGCATCCGGTAGGGCCGATGAGCAGGATGTTGCTTTTCTCGAGCTCCACGTCCTCCCATCGTCCGCCACTGGCGATCCGCTTGTAGTGGTTGTAAACCGCTACGGAGAGCACCCGTTTGGCCCGGTCCTGGCCCACCACATACTGATCCAGATAGGCATAGATCTCACGAGGGGAAGGGAGACGGCGGGGGAAACCCGGGGAGGGGCAGGCATCCCTGCCCTCTCCCCGAAGGAGGCGATAACTCGTCTCCACGCACTCCTCGCAGATGTAAACCCCCTCCGGGCCTGCGAGGAGCCGGCCCGTTTCGTCCGGATCCCGCCGACAGAAGGAGCAACGGGGCGCCTCCCTGCGCGCGCGTTGCATCCCTCACTCCCTGCGGCCATCCGGGGTAGTGACCGCCTGGGTCGGCAGCGGCGGGAGCTCCTTGTGCGGCGGCGGCTTGAGCACTTCGTCGATGATCCCGTATTTGACGGCCTCCTCCGCCGACATATAGTAATCCCGGTCGAAATCATCGGCGATGCGTTCCACCGGCTGGCCGGTATGGCGGGCCAGCAGCTCGAAGATCAGGTTCTGCATCCGCATCAGCTCTTTATACTGGATCTCCACATCCGGAGCATAGCCATGGGCACCGCCGCCGGCCGGATGCATGTGGATCGTCGCATGCGGCAGGGCGAAGCGGCGACCCTTTGTCCCCGCCGCCAGAAGCACGGTGGCCATGCTGGCGGTCCAGCCCACAGCGATCGTGGAGATCGGAGCGCGCACCTGCTGCATCGTGTCGTAGATCGCCAGGCCCGGATAGATCAACCCGCCGGGCGAGTTGATGTAAAGCCGGATCTCCTCCTCCGGGTCCTCCCGATCCAGATAGAGCAGCTGAGCGACCACCAGATTGGCCACCTGATCCGTGATCGGCGTCCCCAGGAAGATGATCCGCTCTTTCAGGAGCAGCGAGTAGATATCATAAACGCGCTCGCCGCGCCCCGTGTTCTCGATCACCATCGGAATCAACATCTCCGGCATTTCTCCTCGAGCCATCACCAGCCTCCTTTCGGGTTCCCATACAGGGTTTCACCGAACTTCCTTGCTCTATTCGGCGGTCCCCGGGGTGGAGGTCCCTTCCACGACGGGAGCCTCTGCTTCACCCGCGGGCCCGGCTTCCGCCGCTACCGCCAGGTCGCCCCGGGCAATCTCCACCAGACGCTCCAGAGCCCGGCGGGCCAGAAGCCGGGAGCGAATCGTGGCAGAGACCTCCGGCCCCAGATGCTTCCAGGCCTCCTCCGATACATAAGCCCGCTGGCGTAACGCCTGGGCCTCTTTTTCCACCACTTCGTCCGGGACCGATAGCCCCTCCTCCCGGGCCAGCTGGTAAAGGACCAGCCCCCGGCGAATCCGGCGTTCGGCCTGCGGCCGGAGTTCCTCCCGCAGCGCCTCCAGGGTCTGATTCCGCTCTTTCAGGTAGCTCTCCAGATCCTTCCCCTGCCGCCGGAGGGAGCGCTCCAGATCCTCCACCAGATCATTGATCTCCTCCTCCAGCATCTGCGGGGGGAACTCCACCTCCGCCTGATCCACCAGCGCCTCCAGCGCGCGCTCGGCATACTCCGCGTCGTATTGACGACGCTTATGGGCAGCGAGATCCTGACGGATCTTCGCCTTCAACTCCTCGAGGGTCTCGAACTCACCGATGGTCTGAGCCAGGGCATCGTCGAGCTCCGGCAGCAAATACCGGGAAACCCCGGTCAGGGTGGCCTCCACCTGGAGGACACGGGATTCATCTCCTGGCCAGGGCAGTTCAAACGTCCGTGTCTCGTTTAACGCCATGCCCGCGATCCGCTCCCCCAGCCCGGGCAGAGGAGGCTCTTCCTGACCCAGCACGAAGGAGACCTCGTCCTCCAGAACGATCTTCCCTTCCGCATCCTTCGCCTGCAGGGTCACTGTGACCATCATCCCCGGCTCCGCCACCCCCTCCGAAAGGGGCTCGATGATGGCGTTGTCCTCCCGCAAGCGCTCGAGGACTTCCATAACCTCTTCCTCAGTTGGCTCCGGCGGTTCGTAGGGCAGGCGTATGGATCGGTAATCCCCCAGCCGGATCTCGGGCTTCAGGGGGACGATCACGCGGAACGTCAGGGGCTCCGGTTCGACCCGTTCCAGCTGGCCCGGCCCATAGGGATCCAGGCCCAGCTGGTCCAGGGCTTCCCGGTAGACTTCCTGGCTCAGGACCTCCACCGCCTCCTCAAAGATCACTTCCCGACCGAAGGTTCGGACTACGATCTCATACGGAGCTTTGCCACGGCGGAAACCAGGGATGTCATAACGCTCAGCGAAGCGCCGGGCCACCTGACGCATCGCCTTCTCCACACGTTCCGGGTCGACCTCGATGGTCAACGCCACCTGGCGCTGCGGAAGGGTTTCCGTTGTGATCCGCACCGATCATTCCCTCCAGAACCAGAATCGTCAGCCTTCCTTCCTCCTGCCAGAAGCATCTTCCTCAGGCGATGGATCTTCCCGGCCCATCGCCAGAATCGGAGGCTTCCGGAGGGCTTTCAAGGTTAGAACCGGTCACGTGGAATTATAACGGGCTCATGGAGGCATCGCAACAAAAGGCGGTTGTTCCAATACGGGCCGTCTGCTTTAAGCCGTATTCAGGGCCTCCTGCACAGCCTGAAGAATGGCCCCCCCGGCTACCAGCCGGTAAGCCTGCTCCATCCACGGGGCCATCACCGTATCCCCAGCCAGGAAAGGGATATGCTGACGGAGGACCCGGTAAGCAGCCTCCGTCCCTTTACCCATGCGCAGGGGACGCCCGGCCTGCTGTCGGCGCAGATCGATCGCCTGACCAGCCGCGAACCACTCGGCCGCTACCACCCGCTGCGCATTGCGCAGCACCAACTCGGCATGGCGCACCGCGGTGGCCCCCATGCTCACATGGTCCTCCGTGCCCGCGGAGGAAGGGATCGTGTCCACACTGGCCGGATGGGCCAGCACCTTGTTCTCTGAAGCCAGGGCCGCCGCTGTATACTGCACCAGCATGAACCCGGAATGCAGGCCCGGCTCCAGGGCCAGGAAAGGCGGATAACGGCCCTCGTTCTCCGCCGGATCCAGCAAACGGTTCAGCCGCCGCTCGGAGATGTTGGCCAGCTCGGCCAGGCCGATGGCCAGGTAATCCATCGCCAGGGCGATCAGCTCCCCGTGGAAATTGCCTCCGGAAAGCACCGTGGGCTCCTCCTCCCCTTCCTCCCAGAAGATCAGCGGGTTGTCCGTGGCGCTGTTCAGTTCGATTTCCAGGGCCCAGCGGGCATACGCCACCACATCCCGCACCGCGCCGTGCACCTGGGGCATGCAGCGCAGGGAATAGGCGTCCTGGACCCGCGAGGGGTTCCGCGGGTCGCTCAGCAGCTCGCTTCCTTCCACCAGCCGCCGCAGGAAAGCCGCACAATCCATCTGACGGGGATGCGGGCGCACGCGATGAAGGCGCTCGTCGAAAGGCATGGCGGAACCTTCCAGCGCCTCGAGGATCATCGCCCCCACGATATCCGCTGTCTGCACGAGGACTTCGGCATCATAGGTGATCAGCGCGCCCAGCCCGGCCATAAAGGCTGTCCCATTGATCAGCGCCAGCCCCTCCTTGGCCTCCAGGCGCAACGGCCGCAACCCTACCGCCGCCAGCGCATCCGCCCCCGGCATCCGCCGACCATCCACGATCGCCTCCCCCAGCCCGATCATGGGCAGCGCCATATGGGCCAGCGGGGCCAGATCGCCGCTCGCCCCCAGAGAGCCCTGGGCGGGGACCACCGGATGGACCCCCCGATTTAACATCTCCACCAGCAGCTGAAGGACCTCGGGGCGGACCCCGGAGTGGCCTCGAGCCAGGGTGTTCAGGCGGGCCACCATCATCGCCCGAACCTGCTCTTCGGAGAGCTCGGGGCCAACCCCTACGGCATGGCTCTGGAGCAGGTTGTGCTGAAGCTGAGCGGCTTGCTCCGGGGAGATCCGAACGTTTCGCAGATGCCCGAACCCCGTGGTCACCCCGTAAATCACCGCGCCCCGTTCCAGCAGTCGCTCTACCCCTTCCCGACTGCGCCGGACCCGCGCCCAGGCAGCCGGGGTCAGCGCCACCGGTCGCCGCTCCCGCGCGACCGCCACCACATCCTCCAGCGTCAGGTGCTCCCCATCCAGCTCGAGAACCGCCATGGATCCCGCCTCCGGGTCATATGGAGCTTCCGTCTCCAAGTTTGTGGCGTATCTATCCCGCCGGCAAAGTCAGCGCAGGATGATCCGCAGGGCTGGTGAGGTTATACAGAGCACCGGAGACGCTCTACATCGCGTGTCGCCGCCGAAGCGGCTCCTACCGGTTCGGATTGATAGCCCGGCCAGGCCACCCGGTAGGAGGGGCTTCAGCCCCGACGGCTTCAGCCCCGACCCCTCAGGTCGCCGCTGAAGCGGCTCCTACACGCGGCTCCTACACGCGGCTCCTACCAGCCGCCCCGGCCGGCCTCCAGGGCCCCGCCATCCCTGCCCGGCCCTTCCGTGAATACCCATGGCGATACGCGGCTCTTGACCTTGGTGGTATAATCAAAGGGTAAGAATTCGGATGGCGTCGGTGGATTGAACCGGGGGAGGCTCCGATGATTGAAGTGGTGATCGATAGCATCCGCGCCAGCCTGATGTCCCAGCACCGGGTGATCATCCTGCGGGAACGAGAGAGCGACCGCTATCTTCCGATCTGGATCGGCCCTTACGAGGCAGAGGCCATCAATATCGAGCTGCAACAGATTGAAGTCGCCCGCCCCCTGACCCACGATCTGTTGAAGAACGTCATCACCGAGATGGGGGGGACCGTCCTTTACGTAGTGGTCAACGACCTCCGTAACGATACCTTCTACGCCCGTATTGTGATCCAGATGGATTCCCGACGCCTGGAGATCGACTCCCGACCCAGCGACGCCATCGCCCTCGCCGTCCGGGCCAGGGTTCCCATCTACGTCGACGAAGATGTGATGGAACGGGCGGGAGTCAACCCGCGCGAGGAGGAAATCGAAAGTGAAAGCCTCGAGAGCCCCGAGGCCAAGCTCGAGGAATCCCCCTTCCGCGACCTGATCGAGTCCCTCGACCTGGACGACCTGGGGGAAGGCGGGGAGGAATAAAGGTCCGCTTTGCCGTCAGGATCGCATCCCGAAGGCTCCTGTAACGCTGGACGCAGTCCCCCCGGACAGGGGGCTTTTGGGGCTGAGCCAGGCTTTCCATACAACGGGGTTTCTATAGAGGGGATCGTCTCTCCCCGTGTTCATCTCTGGAGAGCTGCGAGGGGCACCGCAGCCCTCAAAAGCCCCAGGGAAGGGAATAACCGCGCGCCTCCGAACGCCGGAAAGCCCTGAGGAAAGACAGGGCTTCTTCCTCCCGGGATTAACCCGATCGGGCCAGCGCTCAGCGGGATGGGTCATCTGGCCTCCCCAGCCCTCCATCCATGCGGATGGACCGCGGTCGTCTTACCCCCTCGTATAGATCCGACGGATAGCAGCTTGACCGGGGAGTTTTTCGAGCATCCTGTTTTCGGAATGTGGGATGGGATAGAGGAATCCGGATAGCGCGGATGCGTCTCCCTGGGGTGGTCCTGATGCTCCTCGACCTTTTGGGCCGATCCACGGTGTCGGAAATCCCTGGCTCCATCTCGGCAACATACTATACCCGATGGCCGCTCTGGCGCAGCCGCTCCACGATAGGACGGTCCACCCCTTCATCGGCCAGAATCTTCACGCCGGCCCCTCGATGGGATACACCACATCAGCTCGCAAGGCCTCGGCGGCAAAGGCAAGGGCCGCTCGAATGGCCTCTCGCGTCAGCCGGGGATGGGCTTCGAGCAGATCCTCTATCGTCTCGCCGGCAGCCAGCTTTTCCAAAATGAGTTCTACGGTGATCCGGGTTCCCACGATCACCGGTTTCCCCATCATCACCGAGGGATTCGAGACAATCCATTCCCTCCATGTTTTCATCGCTTGCCTCCTTGCTCACCGGGCAGATAGCCGCCTAACAACCTGCGCTTCAGCCGCCCACGTAGCAGAGCAAAGCGGATCAGGTCGGCTGGAAACGTTTGTTAGCTGCACATCGCCGACGGGCGCAAGACTCCACCGCCCGCACGCCCGCCCTTTCTCCGCTGGCAAAGTACCAATACCATTACACCCGACGAACTTTATAGCACAACGGTGGGCAGAGTGCAACGGCTCAAATACCCGCCAGCATTTCCATACCCCACCAGGCAAGGACACGGCGAGCAAGATCCCATTGCCGACCGGCCAGCCCGCCCCGGAGACCAGGGAGATGCCCATGGGCGGAAGCCTCACACCCGGACAACCGCTCATCAGCCGCGCGGACTTCGCCATGTTTCCCCCCGCTTTCCGCATCACCCCAGGGCTTTTCGAAGCTCTTACCCATCCAGACAGGCGGTGGAGGGAGAAGGTGGGGGGACACCCCCCGCAGCCCCCCGGCAGGGGGCAAAAAGCCCCCTGCACCCCCTATTCTTACGAAAAGCCCTGGCACCACCCTGCAGCCCCTTGCAGGCGGGTATGTGCGCGGGTCGGCGTGACCGGGAAAAACCCTGTCCCCTCCCCAGGCGAACCGGATCGGGAGGGGTCCTGGAAGAAGAAGCCCGGCGGATCGGATCCCAGCATAGAAAGAGGATGATGAACGCCGACCCGGGTTATGGTATATTTTAGGGTGACACCACCACAGACCTTCGGGTAGCCTGTGATCCCCACCGTCCCACACGCCTGCGGATGAAGGTCTCCAACGCCCAGCGCATCACCGGCAGGCAGGAGCGGGACACCGGGAACGAACCGGCCATCGTCCCCTTCGCTCGGCAACGGGGGGAGGCTTCCCCCACATCCCGGAAGGAGGCATCGCGGATGCCCGATCTCGAGCGTGTGGAACAGGTCCCCCTGGCGCCTCATAACCTGGAGGCGGAAGAGGCGGTCCTGGGCGCTGTGCTCCTGGATCCGGAGCTCATGCATACGCTGGCGACCATGTTGCGGCCGGAGGACTTTTTCCTGGAAAAGCATCGCTGGATCTGGGAGGCCTACCTGGCCCTGCACGATCGCCGGGAGGCGATCGACCCGGTCACGGTGGCGGATGAGCTGGAGCGCCAGGGGCGCCTCCAGGAAGTCGGCGGACGGGGCTTCCTGATCGGCCTGGCCGCGCGGGTTCCCACCACGGTGCACGCGATGGATTACGCCCGCCTGGTGGAGCGGGATTCGATCCGTCGGCGCCTGCTGGAGGCTGCCACCCAGATCGCCCGGATGGCCTATGAGGATGCCCACGGCGATGTGGATGAGCTGCTGGATCGAGCGGAAGCCGCCCTCTTCGCTGTGGCTCAGCGCCGCCTGATCCGCGATGTCCAGTCCATCCGGGATCTCCTGCGAACCTATTACGAGCACATCGAGTATCTTTATGAACATCGCGGGGAGCCCCTGGGGATCCCCACAGGGTTCCGGGATCTGGATCGGTTGCTGGGGGGCCTGCAGCGTTCGGACCTGGTGATCGTGGCCGCCCGGCCGGGGGTGGGCAAAACCTCCCTTCTGCTCTCCTTCGCCCTGAACGCCGCCAAACGTTACCGCCAGCGGGTCGCCATTTTCTCCCTGGAGATGTCCGCCGAGCAGGTCGTCCATCGCCTGGTGGCTCAGGAAACCGGGATCGAGGGCCAGCGCCTGCGCCTGGGGGAGCTGCGGGAGGACGAATGGCCACGCTTCGTCCACGCAGTGAGCGCGCTATCGGAGCTGCCCATCTGGATCGATGACACGCCGGCCATCTCCGCCATGCAGCTGCGGGCGAAGGCGCGCCGGCTTTACGCGGAGCACGGGCTGGATATGCTGATCGTGGACTACCTGCAGCTGATGACCGCCGATATCCGGGCGGAGAACCGGGTGCAGGAGATCTCTTACATCTCCCGCGCGCTGAAGAGCCTGGCCCGGGAACTCAACATCCCGGTGGTGGCCGCCTCTCAGCTCTCCCGCGCCGTCGAACAACGTCACGATAAGCGCCCGATCCTGGCGGATCTCCGCGAAAGCGGGAGCATCGAGCAGGACTCCGATGTGGTGATCTTCATCTACCGGGATGAGATTTATAATCCGGACACGGACCGCAAGAACATCGCGGAGATCATTGTGGCCAAACACCGGAACGGCCCGCTGGGGACGGTCGAGCTGTATTTCCGGCCTTCCCAGGCCCAGTTCATCGATCTGCACAAGCAGGAGATCCGGCTGTGAAGAACCGAAGGGAAAAGAAAACGTTTGCCGGCTTTCCCTCGGGCAGGACCCGCACGGTGCCGATCCCGGAGGCCTTCTTCACGGAATTGCTCCCCCAGATCGACCACCCGGGGGAACTGCGGGTCACGCTGGCCTGCCTCTACCACCTGGCTCGCCGAAGCGGGCCTCTGCGCTACGTCCGGCGATCGGAGCTGGAAACGGATCCCGCTCTTACGAGCACGCTCTCCGCCACTGAGATCCGGGAAAGCCTGAACCGGGCGGTGGCTCGAGGGACGCTCCTGCACGTCCGTCTGGAGGAGGACGGGCAGACCGATGATCTGTATTTCCTCAACACCCCCAGGGGGCGCATGGCTTACGAAGCCATCCGTCGGGGGGATCGCCCTCCCAGCCTGGATCTGGGGGAGTCGGCGGTGCTGGTGGCCGATCGCCCGAACCTCTTCGCGCTCTATGAGCAAAATATCGGGCTGCTGACCCCGCTGATCGCTCAGGAGCTGGAGGAGGCTGCGAAGACCTACCCGGCGGAATGGATCGAGGAAGCCATCCGGATCGCGGTCTCTCGCAACGTCCGCCGCTGGTCCTATGTCCGCCGGATCCTGGAACGCTGGGCTGCGGAAGGTCGGGACACGGGAGGGATAGATGAAACACATCGGCGACGTGTTGTCGAGTCGTGGAAAAAGCTCCAGCGTTGAGGAAAAGCCGCAGGGACTGCAGGGAGAAGAGGCGACGCGCCACGAATCCTCTTCCCCCGTTTCGGGGATCTCTTCCGGAGCAATCCGCGCGGAAGCGGGAGCTGTCCCCCAGGCCGGGGCGGGTCCGGAGGCCTGCCCCCACTGTGGGGGGCTGGGGTATGTCTCCTACGATGTGCCCCCCGGCCATCCGTTGTTCGGTCGGGCGGTGCCCTGTGTATGCCAGGCCGAGCGGCAGGCGGCGGAGCTCCGCCAGCGGATCCGCTCCGCCAGCCCTCTGCGGGTGCTCCAGGATAAGCGCTTTGAGACCTTCCTCCCCGATGGGCTCGGGCTGCCCCCTGACCAGGCTCGAAGCCTCCGGCGGGCCTGGGAACGGGCCCAGGCCTTCGCGGAACGCCCCGAGGGATGGCTGGTGCTGCGCGGGGGAACGGGATGCGGCAAAACCCATCTGGCCGCGGCCATCGCCCATCGCCTCCTGGAACGAGGAGTGCCGGCCCTCTTCATCAATGTACCGGATCTCCTGGACGAACTGCGGGCGACCTTCCACCCGGAAGCCGAAAGCTCTTACGAGGAACGATTCTGGGAGCTGCGGGAAGCTCCCGTGCTGATCCTGGATGACCTGGGCGCTCAGCAGAGCACGCCGTGGGCCCAGGAGAAGCTGTTCCAGCTCCTGGACTGGCGCTACAACGCCCGTCTCCCAACGGTGATCACGACCAATCTCTCCATGGAAGCCTTCGAGCCCCGCCTGCGCTCCCGGCTTCAGGATTCCCGCCTGGTGGAAATTATCGTGATCCTGGCTCCGGACTTCCGGCGGGGCGCGCCCTCCACCGGGCCGGATCTCAATCTTCTCCCCTTGCTGCGGGAAATGACCTTCGAAACCTTCCGGGATCGGCCGGAGCTCTCTCCTCACGAGCGGGACAATTTGCGGGAAGCGCTCCGGATAGCCCGGGCTTACGCCGAGAACCCGCATGGCTGGCTGGTCCTGGCCGGCCCATATGGTTCCGGCAAGACCCATCTGGCCGCCGCCATCGCCCACGTCGTCGCCTCCCGGGGGATCCCCGCCCTTTTTGTGGGGGTGCCGGATCTCCTGGACTGGCTGCGAGCCGCTTTCCACCCGAAAAGCGATCAGCCCTATGACCAGCGCTTCGACGAAGTGAAACTGGCGCCGTTCCTGGTGCTGGATGATCTGGGAACCGAGAGCGCCACCCCATGGGCACGGGAGAAACTGTATCAGCTCCTGAACTATCGCTATCTGGCGGGCGCGCCCACGGTGATCACCACCGCGACCCCGCTGGAACATCTGGACGCCCGGATCGCCGCACGACTGAGCGATGAGACCCGGGTGACCGTGATCACCCTGGATCTCCCCCCCTACCGCACCCCTCTTCGGCGTCGCGAGCCCCGTCGCACGGGACGGGAGCTCTGATCGCCTGCTTGAAGCATCCCCGAGCCTCACCTTTAGCCGGGATTCCCTCTCGTGCGCTGACATCCGGGTGAGTTGCGTTAAAATAGGAACTACGCAATGGACCTTCCCTGAGGGCCTTTGAGGCTGGAGGGAGCACCTTCGATCTCCCTGGAGCTCCAAAGGAAGGACATATGGGGGCAGGCAGGCCGCCCCCCTTCTGGAAATCCTTCATTCTCCAATTTCACCAGGAGGTTAGACCGGATGACGCTCGCACGTCCGAGAACACGCCCTTCCCCGGGAGGATCCTTCCCGTGGAAGTGGATCCTTGGGCTGGGAGCTGTGGCCCTTCTGGCCCTGCTCGGAGCGGGTCTGTGGATGGTTCAGTCCACCCAGGCTGCCTGTGAAACCGTCACGGCCCAGCAACCCTTCCAGAGCCCCACCTTCCATCTCGCCCCAGCAGATCCCGCCCAGAGCGTGCGGGTGGCGGTCTGGCCGCTGACGGAACCGGACGCTTCGCTTCGGGAAGCGTTGAACCGCCTGCCGCCGACCCTCAAACCGGTCGCACCTTATTACCTGCTGCGCTTCTGTGGCGAGGTCCGCACGCCGCTGCGTCTGACGGTGTATATTCCAGACGGTCTGGAGCCGTGGACGATCGCGGATGCGTGGGGCTGGACCGGTCAGGGCTGGACGTGGATCGGCGGGGAGCTGGAGGAATCCCAGGGCCTTCTGAGCGGCGAAACCCATACTGCCCCCCGCTATGTCATCGTCACGGCCGCGCAGGTCCCCGTTCCCGCCTTTGGAGCGATCCAGGAAGCGGGGATCGCTCCGGATGCCCGGGCGCTGGAGGTCGTGAACGAGGTGAGCGTGGCGGGATTAACCCTGGGCCTGGGCGGCCGTCTGATGGGGGATGTGAACGCTCTTCCGCCGCCGGATCCCCAGGGGCGCTATGTCACGTGGCTGCTGGTGCGGAACTACCTCCCGGGCGGAGCGCCCAACACGGCCGCTCTGGCTGCCCTGCTGACAAACCCCACCGTCTATCAGGCGCATATCGCGGAGATCGTGAACACCCTCCAGGCCCGCAACTATAACGGCGTCCTGATCGATTATCGGGGCCTTACAGCGGATCAGCAGCACGCCTTCATGGACTTCCTCGGCCGGCTCGGCCAGGCCTTACACGAGCAGGGGAAGGTGCTGGCCGTCGCGGTTCCCCTTCCCCTGCCCGGGGAGCAAGGCCGCTTCCTCACCGGCGGCTACGATTGGAAGCAACTGGGCCGCCTCGCGGATGTCCTTTACGTGGAAGCTCCCGACGACCCCACGGCGTATGTCCCGGGTGGTCTGGTCGAGCAAAGCCTGCGATGGCTGATCGGCCAGGTGAACCGCTATCAGCTGCAACTGGTGGGGCCGGGCCTGGCGGTGGACCTCGGTCCTTCCAGCGCGCGGTTCGTTTCCTTTGATGAAGCCCTGGCCCATCTGGGCCGTCTGGAGCCCTCCGGGCCGCTGACCCTCACGGCGGGCATCACTCTCACTCTCGTCCCTTCCACCGTCGCTCAGGATCTTCAATTCCTGGCCGAGGCAGGCGTTTACCGCTACCAGTACTTCGATGAGGCGGGGCAGCTCCACACGGTCTGGATGCCCACGACCGGCCTCCTCGATCGCCAGCTATCTCTCATCCAGACGTATCGGCTTCGGGGGCTGACCTTACGAGGGCTGCTGAGTGGAGGAACGGCACCGGGCACGGTAGAGGCCCTGCAGGCCTATCGCCAGAGCGGCCATGCTCCGGGTCTCTCCGCGATGGAATGGGTCTGGCGGATCACCGGGCCGGACGGCCAGGTGGTGGCCGAGATCACCCGCCCCCTGGCCGATGGACGCGCGGAATGGGCCCCGCCTGCGGAAGCAAACGGCCCCTTCCATATCGCGCTGATCCTGCGCGCAGGTCCCAGCGAGAAAGCCCAGGGGGAGACCACCGGGGTGGTGGCGACGGGAACCCCCGTGCCCACCCCTACCCCCACCCGCACTCCGGGGCCTACACGGACGCCCGGGCCCAGCCCCACGCCGGGCCCTTCCCCGACGCCCCGTCCCACCAGCACGCCCCGTCCTCGCCCGATCGGCGGTGGCTTTGAGCTGGGCGGCCATGTGGACAGCTTCTCCCGGCCGGATCTTATGCGCTATGCCGGTATGACATGGGTCAAACGCCAGGTCCGCTGGTCCCCCGGCCAGGATCCCAGCAGCGTCGCCGGGTTGATCCAGCAGGCCCATGCCAACGGCTTCAAGATCCTCCTGGGCATCGTGGGCTTCCCGGAGCAGATGGGAACTCCCAATCCGGGTTACTTTGACGCCTTCGCCCAGTTCCTGGGCGGTGTGGCGGCTCTGGGAGCCGATGGGATCGAGGTCTGGAATGAACAGAACATCGATCGGGAGTGGCCGACCGGCCACATCGACCCTGTGAGCTACACCGATATGCTGCGGCGAGCTTACAGCGCCATCAAGAGCCGCAACCCGGGGACCATGGTGATCAGCGGGGCCCCCGCTCCGACTGGCGCGGAGGGCGCTTTCGGTTCCCATCGCGTGTGGAACGATGATCGTTATGTGGCCGGGATGGCGGCCGCGGGCGCAGCGAATTACGCGGATTGTATCGGCATTCACTACAACGAAGGGATTGTCCCGCCGGATTGGACCAGCGGCGATCCCCGGGACAATTACTACACGCGTTACTTCTGGGGGATGGTGAACACTTACTGGAACGCCTTCGGGGGCGCTCGACGTTTGTGCTTCACCGAGCTGGGCTATCTGTCTGATGATGGATATCCGCCTCTGGAAGCTGTGGCGCCTTCCTTCGCCTGGGCGAAGGACGTAACGGTTCAGCAGCAGGCGGAATGGCTGGCCCGGGCTGCGCAGCTCTCGGCTCAGAGCGGGAAGGTGCGATTGATGATCATCTGGAATGTGGACTTCAAGAACTACGGGGCGGATCCCATGGCCGGCTATGCGATCATCCGGCCGGATGGCTCCTGCCCCGCCTGCGAGACGCTGCATCAGGTGATGGGAGGACGTTAACCGTTCCGCATCGCCAGCCAGGGCAGAGGCACAAACAGGGCCTGCCATCAGCAGGGCTTGTCCGTAGCATTTCGGGGCCGTGGGAGGGGCGGCACAGCCGCCCTTCCCACGGTCTCAATCTTATGATTCTTACCGTCCGAGGAGGGACTCGCGGTTGAATCGAGCCATTCGCCGCTGGATTCTGCAACTGGCCGTCATCCTGGTCGCTCTGGAGATGAGCATCCTGGGCTTCGCGCTCTGGCGCTCCACTGCGCCCCAGCCGGAGATCTCTGCCACACCTTCCGTCCTTCCGTCAGCTTCCCCAGGATCATCGCCAACCCCGCGCTCTGCCCCCGAACCTTTCCTCATCGGAGTCCAGGTACACGGATACGTGGGAGACCCACGGGATACCCTTCGCGTGGTCCGTCAGGTGGGATTCCCCTGGGTGAAGCAGCAGGTCCTCTGGTCGATGCACGAGCCGGAGCCCGGTCGCTATGATTGGGGCATCCTGGAGGGATTTCTGATCGTCTCCGAGCTGGAGAACGTGAAGGTGGTGCTGAGCGTGGTCACTGCGCCGGAGTGGAGCCGGCGGGAAGGGGGGATCCATGGGCCGCCGGATCGCCCGGAGGATCTCGCCCGCTTTCTCCGGACGCTGATCCGCCGGCATCGCGGGCGGATCCATGCCATCGAGGTCTGGAACGAACAGAACCTGAAACGGGAATGGCAAACTTCCCGGGGGTTACGCCCGGAGGATTACGTGGAGCTGCTTCGGGTGGCTTACACGACCATCAAGGCGGAGGATCCCGGGATCATGGTGATCAGCGGGGCGCTTTCCCCCACCGGGATCGACGATGGGGTGAACGCGGTGGATGATTTCCGCTACCTGCAGGGCATGGTGCAGGCGGGTTTGCTGAACTACGCGGATTGCGTGGGGGTTCACCACAACGGTTACAACATTGGCCCGGATGTGCTGGCGGAGGAGGCCCCGCTCCTGCCGGAAGCCCGAACCGCCCGCTTTCGAGGCCCTTTTGACAACCCCCACCATAGCTGGAGCTTCAAGTCGACGCTCTGGGGTTACCGGGAGATCATCGGGGATGCGAAGCCGCTATGCGTAACGGAATTCGGCTGGGCGTCCGCGGAGGAATATGGGACGGTACCGCCCGGGTTCGAATTCGCCCTGGACAATTCCCTGGACGAACAGGCCCGATGGATCGTGGAGGGATTTGAGCGGATGCGCGCCTGGGGATTCGTTCGAATGGCGATCCTGTGGAACCTGGATTTCGGGCCGAAAGGGTTCGGGCCGGAGCGGGATGATAACGTCCTTTATAGCATCCTGGATACACGAGGAGTTCCACGCCCTGCCTTCAGCGCGCTGCAGGCCTACCTCGCCGGGCTCCGCCCAGGGGGTCATTGATCTGGGGCTCTGGATAAACGGGCAGCATGACGTTGCGTTAAAATTAAGAAGGCGCGTCGTTGATTTTCCTCACACAGGTCCCGATTGGGAGAAACGTGAAGAGACCCGGGGCGGGTGGGCACTTCCTGTACATAGAGAGGAGGATCTGATGCCGTCGGTGGAAACTCTGCTGGCTCATCTGAAGGATGAGGCAACCCCGCTTTCGATCGCTCGCCTGTACTGGCTCTCCGATCTGAGCGATGAGGAATTCGCCCGCGTCGCTCAGGTCTGGCTCACGCTATCGCCGGCCCGACGCCGGGCGATCATGAGCCATCTGGTGGACATCAGCGAGGAGAACATGGAGGTGGACTTCGGTCGCGTCTTCCGCATGGCCCTGAGCGATCCGGATCCGGAAGTGCGGGCGATGGCCATCGATGGGCTATGGTATGAGGATCAGGACCTTCAACTGATGCGCCGGTTCTTCGAGCTCTTCGAGAAAGATCCCGCTGCGGAAGTCCGCGCCCGTGCCGCTATCGGCCTGGGGCGTTACTTCTATAACGCCTGCATTATGGAACAGATCCCGCTCTCCGCCGTGCGGCCGGCCATCGACGCGCTGCGCCACACCTTCTATAACCTCGAAGAGCCTCTGGAGGTGCGGCGGCGCGCGCTGGAGGCCCTGGGGAACACCCTGGAGCCCGACCTCCCGCAGATGATCGAACGGGCCTATGCGGATCCGGATGAGCGAATGAGGATCAGTGCGATCTTCGCCATGGGACGAACGGGGGAGGCCCGCTGGACACCTTACGTGATGGAAGCGCTGCGCAGTCCCAGCCCGGCCGTGCGCTATGAGGCCGTGGTCGCAGCCGGCGAGATCGGGATCCGGGAGGCGGTTCCCATCCTGGAGCGATTGATCGAAGAAGGGGACGCGGAGATCCAGGAGGCGGCGATCTGGGCGCTGGGGGAGATCGGAGGCCCACGGGCTCGCGAGATCCTGACGGAAATCGCCCAGGGGGAGGACGAGGATCTGGCAGCGCTGGCCGAGGAGGCGCTGGAGGAGCTGGAGCTGCTGGAGGGCGCGGAGACGTTCATGCCGCTCCTGGAGATGGATCTGGAGGCCGAAGAAGAGGAAGCAGAAGACTGGTTGATGTGGTGGGAGACGAAGCGGCTGGGCCTGGAGGAGCTGGAAGAGGAGGAACCGGAAGAGGAGGAGGATGAAGAGGAAGAAGATCGGGATTACGGCCGGCGCTGACGACAGGAGCATTCGCAGGTGATCCTTCGCCTCGTCCCGGAGATCTTCTTTCACGATCTCACGCCGGTCCTCCTGGCGATCGCGGTGGGCTGGCTGGCAGGGCGCTGGTTGAAGATCCCTCCGCACCCCATGGCGCGTGTTTCCTTTTACATCCTCAATCCCGCCCTGGTTTACATCTCCCTCACCCGCTCCGATATCACAGGAGAGGAACTGGCGCGCTTCCTGGGGTTCTCGATCTCCATCCCCCTCGTCGCCGGCAGTCTCGGGCTCCTGCTCAGCCTCGCCCTGGGGCTCTCCGCATCAGAACGGACGGCCCTGATGCTGACGGCGATGTTTGTCAACGCTGGAAGCTACGGGCTGGGAGTGGTCCAGCGTGCCTTCGGCGAGGCCGCCCTCGCCCGGGCGGTGCTCTATTTCATGACCAACAACATCCTTCTGAACACAATCGGCGTGCTGATGGCCGTGCACACCGGTGGCCGGACCGGGTGGAGATCTATGCTGATCGTTCCCAGTTTCTATGCCGCTCTGCTGGCCGCCCTGGTGCGCCTCAGCGGATGGGCTCCTCCGGAGCCCGTGGAAGCCGGGATTGCCCTTCTCAGCCGGGGTGCTATTCCGGTCCTCCTGATCGTGCTCGGTCTGGAGCTGGCTCATATTCAGCTGGAGGACCGGTGGTTTTTAATGGGTCTGGGGGCTTTTCTGCGTCTAACGGTGATTCCACTGGTGGCCATCCCCCTGGCTCAGATCTGGGGGCTGGAAGGACCAGCCCGGCAGGCTGGGCTGCTGGAGAGCGCCATGCCCGCCGCTATCTCGAGCGTGGTGATGGCGGTGGAATTCGGGGTCTACCCCCGTACCATCGCCGGGATTATTTTCCTGTCCACCCTGCTCAGCCCGCTCACCCTCAGCGCGTGGATCGCCTGGCTACGGGGATGAAGATGGCCGTGAGCGTTCCCGGCTTTCTCAGAAAGTTCGGGTTTCCTGTATTCAGGTCCCCGGGATGGATCGCGATGGGGCTTCTGGGGGTTCTGACGATCTTTCCTCCTCTCGAGGTTCAGGCCCCGCTTCCGGCCCGGGTGGAGCTGGAGTATACCTTCGGTCAACGCATGCGTTTTATCCTGGAGCTCGAAAGCCCTCTCCCCATCATTGAAGCGATTCTTTACTACACCCTCCCCGACGCCGAACTTCCCCAGCGGGTGCGTGTGGTTCCGGGATCCCAGATCCCGTCTCGAATCACTTACGAACGGGACCTTCGTCGGGATCCTCTGCCGCCCTTCGTGCCGCTCACGTTCTGGTGGGAAGTTCAGGATCGCGAGGGGCACTGGTGGTCTACCGAGCGTCGAACGGTTCGATATCTGGACAACCGGGTGGCCTGGCACACGGTCTCCTCAGGCCCTCTCCATCTTTACTGGCATGCGGGAGATCCCGGACTGGCCCGGGCGGTGCTGGAGCTGGCCCATCAGAGCCTGGATCGGATCAGCAGGCCCTTGGGCTATCAAGCGTCGGAGCCCATCGAGCTGTTCTGGTATGCCGACCGCGAACTGGCTCAGGCGGCGTTTCGTCTGGCCGGACTGGAGATCGGGGGGGAGGCTCGCCCTCGCTGGCGGGCGGTGATCCTGATCGCCTCCGCGGATGGAGCCGGCCTGGAACTCCTTCGCCGCCTGATCCCCCATGAGCTCACCCATGTGATCCTGGACGATCTGTCTGGGGGGCAGCCCCTCCCCGCGTGGCTGGATGAGGGTTGGGCATTGCTGAACGAAGGCTGGCCGGATCCGGCCCTGCTGCGCGCCCTTCAGGAGCCCCGCCTGGAGGGCGTTTCGCTGGCGAGCCTGTGCGGGGATTTCCCTTCCGACCCTTTGCGAGCCTCTCAGGCTTATGCCCTTTCCTGGGCCGTGGTTCGCTATATCCATGATCAGGAGGGAATCGGAGGGCTCCGGCGGGTGCTGGAGGCTTACGCGGGAGGGGTCTCCTGTGAGAACGGTGTGCGCCGGGTCCTGGGGCGCTCGCTGGCCCGCCTGGAGGATGAGGCGGAAGCCGCGCTGCAACCCCAACCGCTCTGGCAGTCCCTGATGGAGCGCCTCGGGCCGTGGCTTCTTCTGTTCCTCTTACTCAGCCTGGGCCCCATTCTCCTCCCCAGCTGGCGCGAGGAAACTCGAATCCATCGGGCTCACCCTCGACACAAGGCGGGGGGGTTCGAGGGGTGGGAGGGCCGTTGAAGGCAACCCTCCCCCTCTCGAACGTTCCGGGTTCTCCTCTTTTTAAAACCGCCGTTCCAGGAACCCCTTTTTGCGCCGCCATCGCCAGAGGGCACGGCGTGTGCTGGCGAAAACCAGTGGAGAGGGAAGGCCATCGGGTGGAAAGAAACCGGCCTCCAGCGCATCGTCCCCAGGCTGCAGGGAACCGCCGATGGGGACCCCATAATATACGATGAGAACGGCAGGGCCCCGGGGGTCCATAGAGACCGCGAAGACATCCAGCAGGCCGCAGATGCGAATCAGGAGCCCGGTCTCCTCACGGCATTCCCGAATCGCGGCCGCAACTGGCCCCTCATCCATCTCCACGAATCCGGCAGGAAGCGCCCATCCCCCCTTTCCCGGATCGTAGCGCCGTCGCACCAGCAGAACCTTCCCATCATGTTCCACCAGTACCCCTACGGCGACCTTCGGATCATAGAAAACGATATATCCACAGGCCGGACAGACCGGGCGTTCCCGACCGAACAGGAAACGATGCGTCAGGCGCGCGCCACAACGCGGGCAAAAGAGAAAGGACTCTGAGCCCATTCCTGGATTTTTCACCCAGGGCGGGGATGGTCGGTTCATCCTACAACCGCAGTTACCTGAACAGGCTCTCTAAGCCCATACAGCATATTACTCGAACCGCAACACGGGACCCTCCAGGCACAACACCACGCCTTCCCGCTCACATGAACCGCACAGCCCGATGCCGCACCGCATGTAGGCCTCATAGCTGAGCTGCGCCGGGATGCCGAACTCGGCGGCCAGCGCTCGGAGCCCCTCCAGCATCCCCTCGGGTCCACACCCATAAAGGGCATCGTAAGAGCCCGAGCGCAGCACACGGGCAGCCACCTCCGGAGCCCGCCCGAGCTCCCCGGCAGAGCCGTCTTCCGTCGCTACCACAACCGAAGCCCCCAGAGCCCGAAAACGATCCCCATAGAGCACATCCTCGGCGCGCCGGGCGGCTGTCAGAGCCGTCACCTGGATCCCTCGTGCGATCGCCTGACGGGCCAGGAACGCCAGGGGGGCCACCCCATAGCCCCCACCCACCAGGAGGATCCGCTGGCCCTCCAGGGTGAACCCATGGCCCAGGGGGCCCCGGATCCATAATCGGTCGCCGGGCTGCAGGGCATGCAGGGCCGTGGAGAAGGGGCCCACCCGGGCCACCGTCAGGGTCACCGGATCGGCTTCCGCCAGGCTGAACGGCTTTTCCTCATAGCCGGGCAGCCATACCATCACAAACTGACCCGGCTGGGCCTCAATCCGGGCGTCCAGAATCAGCGTGCTCACGCGAGGGCTCTCCCGAAGGATCCGCATCACCCGGATCGCTCGGGGATGCCCCCCCGCCCGCCACAGACTGTGAGTCGGCTGAGAAAGGATCACATCCGCCATACTGGAGATCCTTACGGGAAAACAGGCTTCCGCCTCCGTTACGAAGGCCGAAGGATAGCGGGGGTGGCCGCCACCTGCTCAGCCAGGGAACGGATGGCAGCGATCTGTTCCGCCATCTCCGCCCGGCCCTCCTCCCGCATCCGGGCCTCCATTTGTTGCAACCACTGCTGGAACTCCGGCGTCAACAACCGGCGGTTTCGTTCCAGAATCTGTCGGCGCTGTTCCTCCGAGCGGGCGTTCAGCAAGACATTCAGCAGCCGGAGCTCCGGCGGCAGCGTCTGCTGGAGGATCGCCATGGCGATCTGCCCCAGCAGGTTCAACGCCTGAGCCAGTCGGGTATCGCCCGCCTCCAGCGCGGCCTCGATGTTCATCTGGAGCACATCGAAGAAGATGTTATCGATCTCCGCGATGCGCTGGATCAGGCGTTCCTGCAGCTCCCGTTCAGAAGGAGCGCTCAGCAGTTCCCGGATCAGGCGGGCCCGCTCTTCGTAGATCCGACGGACCTCCTGGTCGACCGCCTCCCGGGCCTCCAGGATCTCCCGGCGCAGGGCCACAAGGCGCTCGGCTTCCTCCTGCCGACCAGCCGCTTCCGCCTCCTCGATCCGACGGGTCAGGTTCTGGAAGAAGCGATAATCCAGGAAGGGACGGCCCAGCGCCACCAGCGTCTGGCGGGTCTCCGGATCCGGTGCCTCCAGGAGGGCTTCCAGCAGGGTCTCGCCGCTGGGCGCACGGGTGAATTTCTCAATGATCTGCGTTCGGGAACGAACGGTCTGCCCGTAAGGCGTCAGCTCAAGCAGGCGGTCTCGAATCGCCATGATCCGGGCGAACTCCTCCGCTGATCCCTCCTCCTGGACGGTCGTCAGCGCTTCATGGAAGAGGCGGAAGAACTCCGCGTCGATTTTCTCCGCATTCTCCCGGATCAGTTCCTCCACGTCCTCCATGCGCCTGGTGTTCAGGATCCGCTGCAGGAGGAGCGTCCGCTCCTCCATCGCCTTAAGATCCTCATCCGTGTAGCCGTCGGCCCGGAGGATCGCCTCCAGGAGGCTCTGGATGGTGAAGAACTCCTTCGGCTGAAGCAAATAGGCCCTGCGCTTCTCCCGGGGCAGCTGTCGCAGGATCGCATCCGTGAGCTGCCCAACGATCCGCTGGCGATCCACCTCCTTCAGGTTCGCCTGGATCGGGATGAACACGAGGGCGAGCTCCTTCTCCGGGTCGTGATAAAGGAAAGGCGCCGCGAAGCTCACCCGGTTGCCGCATCGGGGGCAGACAAAGGAGTTCAGACGACCCGTGAGAAGCAGCCGCTTCAGATGGGGCTCTTCGGAAACGTCGATGATCTGGCGAACCTGAACCTGAACGGGTTGGCCGCAGAAAGGACAGCGAATGGTCATCGGGGTGGGTGGAAAGGGCATGCCATTCCTCCTGATCTGAATCATGGAAGGCCTCTATTCCCCCCGGCATCCGGTTTGAAGTAAGGCTTACGCCGCTGGGCTCCGATCGAGGAGATGGGACAGCATATTCCCCCCTCCTTCCTCCCCAAAAGCGCCCGGATGGAGATCAACCGGATCACCTTTAACAAGATAAGGGGCCCAGGCAGCCATTATCCACCGACCTGCTTCCGTCAAGAGAAACAGCCAGGGAGGAACGGTACCGGGTTAATTTTAACGCAACCTGCCCTCGCATAGACCCGAATCAACAGCGGGGCTCTCCCAGGCAGGGTTCGCACCGTTCGGCTCCAGAGGCGCTCGCTTGCGAGCCAGCCATGTCGACCGAACATCCCGCCCCGTCGCGTTCATCCACGACCCCGCAGACAGGTTACGTCTATTTTAATCGGGACTCACGCCGTTGAGCTCCAGTTCGGGGAAACAGGATGGCCCCTCCCCGTTGGTGGCCCGGCCGCCCCGGGAGCCGGGCCAGCCCCAGAAGCCCCTCGAGGTCAGCAGCGCAACCCTTAGCGCCCTGACCGGCCCCCAGAAAGCTCCCCGAGAGGCCCTGCCCCCGGACCTCCGGGTTGGCAAGGGGATATGATCCCCCTCATTACGAATCTGTGAGGAATGACACTACTCGTCCATGCCAGAAGGGGCCTATCCTCAAAGCGGACCATGCGGGTCCACAATGTCCGAATTTCACAGGAGGGGCGATGGAGATCAGTCGGCGGGCCGATTATGCGATGCGGGTGATCCTGGATCTGGCGATGCTCCCGCCGGGGATGCGCGCTCGGGCCCGGGATATCGCGCGGCGACAGGCGATCCCGTATGCGTTTCTGCAAAAGATCATCCGGGATCTCTGCACGGCAGGCTTTATTGAAGCCAGCCGGGGTCGGCGGGGTGGGGTGCGGCTGGCCCGGCCGGCGGAATCGATCACCCTGCTGGAGGTCCTGGAAGCCATGGAAGGCCCCATCCGCCTGAATCGCTGCTCCCGGGAACCCCACCTCTGCCCGCGCTGGAGCTTCTGTGCCATCCACCCCATCTGGGCCCAGGCCCAGGCCTACCTCCAGCAACTTCTGGGCTCCACGACTTTCGCCCAGGTGGCGGAGAGGGGACGTCAGATCCGGGCGATGCAATCCCGTAATGGGACCAACGGCACTGCCGTCCCATCGGTTCCAGAGACCCTCACAGCTCAAACGCTGGAGATCCGGTGAGTGTTGCCTATTTCCAGAATACCGGGAAAGGAGGCGAAGGATGCACGAGACGTTCCAGCCCCGCGCCGCTTTGCTTTTGTTCCTCGGCATGATTTTGCTGTTCGCTGCCATGTGGTTCGGCCTGTATCTCACCATCCTGCTTCCTCGAGGGATGACCGCTTTCTGAATCCTTCACGCGTCATCTGGCTAATCCCAGGAGGTCCGGCATGGTGAAAGATCCGTTTGAACGCACCGCTATCTTTGGGGCTGGTTTATTGATGACCGCTTTCTTCGTCGCCATTGTCATCGGCGCCTTCGGCCTGGGGATCCGCGTGCCCACCTGTGTCACGGATATCCCGCCCTTCGATCAGCCCGCTGTGGTGGAAGTTGCTCCAGGCCAGTATGTGGTGAACGTGGTCGCCCAAATGTGGCTCTTTAATCCCCGCGAGATCCGAATCCCCGCAGGCTCCACCGTCACCTTCAACCTGACCAGCAAAGATGTCCAGCACGGCTTCAAGATCCTCAACACCAACGTCAACATGATGGCCGTGCCGGGCGTGGTGAACCGGGCGCAGGCCCGTTTCGATCAACCTGGGGAATATCTGATCGTCTGCCATGAGTATTGCGGACTGGGCCATCACGCGATGTCAGCGAAGGTGATCGTCGAGCCGCGGACGGCGGAGGGGCCTTCTCTCCCGACACCGCGGGCAATGGCCTCGGCGCTGGCATGCTGGGCCCGTTAAGACCGCACACAGGGGGTGCGCCATGGGGCTGAAAGCGAAGGACATCATGACCACCGAGGTGGTCACCATTGAGCCCTCCGCCACGGTCGCAGAGGCCGTGGCCCTGATGAAGGAGAAAGGCCTGCGGGCCCTCATCGTCGAGCGGGCCAATGAGGAGGACGCCTACGGTATCGTCACGGAGACCGACATTGTCTACAAGGTCGTCGCCCAGGGCCTGAGCCCGCAGTCCGTGCTGGTCCGGGAGATCATGACCAAGCCGTGCATTGTGGTGAACCCCGATCTCTCGGTGGAGAACGTGGCCCGTCTCTTCGCCCTCACCGGGATCCGGCGCGCGCCGGTGATCCGGGAACGCCTGCTGGGGGTGATCTCGGTGACCGACATCATCCGCAAAGCCCTGTAAGCGGAACGCTCCTTCACCTCCGCGGCGAGGAGGGAAAAGATCACGACAAGCCGATAGCAGCATGGTCACCCTCCCGGCAACATGATCGCTGATCGAGTGCGCGGGAGGACCCCAATCATGAGTTCCAGCCATTGGGAGGTCGCTATGGGAGCCCTCGCAATGCCTGAGAGCGAAAAACGATTGATCCGCTGGCATCTTTACATTGCTTATATCGCCATCGCGGTCGGCATCTTCTTCGGCCTGCTCCAGGCCCTGAGCCGGGCGAAGCTGCTGCCACCCATGCCCTGGTATGATTACTACCAGGGCCTGACTTTCCATGGGGTGCTGAACGCCCTGGTGTGGACCACCTTCAACATCGTGGCCCTGCTCACCGTGGCCGTGCGGGCTTCCCTGGGGCGACCCCTTTACAGCCTGGCCCTGGGGTGGACCGGCTTCGGGCTGATGACCGTAGGGGTTGCCGCCGCCGGCTACGCCATCCTCACCCGTCAGGCGAACGTCCTCTACACGTTCTATCCGCCCCTGATGGCTCACCCGGCCTTCTACCTGGGTGCCACCCTACTCATCGTGGGCTCCTGGGTCAGCGGGGCCAACCTGATCCTCACGTATGTCGCCTGGCGACGGGAAAACCCTGGGCAGCGCACCCCGCTGATGGCCTTCGGCTCTATTGTGGTTTTCGTCCTCTGGTATATCGCCACCCTCGGGGTCGCCATCGAAGTTCTCTTCCTGCTGCTCCCGTGGTCTCTGGGCCTGGTCAAGCAGACCAACCCGATGCTGGCCCGGACCCTGTTCTGGTATTTCGGGCACCCGCTGGTTTATTTCTGGCTGCTACCCGCCTACGTGGTCTGGTATACGATGGTCCCCCGGCTGGCGGGCGGCAAGCTGTATAGCGATCCGATGGCCCGCCTGGCCTTCCTCATGTTGCTGATCTTTTCCACCCCCATCGGAGTGCATCATCAATACACCGACCCGGCCATCGGGCAGGAGTGGAAGCTGCTGCACGCCTTCGGGACGTTCCTGGTGACCATCCCCAGCCTGCTGACCGCCTTCAACCTGATGGCCTCTCTGGAATATGCGGGGCGACAGCGGGGCGGACGGGGATGGATCGACTGGATCTTCCGGCTTCCGTGGGATGAGCCGGCCTTTGCCGGCGCAACGCTCTCCATGATCGCTTTCGTCTTCGGCGGGATCAGCGGCATCGTCAACGCCTCTTACAACGTCAACCTGGTGGTCCACAACACCTCCTGGGTCCCCGGCCACCTGCACCTTACTGTGGGCACGGCGGTGACCCTGACCTTCATGGCCATGGCCACATGGCTGGTTCCCTATCTCACCGGCCGAGCCCTGTGGAGCCGGAAGGTGGCCCTGGCGAACATGTATCTGTGGTTCATCGGCGTGCTGATCTTTGCGGTGGGGATGATGCGGGGTGGGCTGGAAGGGGAGCCCCGGCGGACGAATCTGGGATTCTCGCCGTATCTGTTGCCGGAGTGGATGCCCTTCCTGATCATGGCGGCAGTGGGCGGGGCCCTGATGTTCATCGCCGGCGTGCTGTTCCTGCTGAATATGGCGATGACCCTGTGGTTCTCCCGGCAACCAGCCCGGGTGGAGGTGCCGATGGCCGAAGCCCTGCACACCGCCGCGGACGCACCCATCGCCTTCGAGCGCTGGCGGGTCTGGCTGGCCGTGGCCGCCGTCCTGATCGTGATCTCCTATACGCCGGTGCTCACCCAGGTGCTTCAGACTTCACCGTTCTCCGCCTA
This sequence comes from Candidatus Thermoflexus tengchongensis, assembly GCA_016842085.1. GTDB lineage: Bacteria > Chloroflexota > Anaerolineae > Thermoflexales > Thermoflexaceae > Thermoflexus > Thermoflexus tengchongensis. Next base: position 28,459 of record JAEVEX010000006.1, on the reverse strand, counting down.
CGGGTTCCTGCCTTCCAATCCGGCGCCAATCCGGTAAAATTCAGGTAATGTGGTCCTTCAGGCCATAAGGAGAAGCGAAGGATTCCCTGGGGCTGGTCCCACAAGGAGGCCTGAATAGAATGCCGCGCTGGTTCTGGTTGGGAGTTGGAATTGGCCTGCTTTTTGTCGCCGCTGCGGGGGCCGTGAAGATCGCCCTGGACGCCCGGGCGGAATCCCTCCCGGTCTATATGACCATCCCGGACTGGCCGTTCACGGACCAGGAGGGCCACACCTTCTGGCTGGGCCAGACCCGGGGCAAGGTGGTGGTCCTGGGGATGATCTACACCCATTGCCCGGATGTCTGCCCCCTGATCACCGCCCGGATGCGGGAGATCCAGGAACAGGTCGCCGCCGAGGGTCTGTCGGATCAGGTTTTCTTCGTCACCATCACCTTTGATCCCGAACGGGACACGCCGGAGGTCCTGCGCCGCTACGCCCGGGCCCGTAAGGTGGATTTCACGAACTGGGCTTTCCTCACCGGGGATCCGTCCACCATCCGCCACCTGACGGAGGTCCTGGGGATCTACACGGAGCGAGTGTATGTCATCCACGGCACGCCCGCTGCGGCGACACCCGAGGCCTCCAGCAACGAGGTGACTTACTTCATCAACCACACCGATCGCATCTTCCTGGTGGACCGCCAGGGGCGGGTGCGGGCGCTTCTGCCGGGAAGCCGAACCGAGCTGAAGGACGCGATGGAGAAAATCCGACGCCTGGTGCGGGAGCGCTCCGGCTCTTGATCGGTTTCGCTCTCTCATCTCATTCGGGGGAAAAGCATGTTCCCTTCGAGGATCATCCGTTCAATCGCGATGCTGCTCGGCCTTGTCGTCGCCGCATGCGCGGCTCCAGCGGCCACCGGCCCGAGGATTCGCGTTCAGGATGCCTGGGCTCGCCCCGGGGCGATGGGGATAGGCCATGAAATGGGGCAGGGGATGAGCCATGGGGGGGAGAGCACCAGCGCCGTCTACTTTGTGGTGGTAAACGACGGCGATCAGCCCGATGCGCTGATCGGCGCTGCCTCCGGTGTGGCCGAAAGGGCGGAGCTCCATGAAACCCGGATGGAAGGGGATGTAGCGAAGATGCAGCCGGTCCCCCGCGTGGAGATCCCGGCCCGGGGACGGGTGGAGTTTAAGCCCCGCGGGCTTCATGTCATGCTGATCGGGCTGAAACGCGATCTCCAGGTGGGGGAGACGTTCACCATGACGCTCCGGTTCGAGCGGAGCGGCGAGATCCCTGTCCTCGTGCCCGTGAAGGAGATGGCCCCCTGATTCTTTCTTTCTTTTAGGAGTGCGACGGCTCGACGCCGCCCTTGGGAGTCCAAAGCGGTGCCCAGGCACCGCACGTTCTTTTAGGAATGCGGCGGCTCGACGCCGCTCTTGGAGTCCAAAGCGGTGCCCAGGCACCGCACTCCAAAAGCTCCAAAAGCGGCGGCTCGACGCCGCCCTTGGGAGTGCAAAGCGGTGCCCAGGCACCGCACGTTCTTTTAGGAATGCGGCGGCTCGACGCCGCTCTTGGAGTCCAAAGCGGTGCCCAGGCACCGCACTCCAAAAGCTCCAAAAGCTCCAAAAGCGGCGGCTCGACGCCGCCCTTGGGAGTCCAAAGCGGTGCCCAGGCACCGCACGTTCTTTTAGGAATGCGGCGGCTCGACGCCGCTCTTGGAGTCCAAAGCGGTGCCCAGGCACCGCACTCCAAAAGCTCCAAAAGCGGCGGCTCGACGCCGCCCTTGGGAGTGCAAAGCGGTGCCCAGGCACCGCACTCCAAAAGCTCCAAAAGCTGCACCCTGAGTGGCGTGGCCTTCCTGAGCGCGCTATAATGGGAGAGAAGCGCTGGGGAGTCGTCTAAGGGGCAGGACACCGGCCTTTGGAGCCGAGGGTGGAGGTTCGAGTCCTCCCTCCCCAGCAGACCGGGCCCGGCGAAGGCCGCCGGGCCCGGTTGCGTTGAGGTTCTATACGTAGAGCGTTCACGCCCGCCACCGCTGCAGGATCTCCCGGGCCATCTGCTCGATGTAACGAGCATCAGAAGCAACCGCCAGGAACTGGAACCCCTGGGCCCGTCGCTGCAGGGCTTCCTCAATGGACATACACATCATCCCGACCGGCCGGCCAGCCTGCTGGGCAGCCCGCAGGACGGTCTGGACCGCCTCCTCCCAGGCAGGGTTCTCCCGAAAATCGGTCCCCCGCAGGCCCATCGAGGAAGCCAGGTCGTTGGGGCCGATGAAGACCACATCCACCCCCTCCGCCGTGCAGATCTCCTCCGCCCGTTCCACCGCCCGGATGTGCTCGATCTGGACCACCACCAGGATCTCCTCATCGATGGCCTGGAGGTAATCCTCCCCATGCAGGCGGGGTCCCAGCCAGGCCCCCACCGAGCGGATCCCGCGAGGTGGGAAGCGGGCGGCCTCCGCCGCCCGTCGAGCCTCTTCCCCGCTCATGACCATGGGCACCACAATCCCCAGCGCTCCCGTGTCCAGGGCCAGCTTGACCCAGACCAGATCGTTCCATGGAACACGGACCAGAGGTGCAGTGCCCGTGGGGAGGATGGCCATCACACTCTGGGCCATCGCATCGTAACCGAAGGGGCTGTGCTCCGTATCCACCACCAGCCAGTCAAATCCCATACGGGCCATCAGGGCGGCCGCATATGGGCTGCCCAGGCCCAGCCAGGCACCAACAGTCGCCTCTCCCTTCCGTAACCGACGCAGGGCCTGATTGGGGATCATGGAGAAGTCCCTCCCGATCCATATGAATGACGCCCATAATATAAAAGGGGCCGCCTGGAGCTGACAAGCCCCTCGATCATCCAGACGCGGGGGTAGTTTGTGTCCTTCAACACCGGGGATTTCCAGTAGGGGTGAAATCAATGACGATGAATCACGAAACGGAAGTCGATGCGGTGATCCCCGTGCAGGCGCCGGATCAGCGGATCCTGTGGGCGGTCGTGGAGGCAAAGGCCCGACAAAGTCCTCGGGCTATCCAGGCGTGGGCCAACCGGATGCGGTCGGAAGGATTCCGCAAACGCCTCGCCGAGGCCGGCATCACCGGACCTTGTCTGGTCTACACCTATGGGATCCACGCGGATCCCAGCTGTGAGGTTATGGCTGAGCAAATGGGGATCGCGCTGGTGACCGGCCGCGGGGAACGGGCGCCACCAACAGAGGAAATCCCAGCAGTCTCATAAAGCGTGGGGGTGGGCCGCTTTGCAGCCCACCCCCCGTTTTTTCAACGCTTCCCGCGCCGACGTCCGTTGGGGGAAACATTGCCTCCTCGAAGGATCCGACGCAGGAACTGGCCTGTATACGAAGCCTCCATCCGGGCGATCTCCTCGGGAGTGCCTTCCGCCACCACATATCCGCCTTGCTCTCCCCCCTCCGGACCCAGATCGATGATCCAGTCGGCCACTTTGATGACATCCAGATTGTGCTCGATGACGATCACCGTATGGCCCTGGTCCACAAAACGCTGCAGGACATCGATCAATTTCTGGACATCGGCCGCATGGAGGCCCACGGTGGGTTCATCCAGGATGTAGAGGGTATGGCCGGTCGGCCGGCGGGAGAGCTCCTTCGCCAGCTTGACCCGCTGCGCCTCGCCGCCGGAGAGGGTCGGCGCCGGCTGGCCCAGCCGGATGTAACCCAGCCCCACATCCCGCAGGGTCTGGAGCTTCCGCCGGATCGTGGGGAAGGCCTCGAAGAACTCATAGGCTTCATCCACGGTCATGTTCAGCACATCGGCGATGTTCTTCCCCCGATAGCGGATCTGCAGCGTCTCCTTGTTGAAGCGCGCTCCCCGACACACCTCGCAGGTCACAAACACATCGGGGAGAAATTGCATCTCGATCTGGATCTGCCCCTGGCCCTCGCACGCCTCGCAGCGACCACCCTTCACGTTGAAGGAGAAGCGCCCCGGACCATACCCCCGCAGCTTGCTCTCCGGCAGGCTGGCGAAGAGATCCCGGATATCCGTGAACACCCCGGTGTAGGTCGCCGGGTTGGAACGAGGGGTCCGCCCGATCGGAGACTGATCGATGTTGATCACTTTATCAATGAACTCGACGCCCTCGATCGCCTCATGGGCCCCCGCCGGGTCGCGGGCGCCGTAGAGGATCTGAGCCAGACGCTTGTAGAGGATCTCCACCACCAGGGTGCTCTTGCCGGAGCCTGAGACGCCGGTCACGCAGATGAAGCACCCCAGGGGGAAGCGCACGTCGATGTTCTTCAGGTTGTGTTCCCGGGCTCCCCGGACGATCAGGAAGCGCCCGTTGCCCGGGCGACGGCGGGCCGGGATCGGGATGGTGAATCGACCAGCCAGATAAGCCCCGGTGAGGGATTGGCGATTGCGCATGATCGCCTCTACCGGACCCTGGGCCACCACATACCCTCCATGCTCTCCGGCCCCCGGCCCCAGGTCGATCACCCAGTCAGCGGCCCGGATCATGGCCTCGTCGTGCTCCACCACCAGCACCGTGTTCCCCAGATCGCGGAGCCGTTTCAGGGTCCGGATCAGACGCTCGTTATCCCGCGGGTGCAGGCCGATGCTCGGCTCGTCCAGCACATAGAGCACGCCGGTGAGCTGGCTCCCGATCTGGGTGGCCAGGCGGATGCGCTGCGCCTCGCCCCCCGACAGGGTCGCCGTCGGCCGATCCAGCGTGAGGTAATCCAGGCCCACGTCCACCATGAAGCGCAGCCGGTTGTGCAGCTCCTGCAGCACCTGGCCCACGATGGCCCGCTGGCGCTCGGAGAGCAGCGGCGGCTGCCCGCTGTCCCCGCGCAGCGCCTCGATCCAGCGCATGGCCTCGACGACGGACATCCGGGTGACTTCGTAAATGTTTTTGCCGGCCACCGTAACGGCCAGGGCCTCCGGACGCAGCCGCGCTCCGCCGCAGGCCGGGCATGGCCGCTCGCTCATCCATCCCTCCACCCGCGCCCGGAAGTAATCCGAAGTGCTCTCCTCATACCGGCGGCGCAGGTTGGGGATCACCCCTTCGAAGGGCGCTTCATAAACCCGCCAGCTCCCATCCCGGGCCTGATAGCGAACCGGAACCCGCACGCCTTCGCCGGCGCCATACAGAAGGAGATGCAGCTGCTCGGGGGAAAGGGCCCGCACCGGCACGTCGGTGGGAATGCCGAAGGCCCGGCAGGCCGCTTCCAGCAGCTGCCAGTAGTAGCCGCCCTCATCCTCTCCACCCCAGGCGACGATCGCCCCCTCCGCCAGGGAGAGGTCCTTGTTCGGGATGAGCAGGTCCGGATCCAGCTCCAGCTGCACCCCGAGGCCCTCGCAGGTTGGGCAGGCGCCCTTCGGGCTGTTGAAGGAGAACAGGCGAGGCTCCAGCTCGGGCAGGCTGATGTTGCAGTAGGGGCATGCGAAGTGCTCACTGAACAACAGGTCCTCCGGCGGCTCCGCCGAGGCGTTGTGCACAATCACCAGCCCATCCCCCAGCCGCAAGGCGGTCTCCACGGAATCCTGCAGGCGGGAGCGATCCGCCCCGTCCCGGCGCACGACCAGGCGATCCACCACCGCCTCGATGTGGTGGATCCTGTAGCGATCCAGCTCAATGGGCTCATCCAGATCCCGGATGACCCCGTCCACCCGGGCGCGGACGAAGCCCATACGACGGAGCTCCTCGAAGACCGGGCCGTGGTGGCCCTTGCGGCCCCGCACCACCGGGCCCAGGATCAGAATGCGGGAGCCCTCCGGGAGGGCGAGGATGGCCTCCACGATCTGCTCGGGGCTCTGCTTCTGGACCTCGCGACCACAGCGGGGGCAATGGGGGATCCCAGCGCGAGCGAAGAGCAGGCGGAGGTAATCGTAGACCTCCGTCACCGTCCCCACGGTGGAGCGGGGGTTGTGGGATGCCCCCCGCTGGTCAATGGAGATGGCCGGCGAGAGCCCCTCGATCTGATCCACATCCGGCTTTTCCATCAGCCCCAGGAACTGTCGAGCGTAGGCGGAGAGAGACTCCACGTATCGCCGCTGGCCCTCGGCGTAGAGGGTGTCGAAGGCCAGGCTGGATTTCCCGGAGCCGGAGAGGCCGGTGATGACCACGAGCTTCTCGCGAGGGATCTCCACCGTGATGTTCTTGAGGTTGTGCTCGCGGGCACCGCGAACGATGATCTTCCCCTTCGCCATGGCCACAAGGCCGCCTTCTCACTGGGATGGGCCAATTCCTCAGCATAGCACGGCCCTTTGTTCCTTTCCAATCGGATCAGGCTCGAGGGAGGCTCAGGGAGAAGGGGGGAGGGAGACGGCCGCGCCATCCCCCTCCCCTTGAGGTTGGGACGGAGGCTTCCGGTCAGCGGGGCTCCGGCTGGCCTACCAGGGTGCGGACTGCCTCGAGGACAGCGTCGTAGTTCGGGTGCTGGGCGATCTCGGGGACATATTCCGCATATCGGATCGTCCCATCGCGGTCCAGCACGAAGACCGCCCGCTGCTCCAGGCGCAGCTCTTTCACCCATGTCCCGTAGGCCTGCCCGAAGGCCATCTCCCGATGATCCGAGGCCAGGATCACGTGCTGGGCGTTGGCCTCGGCGGCCCAGCGGCGCTGGGCGAAGGGGAGATCGGCGCTGACGGTGATCAGCACGACCTCATCTCCAAACTGGGCCACCTCCTGGTCGAACCGGCGGGTCTGGGCATCGCACACCCCGGTGTCCAGGGAGGGAACCACGCTGAGGATGCGGATCTTGCCGTCGGTGCTGCGGATCCGGAAGGGGCTCAGATCAGGGGCCACCAGCTCCACATCGGGGGCCGGATCGCCCACCCGCAGGGGCTCCCCGATCACCGTCAACGGCTTGCCGCGAAACGTGACCGCCCCAAAGCGCTCCACGGCCATGCGACACCTCCTGAGGGGTTCAGATCCACCCGGGCCGGAAAACTCCTCCGAGGCGGAAGGAGCGCCCGGATTTCGGATAACCGGGATTATTGTAATCGGGGCGCAGGATAGCGGCCACTTTTCCCTGGGGGAAAAATACATTCTGGGGTCCGCTCCGGGAAGATCCCGGATGAACGCTACGGAGCGGACAGAGACTCCGCGATCCGCACGGCTTCCTCCATCCCCAGATCAGTCTCCAACCGGTAAGTCACCTCCCCCTCGGTCCAGAGGAGCACATGGCCTTCCACCAGCCGCCGCAGCTCCCAGCCGCCGGATCGGGTCTGCAGGAGGTAAGGGCCTTCCGCCCACAGGGCCGGCCGGCCATGCACGGTGGTGGCGGTGAGCACCCGCGGCGTGATCTTTTCGATCAGCGCTCCCGGGCCGATCTCGAACAGGGCGAGCCGGATTCGATCCGGCCGCATGGGATCCCGCCACACCAGGATCACCGCCGGCCCGCCCATGCCTTGCAGATAAACATGATCCGGGCGCCCGAGATCCGGCGGATAGGTGGGCAGACGAATGGGGAAGGGCACGCGGGCCTGCGCCGCCTCCAGGGTCGTCTCCCCCGCCAGGTCCAGGATCCCCGGCATGCGGGTCTCCGGGACGGCCTCAGCGGCCGGCGTGGGAGTTGCGCCCGGCTTCGATGGGGTTGGGAGAGGCTGGAGCCGGATCCGCACGGCTCCGATCTGGAGGAACTCCAGGAGCCCTGCGCGGGCCGGGGAGGCCAGGAGGATCCCCAGCGCCAGCATGAAAGCGCCGAAGGCCCCAGCCGCCCAGGCCCAGCGCCGGCCCCGGGGCCGCCTCACCCCGGGACGCGGGATCCGGCTTCGGAGATCGGGAGCCGGAGGGTAAGGGAATTGCCGGGCGAGCTCCCGGACGCGATCCTCCCATTCGGAAGGCGGACGAGGCTCCATCTCAACCCTCCCCATGAGGCCTGCCGATGAGGTCGGGGAATTCCCGCTCCACCACGGCGCGCAATCGATGGAGCGCGCGATGCAGACGGGATTTCACCGTGCCGATGGCCACGTTCTGGACCTGAGCGATCTCCGCTTCGGACAGCTCCAGGAAATAGCGCAGATAGATCGTCTCCTGATCGATGAGCCCCAGACGCCGGATCGCCCGCCAGAGGCGCTCCGCCTCCTCCTGCCGCGCGACGGTCTCCAGGATTTCATCCCTCATTCCCGAGGGCGGGCCCTGGAGCCGGGCCCAGCGGTGGAGGGCCCTCCAGTAACGCCCGAGGGCGCGGCGGCGGTTCCGGGCCAGATGGACAGCAATGCGGAGCAGCCAGGGACGAAGCGGGCGGTTCGGGTCCCGACGGTCCCAGGCCCGGAACGCCCGGAGGAAGGTCTCCTGGGCCGTATCGGCGGCCTCCTCGGCGTCGCCCAGCATGAGATAGAGCAACCGGAAGACCGGCTCCTGATGCTGGCGGATCACCTCTTCCCATAGCGCCTCATCCGGCCCCTCCGGCGGATGCGCCCGATCCTTCCGCTCCAACCGCGCCTCCCGACCGTGGGGATTTTCAGGGAGCAACAGGGTGGAAGCTCTCCGAAGATCGGGGCGGTGTCTCGCTTCGCAGGCCTTCTTATTTTTGAGGAGGCTTGACCCCGGCGTCAAGGGCACAGCCGCCTTGCGTCCCCACGTCCCGTCTCTGAAACAATAACACCGGGAACGAATCGGGTGTTCCCATTTCCCGGGAATCCTTTGTCCACCGGCCGGTGGACCGGATGCTCCCTTCCCGATCGATCTCCAGGGCCACGGAAGGGCTATCATGGGAAGCAGGAATCGAACAGGGGCCAGGAGGACGCCCGGGTCCTTTTCGCGGGGGCTCTCCGGGCAAGCGTTCGGATGGCGGGTTCCTCGGGCGGCGACCACCGGACCGGCTGGGGGATCGCGTTCTTAGGGGCCATGCTCGCCCGGGCCTGGGATCCGGGGGCTCTCGCCTGAAAACGATGCGGAGACGGACATGCCATGCGTCGGGTCCTCCGGCTGGGTCTGATCGGCTGGATGGGATGGTGGATCGTCGCCTGTCAGACGGCTCCACCGCCCCACGCCTCCAAAGAGCTCTCCTGGGCGGAGATCCAGCGCCTGGTCCGCACCTGTCCCGTCAGCCTTCCCATGACTTTTCTCAAACCTCCGCTGGGCGTGGGGGGCAACTACAGCAACCCCCAGCAAACCCTGTTCACCCATATCCCAGAAGGCGGGAAGCTCGTCTTTAAAGCTCCCCGGCAGCGAGGATATCGTGGGGCGTGGCCCACGGATATGTATCCTGGACCGTGGCCCATTGATATAGGGAAATGGCCTGGGAGCCTGCTTCCTCTGTATCCTCTGCCCGATGGCTCGATCCCGATCAAGTGGGGATGGGATCGCGTGGGCATCACCGGGACCTTACAGATCGAAGGGCGACGTCTGGACGCCCCCGCTCCACCCCTCCGGGCCCATGTGCCGCCAGGCTATGGCGACACCGGCTTCCAGGTCTCCACCTTGATTTTCCCCACCGAGGGCTGCTGGGAGGTCACCGGGCGTGTTGACTCTCACACCCTCACCTTCGTCGTCCTGGTGCTCCGCTTGCGCCCCTTCCCCGAGCGCGGGCGTGATCCATGCTCTTTGTCTCCTCCGACTGCAGCGCATGCGCGGAATTCCTCGAGGCCACGAAGAGGTTGCCCGCTCCTATCCGGCGCTTCCTCGTGGGGATCTGCGAAGGGGAAGAGGCCGCCTGCCGCGCTCTGCAATCGGCCGGGGCTTCCGAGATCCGCTGGCTTCACGATCCGGAGGGGGATCTGCGACGACAATACGGATTCAACGTCTTGCCGGCCACCGCGGTCCTGGATCGATCCCACCGCCTCCACGCATGGGGATGGATCCCTCTGGAGGACCTGGAGCGAATCCTGAAGGAGCTGAACGAAGAACAAGAGTAAGGATGTGGGCGCTCCATGCGCAGGGGACGGCACAAAAGTCTACGCCTCTGATGTGGAATACGCGGGCCGTTACTGCCAGGGCGCCTCCCCGGCGGAAAGGTAAGAACGCCATCCTGTCGTGGAAGTAGGGCAACTGCAAGCAGTTGCCCTGCGCGGTTCTCGTATTAAGGTGATTCGTGCGGCAGCATCCCCGCGAGGGCGGAGACTGCGGCGGAGATTGAGCGCTGCGAGAGGAGGTCCGGCTCCCGACCGGCGAGATACGCCTCAATGGCTTCGGACCAGCCGATCCTTCCCTCCTCGAACCGCACGATGCCCAGCTCATGGGCCAGGAGGGCAGCGGCCCATCGGTCCGCTACTCCCAGCCGTCGATATAGCCGCACCAATCCCTTCACCGCTCCCTGGCGAGACAACTCCCAGCGGCAGGCCAGGGCTTTCACCGGCAGCCCGGTGGTCAGATCCCGCCATCGCTGCCAGTCCGCCGGGCTCAGGCTTCGCAGCCGCCTCCCCCAGGCCGGTTCGAAGGCCTGCCGGGCGGTCCAGGAATGGGGGGACCAGGCGGGCTCCCCCCGGAGCAGCGCCTCCACCCGCTCCACAAAGCGGGGCCAGGGCTCCTGCTTATCGATCACCCCCTCCAGGCCCAGCTCCCCGATCACCCACGCCTCCAGGGGAGTAGGGCTGGTGGTCATGACGGCAAGAGGGAAAGCCCGTGAGCGGGCCGCGGCCCGGAGCAGCAGGGCGGCTCCGGGGGCCCGCAGCTCCAGCAGCGCGGGCCCGGGCGGAAGATGGGAAGCGGAGAGTGGGAAGGGGCGAGCGGGCTGTCCAAGGGTTTCGGTGAGGGCCCGGGCCAGGGCGACGGCGATCGCCGGCGCATCCCGCACCCAGAGAATCGCTTCACGCATATCGGCCTCCTGTTCTCCGGCGTTCGGCCCCTTTTCCGGAGCCCGGCTCCTTCTCCCCGGGGCGATCCCGGGCCCGGGGGCCGCCGGGCTCCGAAGGGGATTTTCATGAGGGAATACACCGGAGCGGGGCTCCGGGTTCCCGCGGCGACGGTGGGGAACGGACGGCCCACCAGCCGGTAGGCCAGGTGCTCCTCTCCGGGCGGATCCATGGGGCCGCAAGGCGGCTATGATGGGGGATAGGTAGATGGGGGCCTGCGGGTAGGAGGAGGGGCACGGTTATCGGTTTCCCAGTCAGGCGGTTATGCCGGCAGGGATGGATGCTCCGGGGGGATCCGCATCGGCTGGGACGGGGTCTAATGATCCCTATGGGAGTATGGCGATGACGTTTCACGAAGCGCTGGTGGAGGCCGTGGGGCGGGTGATCGCCCGCCCCCAGTTCCTGGTCAGGCTGGGGGCGGCCGTCCTGGGGGCAGCCATGGCGATGCGGCGGGTTTCCTTTGTCGAAGCCTATGATGTGGCCTGCTGTCATCTCTGTCACCCCCCTGGAGGTCCGCTGAGCTTGCCGGATTGCTCGACCGGTAACCATCCGTATCAGACGAAGTGGTGCTGGTTCTGCGACTACGGATCCCGCACGTATAAATGCTGTGAGGCTAAGAACCCGGGGGCTACCTGCGCTCGGGATTGCGATAAGGTGTTTGCTTCCTGGTATGAGCGGACAGGTTATGCTCCAGAGCCGGGCATGGGGGAGTGAAGGTGCCTTGCGTCGAGGGTTGATCGTTTGCCTTCTGGCGACCGCATGCGCGCTTACTTCTTCCCAACGGAAATCCTTCGTTGGGGACTCCACCCGCCTGCCTCCTTCTCTCCCCACCCTCACCTCCTCTGCCCTCCGCGCGTGTCCAGTCACCTCTCCCAACGGCCGCAATCCACCGGATCCCATTCGCGTGGGCCCGCCTGTCCCTGAGCGCCATGGAAATGGTGTTCTGTGGATGGATGGCGCTGGGACGATCGCCCCTGATCCCGAGCAGTGGCGTCCAGATGGCTCGCTGGTCTGGAAAATGGGATGGGATCGGGGGATTCCGGGCCGGCTGGAGGTGGTGGGGCGCCGGCTGGATGCTCCAGCTCCCCCGGCCGTGGGCAAATATGATCTGCCGGGGTATGGGATGTTGGGGTTTCAGGCGGGCAGCATGTATTTCCCCAGCGAAGGATGCTGGGAGCTGACAGGCCGGGTGATAGGGCCATTGGGGGAAGCCTCGTTGCGGGTGGTGGTGCTGGTGGTGCGGCTGCCCTTCCAACCCCTGGGGGTCAGGTGGCTGCCGGAAGGGTCCTTTTTAAAGGAGCTGGAAGTGAAGGATCTGCCTGGGGCGATACGCGAAGTGTATATCCCGGTGGTTCAGGAACAGGAACGGCTATGGTGGGGACGAGAGGGAGTGTGGAGTCGAGAAGGAGGGTGGGTGGAGGCACCGGTCTTTTCGCGGGGCTATGGGGTGCTGGTGGTGGAGACCGCCCGGCGGGGATGGCAGGGCGGGCCGCCCAATCCAATCGGTCCGACAGAGCGCCTGCTCGTCCGCGGCCAGCCCGCCCGCTGTATCCAGAGCCCCCCGGAGGACGCCACCGCCCTGCTCTGGGAGGAGGGGAACTTCCGCTACCGGGTGCTCCAGTGGGGATTGCGGCTGGGATGTGCGGACCTGCGCCGCGTGGTGGAGGGACCGCATGGGCCTTCCTCCGAGGGGGAGCGATGACCGTTCAGGAGGAGCTGGTGGAAGCGATGGGCCGGGTTCTCACCCGGCGGCGGTTCCTGGCGAAACTGGCAGGGAGTATCCTGGGCATGGCGCTCTCCCTGATTCCTGTGTTCGCTCAAGAAGCCTACGCTTATACCTATGGATGCTACCAACTATGCCGACCCCCTTCTTCGACTCCATGTCCCAGCGGCTGCCCATCTTCGATCTCCGCGGGCCAGTGGTGCTGGTATTGCACGGACAGCACGGGCTTTGCTTACCTCATGTTGCGAGTGCCTGATGAAAGATGCCCCATGCCAGCCCAATTGCCAATACGTGTATGGCTCTTACGTCGTGTTCTATGGCCGCACCTCATTGGATGCGTAAAGCGACCGATCGCTCCTTGGAAGGAGGTATTTATGCTCTTGAAAAGCCGCAAGATGGCCCTGCTGGGCATCGCATGGGTCCCCTGGCTGGTCTGGATGATGGCTCCGGGACCCGTGCTGGCAAAAGGCCCGCCTGATAAGGTTGTCATCCGTGTCCCTGGATTATGCAGGGAGGTGGAGATCACAGATCCCCAGCTCCTTCAGGCCTTCGCCTTCTTTGGCTTCGAAGACATCACCCATCCCATGGATCCTTCCCCCCATCCGGGAGAAGGCGTGGTCATCACCCGCTACATCCGGGAGGGAGGCAAATGGATCCCATGGGATCGCCTGATCTACTATCCACCCCGGAACGGCGCGTCGGGAGTGGTATTCCTGGAAGGCCTGATCGGCCCCGGCTCAACTCAATTTGATGGCCTCTGGTATTCCGTCTCTCCGGAAGGCGACCGGGCGATGCGACGGATCCTTCAGGAGTGGGGGCTCTGGGGGCCGGCTCCGATCCATATTGGCTTCTGGAAGTGGAGGGCCCGCTTGCCGGAGTAACGATCGAAGTTTGTGGAGCTCCAGCACGCATAGGGGGTGAAAGCGATGGGCAGGGTCCTCGCCCGGCGGCCGGTTCCTAGTCAGGCTGGGAGCAGCCACTCCGGGAATGGCAGTAACGTGGGGAGGACAAGCAGATCCTCGTCGCCGCTGACAATGAGGTCCGCCCGGCCGCTCACCGCCCCCTCGAGGAACCTGTCATCGTGAGGGTCACGACATGCACGGATCTGTACCTGGGGCGTGATGTGCTCTCCCCGGAGGAGAATCAGCGCCACCACGGTGCGAATATCCTCGTCGCTGAGGCCGTACTTCTCCCGAATGCGCGGCCGGTGAAGCACCACCAGCTCTTCCAGGGTGGCATCACTGTATTAGGAGGGTGTAATCCCCCCGCCGCATGGGGTTTCGGATTCCGCGGGCGGGGGATACCACGGATGGGGGCAGGGGAACCCATGGCCCACCCAAACCCAGAAAGAGGGAAAGGCCGTCAGTCTCGCTTTCCCCTCTCCACCCTATCCTCTCTGGTCCAATCCTACCGGAAGGATCCCTCACCGGCTTTGTGCCTTTTCTTCCTTCCTCCTGAGACCTCGCCTTCGGCTTACCCGTCTCCTGATTTTTCGAACGGCCCCCCAAGCACCCTCTTGACAAATCCCCTCCTGTTGGATAAAATTACTATGAAAACGATTTCTCAATTGTTGTTCGCAAATATAAATTCTAATATTGGGTTTTATTGAAAATATTTCCATTAATATAAAATAATTATCTGCATGTATCGACAATTTAATCGAGTTTTATGGCGTTATGTCTCGCCCTACTTTGAAAGCGATTGCAAAACGAGCGGGGGTTTCGGTTGCGACCGTCTCGCGGGCGTTGAGCGGGCGGGGGCGGGTGGATGAGACAACCCGCCAGCGGATTCTGCGAATTGCAGAGGAGCTGGGGTATGCCCCGGATATGGCCGCCCGCAGCCTGGTGCTGCGCCGCACGGAGAATGTCGGCTTTCTGATCCATGCGCTCCAATCCCTTTCCCCACACACCTTCTACGGCGAAATCCTGACGGCCGTAGAGCGTGAGCTGCGCCGGCATCGCTACCATCTCCAGTTCGCCACCGTGGAGGACGAGGCGCTCCCTGCCCTGATTAAGGAAAACCGCGTGGATGGCCTGCTCCTGGTGGGCTGCGATCTGCCCGCCTCCCTGATCCAGGGGTTAAAAGAGCGTGGCCTTCCGGTGGTGCTGGTTGACAACCACGTGCCGGGAGTAGATAGTGTCTTCACGGACAACACCGGCGGTGCCTTCCAGGCGACTGCCCATCTGATCCGCCTGGGGCATCGCCGCATCGCCTTTATCGCGGAGACGCTGGACAACCTGAGCTTTCGGGAGCGGCTCGAAGGTTACCGTCAGGCCCTGGAGGCTCATGGCATGCCCTTCGATCCGGCACTGGTGGCGGAGGGCGAGCGGGGTTTCGAAGGGGGATTCCTGGCGATGAGCACGCTGCTCCAACGGGCCCGGCCCACGGCGGTGGTCGCCGCTAACGATCCGACAGCCGCCAGCGCCATGCGGGCGATCCGGGCACACGGCCTGCGGATCCCGGAGGATATCGCCGTGGTCGGCTTCGACGATGATCCCCTCGCGGTGCACACCGAGCCCCCCCTCACCACCATGCGGGTCTTCCGGTCCAAAATGGCGGTTCTGGCTGTCGCACGGCTGCTGGATCTCATCAAAAACCCGGAGCAACCGGCCCTCCACATCCGGATCGAAACCCAATTGATCATCCGTCAGTCGTGCGGGAGCCCTCTCACCTGATCCTGAGGAGAGGAGGTTCGCCATGTCCCGAGGATCCGGTATGATAACGTGGTGTGTTTTCGTCATCACGGCGCTGGCCCTCGTGCTGAGTGCCTGCGCGCCTGCCCCCACGCCCTCCCCCGGGCCAGCCGCTTCCCCCACCCCCGTTGTGATCGAAAAAGTCGTCACCCCCACCCCTGTCCCACGCCCGAAGGAATTCGTGCTGGGCACCGGATGGGAGGTCCCACCGGCCTATCATGGCAACCCCTTCGCTCCCGGCGGGGTCGGCGGGGCCTGGTGGTTCGTTTTCCAGCCCCTCCTGATCTATGTCCCCGCCACCGGCGAGGCGATCCCCAGCCTGGCGGAATCCTTCCAGGAAGCCCCGGACCGGATCACCTTCCGGCTGCGGCAGACTGGCTGGTCGGATGGAACGCCCTTCACCAGCAAGGATGTGTGGGCCTCCTTTATCCTGATGAAGTTGATGTGGAACTGGCCCGGTGAGGTGGATCGGGTGGAGACGCCCGACGATCGGACAGCAGTCATCGTGTGGAAGCAACCGCTGGCGAACCCCAGGGCCCTCATCAGCAGCGCCCCCATCCTGGTCAACATGGCAGCCTATGGGAAATTCGCCGAGGAGGCCGCCAAGTGGCTGGGTCAGACCGGCCCCGAGGCCGAGGAGGCACTGAACAAAGTCCGCCAGGAGGTCTCCAACTTCAAGCCGGAGAAGCCCATCGCCATCGGCCCCTTCCAGGTGGAGAGCGTCAGCGCCTCAGAGATGATCCTGACGAAGAACCCGCACCATTACGCCGCGAACAGGATCCAGATCGATCGCATCCGCTTCCTGCGCTGGACCTCGAACGAGGTGATGTGGGCGTTCCACCTAGCCGGGGAGCTGGACGCCAGCCACGCGGCCGCCCCGAAGGACGTTGCGGACCAGATCCTGCAGCGGCAGCCGAAGACGCGTCTCCACCTGGTCACCGATCTCTCGGAGTTCGCCCTGCTCTTCAACCTGCGCAAAGCGCCCTTCAACGATGTCCGCTTCCGCAAGGCCATCGCCTATCTGATCGATCGCGACAAGGTGCGGGAGGTCGCTTACTTCGCCGGGCTTACCTCGGCCCCCTATTCCCACGGTGTCCTCAAGTCCTTTGAGGAGCAATGGCTGGGGAAGGATTTCCTGGGCACCCTCACCGCTTACCATCCCGATCCGGCGAAGGCAGAAGCCCTGCTCAAAGAGCTGGGCTGGACGAAGGGGCCGGATGGCAAGTGGCGGGATCCGGCGGGTCGAACCCCTGAATTTGAGATCCTGGCTCAGGCCGGGGCCACCGACTGGGTGCTGGCTGCAGAGGCCATCGCCACCCAGCTGAACAACCAGGGCTTCCAGGTTCGGACCCGGGCCGTCGAACCCGGGGTGTATCCGACCACCCTGCGGGGCGGCCAGTTCGATATGGCGATCCAGTTCGGCAGCGCCTGGTGGGGCACCGCCCATCCGCTGACCGGCTACGATCGCCTCTACCAGGGGGAGGCGGCGGAGTTCACCGGGGCGAAGGATCTGATGACCGCGGCGAAGGGGCCCCAGGGAGAAGACGTGAACATCGCCCAGGCGCTGGACCGCCTGCTGAAGGAGCCAGATCCGGAGCGCCAGAAGGCCATCGTCCGCCAGCTGGCCTGGATCACCAACGAGAACCTCCCGGTCCTCAGCCTGCTGGAGAAGCGATTGATGATCTTCCACGTGGACGGCGTCCGGGTGACCGGGTGGCCGGCGGAGAACGACCCGCTGTGGACGGTGGCTCCGGGTGCGATCGAGCGCTTTTACGCCCACCTGCTCATCGAGGGGATCCTGAAGCCGGCTCCGTAGCGATCATGGGAACAGCGGCTACGCGGCTTCCCCGGGAAATCTGCTCACGTGCAGGACAAGGGGGCAGGCCGGACGCTCAGGATGTCCGGCCTGCCCTGCAACCGCTCCGGCGGAGCGAGCTGTCCGGATCTGATTTCCATGGGGAAATCAACCGCGCATCTCCTGATGGATCGCGAAAAAGGACAAAGTCCGCATGCGGTGGATCCGACGGGTGCTTCTGGCCGCGCTGACCATCTGGCTGGTCGCCAGCATCACCTTCGTGGTGGTCGAACAGGCGCCAGGGGATATCTTCTACCTGATGGCTCAGGAGATCGCCCAGACCCGCGGCGTCTCCATTGAGGTGGCCTATGCCCAGGTGCGCAGCATGGTGGGGTATGACCCCACCCGCCCGCTCCTGGACCGCTATCTGGAGTGGCTGGGGGAGCTTCTGCGGGGGAACCTGGGCTTTTCCTACTTTTACCGGATCTCCGTGAACCAGATCCTCTTCCAGGCCCTGCCCTGGACAGTCTTCGTCCTGTCGATCTCCCTCCTCCTGAGCTTCGGAATCGGAGCTCTGCTGGGATTGGTGATCGCTGTCCGCCGGCGCTCCTGGCTTGACCCCCTGATCACCAGCTACGCCTCCCTGACCGATGCGACGCCCGATTACCTGACCGCGCTCCTGCTGCTGATCCTCTTCGCCCTTAACCTGAAATGGTTTCCCTCGAAGGGGGCCTACGACAGCAGCCTGACCCCCGGGTTCAACCTGCCCTTCATCCTCAGCGTGTTCCACCACGCCGCGCTGCCGATCCTGGCCTATACGCTCGAGAACATCGGGGCATGGGCTCTGGCGATGAAAGGAAGCGCGATCTCCGTGCTGGGGGAGGATTTCATCACCTTCGCCAGGGCCCGGGGCCTCCCGGAACGCCGCATCCTTACTCATTATGTCGGGCGCAATGCGATCCTCCCTATGGTCACCGGCCTGGCCCTGGCCTTCGGTGGGATGTTTGGGGGATCCGTCCTGATCGAAACGGTCTTCCATTATCCCGGGATCGGATGGTTCTTCAAGTTCGCCCTGGATCACCGGGATTACGGCATGATGCGGGGGTTGCTGATCCTCACCACAGCGGCCATTGTGCTGGCCAACCTGATCACGGACTTCGTCTACCCGCTGCTGGATCCCCGCATCCGGATGGAGGATTAAGGTGCGCGCATTCCTGAGCGATTTCCTGAGCGCATTGCGGGGAAACCGACGGGCTCTGGCCGGGGGCCTGATCCTGGCCGGTTATCTGCTGATGGCGCTGATCGGGCCCGAGCTCATCCCCCTGGATCCCACGATGCGCTACGCCGAGCGCTTCCGCCCGCCGTCCCTGGCCCACCCGCTGGGGACCGATTACGCCGGCCGGGATGTGCTGGCCCAGATCGTCCACGGCTCCCGGGACGTGCTGGCGATCGCGGTCCTCACGGCCCTCTTCACGACATCCCTGGCCGTGGGGATCGGAGCCCTCGCTGGCTATTCCGGGGGGATGGTAGACGCTTTCCTGATGTTGCTGACCAACATTCAGCTCACTGTGCCTGCGGTGCCGGTTTACCTCCTGATCGGCTCCGTGTTCCAGGTCCGGGATCCGATTGGATTCGCCGCGCTGATCAGCCTGTGGATGTGGGGACCGCTGGCCCGGGCCGTCCGCTCCCAGATCCTCTCGCTGAAGGAGCGGGAGTTCGTCGAGGCCGCCCGCGTCCTGGGCCTGGGGACCGCCCATATCCTGCTGCGAGAGCTGTTCCCCAACCTGACGCCCTTCGTGGTCATTCATTTCATCCGGATCATGCGGGATGCCATCACGGCCAGTGTCGGGCTGATCTTCCTGGGGTTGGCTCCCTTCTCCCCGACCAACTGGGGCACCATGCTCAACCTGGCCGTGTTCCAGACCGGCGCAATCTATATCCCCAATGCCCTTCACTACGTGGTCGCGCCGATGGCGGTGATTGTCCTCTTCCAGCTGGGGGCCATCTTCTTCGCCCATGGGCTGGATGAGATCCTGAACCCTCGTCTCCGGGCACCGGCATGAAGCCCTTGCTGCAGGTTCGCGATCTGCAAGTAACTTTTGACCTGGGATGGCACGGGCGCCTGATCGCCGTGGATGGCGTGTCGTTTGACCTGGCCCATGGGGAATTCGTCGCCCTGGTCGGGGAGAGCGGAAGCGGCAAGAGCACCACCGCCCTGGCACTGATCCGCCTGGTCCCGCCGCCCGGCTTCATCTCCGGCGGACGCCTGTTGTGGTGGGGGGACGGCGAAGGGAAGCCGGTAGAGCTTCTCCAGTTAAGCGCCTCTCAAATGCGGGAGCGCCGATGGCGGGACATCGCGATGGTCTTCCAGGGAGCCCAGAACGCCCTTAACCCGGTCATGCGCATCGCGGAGCAGATGATCGAGACCGTTCGGGCTCACCATCCGATGCCCCGTGAGGAGATCCTGGACCGGGCCGCCCGGTGCCTGCGCATGGTCCGCCTGGAGCCCTCCCGGGTTCTCCGGGCTTATCCCCATGAGCTCAGCGGGGGGATGCGCCAGCGGGTGCTGATCGCTATGAGCCTGCTCATGACCCCCCGGCTCCTGATCCTGGACGAGCCCACCACCGCCCTGGATGTGATCACGCAGGCCCATATTCTGGAGATCCTGCGGGAGATCCAGGAGCAGCTGGGGCTGACGATGCTCCTCCTGACCCACGATCTGGCAGTGGTAGCGAAGACGGCTCGCCGGGTTCTGATTATGTATGCCGGTCAGATCGTGGAAGAGGCACCCCCCGAGACTCTTTTCGAAATACCCTATCATCCCTATACCCGGGGTCTCCTTCAGGCGGTGCCGACCCTCCGCGGGGATCTGACTGGGAAGCGTCCAATCCCCGGGGCCCCTCCAGATCTGCGACATCCGCCTCCGGGTTGCCGTTTCCACCCCCGATGTCCGTATGCGGATGAAATATGCCGTCGGGTGGAGCCGGCCCTCGAGGATGTCGGCAGCCGTCGGGTGGCATGTCATCACTGGCAACGGGTCGCTCAGGAGGCCCCAGCCTATAAGCTGTAGGGCTAACAACCTTAAAAGCTCTCAGAGAAAGGCCGGCTGTGCCCCTTCAGGAGTTCAAGGATAAAGGGGCTATCTCGCCTCCGCCATTCAAGCCCAACGGTGTGAGTCCTGTAGAACAAAGGCTCAGAGAGCCCCATATGAGGAACCGAACACTGGTTGCGCTGGAAGAGGTCTGGCTGATCTTCCGACGAGGATGGCTCTCGCGGGAGCGGGTGGAGGCAGTCGCTGGGGTATCGCTGACGATCCCCGAGGGCGGGATCCTGGCGCTGGTCGGGGAAACCGGAAGCGGGAAAACCACCCTGGGCAAACTGGTGGCGGGCCTCTACCGACCGACCCGGGGGCGCATCCTTTTCCAGGGACAGGATCTATGGGCCATGGATCGTCGCACTTTCCTCAAATACCGGCGGGCTGTCCAGCTGGTGCATCAGGACGCCTTCGCCGCCCTGAACCCGGTCCGCACGGTTTATCAATCATTAAAGGCCCCTCTTCTTCACCACCGGATCGCCCGGAATGAACGGGAGGCCCGCGAGCGGGCAGCGGAGCTCCTGGAACAGGTCGGGCTGACGCCGCCGGAGCTGTTCCTGGATAAATATCCCCATCAGCTGAGCGGGGGCCAGCGCCAGCGCGTGCTCCTCGCCCGGGCGCTCACGGTGCAGCCGTGCCTGATCGTGGCCGACGAGCCGGTCTCCATGATCGATGTCTCGCTACGGCTCTCCATCCTGCAGCTGCTGCGCGAGCTGAACCGCCGCCTGGGCATCGCCATCCTCTATATCACCCACGACTTGGCAACCGCCCGATACCTGGCGGAGGAAGGGCAGCTGGCGGTCATGTATCTGGGGAAGATCGTGGAGCACGGTGCCTTCCGCAGGGTCCTGGAGAACCCCCGTCATCCCTATCTCCAGGCCCTTCTCTCCGCAGTTCCCGTCCCGGATCCCCGGATCGCACAGGCGACCCGCCCGGTGGCGCTTCAGGAGATCGATCCGCCGGATCCGCGACGGCCGCCCTCCGGCTGTCGCTTCCATCCGCGCTGCCCTTACGCCCAACCGATCTGTCGGGAGACCCCACCTGCCCTGGAAGGTCCGGCCGATCACCAGGTGGCCTGCCATTTCGCTCAGGAGATCCCCCCATGGCGCCCGCCCTCAGCCGCCTCGCCTTCACCATGGGCCTGACGCTGTTCCTGCTTGCCCTGATGGCGCTTCCCTTCCTGTCACCCGGATCTCCCGCCTTCGTGGTGGATGTTCTGGCTCTGCTGATCAGCGGGGGATTCCTGGCGCTTCTGGTCTGGTCCATCCGGCGGGAGGTTGCCCGCCGTATCCCATCTCAACACGATCATGAGGAGGGCTCCGATGCTTCATCTCACCCGTCATCCTGAACCCATCCTGAAACCCCTGCCCCATCATCCATGGGAGTCCCGCTATGTCTTTAACGCCGGCGTTGTCTATCATAACGGCCTGGTTCACATGCTCTACCGGGCCATGGGCGAGGATATGATCTCCCGCCTGGGGTATGCGGTCAGCCCGGATGGCCTCACCTTTTACCGGCTGGACCAGCCGGTCCTGAGCCCGGCTGCGCCCTGGGAAGCCCGGGGGGTGGAGGATCCGCGCATTACGTGGCTGGAAGGGAAATTCTATGTCCTTTACACCGCCTACTCTGGGTCCGAGGTCCGGATCTCCATGGCCTCCACCACGAACTTCATCACCTGGACGCGACACGGGATTCTTCTTCCGGATGAAGACAACAAGGATGCGGCCCTCTTCCCGGAGAAGATCAACGGGCGGTATGCGATGCTCCATCGGAGACCCCCGGACATCTGGCTCGCCTATTCGGACGATCTGATCCACTGGACGGATCATCAGGTGATCATGCGGCCCCGTCCGGGGACCTGGGAGTCCTGGAAGATCGGAGCTGGCGCGCAACCGATCCGGACGGAATGGGGCTGGCTGCTCTTCTACCATGGGGTGGATGATGATCGGGTGTATCGGCTCGGGATCGCCCTCCTGGATCTGGAAGATCCCGCCCGGGTGATCCGACGCCAGGAAGCACCCATTCTTTCCCCGGAAACCCCATGGGAACGGGAGGGACAGGTCCCCAATGTGGTTTTCACATGTGGAGCCGTGGAGATTGATGGCACATATTATGTTTACTACGGCGGGGCTGATACGGTGATCGGGGTGGCGACAGTTCAGAAAGAAGATGTGGAACGATTCTGCCGGGGACGTTGATTCTTGTGGAGGGAACGCCGATGGCGGCATGGGGTTTTCATTTTCTGGTCGGCGTGAATTACTGGCCGCGCACCAAAGCGATGTTCTGGTGGAAACAATTTGACCCCGAAGAAGTCCGGGCCGATATGGCGGAGATCGCCTCGTGGCATCTGGATGGGGTCCGCATCTTCCTCATGTGGGAAGATTTCATGCCCGAACCTCATGCCGTGGATCCACGGATGCTCGAGCGTCTCCGTCAGGTCCTGGACCTGGCCCACATGCATGGGCTGCGGGTGATCGTTACGTTGTTCACCGGCCATATGAGCGGGGTTAACTGGTTGCCACCGTGGTTGCTCAACGGGGAGCGGGAAAGCGATCCCCGCTTTCGCCTGATCGCAGGCGGGCGCACGGTGAAAGGACGCCTTCGGGATCTTTACGAGGATCCCCTCGCCCTGGAAGCCCAGGTTCGGATGCTGGAAGCGGCGGCACAGGCATTGCGAGATCACCCAGCCCTGCTCGCCTGGGATCTGGGGAACGAGCCGGATCTCGTGTTACGCCCCCGCACGCCGGAGGCGGCGGCCCGCTGGCTATCCACCCTGACCCAGGCCCTTCGGGCGTTTGACCCAGCACATCCCATCACCATCGGCTTCCATAGCCCGGTCCTGGAGGAAGATCTGGGATTTCGGATCCGCACCCTGGCGCCCATGCTGGATTTCCTTTGCATGCACGGCTACCCGGTTTACGCCCGATGGGCGCGGCATCCGCTGGATGAGCAGGCGCTGGCCTTCCTGACGCGTCTCACCGCCAGCCTGGGTGGGAAACCCGTGCTCTTCGAAGAGTTCGGGCTGCCCACGGCCCCACCAGGTCAACCCACCTATAAGGTTCCGATCCGGCTGGAAGATCGCTCCCTTGAGGTAACCCTCATTTCGGAAGAGGAAGCAGCTGCTTTCCTGGAGCGAGCGCTGGAGGCCCTGTATCAGGCAGGAGCGCTGGGGGCGTTCATCTGGTGTTTCAGTGATTACCATCCGGATCTGTGGGATCGCCCCCCGTGCGACCGGCTGGTGCACGAGCGGCACTTCGGGTTGCTGCGGCCGGATGGGAGCCGAAAACCCGCCGTGGAAGCCGTCGCCCGCTTCGCCGCCCGGAAGCGCCCGGTCGTTTCTCCTCCGGCCCCATTGCCGGTGCCCGAGGATTACGAGGCGCGTCCCGGGGACGCCTTACGTGAGCTCTATGCGCGGTTTCTGCAAGCGGGCGATTCCGCCCATGGCTGACGCGAACAGGGAAGGCCCACGGTCTGGCCGCCCTTCGCCCACAGACCGGGTTCGGGGGGATCGTGGGGCGGGCGGTGAAGTTGCCCGCCCCACGATTTCGCTTTCCTGACACCCCCTCTCCACGCTGCGTGGCTTCACTTGATCTCCACGACAGCGCCCACGGCCTCCAGCTTCGCCTTGGCGTCCTGAGCCACTTCCTTGCTGACGCCCTCGAGGACCGGCTTGGGGGCGGCCTCGACCAGATCCTTGGCCTCTTTGAGGCCCAGGTTGGTCAGCTGGCGCACCACCTTGATTACCTCGATCTTCTTCGGCCCGACCTCCTTGAGGATCACATCGAACTCCGTTTTCTCCTCAACGGCCGGGGCGGCAGCCGGGGCACCGGGGGCCGCAGCCGGGACAGCAGCGGCAACAGCGACAGGAGCGGCCGCCTTCACGCCCCAGCGCTCCTCCAGCAACTTCACAAGCTCCACGGCTTCCAGCAAAGTCAGGCTGCTCAACTCCTCGACCAGCTTCTGAAGATCCGCCATGGGAAAATCACCTCCAGAGGATTTAAGCGGTTTGGGAAGTCTCTTTCAGTTGATCGGCCCGCGCCTGCAGCACGCCGACGACCTGCTGCAGAACAGCGGTCAGCACGCCGGCCAGGTGGGCCGCCGGGGCCTGGATCGCCCCCAGGACCTGGCCCAGCACCACTGGTCGCGGCGGCAATTCGGAAAGCGCCTTCACATCCTCCGGGCGCAGCCGGCGCCCATCCAGCAGCCCGCCCTTGATCTTGAGGACCTTGCTTTCCTCGGCGAACTCCAGCAGCGCTTTAGCGACCGCAGGAGGATCCTCCAGGCAGAAGGCCGCCGCCGTGGGGCCTTCCAGCAGATCCTCCGGCACGATCCACCCGGCCTGCTGCAGGGCGATACGGAGGAGCGTGTTCTTCGTGACATGGAACGCCCCACCGGACTTCTTGACCTTCTGGCGAAGCCGATACATGCCCTGCGCGTCCAGCCCCTGGTAGTCCGCAAGGATCAGGGCCTGGCTGTGGGAGAGCAGCTCCCGATACTGCGCGATCATCTGTTCCTTCTCAGCGCGCGTAAACGGCAAGCCCCACCTCCTCGAATAAGTTAGCAGTTGCGCCACCGGTTTTCCTGCAGGGTCGGAACGTATTTTGCTTTCTCCGGTGTGGATGGCCTCTCCCCGGGCAATCCGGGGATTAGGGGCCGCTCGAATGGAGCGACCACCGACCGCGCAAGCTATGAATACAAAAAACCGGTGCGCCCCCGCCAGTCCAGGCAGGGGCGCACCGGCAACCCTCTCGCCGATTCCCGATCGACGAGGGAAGGTTCGTTCTGCGCCCTGCCTCGACAGGCGGGGATCTACCCCATTAAGCGAAAGCGCACCTGATTTCAACGGCAGGGGTCAGATCAGACAGTTATATCCGGGGACTGGGCCGGCAGCCGGAGGCAGTCAGCCCAGCCCGAAACGCATTCCCCTTCTCCATCAGGCAGCGATTTCCAGAGACTGAGCAGCCACCGGATCCACTTTGATGCCGGGCCCCATGGTCGCGCTGACGACCACCTTTCGGATGTAGGGTCCCTTCAACCCGGAGGGTCGGGCTTTCTTCACCGCGTCCATCAGGGCTGCGAAATTCTCCAGCAGTTGATCCACCGAGAAACTGACCTTGCCGATGGGCACGTGGAGGTTGGCGGTCTTATCCACCCGGAACTCCACCCGGCCCGCTTTCGCCTCCCGGATCGCCCGGGGAAGATCCTCCGGATTCACCACCGTGCCCGCCCGGGGGTTCGGCATCAACCCGCGGGGGCCCAGGATCCGTCCCAATCGGCCGACCTTCGGCATCATATCTGGCGTCGCGATGGCCACATCGAAGTCCGTCCATCCCTCCTGGATCCGTTTGATCCCTTCATCATCGCTGATGATGTAATCCGCACCGGCCTCCTGGGCGATCCGCGCGGCCTCCCCGGCCGCGAACACCAGAACACGGACCTGCTTGCCCAGCCCGTGGGGAAGAACAACCACCCCACGCACCTGCTGGTCCGCATGGCGCGGATCCACCCCCAGACGCATGTGAACCTCAACCGTGCCATCGAATCGGGTGTAGCTGGTCTCCTTGACCAGCTCCAGCGCCTCGCGCGGAGAATAGAGGCGCTCCCGATCCACCTTCTTCAACGCCTCCAGATATTTCTTCCCTCGTTCGCCCATTTTTGAGCCTCCTGTGGTGCGCACGGGCCGTTCCGGCCCTCCCACATCTTCATCCGGATATCCGCCGCTGCCCCATCCCAGGAGATAGAATAGCCCCCGCAAAGGGGGTCAACGGCGTAACGTCTAATCCACGATCTGGATCCCCATACTACGGGCCGTGCCGGCGATCATCCGCATAGCCGCCTCGATGTCCTCCGTGTTCAGATCCTTCATTTTAAGCTCCGCGATCTCCCGGAGCTGCTGTCGGGTGATCCGACCGACGATCTGCCGGTTCGGCTCCGAGGAGCCTTTCTCGATGCCGGCTGCTCGACGGAGAAGATCAGACACCGGCGGAGTCTTGAGCTCCATCGTGAAGGAGCCATCCGTGTAGATCGTGACCTCCACCGGCACAATCTGGCCGGCCATGTGCGCCGTGCGGGCGTTGTATTCCTTACAAAACGCCATCACATTGACCCCATGAGGGGCCAGAGTCGGCCCAATTGGAGGTGCCGGGTTCGCCTTGCCCGCTTCGATCTGAAGCTTGATGACCGCTTTGACCTTCTTCGCCATAGATGATCTCCTTACGAAACGAAATGCCCCGTAGATGAGAAGCTTTCTGTGGAGAGCGGGCCACCTCTGGTGGGCCCGCATCTCATGAAAAAACCCCACCTGAAGAAACATCTCGAACGAGAGGCCGTGGAAGGCACCGAAGGCGCCCCCTACGGCCCAAAAGGCCCTCAGCAAGAGGTCAACTGCCTAACTCCTGACTAAATTTTCTCCACCTGAGTAAAATCCAGCTCCACCGGCGTTTCTCGCCCAAAGAAGGAGACGAGAACCCGGACCTTGGCTTTATCCGGATCGATATCGTCGACGATCCCCACAAAATCCGCGAAAGGTCCTTCCGTGATGCGGACCTTCTGCCCGGGTTTGAAGGTGACGCGAATTCGTGGGGCCTTGCTCTCCATGCGCTTGAAAATCGCCTGGACCTCCTCCGGGCGCAGTGGAGTGGGTTGATTGCCCATTCCCACAAAACCGGTGACTCCAGGCGTGAATCGGACCACCGCCCAGGAGTCCTCGTCCATGATCATCTCCACCAGGATATAGCCCGGGTAAATTCGCCGTCGGACCGGCCGCTTCTTCCCCTCCCGGATCTCGATCTCTTCCTCCTCCGGGACCACGATGTTGAAGATCTTGTGCTGCATACCCAGGGAGGCGATCCGCTGCTCCAGGCTGTGCTTCACCTTGTGCTCAGAGCCGGCATAACAATGCACAATATACCAGGCCCGTTCCTGAGAGGCCACCGGCGGGCCTTCCTCCTCCGCCCGGGAAACCGCCGCGCGCTCCTCCTCCTCTTTATCGCGGATCGACGTCGTGGGGGGTTCCTCGATCTCCAGCTCACGCAGCAACTCTTCCAGGGATTCCTCATCTACTTCAAAGGATTCCTGAGGCAAGGACCGCTCTTCTTCCCAGTTCATAGGTCTCCCTTTTCTAACGACAGAAATTAAGAGAACTTCGCTTAAAACCGCCAGGATTTATGCACTCGGGTTCAGATGGAGCGCACAGAAGGTCTCCTACCCGCGTCGGCCTGGCCCCAAAAGCCCTCAGGAGGAGACCAGCAGCGTTCCCCTTTCGCCAAACAGGGCTGGGCGGGACTTCCCCACACCCCGCCCAGCCACACCCATCCCTTCCCCTCGTATGGATATCCCTGCTGGCAGATATGGGAAGGAGATTCCGACGACGGAAGCGACCTCCCATCACTCCTGCCTGATCCGGATCCTCTAATCCCTGGTTAACGCGTAAGCAAGGGCACCCAGACCCACCAGACTACCCACAATCGCGATGCCCAATCGCAGAGGATCCTGAGGCGTGGTGAAAATTCCACCGAATAGCCAGAAGAAGAAATAATCCACCAGCCCCAGGAGGATCGACATCCCAATTGTGACCGCCAGAACCACCCCGGTTAACCGATACAGCTCTTCCCGGTCTGGCCAGCGGACTTTCTTGAGCTCCCCCTGAACCTCTCGCAGATATCGAAGGGGGGCCCACTCACCCCGCAAGAATCGCCGGGTTTCTGCAGCCTTCGCCACCGGATATACACTCCTTTTGCTGTGTAACTCCTAACACAAACTGGGACACCGTATGACGGTGTCCCAGGGCAATCCAAGGCAGGCCGGCCAGGACTCGAACCTGGAACCTGCGGATTTGGAGTCCGCTGCTCTGCCTGTTGAGCTACCGGCCTGCGAATCCGATCCTCCGGGAAATTTACTTGGTTTCCCGGTGCAAAGTATGTTTACGACATCGCGGGCAATACTTTCGAAGCTCCAGACGGTTCGGATCGTTGTTCCGATTCTTCTGTGTTGTGTAATTGCGCTCTTTGCACTCCGTGCATGCCAGCGTGATTACTACCCTGACTTCTTTCGCCATAGCTGCCTCGGCCCGATTCAAAGATGGAGAATGACCGCCTGGAGCCGGGCCGGCCCCCTTTGACGGTCGGCCCGGCTCCACGAGCCTCCGGAAGAAGGCCCACCGTGTAACCCTTGACTTACTTTACCAGAACCTCGTTCTTCTGTCCAGCCCGGGGGGTGGAACGGAACACCCGAGGCCAGCCTGCATTTCCCCGGGGGCGATGGACTTCCGTTCTTCTAATCCAGGATGCGGGTGACGACGCCGGCGCCGACGGTCAGCCCGCCTTCCCGGATGGCGAAGCGCAGCCCCTCCTCAATCGCCACCGGCGCAATCAACCGCACCCGCAAATTCACATTGTCCCC
>JAEVEX010000066.1 GCA_016842085.1 Candidatus Thermoflexus tengchongensis | reverse complement strand
GAGGATCGTGATCTCGATGGTTAATCAGTTGTTGGCGTTCCTCTTCCGTCAATGTTACTGTTCTACGTCGGGCCATCTTTCGCTCCTTTCATGCGTGATGACCCGAGTATGCCTTTACCGATCTTGATTGTCAAAACTCATTAGAGCGAAACTCCGATAAACCAGAAGGATGGATATTGAGAGACCACCCGGGCGCGTTGCTGGGGATCGCTCCAGTCATAGGCCCGAAAGGCCGGATACTCAGGCCACAGGGAATGCCACCAGGCCTGGATCAATATGGGATCTTCGTTCCCCATGACAGACATAGCGCCGATCTCCCGAGTATCCCCCGCATCTGGAAAGCTCTGAACCATAGGGATCGTCGATAGGCCGATCAAACCTGGAGCCAGCAACCCGACGAGGAGCCACCTGGAGCGCATCGTCAGTGGCGCGATGATCCAGATCAGAAAAGGGACAAGGACCATCGCAAAGTAGCGCGCGCCGAAGAACGGCCAGCGGAGCGCAATCAGCGCCCCTGTGCCCAGGGGCAGCCAGGCCACCAGCCCGATCTCCTTCCATCCCATAGACCGCCAGCCCCCTCTTCGAAGAGCCAGGCCGACCCCCGTCGCCAGCGCCGCCGCCATCCCCACGGCGCGGGCAAAGGAACCATCCGCCAGAGGACCAACCAGCAGATTGGCCCAGAAGTGCTCCACCACCTCCCACGGCGCGGGGCGAACCGGGATCGCCGATAGATTGCGCACCGTGTTCTCCATCGTTCCCGCATACGCCTGCAGAAGCCAGATCCCCCAAACCCCCCAGAGCATCATCGCCATCAGAAATCCCGGCATCCACCCCTTCGGGCGTCGGAAGCCCAGGATCATGACCTGAGCGCCGATCAGGAACGCGCCGTAATAGTGGGTAAACAACAGAAGGCCCTGAAGGATCGCCCATGCCACCCATAGCGCCCGGGAGGGCCGATCCAGCAGTCGCAGCATCAGCCAGGTCAGCCCAGCACCCAGAACGATGACAAGCCCATACATTCGAATGAGGAACAGCTGGAAGATGTAAAAGGGGTTAAGCATCATGAAGGCAACCACCCCCAGGCCTCCGCGAACTCCCGCCACCCGCTTCCCGATTCGAAAGGCCAGAGGAAGCGCAGGCAGTCCCAGCAAGATCGAAAACACTCGATATCCATAAGGCCGATCGAAGCCCCCCGCTTCCCACCAGAGATGAACCATCCAGTAATAAACAGGCGGATGACTATCCCGCATCAGATTGCGGGCGATCTCCGGGATCCCATAGGAGCTGGCCTGCCAGAGAACATGCTTCTCATCGATCTGAGCCAGCTCGGGTGGCATCATGGCCAGCGCCACCCAGAAAGCGCAAGCGGTGGCTGCCAGCGCGCCAGCCCGGATCCCCCATTCCGGCGGGCGCCGGGGGATCCGTCGCTCAGCGTTCGAAACGGTTAAGGAAAAGCCACCCATAGACCCACCAGACCTCAGCGGGAAAGATCCAGATCGGCCGTTGTGCAAGGAGATGCCCATTGTAGAGGACCTCCAGCCATCCCAGGGCGGGACGCTCTCCCCGGAGAGGCGGGCTGATCCAGAGCTCGGTGAGCCATCCCGGGCCCTGAAGCCGGGTTTGTGGAACGGGCACAACCCGATCCAGCGGGATGGATGCCCCTTTCGCGGTCTTCAGCCGAACCTCCCATCCGCCGGTGGAAGCCTGATCGTTCAGACTTTGCCAGCGGAGCAGGACCTCCACATGCCAGCCCTGCGGGCTCTCCACAAGGCGGACAACTGGCGGATCCAGCTCAACAGGATCGAACCGGATGATGCCCATGCGAGGGATGTTCTTTTGAGGCCGGAGCTCAATCTCCCCCAGCGTCCAGACATCACCAGAATGGATGGACAGAGGTACGCGAGGAAAACCGGGCGTCCCCGTCTCATACCATCCAATGTTCACACGATAGCGGCCGGGCGGGACGTTTAGAGGGATCATCATACTCCGAGTCATCTCAATCTCCTGCCCCGCCTCCCAATGGTCTGTTGGAGGATATGGCTCAGCATCCCAGCTGGCCCAGCGCCCTCCTTCGGAATCCACGAGATGCATAAACAATGTCCACCGGCGGCTCTGCGGGTGTTCCACTCTCCACCGCAGAATGATGAGAAGAGATTGACCCTGGACCGGCGTGCGTTGAACCCATCCGACCCGCTTCAGGCTCAGACCGTTTTCCCACAGGATGTCAGTGTCGCGCCACTCAGCAGGAAGTTGCTTGCGTGTCAAATGGAAGATGCTGGCGCTCCGTTCTGGAACCGAATGAGGCACCTCGATGTGATAGTCTATTTCATGCGTTCTCCGAAGCTCATGAAGCCACCCTTCCCAATTCGCGCGATAGATGCTCACTCCGATGAACCAGAACGCAGACGAGCGGCCCACGACGAGATCGCGCTGAGCTGGATCGCTCCAATTATAGGTTCGGAAGGAGGGATATCCTGGCCATAGCCCATGCCACCAGGTTTGGATCAGAATGGGCTCTGAAGGATCCACAAGACCCAGAATGCCGATTCCGCGGCTGTCGCCAGCGTCAGGCCGTCCGATCAGCAGGGGAAGATCCGTTAATCCGATCAGACCCGGGATGAGCAAGGCGATTATAATCCACCGACGGTGAATGAGCGGCGCCAGGACCCAGGTCAGGAAGGGGACAAACAGCATGGCAAAGTAGCGCGCGCCGAAGAACGGCCAGCGGAGCGCAATCAGCGCCCCTGTGCCCAGGGGCAGCCAGGCCACCAGCCCGATCTCCTTCCATCCCATAGACCGCCAGCCCCCTCTTCGAAGAGCCAGGCCGACCCCCGTCGCCAGCGCCGCCGCCATCCCCACGGCGCGGGCAAAGGAACCATCCGCCAGAGGACCAACCAGCAGATTGGCCCAGAAGTGCTCCACCACCTCCCACGGCGCGGGGCGAACCGGGATCGCCGATAGATTGCGCACCGTGTTCTCCATCGTTCCCGCATACGCCTGCAGAAGCCAGATCCCCCAAACCCCCCAGAGCATCATCGCCATCAGAAATCCCGGCATCCACCCCTTCGGGCGTCGGAAGCCCAGGATCATGACCTGAGCGCCGATCAGGAACGCGCCGTAATAGTGGGTAAACAACAGAAGGCCCTGAAGGATCGCCCATGCCACCCATAGCGCCCGGGAGGGCCGATCCAGCAGTCGCAGCATCAGCCAGGTCAGCCCAGCACCCAGAACGATGACAAGCCCATACATTCGAATGAGGAACAGCTGGAAGATGTAAAAGGGGTTAAGCATCATGAAGGCAACCACCCCCAGGCCTCCGCGAACTCCCGCCACCCGCTTCCCGATTCGAAAGGCCAGAGGAAGCGCAGGCAGTCCCAGCAAGATCGAAAACACTCGATATCCATAAGGCCGATCGAAGCCCCCCGCTTCCCACCAGAGATGAACCATCCAGTAATAAACAGGCGGATGGCTATCCCGCATCAGATTGCGGGCGATCTCCGGGATCCCATAGGAGCTGGCCTGCCAGAGAACATGCTTCTCATCGATCTGAGCCAGCTCGGGTGGCATCATGGCCAGCGCCACCCAGAAAGCGCTCCAGACAGCGATCAACACCAGCCAGCGTTCCTTCCCCATCATCCACCCTTCCGGTTTAATGCAGATATTACGGACACAACCTCAAACCAGGGTCACCGGCTTACCTTACAACTCGCCTGTGAGCCCATCATGGGCCAGGAACCATCAATCAGGCCCCTACGGAGAGAAAACCAGCTCCGCAGTCCGCACGGATCATGGCATCCGGTTCCAGAAGATCCAGCTGTAATTCCAGCGCCAGCGCTGTCGGGATAGCGTCAGGGCGGGAAACTCCGCCCGGCCGCCCGGACAGGCAACGATCAGCCGGAGCGTTCGCTGTTCGGGAGCAATCTCACCCTCCCAGAACTGGATGGCCATCTGACCCGCCGGATATCGAGCCTCCAGCGCCAGCGGATCCTTCGGCTTCAGCGCCTGAATGTTCCCGCCCAGATCCACCATCAGCTCCGGCGACGCAACGAGGTCCGCCTCCGCACGCCAGATCCCCTGAACCCACAAGCGATCCGGACGACCAGGTTCTGGAAAGATGTCCGGCCCTTCCTGCCGATAATCCGTCAGGCGGATCACGGTAAAGCGGTTCCATGTCAGGGCTCCGCATCCCACGGCCTCACGGCTTTCCAGAAGGGGGAGCCGAGGATGCACCTGCAAAGCCCCCAGTAGAACGGTATCCTTTCCTTCCCGGGTGCGCAGGCGCGGCCATCCCTCGGATCCGGTGGGATAGGCGCCGGCAGTTACCGGGTAAGTTCCGGCCGGCAGCCATGCCGGAGCCTGCAACGCGCGCCAGAACACCACCGGAACGCCCGGCTCCATCGCGTTCGTGGGGACAGGCGGCTCCGCATCGCTGCCTGTTATCCAGCGCCCCCCGGGATCCAGCAGATGGACGAAGAACGTATAAGAGCGCGGGATCGGGCGGGAGGCCCGCACTCGCAAGCCCACCCGCAGGATCCCCGGAGGGCCTTCGGCATCCAGGGCCACCGCCTCCAGGACCAGTTCTCCCTCGAAGACTGCTCCAAGAGCCCGCCACTCCGGGGTCTCCACCGGCGGCACATAGCGGATCAGAATTGCATCCGCAGGGGAAGGCCAGGCCCGAACTTCCTCCCGGATCCAGCCCTCCATGGCGCGCTCGACGGGCTCCCAGTTCCCGCGATAAGCCGGGACTCCCAGGAACCAGACGACGGTTCGGTCTTGCAAGGCCTTCCGCCAGCGGTCTTCCTCATTGAGGTCGAAGAGCTGCCAGGGCGCGTCCGGCGCAACCATCAGCAGGGCTTGATAGTGCCATGGCGCCTGCACGATCACCACCTCGCCGGGAGCGACGCGCTCCAGAAGCGCCACGGTGATCTCGGCATACCAGGGATTGTTCTCCGGCAACGCCTGATAGGCGACAGCGATCCGCGAGAGCCCGAACAACCCAATCAGCCCGGCGCATCCGATGGAGACAGCCTGGCTTCGACGGGGCGCGCGGGCTATGGCCATGGCGATCACCAGGAGGAGGGAAGGCAGGGCGACCACCGCGTAACGCGCGGCGAAGAAATTGTAGCGCCATCCAGCTACCAGGAAGCCCGCGAGGGGAAGCGCCACAGTCAGAAGCAGGAAACCTGGCGCGGGGAACCCATGGCGGATCGCATGGATCAGGAGCATAGAAAGGACGATCCCCATCACAATGCCCATTGCCAGGGCGAGGCGGATGTCCACCGCCCACCCGTTCCACAGGGTGAGCCAGAGATTGGCGGTCATCTCCAGCGGCCCGGGGCGAATGCCGGGGTTTCCCTGATGACGGGCCACAATCGCGACGGCGGGGGCGAGGGCCAGCCGCGCCCATGCCAGACCCCCCAGGCCGGGAAGGATCATCCCCAGGAAGGCCACCCGCCAGCGACGGATCTCCCGGGGTGGTCTCAGGAGCCAGAGGAAAGCAGCGGCGATCAGGAAGACCCCATAGTAGAACGTGGAGATCAGCGCGAGGCCGGCCAGCCCCCAGGCCAGCCCGCGGGCCAGAGTGGGACGGCGATCCATTCGCCGCGCCAGCCAGAGGACGAGGGCGCTGAGCATCAACGTGAGGGAATACGCCCGCAGGAACATCATCATGCCGGCCACAAGGGGATTGAAAGCCAGAAGGGCCAGGATCAGCATCCCCGCCCTGTCTCCGCCGAGGGAGCGGGCCAGCCGGGCCATCAGGGGGTAGAAGGGGAAGGCGAGGAGGAGGCTGGCGAGATACAGCATGGGGATCGGGCGGAAGAGCGGGAGCTGCTGGATCCCCCAGAGGAGGAGGGGGTAAAGCGGCGGCTGGCCATCCAATCGGAGCTCTGTGGCGAGCAGCCCGGGGAGATCATGGGTGCGGATGGCCCAGATCACATAGGCCTCGTCGTTATGAGCAGGCACGGGGCGCCAGAGGGCCAGTGCCAGCGCCCAGGCGATGAGGAGGAGAAGGAAACAAACCACCCGGATGGGAAAGCGGGGCATCGATGACCTCTCCGAATCGTTACCTCGCTCCGCCCGACATCCACCACCATAGGAGCGGCCCCAGGAGAAGCAGCGTGAGGCCGCTGATCGCCGCCCCGATGTAGAAGCTCCAGGGACGATAGCGGAAGACCACCTCGCTCTCCCCCGCGGGCAATGGGGTCGCCATAAGAACGACATCCGCCCGCATCAGGGGGGCAGGGTGGCCGTTCACCCAGACCTCCCATCCGGGATACCAGGGATCCCGCGTGATCAGCAAGCCGGGCTGGCTCAGGCGGACCCGATAGCGGCTTTCCATCGCCGTCCGCCCGAGGAGCTGAATCTCATCGGCCTGGATCTCATCGGCCCGCGACCCGGGGATAGCTCCGGACCAGGGTGCTGGGCCGAGGATAATGGCCTGCTCAGCGGGTCGGAAGGATGGATCCCGCAGCGCAGCCAGGCCTTCGTCCACCCCAGCGACCGGGCGCACGTTCCGCACCACCCAGGCCCACGGCAGCGGAGGATCCAGGCGGAAGACCCGGGTTTCCTCCTGGCCCTGGGGGATCCGCTCCAGCAACATCGCCGTCCGACCCAGGGCGGACATCTCCGGCAGATCCCGGCCCCAGGTCACCACATAACGGACCCCGAGGAGCCACCACTGGAGGGCCTCCGGGGTTTCTTTCAGAAAACGGAAATAGGGCTCCGGCTGAATGGAGGTCGCCCCGTCGATATCCTCCAGGCCGAACCAGCAGCCGATATGATCCGGCATGCGCCATTCATCGTAAAACCGGAACGGCCGCTCCGTTTCGGCGAGCATCCGCCGGATCGCGGGATGATCGGGATAAACCGGGGAGGGGGGCATGGCGTCGATCCACCGGTTGAAGGCGGCGAGGTTGAAAGCCGTGATTGCGAAAGCGCTCCAGCCCAGCCCGGAGCGATCCCGCCAGCCGCGCAGGCGCACGGCCCACCATCCCCATGCTCCGAAAGCGGCCAGCAGGCTGAGACCCACCTCCTGGGGCAGCCGTCGGTGATCGCTGGGATCGATTCCCTGACGGGCCAGGAATGTCACGATGGGCAGGGCGATTCCAACGGCGAGAATGAGGAACCGGAAGGCGCGCTCCAGAGAGACGATTTTCCCGCGCTGAGCCCGCGGGATTCCCTGGAGCAATGCCGCCAGGCCGTGGGCCGCCAGAGTCGCCAGGGCGAAGGAAACCCAGAGCGCATGGCGCTCCTGACTGCGCGTTGTGGGATAAAAAGGGATCAGCTGGAAGGCCAGATCATAGAGAGGAAAGTTGGCCCCGAAGGAGAGCAGCAAACCCAACCCGCCGATCCCCACCCAGAGCCTGGCCGCATGCCAGCGCATGAGGATGCCGGCGATCGCCAGGGTAAGGGGAAGGAGGCCCACATAGAGCGGATGCCAGTGGCTGACCAGGCCGGGCTGGATCAGCTGGATGACATCCTGAACCGGGAATCCGCTTCCGGATTCCGCGAACGGCAGACGGGCGCGGGTGGAGAAGCGCACGAACTCCAGAGCGGGCAGGAGCTGCACCGCGGTGGCCCCCACCACGATCAGGGCCAGCAGGCCGATCCGCTTCAGGGCTTCCCCCCACGGGAGGCGATGACGCCGGCTCCGGGCGAAGTAGAAGAGCACCCCCATCAGCCAGACCAGCGCGGAAATCTGGGGCTGGCCGGCCAGGATGGCCAGAATCCCCCCTATGGCCGCCAGCGTCACGGCCTGAGGGCTCCAGCGCTCCGTCAGCTGATCCAGCCCCAGCAGGAGCAGGGGAAGCCAGGCAGATCCCTCCACGATGGCCACCTGGAGGATCGGGTACCCGGTCAGATAACCGCCGAATCCGAACACCGTGGCTCCCAGCAGTGCGCCCCAGCGGCTGCCGGTTTCCCTTTTGAGGAAGATATAAGTCAGCGCAGCGGCGATCCACAGATGGAGCAATGACTCAAAATGGAACAGATCCAGGGAAACATGCGGGCTGCCCGCGAGGAGGGCGGGGAGGACCGGAATCCATGAGCCGGGGTAGAAGAAGGCGGATTGGGTATAGGCCTGGAAGGGAAACCCGCCGAACATGCACCGGATCCATAAGGGGAGAGATCCATGCCGGATCCCCTGATAGAGCAGGTCACGAAATGTCATATAGTGATAAGTAAAGTCCCCGGTCGCCAGCATCAGGCGATCCGCCGGGGTGGGTGTGAGATACCGCCAGGCGAAGAGCCACCACAGGGCCGTGAGGGCCAGCAAGGGGAGGCCATCGGATGCCCACCCCGGCCGTTCGATCCACCGGGCCCGCAGCCCTCTGAGCGAACGCATGGTTTGGGTTCCTCCGCGCAACCTCCGGATAGGAAACCGCGGAAATATCGGCATCGCCCTCCTCCGAGCATACCGGAAGGTCACACGATGCGCTTCCAGGGCTTCTTCTGGAAGGACCCCCTATGGGGAGATCCAGAGGGTGACAGGCAGCTCGATCCCATCCCTTCCATCCTGCGTGGGGATTCGCCCGCCGGGCGGGTGGCGCCGATAAAGGCCGACCCGGATGATGTATTCCCCCGGGGAAATCCCCTGAGGAACCTGGACCTCATGGGGATCCGGGTAAATCCACCCCGGGGTCCACTCCGGGAACGGCAGAAAGGCGGGGTGCTCGTGATCGTCCTGAAACACGAGCTCCCCATTGCGCACAAAGTGGACATAAACACTGTAAGGCTCCGGCACAGGGCGGCCAGCGCGCCACCACAGGATCATCCGGAAACGCTCACCCGGGCGCACGGTTCGCCCGGCGGAGGAGAACGCCACCAGCTCGATCCCGCCCGTGAAGCGAGCTCGCAGGCACTGACGACCATGGTCATCGCAGATGGGCTGCTGATGCTGCACCACCCCGTTCCACCAGAGCCAGCCGTTCAATCCGACCATCAGCAAGATGATCCCTCCAATCCCTGCTCGAAGCAGGCCAGGCGGAAGCATGTTCCATTGTAAACGATGCGGCTTACCGGAGAGGCGCATGCCTCCCGCAATCCATGCGGCACCTCCGAGGAGCAGGATCAGAGCCGCCACCCGGTATCCCCAGGCCACAGGGGCCGGGATCCCATGTCGCTCCAGCGAGAGGAAAGCCAGGGTGAGGTGCTCCCCTCGTAGAAGCATCCACCATTCCCCAGGGATCGGCGATAAGGAGGGTTGAAAGATCAGATCCTCCTCATATGTGGCTCCGCGCTCTTTCAGTAGATCCATATAGTATTCCTGGAAATCCACCGCGAAACCGGGAATCTGGATAAGGAATCCGAGGCCCCCCAGCAGACAGGCGATCTTTCTGCCCCTCTGGGTGAGGACGATCTTCCCAAGCCCGATCATGAGCAGCGGAAGCAGTGGCACCAGAAAGCGCGGCCCCCAGCTCCATCCGCCATGCCACGAATACCAGGAGGAATAAAGGAGCAGGAAGCTAAGAGCATGAAATCCGATCGCCAGGATCTCCGATCGATGAACCCTCCAGGCGGAGGCCCAGCCCCCAATGGCCGCCAGGAGCGGAGAGGCATAGAGCAGCAGGCCTTTCCCCGGGCTGACCAGTAAGGCATAGAGGTGGAGAGCCGACGGCAGGGAAAGCCCAATCCGCTGAAGCTCCGCATAGTAACCCGTCTGAAGTGGAACCCCAAACCTCCAGAAATTGTAGCCGGCGGCTGCCATCACAGGAAGGGATAATCCCAGGCCATAGATCGCGGCGGCCTGCAGACGGGCGCGCCCGCTGGGGGTTCGAAGGCAGAGATAAAGGATCACGGCAGGCAGCCCCGCGGCACTGGCCTCCCGAACGAAGATCGCCCATCCGCTTGCCAGACCGCTCAGAAACCAGCCCGCGGATGTGGAGCGCTGGCTACTCCAGAAGATCGAAGCATAGGCAAGGAGCCAGAGCGCAGCCAGGATCGCCTCGGAGTATGGAAACTTCCCGTAGGGACCGGCGGGCGTGGCGAGGAGCCATAGGGCACTGATCCAGAGCGCCGGAGCGGCCCCCCACATGGATCGGGCGAGGGCGTAAAGGAGGGCCGCCCCACAGGCCGTCGCGATGGCGGGCAGCATCACAAAACCGAGTCGTAAAACCGCGGCATCAGCCAGAGAATCGCCAGGGATCCAGTGAGCAAGCCGATGAGCGGCTTTCATGAGGGGAAGGGCAAGAAGAGGATGGCCCAGGTTGTATTTGGCGTAGAGCGCCCCATGGGGAGAGGCGATCAGAGGCCCGGGGAGGTGGAGGGTATTGGTTTCCAGCAGCTTCACCGACGGCGGCAGGGCAGGAGACCCCGTTTCCAGAAGCGCCGAAGCGGTCTGGAAGGTTGCCCAGGCATCAATACTGAAAAACACTCCTCCGCCGGTGAGCAGCATCATCAGCCCCAGCGTGAACGCCCCAACCGCCCACGGCCCTGGCTCCTTTCGGATCTGCATGCCCACGCCTCCTGATTCTAATATCGCTGGGACAGGCCCTCCACAGCCGAACCCTGATCAGGAAGGCAAGATCGCCCACCCTTTGAAGTCGGATTGACCCCTTCCAGGGCGGCCTGCCAGTCTGTATCCCGAACTCATAACTGGACAGAGCGCCGAACCTCCGTCTGCAGGATCCCCGCTGCGGGGGGAGTCGAGGTTCGATCCTCGCCTGGCCGGAGGCGAGGCCCTGCCTATCGGGAGATCTCCAGCGAGCCGAGCCCCAGATGATCTCCAGCTCCGATCGGGATTCGACGTAAGGAAGGCCACTCATAGCGGCCGACGACCAGACGGTATCGCCCGGGCGGAATCGTCTCCGGGATTCGGATTTCGAAAAGATCCCAGATGGATTCCCAGGGCCCCGCCCCCATCCCAGCGCCCAGCGCTCCTGGAAGCGGATGATCGTCCTGGGCGATCAGATGGCCGCTCTCATCCCACAGGTGCACAAACGCCACCTTCGGCTCTGAAGAGCCGGTCCTCCCCAATCCCGCTCGAACCCACGCAGTGAGCAGGCGGATCCGCTCGCCACGGCGAACCGGACCTTCCGGCTCCACCCATGCCCCGCTCAGAGCCAGACCATCCTGCCACGCCGCCCCGGATGGCACCGGAAGGCTCTGCCAGCCCCCCAGGGCGGACGGCAGATCGAGGGTGGCGATCGGAAGGGCATCCCCCCCGTAGATGGGCGAGAGGATCGGATAGCGAACCATGGTCCCGGGATGATAAAGCCCGAGGGTCACCCGATACGGTCCGGGGGCCACGGCAGCCGGCAGGCGGATCCCGGCGAAAACCGCCATCGGCAACCCCTCGGGCCATTGCGCGATGGGATGAAACCCGCGGGCGAGGTCGATATCCTCCTGAGCGACCAGGCGCCCGGATGGGTCGTGCACATGGAGGAAAACCTTCACGGGATCCCGCAGCGGGCCGACCCTCTCCCACACCATGGTGACCCCCAGGATATGATCCCGGGAATGAGGGGGCCGGATCTGGACGCCCTGAAGACGGGCACCCGGGGAGAACTGAACCGAGAAGGCCGGAGCAGGAGCAGGCGGGCGCTGAATCGGACATCGTATGGAATAGCGATAGACGTGAAAACCGGTAATTTCCCTTCGCTCCTCTTCAAAGCCGCTCCAGAGCAACCAGC
This sequence comes from Candidatus Thermoflexus tengchongensis, assembly GCA_016842085.1. Taxonomy (GTDB): domain Bacteria; phylum Chloroflexota; class Anaerolineae; order Thermoflexales; family Thermoflexaceae; genus Thermoflexus; species Thermoflexus tengchongensis. The sequence goes on along the minus strand of JAEVEX010000066.1, from coordinate 95,749 downwards.
GGGGGAACAGCGCGAAAGGATCCACGATATCTTCCTGCCACGCGATCACCCAGAGCCTGAGGTGATCCGCACAGTCGGCGGACAGGGGCTTCAGCCAGCGGGCCACCGCTTCATCGTCCTGAACAGGGGACGAAGGCCCATCGACGAGGGGCATCGGGGGCCTCTCGCGGTTCCAGTAATATCGGATCGCATAGTGGCCTCGTATCGTCAGGGCCCTGTCCTCAGATCGTCCTTGCGTCTTCAGGAGGAGGACGATCGCCCTATCCGGACCTGTCGCGGAGGCCCCGGAAAGCGTTCGGGAAACCGCTCCCCGAAACAGATGCATACAGGAGGGCCCCAGCAGGAGAAGGACGAGAAATGGCCAGAGGGCCACTGGTTTCCTGGACTGCCGGAGAAAGTCCCACTGCAACAGGATATCCACACCTCGTCCGATCCCTATCCCGATCAGCGGATACAGATACAGCAGATGACGAGGGGCGAAGTTCAGGAGGTTTCTGCGGATCCCGGCTGTCACGGCCAGAAAAATCGCCAGGCTTCCGAAGGTCAACCAGCGCCAGCGCGTCTCCATCGGCCTCCCGGCCGGCCGCATCCCAATGATCAGAAGGCTTGCCAGGAACGCTGCCTCGGCCGGAGACAACCCGGGCCCGTAGGCGGCCATGAGCGATCGGAGCGCGGCGATCAGCGTCTGAAGGCCCTGGATCGGGTGATCCGCCAGGTCCCGGGATTGAGGCAGGAAAAGCCCTGCAGATATGCGTCCAAACGCGATCCAGCTTCCTGTGACCATCCCCCATATCCCGATTCCCAGCAAGGCCCTTCCGCGCGCATCCCTTTCGGGTCTTCTGATCAGCAGCCCGAACTCCACGGCCAGGAGGAACACCGAGTAGTAGTGGGTGAGCAGGAAGGCCAGGCTGGTCAGGGACCAGAGAGCCCAGCGGCGCCAGGAGTCCGGACGTCGCAGCCAGTGCTCCATGCTCCACCATGAAAGCAGCGCCAGGAACGCCATCTGGGTATACATGCGAGCCTGCCGCGCCTGCTCGATCCAGAGGGGCGAAGCAAGGATCATCCCGATCGCGGCCAGTCTTCCCGCCAGCCCGATCCCCAGGCATCGGGCCATACGCCAGGTCAGGGCGAGGGTCAGCAAAGCGAACGCACCGGAAGGCCAGCGCAGGGCGAATTCCGTCTCTCCCGCTACGTGGATCCAATAATGATCCAGCAGGGGGCGAAGGGGAGGATGGCGATCTCGAGCGACGGCCTTCAAAGCCTCGACGACCGGCATGCGGGCCACCTACCAGCTCCATCCCTCATCGAACCAGATCGCGGGCCGATGGGCGTGGTACCAGGCCAGCCCGCTCATCCCCAGCAGAAGAAGAATAGCGGCCCTTTCGCTTTTCATAACCCGACCCCCTCAACGCCACTCTCGGAGAACGAGGGTTTCTGCCTCTACGGTTCCCAGGAGGAACCGTGCCCGAACGCCGCGGTTGGGATCGAACAGCCCCAGCTCCAGCCGAAGAGGACGGCGGGCGGCGCTCCCCGGGAAAGCCAGCTCGGTGCGATCCACATAGATGTCATCGATCCGCCATAGATAGCCCGGCACCCCCCATCCGCTGGGATTTTGCAGCTGATGCCCTTCCGGATCCAGCAGGTGATGGAACGGCTGGTAATGCCACGTCCACCGCATGGGATCCGAGGGGATCTTCTCGATCCGCCAGTAAGTGGTGACCGCCAGACGATCGCCGTTCTGCTCCAGATCGTATCCCAGAAGCCGCCAGCCCAGATCGGTAGGGATATCTACCCGGATGGAGGGCTGGATCTCCCGCGGGAGGACCTCGTAGAGCGCCAGCCATGCGCCATCCGGCAGCCGGCGAACCCAGGCGGGATCCCGCCGCAGGGGCTTCAGGGAGGGGGGCTCTCCGCGGCCGTATAGAAGCATGAGAGCGGGATGACGCCCATGGGCAAAGGCGAGGCGTTCCGGGTGGAAGCCGCAACGGACATCCACGGCACGCCCGACCAGCCCGATCAACCAGGCCGGGGTGGTCTCCGCACAGTCGAAGGGCAAAACGACCTGAACCCGTGGATCCTCCTCATACCAGCGGATCAGGCGTCGGGCCAGGGCAGCGGATTCCGCGAGCGGCAGCTCCTCTACATTCCCGGTCCACGGATGGGCGCGGGCGTTTCGATCCGCCGCGAGCAGGATCAGAACCCAGATGAAGGCCGTTCCCCCGGCCCATGCTTCGATCGGATAGCGCTTCCAGGACCTTGAAGAGAGCCTCCGCCAGGGCCAGATGGCCAGCAGGGCTCCCGCAGGGATCGTGGGAACCAGGTAATGGATGTGAATCGGATACGGCCACGGAAGGGCCAGCCAGAGGGCCGGGAAGCCCCACCCGATGGCGAGCAGCAGGGGATGCCAGATCCGCCGTCGGATCCCCCACGCCAGGGCCCCCGCCACGGCCAGGGCGATCGAGAGCTCGATCCCCGCTGCGCTGATGCGGGAGAGACGGGCGAGCAGCTCGCTGGAGGGGGAGGAAACCCCCATCCAGACCTCGGCGAAGTCCTTCCCGGAGACCATGCGCAGGGCGTGGGCGAAGGCCACCTCCTGCCACGGCCATAAGCGGGAGGGAGGCCGGAGGGATCGATGGCCCTCCCAGGCCCGCCATGCCATGATCCCATACATCAGGACGGCCAGCAGCATAAAGGCAGCGCCGACGCGATGCGACCCACCCCGACCGGGCATCCACCATCCGGTGAGCAGCGCCGGTGGGATCAGGAGAAGCCCGACTGGATGCACCAGGGCGGCCAGCGTGATCCCAACCCAGCCCACGACGACGCGGACGGAAGAGGGAGACTTCCCCTGAGCCAGGAAAGGGCTCCAGCAGAAAAGAGCGAGCGTAACAAAGAAAGGAAACCAGGCGGGCAGCCAGGTGCCTCGAGCGAAGTAGATATGCCATGGAGAGAAAGCAGAGAGAACCGCCGCCATGCGGGCCAGCCACGCGGGCGCGATGACCCGGGCGGTTCGATACACGAGCGCGACGGCCAGCGTATCCAGCGCCACAGCCATATAGTGGGGGAGCCACGGCCCCGGGCCGATCCCTAAGGCAGGGGCGATCAGCCAGCTGATCAGGGGCGAGGCCGGGAAACCCAGGGTGGATCGCTGTCCTACGATGGGCCAGAGCCCTCGTTCTCGCCAGAGCACGGCCTGAGCGATGGGAAACGAGTGATCGTAGTTATGCCGGAGGGCCGGCAGGCCGGCGATCCGCACGCCGAAGGCCAGCGCCAGGATGATCCCGATCCCTCGCCACCGCCGCATGACCTGCCTCCGCATTCTCCCTTCTACCTGAAACCCGAAGCCTGGGGAAGCGCTGGAGCCCCTGCCTCCCAGATTCCCCATCGGAATTCAGGTCACGGCCCTCCCGATAGCGGCAGCAGAACGAGCTCACCGATCCGGTCTGTTTCCCGCGGGGCCGGCACATACTTCATGGAGGGCCACTCATAGATCCCCACGCCCAACCAGCGGGCCCGATTCAACCCCTCTGCAGCCAGCACCCGACGATCCAGGATCCGTTCCCCGGGCTGCCAGCAGAGGAAAGGATAGCCGCCATGGAGAGGCGGTCCATCAAGCTGAGCGATTTTTTCTTTCCCACCGTCAAAAGCCTGCACGGTGATGGAATAGCTGCCTGCCGGTTGCGCACCCGCCTCCCATTCGAGCCAGACCTCCGCTTCCGTTTCCGAAAGCCAGCGGACCCCATAGCCCCGCAAGGCGGCCACCCCCCCGAAGGGGATGCGGATCGAACGCAACGCGGGGGGATTCCCCCACTTCCGGGACGGCTCGATCAGCTCGAACACCCAGTAGGGCTCCATATGGATCACCGGCATGAAGTGCGGATCCCGAGCCACCTCACAGATCCCGCGGGTGGAGAACCCATGGAGCTCCGGTTTACTTTCGTCCACCAGCACATAGCGCACGCCGATGGCGCGCAAAGCGGCAAGCGCTTCCCGTGCCTCCTGGTTCGGGAAGGTCCGCAGCCGTTCCCGCAGGTCCCGGACGTCCGGTGGGATGTATCCGCTGTAGGCGATCACCAGGGATTTGCGATGGACCAGCGCGGCATACATGCGCATGGTTTCACCCGCATCCAGAGGAAGGAAAACCGGCAGCTCCACAATGGCAAACGCTCCAGGTTGCTGGGCCAGCCAGCGGTAAACCGGCGGCAGCGCCGACGGCCGGGGCAGGGGTGCCAGCGGGAGAGGGACTGCCCAGGCCTCCAGGGTGCCCAGGCCGAGCATCCCGAGGGCAAGGGGCATAGCGATCCTCCGGAAAGATCGAAGCGCCTCCGCGAGGCCGATCCCGGCCAGCCCGTGCAGGCCGATCAGGGCCAGCAGGAACCAGCGAGCGATCGCTCGGATCAACGTGATGTCGGGGAACAGAGCGGCGACGCCGGCGTAGAGGCCCGGGATCGTGATCGAGCCGATGGTCCAGCGAGGGCCCAGGGCCATTACGGCTCCTAACCCGAGGCAGACCCACGCCGTCCGCCGGAGGGCCCGTGCCCATCCGCGCGGTGAGGCTCGAAGGGCAACCGCCGCCATCAGGAGGGGAGCCAGGCCCGGGTAAAGCTGCACCTCATGGGTGGTGTGACCGGGGATACGGAAGGGCGCCGTGAGCGGTCCCAGGATCCGCAGGAGGGGGGCAGCGGCCAGCCCGTCCACAGGCCATGCGGCGAACTCCTGGGCCAGGCGGAGATCCCGGGCGCGGGCCAGCTCCGGCGCCGCCCGGAAGTAAGGCACGGCAATACTCCCGACAACGAGACCCCACAGGAGGAGCACGAGGGCTATCTTTTTCAGAGCCGGCGTGGGGAGACATTGCTCCCGGAGGCCCCAGAGGCCCAGGAGGATGAGGACGATCCCACCGAACACCGCCAGATGCCAGGTGGCAAGCGTCATCAAAAGGAGGGAGAGCAGCAGGTCCAGCGCCCGCCGCCATGTGGGCCGCCGCAGGTATCGGATCAGCGCGGCCATGGCCAGCGGGATCCAGCCGGTGTAGAGCAGCTGCAAATGCATCAGGTGGGCGAAGCGATAGGGAGCTGCAGCGAACAGCCACCCGGCGACGAATGCGGCCCGACGGCTTCCGCCCCACGCCCGCACCAGCCGCGACATCCCCATCGCGGCGATCCAGAAGGAGAAAAGAAAGGCTACGTTGTAACCCAGGGCAGGGATCCCGCTTCCCAGGATGAAAGGAAAGGCGAAGGGCAGGATCCCCAGCAGGGGCTCGGAATACGCCAGCGTCCCGCGATGCGGATAAAAGATCGGCGCGTCGAAGAAGGCGCCGGGATGCTCGACCAGCGCCCGGGTTTCCCAGGTCAGGATCCACGTGTTCAGCAGCGGATCTCCCAGCTCCTGAGGGAGGGCATCCGCCATCCGAAAGATCAGCGGCGCGGTCAGCACGATGGACCAGAGGACGTAGGCCAGGGCGATGACTCCATCCCGGAGGAAAGCACGCCCCTTCATGGGCTCACCTCGATCCGCTGGGGGAGAAGATAGGCGGGCTCCCCAGAGGGGAGGGTAAGGTGCGTCATGGAGGGCCACTCATACCAGCCGATCCGGAGGCGGTAGGATCCCGGTTGATCGATCCCCTCCAGCTCGACCGGGACAGCGATGACGACCCCCGAAGGCCAGCGGGACGTGTCGAATCCACCTCCATAGGGTGGGGCATCTCGCTGTCCCCGGACCATATCGCTTGGATCGATCCGGTGAACGAAAAGCGTATAGGAGCGGTCCATCGGATGCTCCGCCTCCCAGTAGAGCCAGAGCCGCCACGGCTGGCCCTGGGGGATCTTTGTCGGGAGCTCCGCGCCGACCAGGCGGAGAATCCCCCCGAAGGAGATCGGCTCCGGAAGGCGAGCGGCAGGCGGCATCGGTCGGTTCACCAGCAGGATGTGCGGAAGCATGTATCCGTTCTCCCCAGAGCCATCCACGGCCAGGGTCCGCCCGGGCTGATCTTTTTCGTATAATCCCACCTTCAGCCGATAAGGCCCGGGCGGGACATCCGCCGGGATCCGAATGGCGTGGACATCCCGAATGTAGCGCGGCTCCCGCCATGGGAGGGCCGTGGTGGGCATGTCCCCCGGATGCATATGATCGCTCTGGAACAGCAACCGGTGGGGCGGGAGGGCCTCCAGGCCGTGCACATAGACGCTGTATTGGGTTTTCATCTCCCGCAGCCCACGCCACCACAGAGTCAGGGTCAGGGTCCCTCCCGGTTCGATCACCCATGTCGGGGTGGAGATCGTATAGCCCAGCAGACGAACGCGGCCGCCGAAGTCGACATCCGCCCGCTCGTGCATTCCCGGAGGATGATCGGGATCCGAGCGCGGACGGAACCAGTGGGTGTGGGGATCCACATAGAGAAACTTCACGCCCAGGATCAGAGCCCAGAAGGCCGTCAGGCTCACCCATTCCCTCCGGGAGAGAGGGATGGGGGAGACCCGTGTCCGTTCCCCGCTCCGCAGCCGGGAACGAGCCCGGTGAACCAGCCACTGGCCGAAGCCGGCCAGCCCGAGCCCCAGCGAGAACAGCTCCAGCAGCCGCCAGTCCCACCGGCCGCAGAAGCACAGCCGGATCTCATGGCTCCCGGCAGGGATGGCTGCATGGAGCAGACCCAGTTCCCCGGCCGCCTCTCCAGGGATCGGGCGTCCATCCATCTGGACCTGCCATCCCGGGAATGCAAAGACCCAGAAGCGCAGCGTGGCGGCCACCGGAAGATCGACCCGGAAACGCTGATCCAGCGGGCCCAGGGAGAGCGGACGGGCCGTCGCGCCGGGAGGAAGGGAAGCGAAATCCAGCCGAACCGGCTCCTCGCCTCGACGGTAAGCCTCCTCCAGGGGGGACGGTGGGATCTCCCGAGCGAGCACCGTGCGGGGCAGGAGCTCGCCCACGCTGGTGAGGCCGATCAGGCCTGCTGCTCGATCGAAGGCATGCAAATCCGCCAGGGTCGCCTCGCGAAGAACGGTAAACCGACCGAAGGGATACAGCAGCGGCGCCACACCCAGCACCAGGGCCAGCCCGGCGATCGCCGCTCCTATGGTCCGCCATCCGGATCGCCGCAATCCTTCCATCCCCAGCCCGATCAGCAAGGCCACAGGGATCCCCGCGATTCCCAGCCACCGCCACGGAAACTCGGAGTAGGCCAGCAGCGGCAGATGCTCCCACAGCGGACGGGAGGGCGCGGTCATGAGCCCGATCATCCCGATCAGCCCCAGCCAGGCGCCTGCTGCCAGGATCCGCTGAGGGCGGGTCCATCCTCCCCAGCTGAGCAGAGAAGCAGCGGCCAGCAGGACCTGATGGGCACCCAGCGTCAACACTTCCTGGGGGTTGCCCATACTCTGATCCTGGAGAGGAACGAAGGAAAGCAACCGATCCAGACCGAGGAAGTGCTTTCGGAAATCGAAATGACCCTGGAGCAGGCGATCCAGGTGAACCAGCGGGCGATCGCGCAGGGCCGGAACCACGAAAAACGCCGCCAGCCCCACCCCCAGCCCGAGGGCCCATAGCCCTCCCCATAACCGCCGGCGCGGGGGACGCTCCGCCGCCCATACCAGAGCGCCGTAGCCGAGAAGGGCGATCGTGCCGAGCATGGCGGTGATATTGTGGCTGAGCAGGAGAAGCGCGTAGGCGATCCCCGCCTTCCAGCGCCGGGGCCATCCCCCTTCCTGCAGGTATGCATGAAGGGCGTCCATCGCCCACGGCAACAGGCTCAGGGCCAGATATTGCGGAAAGTCCCCCTGCCAGTAAAGCTCGCGGACCCGGAATGGGGCGCCGGCATAAGCCAGTCCGGCGGTCATCGCCCCGAGCTCGTGAATCCCCCATCGGCGGGCCAGCCGGTAAACCCCGGCGCCGCCCAGCCCCACCAGCATCGCCAGGACGAGCTTCACGCTGCTCTCCAGGTCGAGCCCCAGCCGCATGCCCAGCGCGCCCAGCCAGGGGAACAGCGGCCCGAGAAAATGAAACAAAGGATAGCCCAGGCCGGACACCAGATCCGGAGCCCAGCGGGGGTAGAACACCCCCGCCCGCCACATGCGATCCATCTCCAGAACCCGATACACGTGGAGCACGCCATCATGGGAGGGAGGGAAACCGGCCCATAGCAGCGGTCCACAAATGGGCACCATCCCGATCCCCATCAACCAGAAGCCTCGTTCCCGCCAGAACCCACGCATTCGCTCTCACCTCACCTCAACCGGCATCGGATAAAGATAGAAGGGCTCAGATCCGGGAGCTAAATGGGCCATCTCCGGCCATTTATACCACCCGATCCGCAGGAAGTAGCGGCCCGGATGAGGAAGCCCCTCCAGCTCCACGGCGATGGGAATGCTCACCCCGATCGGCCAGCGCGAGGTGGGTTGCCAGAGATCCCGCTGGCCCTCTCGCTTTCCCTTCTCATCGACCACGTGCACAAAAAGCGTATAGTCCGCTTCCAGAGGGGATATGGCTTCGAAAGCCAGCCACACGGTCCACGGTGCCCCCCGCTCTAAACCGGGGGGCAGCTCCACACCGACCAGGCGGATCTTTTCCCCGAAGGAGACAGGCTGCGTCAGCGCGGGGATCGGGCGGGCGACCACCAGCGGCGTCGGAAGATCAAACCCATCCTCCCCCGAGCCATTGATCCGCAGCCGGCTCCCCGGATGGAGCCGCTCATACAGGCCCACGCGGATCCGGTAGAGCCCGGGCGGGATCTCGGGGGGCACGCGCAGGAGATGGTCATCCATATAGATTCGTTCCCCATCCCAGGCGTTCGTAGGCACTTCCGCCGGGTGCATGTGATCACTCTGGAAAGCCAGCCGTGGCTCTCCGCTGGCCGGATACCCGTGGACATACACGCTATATTGGGTCTCCACAGGCCGGAGGGGTCGCCACCACAGCGTCAGCCGCGCTTCTCCTCCCGGCTGCACGTAGGGAGGCTCCAGGCGGTATCCCACCAGGCGAATCTGGCTTCCGTAATCCACCTGGACATAGGTGGCCGCCCCGCGAGGCCGATCCAGGGGCACACGGGTGGCATTCCACAGCCGGTAGGGGGCCTGACTGACGAGGCCCACGGCGAAGATCACAGCCATCCCCTGCTGGCTCGCCGGCCATGATCGCCAGCCCGCTCCCACGCGCGGCGCAAAAGTGATCGCCCGGTGGAAGAGCGGGGGAATGGACCGCAGGGCCCTCCATCCGAATCGCCAGGCGCCCAGTGCGGCCAGCCCGGCAGCGAACAGCTCCAGAAGCCGCCAGTGGAGCAGCGGCTCGAAGCGAAGGCGGACCTCATGGGAGCCGGGGGGAATCTCTGCCCGCAGCCTTCCGGTTCCAGCCTCCGCCCACACAACGACCGGCCGTCCATCGACCCGGACGGTCCATCCAGGGAACGCCAGGACCTCGAACCGGAGATCGGCCCCTACCGGGAGCGCCATCTGATATCGCTGATCCAGCACGCCATCATGGAGGACGCGGACAGACGCGCCCGGTGGCAAACTGTTCAGGTCCAGGCGAATCGGCTCCCGGCCCTCCGAATAAGCGGCCTCCAGCGGGGAGCCTTCGATCTCGCCCTCCACCCATCGGGGAAAGAGCTCCCCCACGCTGGTCAGGCCGGGATAGCGATGACGCCGCTCATAGGCATGGAGATCCGCAAGAGTCGGCCGGCTCAGGCGAACCGGCGTGCCTCCGTTGTAGAGCAGACCCAGGCTTCCAAGGATCAGGATGGGGGAGAAGAGGAGAGCCGTTCCACTTCGCCAGCGAGGGGGCACGGCGTCCACGGCCAGGCCGACCAGCAGCGCCAGGGGGAGCGCAGCGATCCCGAGCCACCTCCATGGGAACTCCGCATAGGCCAGCAGGGGAAGCGCTTCCCATACCGGCCGGGAGATGGGGATCATCATCGCCACCATCCCGGCCAGCCCCACGCCACACGCGATCATCAACGTCCGCCGTCGATCCGACCGGGCCAGCGCCATCAGGGCCGGGATCGAGAGAAGCACCTGATGGAGTCCGAGGGTCAGGATCAGCCGTCGATTCCCCAGCCGATCGTCCCGGAGAGGCGGCATCGAGAGCAGCATTCCCGGATCCACGAAATGTTTCCGGAAGTCATACTCCCCCTGGAGCAATCGGTCCAGGTGCACGAGGGAACGGTCGGCCAGAGCCGGTAACACAAAGAAGGCCGCCAGGCCGGCGCCGATCGCCAGCGCATGCAGGACGCGAAGGATGCGACGCCACGGCATGCGCTCTGCCCCGATGACCAGCAGGCTGTATCCGAGGAGGAGCGGGGCGCTCAGGAGCGCGCTGATGTTATGGCCCAGCGGGAGCCCTGCGATCACCCCGCCGGCAGCGAAGCGCCAGCCTCCACTTCGCTCCCGGAGGGCGCGGTGAAGGGCCAGCAAAGCCCAGGGCAGCAGGCTGGTCGCCAGATACTGGGGGAAATCGCCCTGCCAGTAGAGCTCCCGAACCCGAAAGGGGGCGCTGGCAAAGGCGAGGCCCGCGATGAGGCTGGCCGACTCGGAAAGGCCCCAGAGACGCGCCAGCCCGTAGGTGCCTGCGCTGCCCAGGAGCAGCAGTCCGGCGAGGGTGATCTTGAGGCTGAGCTCCAGGGGGAGCCCCAGCGACATCCCCAGGGCTCCCAGCCATGGGAAGAGCGGCCCGAGAAAATGGAAGAGCGGCGTGCCCAGGCCGAAGGCCAGATCCGGCGCCCAGCGGGAATAGAAAAGCCCGGCCTGCCAGAGGCGATGCATCTCCAGCACCCGATAGGCATGGATCACCCCGTCTTCCGTGGGCGGCAGGCCGGGACGGGCCATCGGCTCCACCAGCATCAGGAGGCCCAGCATCATCAGCCAGAAGCCTCGCTCCCGCACCATCTCATCGCCCCTGCGGAACCCGACACGGCTTCGGAAGGATCTCGATGGTTGCCCCTATGGCCGCCGCATGCTCCCAGAGCGGCGCGCGGGCCGATCGGATCGGCCAGCGGCTCTCCGGCTCCGGCCGGCCCAGGGGGTAGAGCCCGATCACCATGAAGGCCGGGCCGGGCGGAAGGTCGGACGGGAGGGCCATCCGATACCCCTGAGCCATCACCTCCCCCGGCTCCCATTCGCGGAAGGACCTGGTTCCGAAATCCAGGGGCAGATCCCGGCCTCCCACCATCCGGCCCTCTCGATCGTGAAGATGGAGAAACACCACGGGCACGCGCTCCTGAGCCCGGAAGGCCTGTGCGTTCCCTACGTTCCAGAACAGGGTGAACTCGAGGGCTTCGCCCGGGCAGAAGGCTCCCCCGCTCAGGGCGATCGCCCCCAGGATAACGCCGTTCTGGAACTCGATCAGAGGCATTCGATAGGAATCGGGAAGGGTCGACGAGGGTTCCCTCAGGAAGACCGTTCTGCGCAGCCGGATGGGCCGGGCGGGGGGAAGCTCCAGCCGCCCGCTCTCCCCACCCTCCAGCCAGCCCTCCACCTTCAGCGCGCGGATGTCCGCGGGCATAGCGAGAACACCGGCAGGCAGCTTCTCCATATAAAAAGGGAGAACCCGGGGGAGGGTCCCTTCGAGGACCTGAGGAGGAAGCATACCCTCATCCTTCACGGGGGTGATCTCCAGCCGATAGCGCCCTGGCGTGATGGAGACCCGCCAGGGCCACGCGCCACGCGGGAGGTTGAGGAAGATCCAGATCCGGTCCCCCACGGGCACGCCTTCCACATCGATTTCACCTCCTGTGGGCCGCGGACGCTCACGGATCCAGTAAAGCACGCCAGCGGGAGTTTCCGCCACCTTCTCGAAGCGATCCCGGAACAGCGCCCAGCGGGCCTCCAGGGCCTCCCGTTCCCCTGGAGCCCAGCCATCGGTTCGAACCAGGACGGCCCGCACGCCCAGGTCCTCAAAGAAGGCCAGGCTCTCCCGGGATGGGAAGATCAGGAGGCGATCGGCCATCTCCCAGAACAATGGGGGGAAGAATCCACTGTAGCCGATGGGTGTCGGCTGATCTCGATACAGGGTGGCGAACTGGGCATGGGTCAACCGGTGCATGGTCTCGGCGTCTGACAGCACATCCAGGGTTCGGAGGGTCGGGAGCTCGATGAAGGGGCTCGTCCGGCCCAGGGCCGCGAGGCGCTGGTCCAGATCGGGCAGCGGCCGGGGCGCCGGATGGCGAGGAAAGGGACCTCGATAGGCTTCCAGGATCGCCAGGGCCAGCACGGCGAGGAACCCCCAGGATCGGGGGATCCGACGGGGGCGCCACGCATGCCAGCCGAGGCCGGCCAGCGCCGCCAGGCCCAGCTGGGCCAGCACAAACATCCGGGCGGGGACGCGGATCGCCTGGAAGCCCGGGAAGAAACGCCAGAGGAGCATATAAGGCATCGCCGGGAGAAGCGGCGGGTCCTCCAGCCGCAACCGCAACGCCGGGCCGAGGGAGAAAATCCATCCCAGCGCCAGCAAAAGGGCGAAGGGACGGCGCCAGGGGGATCGACTCCGCCAGAGGCCATAGGCGGCCAGCGCCAATGGCACCACCCCCGGGAAAAGCGTCTCGATATGAGTATAGCGGTGGACCTCGCGGAACGGCGGCAGCGCAGCGTAGAGGTGCCCGTGAGGAACCAGCAGGTAGCTGAGCACGCCAAAGAGCGCCTGCTGGTCCAGCCCCCGTGCCCCCACCCAGCGGCGGGCCTCGAGGTAAGGCCAGGTGGCCGGAAGCAGAAGCCCGGCCGCGATACCCAGGGAGAGGGCAACCTTCCCCCAGAGGGCGGCCCGGCGGACCTGGGGGTTGCGGGCGAGCTGTTCGATCCCGACCCCAATCAAGCCCAGCGCCATGAACAGGCCGTGATAGAGCGAGATCAGGAACTGAAGCCCGAAAGCCAGGGCCAGCCCCATGGCGTCCCGGGATCGGCCTGTCCGCAGCACCCGGAGAAAGAAAAGAAGAGCCAGCGGGATCCCGAAATTCAGCAGAACCTGGAGCTGGGGCGAGGGGCCGAACCGAAGGGTCATGGAGGCGAACAGCAGCCCGCTCAGCGTCGCCGCGGATCGATCCCCCGTTATCCACAGGACCAGGGCATACATGGAGAGGGCGGAGAGGGCGAAAGCGGAGAGAAACAGCCCATTGTAGGCCAGCACCGGGTTGCCGGTGAGCCCAACCACCGGCGCGATGAGCAACGCCGCCCCAATGAGGTGTTCGGAGAAATAGAGGGTGTAAGGATAAGGATAAAAATTGGGCGCATGGGGCAGCTGGGCGGGATGAAGCAGGTGCGTCGCCACCCATCCCAGCGTCCACGCGTTCAACACCGCATCCCCATCGTTCTCCAGATAGGAGGTCGCTGTGAGCGCCACCGGCCAGGTCAGCGCAATGGATAACACGGCGAACAGGAGGATCGGCAGCCCGTGGCGCTGCACGGCGTCAGCGAATCTCGAGGTCCAGCAAATCCACCACTTCGCCATGATCGGAGGTCTCTCGCCTGCCGGTTCCTTCATCATAGAGTCCGATGCGCAGGATGTAACGGCCGGGCGGTAAATCCAGTAAAAACCCATAGCGGTCCAGAACGGGCCGGCCCGGGATCCATTCCTCCACCGGCTCCCAGCCGTCCTGAGGCAGGCGATCCTGCTGCAACAGGGGGGGGTGATCCGGGCGACCGATGTGCACAAACACTTTGCGGGAGGCAGAAAAAGGGCGTGTCGATTGCCAGATCAGGGTCAGGCGCAAAGGCGCCCCACGCCGCAGGCTCAGGAAGGGCCTGTCCGTTCCCTGGATCGGTGCCGTTTCTCCCTGAACCGCCGCCTGGACCAGCTCCATTCCATTCGCCCAGCGGATACCTTCCCCTACACTGTGCCACCCGCCCCGGGGGCTCAGGTAGAGGATCAATCGCATCCAATCCTCGTAATCCCGTTCATGAACCTTGTAGGCATACTCCAGCAGATAGCGCTCGATCCCCGGCTCCTGTTCGTGCCAGCGGTTCCAGGGTCGCATCAGCCAGACGCGAGGATGCCGGGCAAGGACACGATCCAGCAGCGCCCGTTGGGGCTCCGGGGGAGGAAAGGTGGTGGAGAAGATCCCATACCAGTCCACCGGTGCCCGAAGCCAGTTCAAAAAATAATCGCCAAAATAGGGATAGGTCATCAGCAACGCATCCCCTGCCTGCGCCTCCCGGTTGAGATCTTCAATCATCGGCCGGAGGAAGCGGGCGTTCTCATGGAAATCGTAGCGCGGATCATCGGCAACGGCGTGGAGGGATCCCGCCGCCGCCAGGAACATCCCCGCGCTCGCACCTCCGATCAGGAGAAGACTTCGTCTGGACAGCGCCTCGGGAGCCCGCTGGAGCCACTGCAAAATCCCCAGGGCGCATAAGCTGATCCCGAGACCGATGACCAGCGGAAGCCAGAGGATCTGAAACCCGGATCCTCCACGGATCCACGCGGGCGCCGGATCGGCAGTGGTCAGCATCCGCCAGTGGCCCAGGATCGGATTGTAAGCGGGATCCCAGGCCACGCGCTCCATCGCCCGGGGATAATCTCCCAGCGCCTGATACAGGGAGCGATCCAGCTCCCCTTCAAAAACGCGGGGATCCACCAGGACGCCGGCCAGCTGGGGAAGAAGAGCCAGCAGCGCGAGGCCAGCCAGCACGGAGAGGCCCCAGCGACGGGGCTGCCGGAGGAGGGAATCCACGGCCGGCGCGGCGGCGACCATCGCCACCGGGACCATCGGGAGCATGTATCGTGGCCCCCAGTTCAGGCCTCCCCACCAGATGATCTGACGACTGTAGCCGATCACATGAAGCATCGCGAACGTGGTCAGGCCCCCGGCGAGCCAGGGATACGTGCGGAACAACCGGCCGAGCCCTGCCAGGGCCAGCAACAGGGTCGGCGAATAGATGAGCACGCCCTTGCCGGGGCTGACCGTCATGGCCAGGGCGCGCCGGATCATCTGCTCCGGCTCGGAGAGCGCCAGCTCGGGCGCGCGGGAGTATTCCACCACATTGCGGGCGAACGCCGGGATGCCCGTTAGGGTGGTCCGGTAATACAGGTGAGCGGGGATCATCACGGCCATAAAGCCCGCCAGCGCGGCCGCCCCCGCCTGAAGCGCCGTCCGTCGGGAGAGAGCGCGTATGGACGGCCAGAGGGCAAGGAGAAGGCCCGGGAGGGCGATCAGGGTGGATTGCTTGGTTGCCACCGCTCCCCCGAAAGCGAGCCCGGCCAGGAAGAAGAGGGCCTCAGGCCGCCCGGGGATCAGGAACGGCGCCCCAAAGGCCAGCAACAGCCAGAACCCGGCCAGAGGCTCCCGAAACAGCCGCTGGCTGTAGGGCCAGATCATCGTCCCGAAGGCGAACAGCAGCGCGGTGGCCGTGGCCACGGAAACCGGAAAGCGCAGGCCCCTCACGATCAGATAGAGCACGCCGACCGTGGCCGCAGCGACGATCGGGCCCAGCAGCATGGCCGTCTGGAAACGCCCGGTTCCCAGCAGATCGCTCAGCTCGAGCAGGGGGACCATGGCCATGATCTGAGCAGGCTCGTAGTTGGGGACCATCTCCCCGGACACGGTATACATGCCCACGTTGGCGCTCCCGGGCCGGACATCCAGGTGGTAAAGGGGATGGATGGTGAAACGCCTGATCTTCTGAAAGCTCGAGGCGGAGGCGAACATCGCCCGCTCATCGTCGCTGATCGGATAGCCTGCGTAGGTCAGGAAGTAAACCGAGAAGGCGAGCGCCCCCAGATGGATCGCCCACCCCAGATCCCGCCGCGTGATCATGGATGCACCTCAATCGCTCCGAGCTCCAGATGATCGGAGGAGTCAATCGGGACGCGAACCAGTGTTTCCCAATTATACCGGCCCATGACCAGCCGATAATGCCCCGGCGGGATCTCCTGGGGCAGCCGGATCTCAAAGCGTTCGAAGATGAGCTCCCCATCGGACCAGGCTATCGAAGGGTAAAGCCCGCGGCCCACCGGGTGATCGTCCTGAGCCACCAGCCGATCCTCTCCATCCAGAAGGTGGACGAACACACTGTGTTCCTCCAGGACTTTCTTCCACCGCCGCCACGCTGTCGAGATCCGCATCGTCGCTCCAGGGGAAACCGTTCCGTCCGGCTCGATTCGGAAGGCGAACAGCTCCACCCCATCGGCCCAGCGCGCCTCCATCCGGCGCATGCGCGCCAGCGCCCGATCAGGAGACCGGAAGGCCTGCAGGCGCAATGGTCCGAAAGCGCGTTCCTCCAGGAGCTCGGCGTGGAGGATCAGCCAGCGCTCCACCTCCTCCGAGCCCGGCCACATCGGCAGATGGACCGGGATCAGCCAGATCCGATCATATTGAGAGACGAGGCGTTCCAGATCGGCGAGGGTCTCTTCACGTCGGAACGGCTGATCGGCTGGAAGCATCCCCCAGGGGATCCCATCCCGATGATAATATGGAAAAGTGGGATCAGGGAAGGTGATCAGTGCGTAATCCCCGGGTTTCGCCTCCTGATCCAGCGTGTGCACCAGCTCTCGGATCGGGGGACTCTTGGCATATCGAGGATCCAGATAGTAATGCCCCAGGCTCTGCCCGATCCCGATCCCGATCCCCAGGATGCTGACAGCCAGAAGCGCACGCTGTCGCCATCCCCCTGCCGCAAGCTGCCCCACGCCGATAGAGGCCAGCAGGATCCAGAAGGGCAGGGCCGTGATCATATAGTGAGGCGCGAAGACGGCACGACTCCGGGCGGCGAGGAAGGTAACCAGGACAGGTGCCCCGAGATGACCGATCATCCAGAGGCCCTCGGCCTGCGAGGATCGAAACCGCGCTGCTCCGCCGATCCCCACGACCAGCGCCCCGAGAAGGGTGGCGGTCGTCGCCGGCCATCCATCCCCCGTAGTCCCCACCGTGAAGGTTCGCGCCACCTGGCCCAGGCCCTCGAGAAGCCCAGGCGCGCGCTGGACGGTCCCGGTATAAGGGGCCAGCGCGTGAACGGCCAGGATAAGGCCCGGGATGTCCAGGAGGAGGATGCTCCCCTGGGCAAGCCCCCAGGATCGCAGGCGATGGCGCCAGAAGGCACCCACCAGAAGGGCCTGGAGGGCGAACAGGATCGCCAGGTTGTAGTGGTAATATGCCCCCAGCGCCCCGATCAGGACGAAGAGGACCCAATCCCTCTTTCGACCTGTGCGCAAGGCGTGCCACAGCGCCAGCGGCTCCGCGATCCCGAAGAAGGCGAGCGTTCCATACTGGCGCGCGTCCTGGCTCTGCCAGATGAGGTAAGGATGCAGGCTGGCCAGCGCCATCCCCAGCCACGCCGTCTGCCGGGGCTGGCCCATGGCCTGAAGCCACCGCCCGATCAGCGGCGCGATCAAAAAAGTCAGGAACAGAGCGTGGAATCTCAACACGAATTCGGAATCCCCGGCCAGCGCCATCCAGGCCTTCATCCACAGGAAATGCAAGGGGGAATGAGGCTCCCGAGCCTCCCAGATAAAGCGGAAGATGGCGGCCGGGTCCTGGCGGGCGATCATCCAGGAGAAAGCCTCATCTCCGCGCAGCGAGAGCGCGGAGAGCCGGAACATCCGCAACGCGAATCCCATGCCCAGCGTGGCCAGGGTGGCCATGAGAAAGGCGTGGGCATCCAGCCCCAGCTCCCTTCCAGCCACCTTCGCCCTCCGGTTTTTTAGCCCCCATGTGGGAGATACGCGCATCATCGAACCTCGATGGTATCCAGCGTCAGGGATTCCGCAGGCCCTCCGGGATAGCTTACGGTGAGGATCAGGCGATACGGGCCCGCAGGAGCCTCCACGGGCAGGAGGAAATCGCGATCATCCACCACCACCGGGCCCACTGGCCAAGCCTGCGGTGGGTAGCGCTCCAGCACACCGTTCCGCGGCGGCACCCCTGGGAACCGCAGGTTTCCATCCGGGTGAACCAGATCTGCCTGAAACCGGACCTCCTCTTTCGCATCCGGGAGGCGGCGCCAGTAGAGGGTCAGATGAAGCTGTCGGGTTAGCGGAAAGACCCCCCATCGCCGGGGGACAAGGCCGTTCTGCCCTGCATGGTGAAACCCGGCGAGCACCCAGCCCGAGGCGAAGCGATGCTCCACGGGGCGAGCCTCCCCGGGGAGCGACGGCCGCACCCACTGCAACGCGTAGGCACGGATACGGATCTTCTCGGGGAAAACTTCCATGCGCACCGGGTAGCGCACTCGCAGCACCTGGTCGATTCGATCGAAGGGATCTGCCCAATCAGCGTGAGCCCGGATATACCAGAGGGTGTCATGGCCTTCCAGGGGAAAACGGCTCAACGTCTCCTCCGCCGCAACCGGGTCTGGAATGGGATGGGCGAAGGCACCGTGATCCAGGGGGTTCCGATAGTAATAAAAAAATGGGAATCGAACGTATTCGGCGAAGAAGAGGGCAAAGTCGTGGGGACCGGCATGGGCAGCCACCCAGCCTGCGGCACCCCGCCAGTCCTCCTTCGCGTTCAGGGGGCTCCAGAGCGCCCGGAACCCCACGGCCGCCAGCCCAATCCACCCGAGCAGGGCTCCCACGCGCCAGACCCGGCCTCCATCCATCCCAGCGGCAAGCCCCGTGAGGACCAGCGGGGTCAGGGACATCCAGTAGCGGGGGGACGTCAGGGGAAAGCGCAGGCTGGCCAGATACCAGAGGGTCAAGCCCAAAGCCAGCCCGATCAGGCCAGGCCGCGTCCGGCGCCTGCCCCACATGCCGGCGAACAGGAGGATGCCGCCATACAAGCTGCCCAGATGCGCAAGGCGCGGGTCCGGCGCCTGGTAAACCGTCCACACGGTCAGAGCCTGGCGAAGCGCTTCCGCGGGCGGAAGAGGCGGGTTCCACCACAGGATCGCCTCCCGTTGCCCCTTCCAGGCCTGCCATGCCAGCGGAAGACCAGCCAGCACAAGCAGGCCAATCACACCCCGCCCTCCCCGGGAGGACCAGAGGGGCCGCCCGGTCGCCAGAGCCAGGCCGAGATGGGCCATCACCAGCAGGATCGCCGTCAGATGCACGTAGCATGCGGCGATCAGGGTGAGCGCGTAGAGGATCCACCGATCGAAACGATCCTGGCGGAGGGCTTGCAGAAGCCAGGCGGTGCTCATCGCGCTGAGGGCGAACAAAAGCCCATAGACCCTGGCCTCCTGGGCGAACCAGATCAGATAAGGCTGGGAAGCGGCCAGGGCTAACATGAGAATTCGGGTTGATCGACGTTCGATCAGCGCCCCCAGATGCCAGAGCCAGGCCATGCCGAACAGCATCCACCATGCGGAGAAGAAGCGAACGGCGAACTCCCCATCCCCTGCCAGGGCCATCCATCCTTTCAATAGCAGGAAATAAAGCGGCGGGCTTGCCTCTTCTTTGAAGGCCATCGTCCGCTCCAGCAAGGTCGGCAGCGGCAGCCGGGCGACCCAGACCGCTACGGCTTCATCCAGCCACATGCTATGGAACGTTAAAAAGGGCACCCGAAGAGCCCAGGCGATCCCCAGGAGCAGAACGCCGATTCGAAGCGAGCGGGACATGGAAGATCAGAGCCTCCGGTTAGAGCTCGGGCGCCGGGGAGGCCACCGCGCGGCTCCGGAGCCGAACCCCGCACGGGCTGCTGGAATTTTAGCCATGCTTCCGGGTCGTGAAAAAGCGGAGGGGGCGGACATCGAGCTCGCCCCCTCCGCTTGCGGTCGAGGATCCGGGGAAGCCCGGTGATCAGCGCATGGCAGCACGCACCGTGGAATAAAGCGATTCGGCCTTCAGTTCCTGAAGCGTATAGCAGGGGGCCCCCAGGTGGTCCGCCAGGGCCTGGGCCAGGCCCTGATCGAAGGCCGCATGCTCCATGTTGATCACGACGCAGGGGATCTGCCGCTCCCGAAAGAGATCGGCGATCCGGTGCGCCTCCTCCTGAGGCGGCAGCTCGCTCATGGAAACGTTCCCTGCCCCATCGGTCAGCAGGATCATCAACGGGCGCACCTCCGGGCGCAGGAGCATCTCCCGACAGAGCACCTCATAGGCCAGCAGCAGGCCCGCCGACAGCGGCGTCTTGCCCCCCACCGGAATATCCTCCAGGGCCTTCCTGGCCAGGTCTACACTGGAGGTCGGCGGCAGCACCAGCCGGGCCCGGTCTTTCTGGAAGACGATCAGCCCCACCCGATCCCGCCGCTGATAGGCGTCCGTCAGCAGGGAGAGGATCGCCCCCTTGGTGGCCTCCATCCGTTCCGCCACCGCCATGCTCCACGAGGCATCCACCACAAAGAGGATCAGATTCGCGGCCTTGCGGACCCGCACCTTGCGATGATAATCCTCTGGCCGGATGGCCAGGGCGGTCTGAGAGCGGTCCCGCTCGATCTGATGGGGGGCGGCAGCCCGGAAGGTGGCGTCGAAGGCCAGATCCTCCGCCTGGCCTGGGGAGGGACGTGCCCAGATGTAGCGGCCCCGCTTGCGGGCGGAACGGGTGGCGCTCCGGCGGCCCCCAATCCGCCGCTCCCGGCGATCCTTCGGCGTGTCCAGCCGCTTCACCCGGAAAGTTTCCCCAATGGGAACCTGCTTCCCTCCTTCCCACCACACGCCTTCCTGGCGGGTGACGGTCTGACGCTGCAACGGCGCCGATTCCTCCCCGACGGGACGGCTCTGGTCACGGAGCTCCCCGTCGGTGCGCTGGGCTTTTTTTGGGGTCCCTTCCTCTGAACCCGAGGTCGGCTGGGAAGGGGCATTGCCCTCCATCTGGCGCCGGACCTGCTCCATACGTTCGGCCAGCTGCTCCAGGGTGAGATGGCCGTCCTCGTCGAAGGGCCGGCGCTTGAGCCGATGCGGGAGTGCCAGCTCAGCCGCCAGCAGGATGTCCTCCTCCGTGATCTGATCCCGGCCCTTGAAGGCCGCATGGGCCCGCGCCGTCTTCAGGATCACCAGATCCGCTCGATGACCGTCCACCCCCAGGCTGGCCACCAGCCCGGCGATCAGCAGGAGATCCCGCGGGGTGTGAATGACCTGGGGAAGCCGCTCCCGGGCCGCCGCGATCTCTTCGGAGAGCTGACGTTCGTAAGGCTCCCACTCCGCACGGAACCCCTCCGGGTCCTGTTCGAAGGCCAGGTTGCGCCGCAGGATCTCCGCCCGCTGGGCGGGATCCCGCACTCCTTCCACATTCACACAGAGGGCAAAGCGATCCAGCAGCTGGGGCCGCAGATCCCCCTCCTCGGGGTTCATGGTCCCTACCAGGATGAAGCGGGCGGGGTGCTGGAAGGAGATCCCTTCCCGCTCCACCACATTCACCCCCATCGCCGCTGCGTCCAGCAGCACATCCACAATGTGATCATCGAGCAGATTCACCTCGTCCACATACAGGAGACCCCGATTGGCCATCGCCAGGACCCCCGGCTCGAACCGGCGCTCCCCCTTCTGGATCGCCCGCTCGATGTCCAGGGTGCCCACCACACGGTCCTCCGTGGCGCTCACCGGCAGATCCACGAAACGGGTCCTGCGCCGGGCCACCGGGAGGGTCTCACCCCGGGCGGCCCGCTCCTGGCAGAGGGTGCACCAGGTGGCCGGCTGATGGGGATCGCAGGAGAAGGGGCAATCGGCCACCACATCGATTTCGGGAAGAAGGGCCGCCAGGGCGCGGGCGGCGGTGGACTTGGCGGTGCCCCGTTCCCCACGGATCAGTACCCCGCCGATCTGCGGGTAGATGGCACAGAGCACCAGCGCGCGCTTCATCCGCTCCTGATCGACGATCGCCGTAAACGGGAAAACCACACGCATGGGAAACCCCCTTCCTGAACAGGAATCCGATGGGCAGCGGCGAACGCGGGGCGTGGGCGATTGCTTTTCATTGTAATGAAAACGGGGAACAGGTCAAAAAGATGCGGATCCCGTAGCCAGGGGGAGGTAGAATAACGGGGGCGATGGGAAGGGCCGGATCTTGCCTCAGCGGAACGCAGGGCGTCAGGAGGATGGAGCAGCGATGAATGGAGAGAATGCCTATCTCGCAACCCTGATGGAGCTGTTCGGGCGGGCCAACTTCGAAACCCGCCGGCCCCGCACGCCGGAGGCCTTCCGCCTGGATCCGATCCGACGCCTGCTGGAGGAACTGGGGAACCCTCACCGCCGCTATGCGGTGGTCCACATCGCCGGCACCAAGGGGAAGGGCTCCACCGCCGCGATGGCGGAGGCGATCCTCCGGGCGGCCGGATACCGCACGGGCCTTTACACTTCCCCCCATCTGCATACCATGCGGGAACGGATCCGCATCGGCGGGGAGCTGATCCCGCCCTCCACGGTGGTGGAGCTCTTCGGGCGGCTCCGCCCGGCCATCGAGGCTGACCCCGATCTCACGGTCTTCGACATCCTGACGGCGATGGGGTTCCTGGCCTTCGCCGAGGCAGGCGTGGAGATCGCGGTGGTGGAGGTCGGCCTGGGGGGGCGCCTGGATTCCACGAACGTGGTCTCGCCGGCCGTCTGCCTGATCACCGCCCTCAGCATGGATCATACCGAGATCCTGGGGCCGACGCTGGCCCACATCGCTTTTGAGAAGGCCGGCATCCTGAAGCCGGGGGTTCCCGCCGTGACCGCTCCGCAGGCGGAGGAAGCGATGGCGGTGCTGCGGCAGGTGGCGACGGAGCGCGGGGTCCCTCTCTGGACCCTGGAGGGCTGGCGTTATGGCCCGGAGGAGGTCGCCCCCAGTGGGCAATGGGGAAAGATCCAGGCCCCGGACGGAACGGGCTGGTCCATTCGCCTGCCACTGCTGGGACGTCATCAATGGGAGAACGCAGCCCTCGCGGTGGCGGCAGCGATCCGGCTGCGGGAACAGGGATGGATCATCCCCGACGAGGCCGTCCGGGAGGGTCTGGAGCGGGTGCGGTGGCCGGGGCGCTTCGAGATCCTGCGGGAAGAGCCCCCGCTGGTCCTGGATGGGGCGCACAACGATGCCTCGGCGGCGCGGCTGGCGGAGACCATAGCCGAGGTGTTCCCGGGGCGTCGCTGGGGGGTGGTCTTTGGGGTCTCCGCGGACAAAGACCCGATGGCCATCCTGGCGCCCCTGCGACCGCTGGTGGAGCGGATCTGGCTCACCCGCTCCCGCCATCCCCGGGCTGCGGACCCCCAGCGCCTGGCGGAAGCGGCGCAGGCACTGGGCCTTCCCGGGCGGGTCCGCAGCGAGGTGGCGCAGGCTCTGGAGGAGGCCCTGGCGGAAGATATCCCGGTCCTGGTCACCGGTTCCCTGTTTGTGGTGGCCGAGGCCCGGGAGGCATGGGCCGCCTGGGGCCGGATGCCCATGCCGGAGGTCGATCCGATCCTGGTGCGGGTCGGAGGACGGTGAAGCGCGAGAAACAGCGTCCGTCCTCACCTCTCAGGGATTCCCATCGCAGGGTATAATCAAAGCGGTGGAAAGCGCTCCCCGCCCTGGGGGATCCCCAGCGCGCGGTGAAGCCTTCAGACAACCGGCTTGAGAAGCGCTCACTCATTTTCACCGATAGGGGGAAGGCCATGAGCGGCCGCTATGCGTTCTTCAAAGGGCGCATCGTGCCCATCGAGGAAGCGGTGATCAGCGTGCGGACCCACGCCTTCAACTATGGGACGGGGGTCTTCGAAGGGATACGGGCCTACTGGAACGATGAGGAACAGCAGCTCTTCATCTTCCGGCCCCGAGAACACTACGAACGCCTCCTTGCCTCCGCCCGAATGCTCCTGATGAATCTCCCCTACACGCCCGATGACCTCACCCGCATCACCGTCGAGCTGCTTCAAAAAGAAGGATACCGCGAGGATGTCTATATCCGCCCCATCGCCTATAAAGCCGATGAGGTCATCGGGGTCCGCCTGCATAACCTCAAGGAGGAGCTGACCATCTGGACCACTCCCTTCGGCCACTACATCGAGGGCGAGGCGGCCCACGTGATGGTCTCCTCGTGGCGGCGGATCAACGACAACGCCATCCCCGCCCGCTCCAAGATCACCGGCGCCTATGTGAACTCCGCCCTCGCCAAGAGCGAGGCCATGCTCAACGGATTCGACGAGGCCATCGTGCTCACCGAGGACGGCCACGTGGCCGAGGGGAGCGCGGAGAACCTGTTTATTATCCGGAGCGGGGTTCTGATCACGCCTCCGGTGACCGACGAGATCCTGGAGGGAATCACCCGGCGCACCATCATCGAGCTCGCCCACAACGAGCTGGGGATCCCGACGGTGGAGCGCCACATCGACCGCACGGAGCTCTACTACGCCGACGAGATGTTCCTCTGCGGCACCGGCGTGCAGCTCGTCCCGGTGGTCTCGGTGGATCGGCGGCCGGTGGGCACCGGGGAGATCGGGCCGATCACGCGGCGGCTCCACGATCTTTATTTCGACGTGGTCCGGGGAAAGGTGCCGAAGTATCGGCACTGGTGCACGCCGGTTTACATCCCGGAGCCCGTGCGGGCGTCCAGCTAAGAGATCCAGATCGCTTCTCGAGCCCAGGGGCACGGCGATGCTGTGCCCCTGGGTTTAGATCGGCCCTCCAGGTAGCGCCTCAGCAGGCCGACCTCGCTGCCCTGCCTGTCCCCTAAACCCCGGGGGCGAAGCCCTGCTCTGGGGTCGGCATTCCGGGCGGCCCGCTGCCCCTCGCCCAGCCCTTCAATCCCGCCCCGAAAGCCTTATGAAGGAAGCCACTGCGTAACTCTTATCCGGGTTGAGCTAAAATGATGAAGAGTCAGGCATCTGGCGCTTTCAGGGTGGGTCTGGCCGCCTTCAGCGGCCGGCCCAACTCCAGAGGATCTTTCTCGCTTCCTTATGGGAGCTCAACATCGATATCCGGCGCTGAAGCGGCCTGCCCGACAGCGGGCTTATTCTTTCGGCTGAGGACGGTGAAGGATGACGCTTCGGAACAGTGAGCTGGGGTGGTTGCTGGAGCGGCGGCGAATGCGGCGGGCTCGCAGCCGCCGGGGCACCAGCGCCTGGGTCCGCCTAACGCTGGTGAGCGCGATCTTTCTCGCAACGGCCTTCGGCGTGCTGACCGCGGCGGGCGTGGCCGGGGCCGCCGCGCTGTATGCGAGCCTGGTCCGGGATCTCGACCCCTCGCGTATCGAGGCCAGCGCCAGAGCGTTCGAAACCACCAAGATCTATGACCGCACCGGCCGCGTCCTGCTCTACGAGGTGATCGACCCCACATGGGGCGATCGAACATGGGTCCCCCTGGACCAGATCCCGCTCTCCCTGCGCCAGGCCACCATCGCCATTGAGGATCGCTCGTTCTACGAGAACCCGGGGATCAACCCGCGGGGCCTGCTGCGGGCCCTGTGGATCAACCTGCGCACGGGCGGCGAGGTCGTCCAGGGCGGCTCTTCCATCACCCAGCAGCTGGTCAAAAACACCCTCATCGATCCCCAGGAACGCTATCAGCGCTCCTATGCTCGCAAGATCAAGGAGATCCTCCTCGCCCTGGAGATCTCCCGACGCTACTCGAAGGATCAGATCCTGGAGTTCTACCTCAACACGAACTTCTACGGGAACCTGGCCTACGGCGTGGAGGCGGCGGCTCAGATCTACTTCGGCAAACATGTGTGGGAGCTGAACCTGGCGGAGTCGGCGATGCTGGCCGCCATCCCCCAGTTCCCCAGCCTGAACCCCATCGACGCCCCTCAGGAGGCCAAGCGGCGGCAGGAGCTGGTGCTGGATGCCATGGTGAAAGAAGGTTACATCACGCCGGAGGAAGCCGCGGCCGCCAAAGCGCAACCCATCCAGATCCGGCGGAAGCCCACCGAGCGCTTCGATATCAAGGCCCCCCACTTCTCGATCTACGTCCGCCGCTGGCTGGAGGAGCGCTTCGGGCCGGACCTCGTGAACCGGGGCGGGCTGCGGGTCTACACCACCCTGGACTGGGACCTCCAGCAATACGCGGAGGAGGCTGTCCGCCGCCACGTGGAGAAGCTGAAGTCCGAAAACCGCAACGTGACCAATGGCGCTCTGGTGGCCATCCGCCCGAAGACCGGCGAGATCCTGGCGATGGTGGGGAGCGTGAATTACTGGGACGAATCCATCGATGGCCGCTTTAACGTGGCAGTCGACGGGCTGCGGCAGCCGGGCTCCTCCTTCAAGCCCTTCACCTACGCCACCCTGCTCAGCCAGGGCGTCCCGGCCTCCCACCTGTTCTGGGATGTCCCCAAGACCTTCGACCAGGGCCCGGGGATGCCGCCCTACGCGCCAGAGAACTACGACCGCAAGTTCCATGGCCCGCAGCGGATGCGGCTGGCCCTGGCCCGCAGTTACAACATCCCGGCGGTGGAGGCCCTGCAGATGGCCGGGATCGCCAATGTGATCCGCCTCGCTCATCGCATGGGCATCACCACCCTGGATAAAGGCCTGGATTACTACGGCCTGGCCCTCACCCTGGGCGGCGGCGAGGTCCGCCTGATCGATATGGTCTACGCCTTCAGCGTCTTCGCCAACAACGGCTTCATGGCCGGCGCGCCCGTCCCCGAGGAGCGCCGCCGGCCCGGTTACCGGGAGCTGGATCCGGTCCCCGTGCTCCGGGTGGAAACGCCCGATGGGAAGATCCTCTGGGAATACCGTCAGCCCGAGGTGCAGGCCATCCTGGATCCGCGGGTCGCCTATCTGATGACCAGCATCCTCTCGGACAACGCCGCGCGCTGGGAGGCCTTCGGGCGAGGGAACGTGCTGGAGCTCTCCCGGCCCGCCGCGGTGAAGACCGGGACAACGAACGACTTCCGGGATAACTGGACGATCGGCTACACGCCGCAGCTGGTCGTGGGGGTGTGGGTGGGGAACACCGATAACAGCCCGATGCGGAACGTGTCGGGGATCGCCGGGGCAGCCCCCATCTGGCACGATGTGATGGAATACGCCCACCGGAACCTCCCCGTGGAGCCCTTCCAGCGACCTCCAGGCCTGATCGAGAAGACCATCTGTGCGGTTTCGGGGAAGCTCCCTGGTCCGTATTGCCCGACCGTGCGGGAGCTGTTCATCCCTGGCACCGAGCCCCAGGAGGTCTGCGACCTCCATCAGGCTTTCCTGATCAACCGGGAGACGGGCAAGCTGGCCACCGCCAGCACGCCGCCGGATAAAATCGAGGAGAAGGTCTTCCTGGTGGTCCCGCCGGAGGCCTTAGGCTGGGCCCGGGAAGCGGGCATCCCTCAGCCGCCCACCGAATACGATACCCAGTTCGCTCAGCCTGTCGGCGATGTGGCCATCCTGAACCCGGCCCCTTATGCCTATGTGCGGGGAATTGTCCCCCTCATCGGCAACGCCCGGGGCGACGTGGCCTTCTACCGGGTGGCCGTGGGCGCCGGCCTGAACCCCACCGCCTGGATCCCCATCGGGCCGGATCACGGCAACCCGGTGGATAACGGCCTGCTGGAGAACTGGGATACCACAGGCTTCGCCGATGGTCTCTACACGCTCCAGCTCACCGTGGTCCGCCACGACGGCAGCGTGCACACCGCCGTGGTGCCCGTGACCGTGGATCACACGCCGCCTTCGGTTCGGGTGGTGTATCCGCGGGAGGGAGAGCGCTACGGGCTCTCCGACGAGTGGATCAGCGTGAATACCGAGGTCTCGGACAACTACGCCATGGATCGGGTGGAGTTCTATGTGGACGGCCAGCCGTTCGCGGTGCGGGATGTGCCGCCCTTCAACGCCAAGTGGTATTTCCGTCAGGTGGAGCGGGATCGGTTGCTGGGCTGCCATGAGTTCTGGGTGAAAGCCTACGACAAAGCCGGCAACGAGGCCGAAAGCAACCACGTCCGCGCCTGCGTGGGGCGTTAAGCCAGGCGGGTCGTCTTCGGCGACCCGCCTGGTTCCCAACCCTGTGGTCCTTGCGGCCACAAGGGAAAAGGGAAGGAAGAGAAAGCCCTTTCCGCAAAGATCGCAGGGACGGATCTTGCCCGGAACTCGCCCTTCCCGTTATACTCATGCTGCTAACGCCTTTCCAACCGCAGCGAACCGGGATCCCTGGCGAAGAGCGCGGAAATGGCCGCAGAGTCGGGATAGGAAGCTTCCTGCGCCCGGGCCTTGAATTCCGGGACGGGCGTGATGCACCCGGGAGGCGTGATGGTCACGGAGCTCCCGATCGCCAGAACGAAGATCTACCCGCCGGTGCGGCGCGGACCGCTGCTGGATCGTCCTCGTCTGCTGAACTTCCTCCACGAGCACATCGATAAAACCCTCATCCTGATCTCCGCGCCCGCCGGCTACGGGAAGACGGCCCTCCTCGTCCAGTTCTACCACGACACGGACCTGCCCGTCGCCTGGTATAGCCTGGATGAGACGGATCAGAACACCCACCGCTTCGTGGAGCACATGGTCGCCGCCCTCCGCGAGCGGTTCCCCGCGTTCGGCCGCATCACCCTGGGCGTCCTGCGGGCCGGGGCCCCTCCCGATGCGGTGGCCACCGCCATGATCAACGACATGCTCGAGAACATCCCCGATTACTTCGTCCTGGTCCTGGACGATTACCACGTGGTGGCCGAGCATCCGGGGATCCAGATCGTGGTCCGGCATCTCCTGGAGCACGCGCCGGAACACCTCCACATCCTGCTGGCCAGCCGCGGCCCCCACGGCCTGCCGCTGACCCGCCTGGTGGCCCGCCAGCAGGCGATCGGTCTGGGCGCTCAGCATCTCGCCTTCACCCCCGAGGAGGTGCACGCCCTCTTCACCCGCCATTACGCCATGGAGCTCTCCGAGGCAGAGGCCCAGGCCCTGGCCCGGGAGACCGAAGGGTGGATCACCGCCATCCTGTTGCTGGCCCAGGGCCTCCGCGAGACAGGAACCCGACCGACCCTCCGGCCCGGCGAGCCGGGGACCCTCTATCGCTATCTGGAGGAAGAAGTCTTTGCCCGCCAGCCTCCGGAGCTCCAGGCGTTCCTCCTGGAGACGGCGATCCTTCCTCTCTTCAACGTCGCCGCCTGCAACGCCCTGCGGGGCCGTTCCGATTCCGCCCACTGGATCGAGGAGGCGGACCGGCGTCAGCTCTTCCTGATCCAGGTGGAGACCACCGCCGAGGGCCCCTGGTATCGGTATCATCATCTCTTCCGGGAGTTCCTCAACCTCCACCTGCGGGAGCGGGATCCGGAGCGCTACCGGCTCCTGCACCGGCGGGCGGGGCAATGGTTCGCCGGGCGCGGCGACGCCGAGGCCGCCGTCGCCCACTTCCTGGAGGCCGGGGACCTGGAGGCCGCGGTGGAGGCCATGGAAGGGGCGGTGCGGGGAGTCTACGCCGCCGGGCGCCTGGAGACGCTGGGCCGGTGGTTCCGGGCCCTGCCTCCCGAGCGCCTCCAGCAGGCCCCTCGTTTGCTGCTTTATCAGGCCAAGGTCATGGTGGATGCCGGACGGCCGGAGGCGGCCCTCCACCTCCTGGAGCAGGCCGAGGCGGCCTGCGGGCCGGGGGAGGACCCGATCTGGGTGGAGATCGAGGTCCAGCGGGCCTCGACGCTGAAGCTGGTGGGCCGCCATGCCGAGGCGGCGGCGGCCGCCGAGGCCGCCCTCGCCCGCTGCCGGCCGGAGTGGGTGCACCCCCTGGCCGCTGCCTACCGGCTGCGGGGCTTCGCCCGCCTCGCCCAGGGCCGCCCCCGGGAGGCGGAGCAGGACCTCCGGCAGGCCATGGCCCTGTTCCGGTCCATGGAATCGCCGGTGGATCTGGTCAACACCCTGATCGAACTGGTGGAGGCCCTGCGGGCCCAGGACCGGCTGGTGGAGATGGACCTTTACCTCCAGGAGGCCCTCGCGCTGGCCCGGACCCTGGAGAACCCCCGGCCCCTGATCACCCTGCTCAACAACGTGGGTTACACCGCCTACACCCGGTGCCAGTTCGAGGCCGCCCGCCGTTACTATGAGGAGGCCCTGGGCCTGGCCCGCCAGGTCGGGGACCGGCGGATGGGGGCCTTCCTCCTTATTGGCCTGGCAGACCTGGCCCGGGATGAGGAGCGGCTCGAGGAGGCCCTGGACGCGTATCGGGCGGCCCTGGAGATCGTCCGGGAGATCCGCAATGTGTTCCTGATGGCCTACGGGCTGGAGGGGATGGGGCGGACCCTGCGGTTGCAGGGGAAGGCCCGGGAAGCCCTGCCGCCCCTTCAGGAGGCGGCGGAGATCGCCACCCGCCTGGGGCTGCGCCCCCTGGCGGCCCTCGCCGCCCTCTCCCGGGGGATGGCGGAGGTGGAGGCCGGCCACGTCCTGGAGGGCCTCTCCCGGATGGCCCCGGCCCTGGAGCGCCTGCAGGAGGCCGATATCCCCACCCGGGTGTGGGCCCACCTCGTGATGGCCCGGGCCTACTTCGAGGCCCACCGGCACCGGGAGGCCCTGAAGCAGCTCGCCGAGGCGGCCCGCCTCAACGGCCCCGATGCCCTGATCGCCCCCCTCCTCCCGGAGCTGCGGCGGGCCGACGGCCTCTTCCGCCTGGCGAAGCGGCGGGGCGTGGCGTGGCCCCCCATCTGGGATCCCCTGCGGCGCCTGGGCCGGTCCCGTCGGGCGGCCGCCCGGGCCACTCTGCCCCCGCTGGAGATCCGGGCCTTCGGCTCCGGGGAGGTGTGGATCGAGGGACAGCTGGTGGCCTGGCCGGAGGCCCGCAAGGCCTGGGAGCTCTTCTTCTTCCTGCTCACCGTGGACTCGGCCACCCGCGAGGAGATCGGGGCGGCCCTGTGGCCGGAGGCCCCGCCGGCCCGGCTCACCGGCCAGTTCCACTCGGCCAAGTGGCGCCTCAAGCGGATCCTGGGGCGGGAGGTGCTGGTGTTCCGGGAGGGCCGCTACGCCTTCGACCGCCGCCAGCCCCACTGGTATGACGTGGCCATGTTTGAAGAATATCTGCGGCGGGCCCGGGCCGCCCGGGGGACGCCGGAGGCCCTCGCACATCTCCGGGCGGCGGTGGAGCTCTACCGGGGGGATTACCTGAGCGGATGGAACGCGGAATGGACGGTGGAGCTCCGGGAGCGGCTGCGGACCCGTTACATCGAGGCCCTTCTGACCCTGGCGGAGGGGACCCTGAAAGGCGGGGAACCCCAGGCCGCCCTGGCCTGGTTCCAGCAGGCCCTTGCGGCCGATCCCTATCTCGAGGCGGCCTGTGTCGGGGCCCTGCGGTGCTACCTGGCGATGGACCAGCCCGCCGCCGCCCTGGCCTTCTACCGGCAATACGCTGCCCGCCTGGAGCGGGATCTCGGCCTGCACCCCTCCCTGGAGGCCCGCGCCCTGTATGAATCGATCCTTCAGACCCAGAATCGATCTCGCTGAGGCCGACGGGCGCCATGATCGGCAGCCCGTCGGCGCACACACATTGGTTGGTAGGAGGGGCTTCAGCCCCGACGGGCTTCCGCCCCGACCGGTCGCCGCTAAAGCGGCTCCTACCAGGGTCATGACCAGCAACCTTGCGGGATAACCTGTAGGAGGGGCTTCAGCCCCGACGGGCTTCAGCCCCGACCCTCAGCCTTGACATCCGTCGCTGCTCAGGTCGCCGCTGAAGCGGCTCCTACCCTATGAGGATGAGGCCGGCCTTCGCTGACCTTCCGGATAAAGGCCCATGATGGGCGATTTCCCTCGGCATTCGGGGCGGCCCGCCGCCCCCGCCCCGAATGACGTGAACGCATAGATCCCGCCGGGGGGAACCCGGGCCCGATAAAACCCGTTAGCTGGCTGTCCGGGGCGGATCATCATATCCGCCTTCAGGGCGCCTTCTCTCACCGTGGGCCGGAGGGGATTGCGTTGGATTCCGTGGGATCGGCCCATCGGTTATCGCCCCGCCGCCCCCGCCCGCCCGCGCGGGCTCCCCCTTCCCCCACCCACCTCCCCTGTTAGAAATCCTTAGCCTTCCCCGTGAGAGTTCCGTGAGAGGTCCCCCGTAAGATGGAGCCAGAACCCTGGAGGAGGAAGCGCCATGAAGACCCGTGGGCTCGCGCTGGCAACCTGGCTGATGACCCATCCCCATGTGCTCCGCCTGGCCCTGCTCGCCGTCTGGCTGGTCGGCGCGGTCTTCCGGCTGGCCAACCCGCCAGCGGACGGCGGCAATCCCACTTAGTTCCTGTTTGAGATTCAAACCCTTGGATTCAGGGAGTGACGACCATGTCGGCGGCGGCGATCGATGAGCTGGTGGGCTGGGCCCTGATCGATGAGCGGATCCGGCAGGATCTGCTGGGTGCCCGCCGGGCGGAGGTGCTGGCCCGGTATGACCTCACCGAGGAGGAGCGGCAGTGGCTCCTCCAGGTGCGGGCGAAGGACCTCACCGACTTCGCGGCGGCGGCCGCCCGCTGGATCGAACACCGGTCCGCGCGAGAGATCACCCCTTACCCCGATTTCCTGTTCGCGTAGGTGAGCGATGAGACTCCTGATCGTAGAAGAAAACGACGATATGCGATTGCTCTACCGGATCGGCCTGCGGAAGCTTGATGTGGAGCTCCTGGAGGCCGCGACGATGGCCGAGGCGCTGGAGCAGATCCGGGAGGGTCGTCCCGACGCGGTGCTGATCGGCGACACCCTCCCGGATGGCGATCCCTTCGAGCTCTGCCGGCGGATCAAATCGGATCCCGAGACGCGGGACATCGTCGTGGCCATCGCCGTTTACTATATGGACGGCGCGATCCGCCGGTTGAGCCGGGAGGTGGAAGCCGACGCCTGCTGGCTCGCCCCGGTCCCACCCCGGGAGATCCCCAAGCGGATGGAGGAGCTGCGACAGCGCCGGCAGGCCCCCTCATCGGGCGAGAACAACGGCTCCCACGAGCCCCCGCCGGAGAGTTAAGGAATCGCTCCGGCCCGGAGGGGCAGGCTCCGGCCGGCTCCTCCAGGCCGGAGCGATCGCCAGGTGAGGGCGTATGAACAACCGAGAAGGAGCACGGGCGCGTGAGGCGCTCGTGCGCACGGTTCTTTGGGTCAGGAGCCCGGGGGTGGCTTCACTGTCCACCTCCGGGCTCCTGATTTTTCATGGCCGGGATGCCCGGATCACATCCCCGCGCTGCGGATCACGGCGGAATCCCCTGTTTCAGGCGTTCCGAATTGGGTTAAGATATGAAGTGCGCAGCTGGCTTCCCGGGGTGGTGAGATGAGCGCAGAGTGTTCACGGGTTACAGGCCGCCAGAGGCCAACCCGCACCCCCCTGAAACCAAACGAAGCCTTCGCGGAGGTCTTCCGATGGAGATCCTTTTTGCGGTGGCGGAGGCGGCACCGTTTGTGAAAGTGGGTGGGCTGGCGGATGTGGCCTATGGGCTCCCCCGGGCGTTGCGGGCCCTGGGCCACGATGTGCGGGTGATCCTCCCCCGCTATCGAACGATCAGCGGCTCCGCTTACGACCTGCGCCCCCTCCGCCCTCCCCTTCCGGTCCCCGTGGGCTTAACCGGTGAAACCCGCTTTGTGGAAATCGAGGTCAGCGAAGTCACCGGCGTCCCCACTTACTTCATCTGGGAGGAACATTACTTCGGCCGGGACGAGGTGTATGGCTACCCCGATGATCCCCAGCGTTTTATCTTCTTCTGTCGGGCGGTCCTGGCCTTCATGCGCCACATGAACTGGCGGCCCGAGATCCTCCACGGCAACGACTGGCATACCGGGTTCCTCTTCCTCTGGCTGGCCACCGCCGGCCGGCGGGACCGCTTCTACCGGCCGATCGCCACGGTCTTCACGATCCACAACATGGCCTACCAGGGGATCACGGGCGATGCCCTCCTGGCCTTCGGGGGGATCCACGAACATGTGGACCGGCTGGAGGTGGAGCCGCCCGGCCATGTCAACTGGCTCGCCCGTGGGATCGCCCACGCCGACGCGGTGAACACCGTGAGCCCCCGCTACGCCCGGGAGATCCTGACCCCGGAGTTCGGCTTCGGCCTCGAGCCGCTGCTCCAGCGCCGGGCCGATCGGCTCTTCGGCATCCTCAACGGCCTCGACCCCGAAGCCTGGGATCCCCGTTCCGATCCCGCCCTGGCCGCTCGCTTTGACGCCGGGAGCCTGGAACGGCGGGCGGAGAACAAGCGGGCCGCCCAGCAGGCCTTCGGCCTGCCCCTCCAGGAGGAGGCCCCGCTGTTCGCCTTCATCGGGCGGCTGATCGAGCAGAAAGGGGTGGACCTGTTGCTGAAGACGGCCGATGCCCTGTTCGCCCGGGGCATCCAGCTCGCCCTCCTGGGGAACGGGATGCCGGAGTATGAGGCGGCCTTCGCCGAATGGCCCTCCCGCTTCCCGGGCCAGGCCGGGGTGCGGATCGCTTTCGATGAAAACCTCTCCCGCCTGCTTTACGGCGGGGCGGATGTGTTCCTCATGCCCTCGAAATTCGAGCCATGCGGCCTGGGCCAGATGATCGCCATGCGCTACGGCGCCCTCCCCCTGGTCCACGCGGTCGGCGGGCTGGCGGATACCGTGCGGGATGTGGGCCAGGAGGACGGCACCGGCTTCGTGTTCGCCCCCTTCACAGCGGAAGCCTTCCTGGCCGCCGTCGACCGCGCCCTGGCCCTCTACCGGGATCCCGCCGCCTGGCGGGCGGTCCAGCGCCGGGCCATGGCCCAGGATTTCTCGTGGACGGCCTCCGCCCGGGCTTATGAGGATCTTTACCGGCGGGCGCTCGCATGGCATAATCCATAGTGGACCTCCCTATGGAACCGGCTGGATTCACGGACCGGGAAGTCGTGGGGACGGGCAGCTTCGTCGCCTGTTCCACGACTTCCCCCGGATAGAACTACGAACAGGTGGAAAAGGGCTTTTATGCGCACGGTCGCGATGATCCTGGCGGGGGGCAAGGGCACCCGCCTGAGCATCCTGACGCAGAAGCGGGCCAAGCCCGCGGTTCCCTTCGCGGGTAAATACCGGATCATCGATTTCACCCTCTCCAACTGCGTCAACTCCGGGATCTACCTGATCGGCGTGTGCACCCAGTTCCGGCCCCGCTCTCTCCACGAGCACATCGGCAGCGGTGCCCCATGGGATCTCAACGGGTTCCATCGGGGAGTCTGGATCCTCACCCCCTACCTGGGTCGGGCGGATTCCGACTGGTATCATGGGACGGCGGACGCAATCTATCAGAACCTGGACTTCATTGATCACCATCGGCCCACCCACGTGCTGATCCTGGCCGGCGACCATGTTTACAAAATGAACTACAACCCCATGATCCGCCTGCACACCGAGAAGAACGCCGACCTCACCATCGCGGCCCTCCCCGTGACCCCCGAAGAGGCCTCGCGGTTCGGCATTCTGGAGACCGATGAGGAAGGCCGGGTGGTCCGCTTCGAGGAGAAGCCGATCCGCCCCCGCGGGACCCTGGCCTCCATGGGGATCTATGTGTTCCGCCCTGAGGTATTGCGCGAGGTCCTCATGGAAGACGCGCGGGATCCCAACAGCAGCCACGACTTCGGAAAAGATGTGATCCCCCGCATGATCGAGGCCTACCGGGTTTACGCTTACCGGTTCAGCGGCTACTGGGTCGATGTGGGGACGGTTCAGGCTTACTGGGAAGCCCATATGGATCTGCTGGCGGACAACCCGCCGCTGGATCTCCACGATCGGGAATGGATCATCCACACCCGCAGCGAGGAGCGGCCGCCGGTCAACATCCGCACCGGCGCTCACGTCGCCCACAGCCTGATCTCCGACGGCTGCATCATCGAAGGAACCGTGGAATACAGCGTGCTCTCGCCGGGCGTCCGGGTGAAGCGCGGCGCGGTGGTCCGCTACTCGGTGGTGATGACGGATTCGGTCATCGAACCGGGAGCGGTGGTGGATCGCTGCATCGTGGACAAAAACGTGGTCGTGGGGGCGGAGGCGCATCTGGGATATGGGATGGACTACAGCCCCAACCGGCTGGGGGATCTCTCGTCCGGGCTGACGCTGGTGGGGAAGAACGCCATCATCCCCCCGAACGCCCGCGTGGGCCGCAACTGCATCATCGCCAGCGACGTGGTCCCCGAGGATTTCCCCGATCTCCACATCCCCAGCGGCACCACCATCGGGGCCATCGCCCCCATTTGACGTTTGAAAGGGAGGCAGCCTCGCCTCCTTCAGAGAACTTTGTGGTGCTGTGAGGGATGCCTCTGGTGTCCCGCGCAGCTCCAGGAAGCCCTCAGAGATGCGCAGGGGGATGGCCGCGCCCTTATCCTTTCTCCCGAACCAGCAGGCTTAACCCGAAGCTGACGATCGAAAGCAGCACCGCGCCGATCAGCGCGGCGAAAGGCCCGTGAACATCCAGGGGTGTGAGGGCCGCCACCAGATACAGGATGAGGGCATTCACCACGAAGGTGAAAAGCCCCAGGGTGAGCAGGTTGAGGGGCAGCGTGATGAACAGAAGGATGGGGCGGATCAGGGCATTGGCCAGCCCGAGCACCAGGCCGGCCAGCAGGAAATCCGCCAGCCCGGCGCCGGCCCGGAAGGAAACCCCCGGGTAGATCTGGGAGACCACCCACAGGGCAATCGTGTTCAGGACCCAGCGCACCAGGAAGTGTCGCATGGATTTCCCTCCACATCAGGGTAGGCACGGGCTACGATTCCCCAGCGCTTTGAATCCCCCGGAGGCTCTCAGGGCCGGCCCCACAGTTCCCCGGAGAAACCGTGAGGATGGTCCGGTCGGCAGGAAATCGCCCACCCTTCCCGCTCTCCAGACGACAGAGCCCCATGAAGGGCAGGAGAAAAAACTTTCCATCGGCCTGATCAGAATCCAGGTGCACAGGCTATAATATACCCGAACTGGCGTGATCGCCGATCGCCAGGGAAAGGAGGATTCCATGCATCGGCGTATGAAGACAGCGGGGCTGCTGCTGCTCGGCGTGGCGGCCCTGGCGTTCGCTTTCTCCCCCGCCCTGCGGGCGGCAGCCCACGATTTCCTCCAGGGCTTCCGCTTCCGCCGCCTCCTCGTCGTCCCGTATACGTTCTCCATGCCCGCCGCGACCGGGGAAACCCTCTCAGGCATCCTCGCCGGCGACCTGGCCTTCGAACCCGTGGAGCCCCAGACGGTCCAGAGCCTCGCCGAAGCGGAAGCGCTCCTGGGCTTCCCCGTCCGCTCGCCCGCGGGCATCCCGGAGTTCCTCACCCTGCAGGTGATGCCAGCGGCTTCCGCCCGCTGGACCGTCGATGTGAACCACCTGCGGGAAGCGCTGCATGCGGCCGGGGCGGACGACGTGACCGTCCCCGAGGCGCTCCACGGGACGGTCCTGACGATGACGGTGGGGCCGATCCTGCTGGCCACCTTTGAGGCGGAGGGCATCCCCTATGGCTGGGCCCAGGCTCCGCTGCCCGCCTACACGATGGAGCCGGAAGGGGACATCCGTCCGCTGGCGGAGGCCGCCCTGCGGCTGATGGGGATGCCCGCGGAGGAGGCGCGGCGCCTGGCCCGGACCGTGGACTGGCAGACAACGCTTCTGCTCCCCATTCCCATGGCCCCCGGGATGACCGTGGAGGTGGAATCCGTCGTCATGGAGGGTCGGGAGGCGACGCTCTTCACCTTCCCCCAGGCCGCCCACACGCCCGGCGGGGAGACCCTGCCGGTCCGCTTCCTGCTCTGGCACGATGAGGCATTCCTTTACCTGGTCGGCGGACCGGGAGCGGAGGCCGGCCGGCTGATCGCCTGGGCCCGATCGATCCGCTGAAAGACCACGGCCGCGGATTCCCCTCCCCCGGGGAAGGAATAGGACCGCGGCGAGCCGTTGTCCCGCCAGGAGATGGGGATGAGGGGCACCTGGATCATCGAAACCGAAGGCCTGCGGAAGGTGTTCGGGGATCGGGTGGCGGTGGCGGACCTCACGCTGCAGGTTGCGGAAGGGGAAGCCTTCGGCTTCCTCGGCCCCAATGGGGCCGGCAAGACCACCGCCCTCAAGATGCTCCTCGGCCTGATCCGCCCCACAGCCGGGACCGGATGGGTGCTGGGGCGGCCCCTGGGCGATCGCCACGCCCGTCGGGCCATCGGCTTCCTGCCGGAGGGCTTCGCCTTCCCCGACTGGCTCACGGCGGAGGAGATCCTGTGGTTCCACGGCCGCCTCGCCGGCGTGGATCCTCATCGCCTGCGGCGTCGGATCCCGGAGCTGCTGGAGCGCGTCGGTCTGGCCGCGGAAGCGCGGCGCCCCTTCCGCACGTTCTCCAAAGGCATGCGGCAGCGCCTGGGGCTGGCGCAGGCCTTCCTCCACGAGCCCCGCCTGGTCTTCCTGGATGAGCCCACCTCGGGCCTGGATCCCGCCGGGCGGATCCTGGTGCGGGATTTCCTCCGGGAGCAGAAAGCCCGGGGGGTCACGATCTTCCTGAACTCCCATCTGCTGAGCGAAGTGGAACGGGTCTGCGATCGCGTCGCTTTCATTAAGGCCGGGATCGTGGTGGAAACGATGGATCTGCGGGCGGGCGAGGCCGCCACGCTGGTCCTTCAGCTGGGCCGGATCCCCCCGGACCTGGAGGCGGAGCTGCAAGCCTGGGGGGATGTGCTGGCCCGGGCCGATAACCGCCTGACCCTGCGGCTGGCCCCCGGCCGCCGCCCGGCGGACCTCGCCCGCTGGATCGTGGGCCAGGGGCTGGACCTGGAGGCGATGATCCCCCAGCGCCTCTCGCTGGAGGAGATGTTCCTCCAGGTCGTGGGGATGGAGATGGGGTAAGTCCGAGAGGGATGCGGCGGCATAAGCCAGTTCGATCAAAGCTGTTCCTCGAGCCACGCGGCGATGGCTTCCACATCCTCCCGGCTCAGATCAAACCAGCGGATACGCGGGTCGTTCAGGCGGAACCAGTTATACTGGTGATGCACGAAATCCCGGGTGGCGGATTTGATTTGTCGGATCGCTTCCTCCAGAGAGATCTCGCCGCGCAGATAAGCGCCGATCTGCCGGTACCCCAACCCGGTCATCGCCGGGAGATCCCACGGATAGCGCTCCGCCAGCCGGCGGACCTCTTCCACCAGCCCCTGTGCGATCATCCGGTCCACGCGTTCATCGATCCGCCGATAGAGCTCCATCCGGGGGCGGGTCAGGCCGATGAGAAGCGTCCGATAGGGGGGTGGGCTCTTCCGCCGCTGGGCGGAAAAGGGCTTCCCCGTCTGATAGCAGACCTCCAGGGCGCGGATCACCCGACGGAGGTTGCGCGGATCGATGAAGGAAGCGGCCTCGGGGTCCAGGCGCCGCAGCTCCTCGTAAAGGGCCTCCGGCCCTTCTCGCCGCGCCCGCTCCTCCAGGGCGCGGCGCAGCTCGGGGTCCGGCGGGGCTGGCGGGATCTGCCACCCTTCCACCACCGCCCACACGTAAAGGCCGGTTCCCCCAACCAGGAAGGGCAACCGCCCCCGGCGGTGGATCCCCTCGATGGCCTCGTAAGCCATGCGCTGATACTCGGCCAGGGTCAGGGGACGATCCGGATCCGTGACATCGATGAGGTGATGGGGGACACGGGCGCGCTCCTCCGGCGTCGGCTTTGCGGTGCCGATGTCCATCCCCCGGTAGATCTGACGGGAGTCCGCCGAGACGATTTCCCCCTGGAAGCGTTCCGCCAGCTCCAGGGCGACCTCGCTCTTGCCGACGGCCGTCGGCCCCACAATGGCCACCAGGGGACGATCCGGGGAAGGACGTTCCGCCATCCGGCCCGCCGCTCAGAGGACTTCCGCGATGAGCCCGCCCAGGAGGGCGGTGACCAGGCCCAGATAGAGGAAACAATGGAAGGTCGCCAGGACCTCGAGGACCGGGAGACCTGGGACGAGCCGATGGAGGAGGAGCAGGAGGAAGTCCAGAAGGATCAGGCCCACCCCGATCACAATGGGCAGGCCCTTATAATGGGCCAGGAATTCCGCCGTGCGGTCGATCCAGCGGTTCAACGTGGACATGTGGGGAAGCCCGCTGCGTAACCCTTCTGCGACCCGCAAGATGATGGGAAAGCCCCTGAGACCCACCCCTATATATTCGACGCCATCGAATAGCGGGGTGTTGCCTCCACCTCTCCGTGCTCCAGGTAAGGCCGGAAGGCGGCCAGCAGCCGGCCGGGCAGGCGCCCGAAGAGGGTGACCTCGCTGTCCGTATGGGCTTCCCATTCCACCACGCCCTGCTCATAGAACAGAGCGATGAGATCCCCACGGCTCAGGGGCAACCGCACCCGCACCGGCGTGAGGCTCCGGTAGAGGATCGCCTCCACCTTCCGCAACAGGTCCTCCAGGCCGATACCGTAAGCAGCCGAGATGGCCACGAAATCCGGATGCTCCGCCGCCAGGGTCCGCGCCGCCTCCGGATCCGGGAGCCGATCGATCTTGTTGAGCGCGGTGATCATGGGGATGTCCCGCACGCCGATCTCCCGCAGGGTCTGGATCACCACCCGGGCTTGCTGGAGGGCGTTGGGATGGGTGATGTCCAGGACGTGGAGGATGAGATCGGCTTCGTTGATCTCCTCCAGGGTCGCCCGGAAGGCCGCCACCAGCGGGTGGGGGAGCTTCTGGATAAACCCCACCGTGTCGGTGAAGAGGGCGACCCCGCCCTCCGGGAGCTTCACCCGGCGGGTGGTGGGATCCAGGGTGGCGAACAGCTGATCGGCCACCAGGACATCGGCGCCGGACACGGCGTTGAGCAGGGTGGATTTGCCGGCGTTGGTGTAGCCCACCAGGGCGACCACGGGGAGCTGGGCCCGGCGCCGGCGCTCCCGGTAACGCTGGCGATGGGCCCGCACCTCCTCCAGTTCCTTCTTGAGATGGGCGATGCGATCCTTGATCCGCCGGCGGTCGATCTCCAGCTGCTTCTCGCCCGGACCCCGCAGGCCCACCCCGCTGATCCCACCCCGGCCGAAGGATCCGCCCGCCTGCTGGGCGAGGTTCTGCCAGCGGCGGGTCAGCCGGGGGAGGCGATATTCGTACTGGGCCAGCTCCACCTGAAGCGCTCCCTCGCGGGTGTGGGCGTGCTGGGCGAAGATGTCGAGGATCAGCGCCGTGCGGTCCAGCACGCGGACCTCGTCGCCGAAGGCGTTCTCGAGGTTGCGCTGCTGGGAAGGGGAGAGCTCGTCGTCGAAGATGACCATATTGGCGTGCATGGCCCGGACCAGGGCTTTGATCTCCTCGACCTTCCCGGGCCCGATGTAGGTGGCCGGATGGATGCGGCGGAGCCGCTGCACCGCGCGGCCGACCACCTCCACCCCCGCGGTGCGGGCCAGCTGCGCGAGCTCATCCAGGGAATCCTCCACCGGCAACAGCCCCGGCTTTCCGTAGATCTCGGTGCCCACCAGCACCGCCCGATCCACCGGGGTCACCGTTTCCTGCGTTCCGCGCCCGATCGCACACCTCCGTCCCGCGGTTTCCTGGAAGCGGTCATGAGAGAATGGGCGATCGGCAGGCGGCGAAGCGCCCACCGACCGCCTCTTCCCTTATCGCGAGCGGCTTTCCCGATAGGCCGTCCAGATCGCCCAGCCGAAGACCAGGGCCTCGAAGATCGCGGCGGCGATCAGATAGGGCACGTGGTTCATCGCTCCTCACCCCAGGGAAGCGTGGAAGGCCTGGATGCGGCGCACCGCCTCCTCGAGGCGGGGGATCGGCT
Organism: Candidatus Thermoflexus tengchongensis; assembly: GCA_016842085.1. Taxonomy (GTDB): domain Bacteria; phylum Chloroflexota; class Anaerolineae; order Thermoflexales; family Thermoflexaceae; genus Thermoflexus; species Thermoflexus tengchongensis. The sequence continues at coordinate 54,413 of JAEVEX010000066.1, read as the reverse complement.
GGACGAGGGAGATCCGGATATAGCCTTCGCCGGCCTCACCGAACATCGCCCCGGGGGCCACCGAGACCCCGGTCTCCTCCAGGAGGCGGGCGGCGTAATCCGCGCTGCGCCATCCTGAGGGAAGGCGCGCCCATACATAAATCGTCGCACGGGGTCGCTCCGCCGTCAAGCCGGCGGCGTTCAGACCGTCCACCACCACATCCCGCCGCCGGGCGTATTCGGCGTTGCGCTCCGCCATCCATTCGTCGTCGTGGGTGAGGGCGATGGCGGCCGCCTCCTGGATGGGGCGGAAGTGGCCCGAGTCGATGTTGCTTTTGAGCTGGGCGACCGTGCCCACCACCTCCGCGTTCCCCACCAGCATCCCCACGCGCCAGCCGGCCATGTTGTGGGATTTCGAGAGGGAATAGAACTCCACCGCCACATCCTTCGCGCCAGGGATGCTGAGGACGCTGGGGGCCCGGTAGCCGTCGAAGGCGACGTCGGCGTAAGGGTTGTCGTAGGCCAGGAGCAGGTTGTGCCGGCGGGCGAAGGCCACCGCCTCCGCCAGGAACTCGGGGGTGGGGCAGGCCGCCGTGGGGTTGTTGGGGTAGTTCAGCCAGAGGACCTTCGCCCGGGCCAGGGCCTCCGGGGGGATCTCCGAGAAATCCGGGAACCAGCCCCGCTCCCGCCGCAACGGCATGTAGAAGACATCGGCCCCAGCCGCCAGGGCGCCATCCGTGTAAGTGGGATATCCCGGGGAGGGAACCAGGGCGACATCCCCTGGACCCAGGTAGGCCAGGCTGAGGTTGAAGATCCCCTCTTTGGAGCCGATGAGGATCAGGACCTCCCGGTCGGGGTCGAGCTCGACCCCGAAGCGGCGGGCGTAGAAGCGGGCCACCGCCTGGCGCAGCGAGGGGATCCCCCGGTAGCCGGCGTAGCCGTGAGCCCGGGGGTCCCGCGCGCTTCTTTCCATGGCTTCGAGGATGAAGGCGGGAGGCGCCATATCGGGGCTGCCGATATCCAGGCGGATGATATCGTGGCCCTGGGCCTGCAGCTCCGCGATCCGCCGCTCCAGGGCGGCGAAGGGGTAAGGCTTCAGACGTCGCATGCGCTCTGAAGGAGCCGGGGGCATCTCCTTTCCACCTCCAGGATTTCCCTTTATTTTAATCCAGGCATAAGGGCGCGGCGCTGCGGCCTCTCCCATAGCGGAGGCGGTTGGGTGAATCCCGCGGGACTTCGCGAGCTGATGGAAAAGCCATGTCCCATGGCCTTCTAAACAACCGGGCGCGGCCCGATTCCTCGAGCCGCGCCCGGGGAGCCGACCTCCGCAGGAGGGGCTCACTTGCTGTGGATCACGATGCTCCCGCCCTGGATGACGGTGGTGGGATCGTCAGTATCGCTGGCCCCCATCTGGTTGTCATAGACCACAGTGCCGGAGGAATCCCAGATCTTGATGCGGAACTTATCCTGACCGCCCCCGCCGCTGGCCTGACCATCCCAGGCGGTGAGGAGGAACCCGTAGCCGGGCACCCCATTGAGCGTGCCGGTGCCCTTATACTGGGCCTTGGGGCCGCTGATCACCAGCCATTGATACGCATCGCTGTGGAAGTTCAGATTGCCGGCCTGGAACTGGAACTCCGTCTGGCCGGTGGGCACCTTGGCGCCCTTCTGATACTTCGAGACGAACCCGAAGTTAGCCCGGCCCGTTGTTTGATACGTGCACCAGGACAGTCGACAGGCTCCCTCAGGCGACCAGAACCAGCCCCCACCGGTCACGAACCCGGCGCTGGGATCATAGACCACCATGTATTGATAAATGACCTCGCCCGTCCCCCCGTCGTCATCTGCCACGACGGCGCGGATCGTGTAGACGCCCGCCTGATTGTAGACATACGAGGCGATGAAAGATCGCGCTCCCGTGGTCAGGGTGAGCGTGCTCGAGGGGCTGGTCGTCGAATTCGGGTTATAGGTGTCCCAATCCCAGTAGACCGTCACCGTATGGGTGTCCAGGATCCCGGGATCCGTGAAGACCGCCGTGACCGTGATCCGGGTGTTCACCGGGATCGGATCCGCCGGCGCGCCCGTCAGCGGCCCGACAGCCGGCGGCACGTTGTTCACCGTGACCCGGAACGAAGCCGAGCCGGGGGCCCCATCCTTGTCCGTAACCGTCACAGTCACCGTGTAGGTGCCGTTGTCAGCGTAGATATGGTTCAGCATACCCAGGGATCCGGAAACGGACATCGTGAAGGTCACCGCCTGGGTCCCATCGCCCCAATCCACCAGAACGGTCCACGGAGCATCCGCACCGGGGTCGGAGAAGGAGCCCAGGTCGAAGGCCTTCAGCTGGCCCTCATCCGCACCCTGGCCGCCCGGGGCGACGACAACAGGCGGCACATTGTTCACCTGCACCGTGGCCGTGTAAGTGGTGTAGCCATCGTCCTTGTCGAAGATGCGCCCGGCCACAACAAAGACCCCGTTGTCCGGGAAGAAGCAGGAGGCAGCGGCCGAGCTCCCCGCTGCACTGTAGGTGGTTGGAAGAGCGCCAACATTCCCATCGCAGGCGAAAGCATAGCGGAAGCCCGCCACCGTGTCCGCCGCACTGGGGTCGAAAGCACCCGTGAAAGAGAGCGCGCTGCTGCTGCCCTCATCGATCGGGCTGCCAGCGGAGAAGACAGCCATGGGCGGCACGTTGAAAACATGGATAGTTGTGGATGTGGATCCTACGCCCCCATCTTTATCCATCGCCTCGAGGAAAATCGCATAGGTCCCATTATCATCCGGGGTGAAGCTGAAGGAGGATCCGCTCCCCGCAGCGAAGGGCGCTCCGTTCTTTTGCACGGTCCAGGTGAAGACAAAGCCTGCGCCAACATCCGCCGGGCTGGGATCGGTGGCTGAGCCAGTAAGAGAGATGGAAGAACCCTCAGGGCTGGAGGACGGAGCTCCCTGGATGGACGGCGTCGGAGGGACGTTGAGGATATTCACGGTGGTCGTGACCACGGTGCACGTGTAGGGATCGCAGGCCCGGAAGCCTACCGTCTGAGCCGAGGGGCCATCCCGTCCGACGGCCGAGAACGTCACACTTGCCCCTGAAGTCTCGAAACTTCCATTGTTATCCAGATCCCAGGCGAACGTCAGGGGATCCCCGTCCACATCGCTGCCGGAGCCGGAGAGGGTCACCGATCCGCCCTCCGGGACTGTATATGGTCCACCGGCGTCCGCCGCAGGCGGATCGTTGACCGGTTGCACGGTAATGGTGACGGTGGCCTCGTTCGAGAACGCCTGGCCGTCGCTAGCTCGATAGGTGAAAGTGTCCGTCCCGTTGAAGTTAAGGGTCGGCGTGTAGGTGAAGGAGCCATCCGGGTTCAGGTTCAGAGCGCCATGGCTGGGACCGCTGACGAGGACCGCGGTGAGCGGGTTCCCATCGGGATCGCTGTCGTTGCCCAGTACCCCAGGCGCAGAGATATGGAGTGGCATATCCTCGTTGGTAACATAGCTGTCCGGATTGGCGACCGGCGGCCGGTTAGGAATCGGAGTTGGCGTGGGTGTCACGGTCGGGGTCGGCGTGGGTGTAGGCGTCTCCGTTGGTGTCGGGGTCGGCATGGACGTGGGCGTCGGGGTGGACGTCGGCGTGGGCGCGCTCACATTCACCGTCACCTGGGTGCCATTGCCTTCGCCCGGAGTCTTCTGCTGACCGGAGACCTTTTGCGGGTCTGCTTTCACATTGAAAGAATAGGAGCCTGGGGTTGCGCCCGCGGGCACCTGGATGGTGATGGTCCAGGATCGAGCCGTCGGGCTGCTCGAGGCGGGAAAGCTGAGAACCGATGGGGAGGCTGACGCACTCCATCCGGATGGAAGGCCGGTGACCTTCAGCGTCGCCGTGAATGCATCGTTCCCGGCGGGCGCCGTCACCACCTGTGTGAACGTGAGGGTCGCAGGGGAGCTCACGTTGAACGTGAGGCTGGCGGGCGCGTAGTCCAGATTCCCAATGTCCCAGAAGGTCCCGCTTTCCTGGACCCCCGAGGTCAGCCCGCGAGCGGTGTAAGTGTATTCCCCGATCGCCCGCTCGTCCGGCCACAGGGTGACCGCGCACGACCAGGCACCGTTCTCGTCCGCTGTGGCTTCACACGTGGCGTAATAGCCGTTCGGGCCCCACACCTCCACCCGAACCGGCTCCCCGGGAAGGTAACCCGCACCGTTGCTGTTATCGCCGGAGATGGTCACCGCTTCCCCCGGGCTGTAGTCCAGCTTGTCCGTCCACACCGCAGCCAGCGCCTGCCCCAGTCCCAGGAGGCCCAGCCCGCTGGCCCCCAGCAGGATCAGCATTCGAATCGTTCTTCCGCCCATCACCCACCTCCTCCGAGGATCTATCCCCAAACCTCGAGTATCTCATTTCTACCCATAAAACCGTATATTATTTTCCATAAGTTGTGTATAAAAATTCTTACCTTTGTTATAAAATGGGGAAAACCGGGGTAGAATTGATGGAAAAAGCGCGCTGGGGCATAGGACTTTGGTCATAGACCCGGGCGGACCTTTTCCGCTTTCTGCCCGGCGAGCGACAGGGAGGTGGTAAGCGGCATAAGGGGGAGCTTCACAGCCCCCTTTCCACAGGCGTTTGTTGAAGAGGTGGGAAGGGGCGGCCCGCCGCCTCCGACGCCGGCGCAAGGCGTTTATCCAGAGCCTTCTCCCCGGAGGTCGGCGAGGGCCGACCTCCGGCTCGAAACCCTATCAATGAGCCAGGGGGTAGCTACGCGACCCCGGCCCTCCGCAGCGCCTGCAGGTGGACGGGCTTCAGCGCGGCGTAGATGAAGGCGTGAGCCGGTGTGGGGATGCCGTGGCGCTGGCCGAGGCGAACGATCGCCCCGCTCATCGCCTCGATCTCCAGCGGGCGGCCGGCCTCCACATCCCGCTGCATCGAGGCTGTCGCCGTCGGCGCCAGGCTGTCGATGAAGGCCATCGTCCGGGGCACCTCATCCGGGTCCAGGGTCACGCCCTCCGCCCGGGCCACCGCCTCGATCTCCCGCATCGCCTGCTCCAGCAACGCCCGGGTTTCCGGGACCTCCCGCCAGGCCCCGACCGGAAGGCGCACGACACTTCCCACCCCCCCGATGGAGGCGATGAACAGGAACTTGGTCCACAGCACCTTTCGGATCTCCGCCGTCGCCTCCGCCTCCGCACCGGCCTCCGCGAAGGCCCGGGCGATGGCCTGGGCCCGTGGGGTGAGCTGGCCGTTGAGCTCCCCGACCACCACCCGACGGAAAGCGCTCTCCTGCCGGATCACGCCCGGAGCCTCGATCCGGGAGACTACCCAGACAGCCCCGGCCAGTGTCCGTTCCGCCCCCACGACGGCGGCGACCTGATCCGGCGCCTCCACGCCGTTCTGGGTCGTCAGCACCACCCCGCCCGGACCCAGCAGGCGGGGCAGCACCCCCACGGTCTCTGGAATATGGTAGGTCTTCACCGCATACAGGACCAGATCCGCGGGCGGGGCTTCTTCGGGCCGGTCGGTGGCCTGCACCGGATAAAGATGGAAATCCCCGTGGACGCTGTTCACCTGGAGCCCCCGGGTGCGCATGGCCTCCAGGTGAGGGCCCCGGGCGATGAAGATGACCTCGTGGCCCGCCCGGGCCAGCAGCGCCCCGAAATAGCCTCCCAGACCTCCGCTTCCGAACACCGTCACGCGCATGGTTTCGACCTCCATAGATGGTCGTGCTGCGGCAGGCTCCACCCCTTCGCCGACGAGTCCCCCTATCCAGGCTCAGCGCCGCCCGTTCGGCTCCCCTCATCCGCCCACCACCGCATCATCCGTGATCTCCAGCCCCCGGTCGATGATCTCGAGGCCCTCCATAAGCTCCGCCTCCGTAATACACAGAGGAGGATTGGTGAAAAACGTGTTCCAGCGGATGAACGTGTAAAGCCCGTTCTGCAGGAAGAACTCCCGCAGGCGGTTCATGATCCCCATCTCCGAAGGCCGGGCGTTAAAGGGGACGAGGGGCTCGCGGGTCTCACGGTTCCGGACCAGCTCGACCACCCCGAAGAGGCCGATGCTCCGCACATCCCCCACACTGGGATGTCGTTCCTTCAGGCGGGCCAGCTCCCGCGCCAGGAGCTCCCCCATCCGCCGCGCGTTTTCGACCAGGCGATCTTCCTGATAGACCTGGAGGGTGGCGATGGCCGCGGCCAGGCAGAGGGGATGGGAGTTATAGGTCAGGCCCCCCGGGAAGGGGCGATCGCGGAAGAACTCCGCGATCCGATCCGAGATCAGGACCGCGCCCAGGGGGAGATAACCCGAGGTCAGCCCCTTCGCCACGGTCATCAGATCGGGGACCACGTTCCAGTGGTTCACCGCAAACCATTCCCCGGTGCGGCCGAAGCCGCTCATCACCTCGTCGCAGATCAGCAGGATGCCGTAGCGATCGCAGATCTCCCGCAGGCCCTGCAGATATCCCTCCGGCGGGACGATGATCCCATTGGTCCCGGTGACGGTCTCGATGAACATCGCCGCGACCGTATGGGGGCCTTCAAACTGGATGACATCCTCAATGTGGTTCAGGCAGTCTAAGGTGCATCGCTCTTCCCGCATGCACCAGCGGCAGCGGTAGCGATAGGGGTCGAACACGTGGATGACCCCTGGGATGCCCGGCTCCGCCGGCCAGCGCCGGGGATCCCCGGTGAGGGTGATGGCACCCGCCGTGGCGCCGTGGTAGGACCGGTAGCGGGCGATGATCTTGTGACGGCCGGTGTAGAGGCGGGCGATCTTGATCGCGTTCTCATTGGCGTCCGCCCCGCCCAGCGTGAAGAAGACTTTGTTCAGATCCCCCGGGGCGATCTCCGCCAGCATCTGGCCCAGACGGGCGCGGGGCTCGGTGGCCATAAACGGGTTGACGTAAGGCAGGCGGGCGGCCTGTTCCTGGATCGCCCGGATCACCCGCTCATCGCCGTGGCCGATGTTGACGTTCATCAGCTGGGAGTTGAAGTCCAGATAGCGGCGGCCCCGGGCGTCCCAGAAATAGACCCCCTTCGCCTGCACCACCGGGATGGGATCGATCGCATCCTGGGCCGACCATTCGTAGATCGTGTATCGCCGGCAGAGGGCGACGATCTCCTCGGCGCTCATCTGGGAGACGGTTTCGACCATGGCAGCCTCCTGGCAAAGCGGTAGGCGATCCGGTTACGTGATAGAATGATAGTGAAGCAGACGGATCCAGCCAACCGGCGCCATGCTGGCGAATCCCTATTCAGGAGGTGGATCCCTGAACACCCTGGATCTGGCGCATCGGATTGTGGACGCCATCCTCGATAAAAAGGGGATGGACGTGGTGTTGATGGATATCCGGGCCCGTGCCACGTTCGCCGACTACTTCATCATCTGCACGGGAACCTCGGAGCGACAGCTGAAGGCGATCGTGGAGGGGATCGCGGAGGCCACCGCGCAGGGCTACCGGGTGGATCCAGCCCGGATCGAGGGGGACCCGGCCTCGGGCTGGGTGTTGATGGATTATGGGGACATCATCGTTCATATTTTCGCGCCGCCCCAGCGCCGCTACTACGACCTGGAGTCCCTGTGGCGCGGGGCCCCTATCCTGGTGCGGGCTCAGTAAGGGAATCTGGGGTGGAGGAGAGGATCGGTGATCCTGCACTATGAAGACACGCTGGAGCGCCTGGATCGCATTCTGAAGGCGCTTCGGCCGGAGCCAGCGTCCCGGGAAGATGGCGGAGAAGAGGCTCTGGAAGGATTCCCGGTGCTGATCGTCGGGCTGGGGAACCCGGGCCCTGAGTATGCCCGCAACCGCCATAACGTGGGCTTCCGGGTTGTGGATGTATTCGCCCAGGCCCATCAGATGGCCTTCCGGCGGATCCTGCATCAGGCCCTGATCGCTGAGGGGCGCTTGGCCGGCCAGCGGGTGATCCTGGCCAAGCCTCAGACGTTCATGAACCTGAGCGGGCGCTCCGTGCGCCCCCTGGTTTCGTATTACCGGGTCCCCCTGAATCGGCTGCTGGTCGTGTATGATGACATGGATCTCCCTCTCGGGGCGATCCGGCTGCGGCCCCGGGGCAGCCCGGGCGGCCACAACGGGATGAAATCCATCATCCAGGCGCTGGGGACCATGGAATTCCCCCGCCTGCGCATCGGCATCGGGCGCCCCCCCGGCCATATGAACCCGGCCGATTACGTGCTCCAGGATTTCCGGCCGGATGAGGAGGAGATCCTGGAAGGGGTGCTCCATCGGGCCGCGCAGGCCATCCGCACGTTTATCGAGGAGGGGCTGGAGGCGGCGATGAACCGCTTCAACGCCCAGCCGTCCATGCGGCCGGCGGGGAAGACGGGCGAGTAGCTCAGGGGTGAGAGCATCCGCCTTACAAGCGGAGGGTCGCAGGTTCGAGTCCTGCCTCGCCCATGCCGGAGAAGGGGCGCGGATGGCGCGCCCCTTCTTTTACGGAGATGCCCGGGAGGGCGGCCGGCGAGGGGTGAAGTGGGCCTCCGGCCAATGGCCGGCGCGGGTGTCGAATGAATTCGACCGCAGAGGCCTTCGGCCAGCGGCCGGCCTGCGCCGGCCATTACGTCGGCATAGGCCGACGCCCGGCGCGAAGCGCCCGGAAAGGCCGATTTCCAATCGGCGTGAGAGGCCAGCGGCCGGCCTGCGCCGGCCGAAAGGCTTTCCCGTCGGCGAAGGCCGACATAAGGCGCGAAGCGCCTCTTAAGGCCGATTTCAATCGGCGTGAAAGGCCGACGCACGGTGCACAAGGCGTGTCGAATGAATTCGACCTCAAAGGCCTTCGGCCAGCGGCCGGCGTGGGTGTCGAATGAATTCGACCTCAAAGGCCTTCGGCCAATGGCCGGCCTGCGCCGGCCAGAAAGGCCTTCCGCGTCGGCGAAGGCCGACGCGAGGCGCGGAGCGCCTATGGAGGCCGATTTCCAATCGGCGTGAGAGGCCAGCGGCCGGCCCTGGGGTGTCGAATGAATTCAACCCAATGGCCGGCCCCCGCCGGCCGAAAGTCGTTCTCGTGCTGGCACAGGCCGGCACCCGGCGCGCAGCGCCTCGCGAAGCCGATTTCCAATCGGCGCAATAGGCCAGCGCGGAGCGCTCAACGCCCAGGAAGAGCGATCTCCATCGGCACGCACATCCGCCGGCTTACATGGATAGGCCAGATGGAGCACCCAAAGATCCAGAACGACTCAGAATAACGAGGAAGGCGCGATGGACAGCCGGTATGCTGTGGTGCATTATGCGGAGATCGGATTGAAGGGTCACAACCGGGGCTTCTTTGAACGGATGCTGGCCCGGCGGATCGAGGAGCGCCTGCAGGATATCGGGCCCGCTTCGGTGGAGCGTCTGCCCGGACGACTCCTTGTTCGGCTTCCGCGCCCGGTCCCGGAGGCGATATGGGTCGAGCGCCTGCGCACCGTGTTCGGGATCGTCTATTTCGCCCCGGCGATCCCCGCCTCGAAAGACCTCCATGTCATCACGGAAATCGTCCTTCGTCACCTCCCCGCTGAGCCCGTCCCCTCTTTCTGTATTCGAGCCTCCCGCGCGGACAAATCGTTCCCCCTGACCTCTCAGGAGATCGAGCGGCACATCGGAGCAGCGGTCCAGCGCCAGACGGGCTGGCGGGTGGATCTCGAGGAGCCGGCCTGGGTGGCCTACATCGAAATCGCCACGAACACCGCCCTCGTTTACTTCGCCCGCCATCGGGGCCCTGGGGGGTTGCCGGTGGGGGTCAGCGGGCGGGTGGGCCTGCTGCTCTCCGGCGGCATCGACTCCCCTGTGGCGGGTTACTTCATGCTGAAACGGGGCTGTGAGGTGATCCCCATCCATTTCCACAGCGGGCCCTTCGGGGACTGGGCGGCCTCGGAAGCAAAGGCGACAGCCATCGTCCGCCAGATGCGCCCCTACGGGATGCCGTCCTGGCTGTATGTGGTGCCCATCGGGGAGCCCCAGCGGGCCATCGTCCTGGCCGCCCCCGCGCCCTATCGGCTGATCCTTTACCGGCGGCTGATGGTGCGGGCCGCGGAAGCCCTCACCCGACAGGAGGGCGGGCTGGCCCTGGTCACCGGGGATTCCCTGGGGCAGGTGGCCTCGCAAACCCTGGAGAGCCTGACGGCGATCGAGGACGCCGCATCCATGCCGATCCTGCGGCCCCTCATCGGGCTGGATAAGGTGGAGATCATCGATCGGGCGCGGGCCATCGGAACCTACGAGCTCTCGATCCTGCCCGGGGAGGACTGCTGTCAGTTCCTGATGCCTCCCCGGGTCGTCACCCGTCCCTCTCTGGAGATCGTTCGGGAGATCGAAAGCCGGGTGAGGATGGAAGAGCTGGTGCGACAGGCGCTGGCCCAGGCCATGCGCGTCCCGGTGAGCGATCCATCGCCCATATCTTCGGTTCACAGCTGGACCATGCCGTAGCGCGCAGCTGGACTTCCACTTCACCAGGAGGACATCATGTCGACGCCGACCCTGCTTCGATCCGCGGATTACATCGAGATGGAGGACACCTACAGCGCTCCCAATTACCAGCCCATCGATGTGGTCATCGCATGGGCAGAAGGCGTATGGGTGTATGACGTGGAAGGGCGCCGCTATCTGGACGGCCTGAGCGGCTACTCGGCCCTGAACCAGGGCCACCGGCATCCCCGCATCATCCGGGCCCTGATCGAGCAGGCCGGGCGGGTGACGCTCACCTCCCGGGCCTTCCGCAACGACCAGCTCGGCCCCTTCCTGAAGGAGTTGTGTGAGCTTCTGGGGTATGAGAAGGCTTTACCGATGAACACGGGAGCCGAGGCGGTGGAGACGGCCATCAAAACCGCCCGCAAATGGGGCTACCGGGTGAAGGGCGTCCCGCGGGATCAGGCGGAGATCATCGTGTGCGAGGGGAATTTCCACGGCCGGACCACCACGATCATCAGCTTTTCGACGGTGCCCCAGTATCGGGAGGACTTCGGCCCATACACCCCCGGCTTCGTGATCATCCCGTATGGGGATGTGGAAGCGCTGGAGCGGGCGATCACCCCGAACACCGTCGCGTTCCTGGTGGAACCGATCCAGGGCGAAGGGGGCGTGCGGGTGCCGCCGCCCGGATATCTGGCCCGGGCCGCCGAGATCTGCCGCCGGCACAACGTGCTCTTCATCGCCGATGAGATCCAGACTGGCCTGGGGCGCACCGGCAAACTGCTGGCCTCGTGGTGGGAGGACGTGCAGCCGGATATGGTGATCCTGGGCAAGGCCCTCGGGGGCGGTGTGCTGCCGATCTCGGCGGTGGTTTCCCGAAGGGAGATCCTGGACGTGTTCCGGCCGGGCGACCATGGGAGCACCTTCGGCGGCAACCCGCTGGCCGCCGCGGTAGCCCGCGAGGCATTACGGGTGATCGTGGAGGAAGATCTGCCGGAGCGAGCGGCGGCTCTGGGCGAGCACGCCCTGAACCGTCTGCGGGCGATCCGGAGCCCTTACATTAAAGAAGTGCGCGGCCGGGGCCTGTTGATTGGGATCGAGTTCCACCCCGAGGCCGGCGGGGCACGGCGTTTCGCGGAGGCCCTGAAGGAGCGGGGCATACTGGTGAAAGACACCCACGAACATATCCTCCGCTTCGCCCCGCCCCTGGTGATCTCCCGCGAAGACCTGGACTGGGCGCTGGATCAGATCCAGGAGGTGCTGGAAGGCTGAAGAGACCGGGTGGAAGCTTCCCCCATCGATCCGTCGACGAAGGCCAGAAAGGGGGCGCCGCAGCGAGGGCGCCCCCTTCTTTTCCCTGTCCGATAACAGGCCCGGCCGATCGGTTACTCCCGGGGGGATGGAGCCAGCAGCCCGGCCAGAGCGCCGATCGCGGCGGACCCCAGAGCCGTCACCACCGCGGGGATCTGATCCCCTCCCCTGCCCAGCGCTGTCAGGATAATGGCGCCCAGGACTGCCGCCAGGCCGATCATCCCCAGCGTTCCCACCACCATGCGATAAATCCCCCCATCCGACTGAAGCAGCTCGGGCCTTGCCAGATCCTTGAGCACCTTCCGTGGATCTTCCCGGATCTTACGGGCCGGCTCCGGATCCCGCTCTACCGCCCCCGGCGGGGCAGCGAGATTCCCCCGAGCACTTTGACAGTGAGAAGGAACGTGAGCAGGCTGATCAGCAGGGCGAAGCCGTGGCTTCCGGCAATGAAGGGGCTTCGCATCAGAAAGAGGCGATGGGCCCAGATATGGATCTGATAGAGAAACATCCCCCCCACGATCCAGCTGGCTACGGATGATCCCCTTCGCCACCAGAGGACGGCGGCCGCCCCAAAGGCCAGCGCCCAGACCAGCGCGGCCACCCCCAGGTAGGTCCAGGGCCCGTGGATGCCCTCCTCCACCCATACCGGCGGGATCGCCCCCAGATAGTAGACGGCCCGCGCCGCATTGCGCAGGGCGAAATACAGCAGCCACAGGGCTCCAGGGAGGCGCCGCCATCGGGTCATCGGATCGCATCGACCACAAAGACAATCTTCCCGAAGACCGCCCCGGCTTCCAGCAGGCGGTGACCCTCCCGCGCCCCTTCCTGGGTCAGCGGCAGCACCCGGTCGATCACCGGCCGCAGCCGCCCAGCGAAGATCAACCCCATCACCGTGCGGAAATCATGCTGGGTCCCCATGGTGGAGCCCAGGATGCTGATCTGTCGGGAGAACACATACCGGATGTCGAAATCCTCCGGGTTCGGGCCGGAGGTCGCCCCCACCACCAGCAGGCGCCCACCGGGCCGCAGGCAGCGGATGCTCTTCATCCAGGTGGCCTGACCCACGTTGTCCACCACCACGTCCACGCCCCGCCTCCCGGTCCATTGCCAGACCGCACGGGACCAGTCTGGCTCCTGGGAGCGGTCGATGACGTGATCGGCCCCCAGGGCGCGGGCTCGCTCCGCCTTCTCCGGGTTCGAGGCCACCACCACCACCCGTGCGCCCGCCAGCTTCGCGATCTGGAGGGCCGCCGTGTTCACGCCCCCGCCAGCCCCCACGATGAGCACGTCCTCTCCGGGCCGGAGGCCACCCCGGGTGATCAGCATGTGCCACGCGGTGAGGAAGACCAGGGAGGCCGCCGCCGCCTCCTCGAAGGGAAAGCCCTCCGGCAACTTCAAAACATTGCGGGCCGGCACCACCACGTATTCGGCATAGCCTCCTCGCACATGTTCGCCCAGGATGGCCCCCCGACGGCAGCGATTGTCCTCCCCCCGCAGGCAGAACTCGCACTGCCCGCAGCTCAGGGTCGCGTTCACCACCACCCGATCCCCCACCTGGATCCCGGAGACCTCGGGGCCGACCTCGGTCACCACCCCGGCCACATCCGAGCCCGGGATGTGTGGCATCTCCAGGCGCAGGGAGGAGATCCCCCGTCGCACCCACAGATCCAGGTGGTTCATCGCACAGGCATGGACACGGACCTGCACCTCGCCCGGCCCTGGATGCGGGGTGGGCAGGTCCGCCGCCTGCAGCACCTCCGGATCTCCATGCTGGTAGAAAACGATGGCCTTCATGGCGGATCTTCCACTCCCCGGAGGATATGGGCCTCACACACTGCTTTTGAACCCCAGGATCTGGCGGGCGATCACCAGGCGCTGGATCTCGCTGGTGCCCTCATAGATTGTGGTGATGCGGGCATCCCGGAAGTAGCGCTCCACCGGCATCTCCCGGCTGTAGCCCATGCCGCCGTGGATCTGGATGGCCTCATAGGTGATCCACTGGGCGGCCTCGCTGGCGAACAGCTTGGCCATGGCCGCCTCCAGGGTGTAGCGCTCCCCGGTGCGCTTGGCCCGCTCCCGCTTCCAGGCCGCCTGCAGGGTGAGCAGCCGGGCGGCCTCCAGCTTCACCCGCATATCGGCCAGTTTCCACTGGATGGCCTGGAACTCCCCGATCTTGCGGCCGAAGGCCTCCCGCTGTTTCGCCCAGGCCAGCGCCGCCTCATAGGCGGCCTCGGCGATCCCCACCGCCTGGGCCGCGATCCCCACCCGCCCGGCGTCCAGGGTGGTCATCGCGATCTTGAAGCCTTCCCCTTCCTCCCCCAGACGGTTCTCGACCGGGCATTCATAGTTGTCCAGATAGATCTCACAGGTGGCGCTGGCCCGGATCCCCAGCTTCTCTTCCTTCTTGCCCCGGCTGAAGCCCGGGCGGTTCGTTTCGATGATGAAGGCGCTGATGCCGTGATGCTTTTTCTCCGGATCCGTCATCGCGAAGACGATGATGTAATCCGCCACCGGCCCGTTGGTGATCCAGGATTTGCGGCCGTTGAGGATATAGACATCCCCTTTGCGCACCGCGCGGGTGCGCATGCCCGCGGCATCGGAGCCGGATTGAGGTTCCGTAAGGGCGTAAGCGCCGATCGCCTGCCCGCTGGCCACTGGGGTGACATATTTCCGCTTCTGCTCCTCTGTGCCGAAGGTGAGGATGGGAAAGCAGAACAGGGTGTTGTTGACGGACATAATCGCGCTGTGGGCGGCGTCGGCTTTGGCGATCTCGATCATCGCCAGAGCCGACGCGATGGCATCCAGCCCCTGGCCGCCGTATTCCTCGGGGACCTCGAGGCCCATCAGCCCCATAGCCGCCATCCGGCGCACCGTCTCCCACGGGAACTCCCCGGTCTCGTCATAATGCGCGGCCACCGGGGCGATCTCCTTCTGGGCGAACTCCCGGACGACCTGCTGGAACATGCGGTGCTCTTCGGAGAGCTCGAAATTCAGTCCCGCCTGGGCAAGCAGCTCCACCCCCATCACGAGCCTCCTTATACGGGTGTCGAGAACACATTTTCCAGATAGTCCCTATCCTCACGCTGGATAAGTATAGAACCCCCGCCCGCTCTTGCGGCCCAGCCATCCGGCGGCGACCATGCGGCGGAGCAACGGTGGGGCGGCGTAGCGGGGATCTTTGAACTCCTCGAACATCGCATCGGCGATGAACAGCAGCGTGTCCAGCCCCACGAAATCCATCAGAGTGAAGGGGCCCATCGGATGGTTCAGCCCCAGCCGGATCGCCGTGTCGATATCCTCCATGGTCGCCACCCCCTCTTCCAGAAGCCGGATCGCATCCAGGAGGTAGGGGATCAGCAGGCGGTTCACGATGAAGCCCGGGCGATCCTTGGAAATCACCACCGTCTTGTTCAGGCGCTCCGCCAGGGCCCGGCCCAGGGCCACCGTTTCCTCCGAGGTTTGCAGCCCCACCACAATCTCCAGCAGGGGCATCACCGGAACCGGGTTGAAGAAGTGGAGGCCGATCACCTGCTCCGGACGCCGGGTGACGCTTCCCAGCTCTGTGATCGAAAGGGAGGAGGTGTTGCTGGCCAGGACCGCGTGGGGTGGGCAGATGCGATCGAGCTCAGCGAAGACCCCCTTCTTGGTGTTCATGTCCTCAACCACCGCTTCGATCACCAGATCGCAGGCCGCGAAATCCGCCATCTCCAGCGTGCCCCGAATGCGGCCCCAGGCCGCCTCCATATCGGACGCGCTCAGCTTCCCCCGCTCCACCGCTTTCGCCATGGAAGCCCGGATGCGGTCGAGGCCTTTCTGGAGGAGCTCCGGGTTCACCTCGCGGACGATCACCTGGAAGCCGGCGCGGGCGCACACCTCCGCGATCCCGGAGCCCATCAAACCACAACCGACCACCCCGATGGTTCGCACATCCTGGATGTTCATGATGGCCTCCTCCGGTGGGTTTCGCGTAAATCCTTATTCGATCTCCACCGCCATGGCCACGGCCTCACCGCCCCCCAGACACAGGGTGGCGATGCCCCGACGCAGCCCGCGATCCCGCAGAGCGTAGATCAAAGTGACCAGGATGCGGGCGCCGCTGGCCCCGACCGGGTGGCCCAGGGCGATGGCCCCGCCGTTCACATTCACCCGGCTCCAGTCCCACCGGTATCCCTGCTGCTCCATGGCTTTGGCGTCGGCCAGGACCTGGGCCGCAAAGGCCTCGTTGATTTCGATGAGATCCACCTCCTCCCAGCGCCAGCCGACCCGCTCCAGCAAACGGGGGATCGCCTTCGCCGGCGCGTAGAACAGCCACCGGGGATCCACCGCCGCCTGCGCGTAGCCCACAATCCGGGCCAGCGGCGGGATCCCCAGGGCCTCCGCCTTCGCCCGGCTCATGACCACCACGGCGGCCGCGCCGTCGTTCAGACCCGGGGAATTGCCGGCCGTTACACGCCCGCTGGGCCGGAAAGCCGGCCGGAGCCGGGCCAGGGCCTCCATGGACGTGTCCCGTCGGGGCCCCTCATCGGTGTCCACCACCCGTGTCCCTCCCTTGCCATCGGGCACCTCCACCGGCACGATCTCCGCCCGGAACCGGCCCGCATCGATGGCCGCAACCGCCTTGCGGTGGCTTTCCAGGGCGAAGGCATCCATTTCCTCCCGGGTGATCTCGAACTGATCGGCGATGAACTCCGCCAGCTCCCCCATCAGCACCTGGTTGAACGAGCAGCGCAACCCGTCCGCAATCAGGCTATCTTCCGCCTGGAGATGGCCATAGCGCATCCCGGCGCGCAGGCGGATCAGATGGGGGGCGTTGCTCATGCTCTCCATCCCGCCAGCCACCACAAGATCCGCATCGCCTGCCTTGATGGCCTGCGCCGCCAGCATCACCGCCTTCAAACCCGAGCCGCAGACCTTGTTCACCGTGACCGCGCCGACCTCCACCGGGATCCCGGCGAAGACCGCGGCCTGTCGGGCCGGGGCCATGCCGCTGCCGGCCTGGACCACCTCCCCCATGATGACCTCATCGATCTGGCGGGGGTCGATGCCCGCCCGACGGACGGCCTCGCGGACGGCGATGGCGCCCAGCTGGGGGGCGGATAGTGGGGATAGCGCCCCCAGCAGTTTCCCGATCGGCGTGCGCGCCGCCCCCACGATCACCGGATCTCGTCCGTTCTTTTCCATGGTCGTTCCTCCTCCCAGGATCCCTGACCCTGTGCTCACATTCCCGGGCTCGTTCGAGCAGGGCGATGCGGCTGGCTCCGGCCAGCGATTGGTCTGTGAGGGATTTTCGTGGGTGGAGGCGGCTTCGGCAGCTCCCCACCCATGAACGATGGAAGTCCTATTCGGATGGCGTCCCGGAGGAAGCCTCCGCGAACGCCTCGAAAAGAGGCCGGAGGCGATGGTAGGTGTCATCCAGCCATTCCGGAAGCACCCGCGTGTTCCCGATAACCGGCATAAAGTTCGTATCCCCGGTCCATCGAGGGACCACGTGGAGGTGCACATGATCCACCACCCCCGCGCCCGCCGGCCGGCCGATGTTGGCCCCGATGTTGAAGCCCTCCGGGCGATACGCCTGACGGAGGACGCGAAGCGAAAGAGCGACCAGCTGCATCAGCTCCAGCATGGTGGAATCGTCCAGATCCTCCAGGCTGGGCACATGGGCATAGGGGATCACCATCAGATGGCCGTTGTTGTAGGGGTAGCGGTTGAGGGTGACATACGCCGTTCGGCCGCGGAAGAGGATATGCTCAGCCTCGTCGGAGCCGTTGATCTTCAGGCAGAAAATGCACCCCTGAGGTGCCCCGCCTTCGCCCTTGAGGTAGGCCATCCGCCAGGGAGTCCACAGACGTTCCATCGTCGCTCCGTCCAGAGAACGAAAGTGCCTGGGATGGGGGGAACACCGCCCGAAGGGGCGCTCCCGACCCTCGCGCCTCCTTTCTTCACCATTTTATCTGAGCAGCATTCCCTTCACAACGTATGCGCTGGAGCGGCCCGGGGCGTTTCTCATCTTGGGGGACTGCTCAGAAGCTTCCCGAAAGGAAGAAAAACAAAAGGGGTTGAAGGCGCTTCATCCGGTGTCTGCCTCCAACCCCTTTTGTGGGAATTTAACAAAAAACCAGGGACGTCTGAAATCCCTCAACGACGCCCTGGAGGGGTTTGCGCGGGCCCCTTCCCCCCATCCTGCTGGCCAGGAGGGGTGCGAGGAGTGGACCGACGTTCCTGCCCCGGAGGGGATCGTTGCGGCCGCGGCGTCTCCCGCTTCTCCAGGCCGGGCGGCGTCCGCTCGAGAGAAGGGGTCCCCCGCCGCTCCAGGCCCGGTGGGGTGCGGGTGCGCTCCCGCAGGATCTCCGCGGTCGGCGCAGGAGATGGGGGTGAACCCTCTCCGGGAAGGGGCGGGCCCTCCTCCTCGGGCTGGCCGAACATACGAGCCAGCTGGGCCCATGCGCGCTGGGCCCGGGCCAGTTCGGACCGGGTTTCGGGAGGAGCTGCTCGAACCGCCTGTTCCAGGATCACCCCCTGTCGCTCATACAGGGCACGAAGCCGGGCCTGCTGCGGTGAAGGCCTCTCCCCCTCGAAGCGAGCCGCCTCCTCCAGATGATGCAGGCTTTCCTCCGCCAGGGCCGGAAGCCACCGTCCCTGCGCGGCCGCGTTCTCGAACTCCTCCCAGCGCCGCTCCGCCAGCCAGAGGGCCCGTTCCTCCGGAGGCATTGCCGCTGCGAGCAGGCCCTCCACGGCGCGCTTCACGGGATACAGCGGTTCATCGGGCAGGCTCGCTTCTGCTGCACTGACCACGCTCAGCGCAACCAGGATCAGGCCGAGGAGGGCCACCAGAGCGCCCGCCCACCGGAAGGTCAGGGGAGAAACCACCGGCCGGGCCTTCGCCCGCGACGCATAAAGCTGCCCCTGGCGGATCATCCGTTGAAGCGCCTGAGGGCGTAAAGAGACCTCCTGACCTTTCCGGAGCCAGAGGGCCGTCTTCAACAGGGGAAGCAACGGAGCAGCCTCCGGGAACTCCCGCAGGCATACCTCCAGATCCGCCCCCTGCTCCAGCCGGCGCAGGCAGCGCTCCAGGATCTCGGCTTCACGGGCATCCTCGCTCGGAATCATCACCGCGTCTTCTCCAGATAACGGGCTAACGCCGCCAGGGCGCGATGCTGCAGGGCCTTCACCGCCCCGATGGATTTCCCCATCGCCCGCGCCACTTCCTCCAGGCTCATCCCCACCAGGAACCGCAGGACCACTACCTCCCGCTGCTCCTCGGTGAGCACTCGCAGGGCGCGCTCGATCATCTCCGACGTGGCGATCTCATCCTCCGGGATATCCTGGATCGGCTGCGGCCCGGTTTCCGTATTATCCAGGGCCACCGTCGGACGCCGATGCTGCCGCCGCCAGTGGTCGATCAGGCGCGCCCGGGCGATACGGAACAACCATGCGCCGAAAGGAAGGCCTCGCTCCTCATACCGCGGCAGGTCCTCCATCATCTTCAGGAACACGTCCGCGGTGAGATCCTCCGCCAGCTCCGCATCGCCGACGCGATACAGAAGATAGCGGTAGATCCCATCGGCGTAATGCTGGTAAAGCGCCGCGATGGCCTCCGGGTCTCCCTTCCGCGCCCGGGCGATCCAGCGTTTTTCTTCCGGATGAGGGGTGAGCAGACCCATCCCTCATCCTCCTATGAAACCGCATAGAAAGTAAAAAATGTCACGCGTATCTTCTCCGATGGTTTCAACGGTTTATTTTACGGATCCAATCGTTGGATTCATCTGACCCCGAGAACAGGAGCGGGATCCGGGGCGATATCCGCAGGGCTTACGCGGCGAGATTCCGAATCTCAAGTTGGATCCCCATTCTTCACCGAACCGGATCCCTTCCCAACTCTAAACAGGAGGTGCTTGCGATGCGACGCATTTTCGCTTCTGTGGTTGGCATTTCGTTAGGGATCGCGCTGGCCCTGGGATTGGGGTGGGCGATCGCGCGGGGAGTGGGGGCCGCACCCCTGGAGGAGGAACCCACCCCCACGCCGACCGCGACGCCGACTTCGACGCCCACACCCACGCCGACACCGACGCCTGCTCCAACCCTCACGCCCACGCTTCCGGCCACCCGGGTTCATCCGGTGGCCCTGGCCCTGGCGCGATGGATCAGCCAGACGTTCCCCCAGGCGGGGATCACGGTGACGATCTCCGCCGCCGATCTGATGGCGCTTCAGGCCCAGGGCTTCGGTTACGGCGAGATCGCCCGGGCACTCCAGCTGGTCCTGGCCTCTCGAACGGATCGGGATCCCACCAACGATCTGACCCTGGAACAGGCGCTGATGCTGGGCCGTCAGATCGGATGGGGCCAGGCCTATCGCCTCTACAACCTGCATCCAGGCGGTCGGGGTCTGGGTGCCATCATGCGCTCGGCTAAACGCGGGCCCTTCGCCACACCATCCCCTTCTCCAACGCCCGCTCTGTCCACCCAGAGCGCCCCGTGGTTCCCGCCGGGCCTCCTCAAACAGAAGAACAAAGAGATGGACAACAAGCCACCCCGCGGGATCGGCCGGGGACGAAGGTAAGCCCGAGCCTCCACCTGCCCTGAGCGAAACGTGTGGGGGGCATCGGACGTGGGAAAGGGTCCGGCGCCCCCCATCCGGCTACGCCTCCCGGCCGAACTGCCGGGCCAGCTGCCCGATCGGGAATCGCAGGATCGTCGGCCGCCCGTGGGGGCAGGTCCACGGCATCGCGCACCGCTCCAGCCCCCGAACCAGATGTTGCATCTGCTCCATGCTCAGGACCTGACCGGCTTTCACCGCCGCGCGTTTGCAAATGCTTCGGATCAGCCGGGCCTCCAGAGCCCCCTCCAGCGGACGGCGGGATTCCTGAAGATCCAGCAGGAGATCCTGGAAGACGGAGAGAACCGCCTCGGCGGAGAGGACGGCCGGAACGGCCTGCAGGCGCACGCTGCGCGTGCCGAAGGGCTCGATATGAAACCCCAGCCCCTCCAGAAGGCCCCGGTTCTCCTCCAGGAGGCTCATCTCCTCCGGCAACACCTCGATCAGCACCGGCTCCAGCAGGGGCTGGGCCGGGAGCGGTCCTTCCTGCCGCTGGGCCTGAAGGGCCTCGTAGAGCACCCGTTCGTGAGCGGCGTGCTGATCCAGAAGATACAGCCCATCCGGACCTTCAGCAACAATGTAGCTGGCCTGGATCTGTCCGATGACCCGGAGCGGGGGGAGACCCGCGGAGGCGCTTTCCTCCATCGGCGCTCCCACCAAGTCTTCCGAACGCCAGGGGGCAGGCCGCACAGGGATCTCCGGGACCCTCCTGGGGATTTCGACCCCCTGGAAAACAGGCACCGGCGTGGACTCCCGCAGCGTGCGATGCACTGCCCGCTGGACGGCACGGAACACCCCATCTGGATCCCGGAAGCGGACCTCGATCTTAGCGGGGTGCACATTCACATCCACCTGCTCCGGAGGCACCTCCACCCACAGGAAGGCCCAGGGATAGCGGCCGGCCGGGAGCAGGGTATGGTAGGCCTGCAGGACCGCTGCCGGCAGCATGCGATCCTGCACCCACCGTCCGTTCACAAAGAAGGCCAGCTCCTGGCGATCCGGCCGATCCACGCCCGGCGGGCTGATCCAGCCATACACCCGAACGTCATCGGTTTCCTCCGCTACGGCCAGGAGGGCATCCCCCAGCTCCACTCCGTAGAGCGCCGTCAGGCGATGGCGGGGTTCCCGGGCGGCCGGCAGCGAGAAGATTTCCCGGCCATTGTGGCGCAGGATGAAGTGAACGTGGGGATACGCCAGGGCGTAGCGGGTGATCCAGAGGTCGATCTGCCGTCGCTCCGCTCCTTCCCCTTTCAGGAACTTCAGCCGCGCCGGGGTGTTGAAGAACAGATCCTCCACAATCATCTCCGTCCCGGGCGGGTGGGCGATGGGACGCTGTTCCAGGATCTTCCCCCCTTCGATGCGGAGTTCCGTGCCCAGCGTCTCCCCGGCAGCGCGCGTTCGACAGGTCACGCGAGCGACGGCAGCGATCGCCGCAAGGGCCTCCCCCCGGAAACCCAGGGTGGTCACCCGGAACAGATCCTCCGCAGAGGAGAGCTTGCTGGTGGCGTGCCGCGCGAACGCCAGAGGGACCTCCGCCGCGGGGATCCCGCAACCATTATCGGCCACCCGAATCCGTCGGTGCCCCCCGCCTTCGGTTTCCACCTCGATCCATGAGGCACCGGCATCCAGGGCGTTCTCCACCAGCTCCTTCACCACCGAGGCCGGGCGCTCGACCACCTCTCCCGCCGCGATCTGCGCCACCAGCCCGGGATCCAGGATCCGAATCGGCATCCGCACGCTCCCGGAAGCATCCTGACCCGCGAAAGAGGCCAGCGGTGTGCTTCCTATTTTGCATCCCCTTGAACGGAAGGACAACTCCCACCCCTCCGTTGGCTTACTCAAAGAACCTCTGGCAGCGGCGGAGGCTTCGCCTCGGGGGTCTCTTTCTGGCCGCCATGGGGATCCGGCGGGCCCTCAAGCAGACTGCACGACGGGGAAAACGCGAGGCTCACAAGCCCAGCGCTTCAAAGATCCGCTGGGCGTCAGCTTCCCCCTGAGCGATCAGGGCCTGTGTTCCCGCCAGGTCATAACGGAGGATGCGCGAAAGAGGCAGGGGTGCCGCGGGCGCGATGACATGGCAGCGGATTTCCCGATGGCCCGGCTTAAGGGGACGGCCCTGACGCACCGCCCGGTTGATCGCCTCCAGCTGCCGATAATCGTTCTCAAACGTCGCCAGAAGCGCCAGATCCAGCACCAGAGCCAGGGCCTGAAGGGGATGGCGGGGAAGGGGCCAGCCCCCTGCCTCCCCGGGCATCGGCGCCAGCAGCACGGCCACGATCTCATCCGCCCCGGCCTCAATCGCCGCGTTCAGGGGAGTGTTGGCCATCACCGCTCCGTCCCAGAACAGGCTGCCCTCCACCGGGGTCGCCGGGTAGACATAGGGGATACTGCAGCTGGCCAGCAGATGCTCTGGCCCGATCTGAACGCGTCTCGCCTTGGGAACCGGCCGGTTCGCGAAGACCACCGGACATCCCCGACGGAGATCCGTGGCCAGCACCAGCAAAGCCCGCGGGTTGTCCGGATCATTCAGGCGATCGAAGTCCAGATGGCGGATGAGCGTCGCCCGCAGGGGAGCGGTGGTGAACAGGCTCTGCCAGATCCGCCCGTGAAGCCGATGAACGTGATGGGTTCGCAGGTGCATCCAGAAATCCACCAGTCGCTCAGCGGTCCAGCCCGCCGCGAGGGCGGCCGCGTTCACCGCGCCAATAGATGTGCCCACGAAGATCTCCGGGATCCATCCCGCCCGGTAGAGCGCCCGGATCACGCCCACCTCATAGGCGCCCCGCCCGCCTCCTCCGGAAAGCACCAGCGCGCGTTTTCCCATGGTCCACCCCCATCGTCGAAGGCAGGTCCGAAAGGCCCGGTTGCCCGGGAAAAAATCAGGGTCGGACCGCCGAAAGGGACCCGCCTGATCCTAAAGAATACGTCTCCCCGAATGGGAGCCCAATTGCGCCCATCCTTGAAAAGCGCCCTTCCACCTAATCTGGATCCTCCTCGTCCCATCCCTCCTGCAGCACCGGATGGCGACGGGCCAGCCAGAGGAACCATGGCACAGGGAGCGCCAGAAGAGGGAACCACGCGGGCAGAAGCGGAGATGCGGAGAAGCGATCCAGGTTCCAGAGGATCAGAACCAGCGAGAGCCACACCACGGCGAAATTCGGCCATGGATCCACGCTCCGCATCCATCTCAGGCCGGGGATGCGGCGGCGGGTGAACGGCCAGAAGAGATTGCTCCCCATCCATCCCAGCTGGTCCTCAAGGATGTGCAGCGCATAACCGAGCCCCATGACCCATCCGATCCCCACACCCCCCACAAGCCCGGCCGTGACCCCCAGGAGGGCCGCCAGGACCAGCGAGTGGCTCCATGCCCGATGCCAGGGTAGGAACAGGATCCGCACCGCGTTATCTTCCGGCACAAAGGCTATCGAGGGGCCGGAAAAGACATCCACCACGATTTCCGGATCGTAATCGTAACGAATGGGGATCCGGAGCGGGAGACGGAGGGGAGAAGCGGAGGACCCTTCCGGGGAGATCAGGCGGCCTCCGGTGCTCACCATGGGACCAATGGTGACTTCGACCGCTGGCCTCTCGAGATCGAATCGCACCCGGTAACGTCGCCAGGCGTCCGGCCCCAGGCGCAGGGTGTGTAGCATGAGGAGAACCGGGCGCCGCTCTTCCCAGGCCTGCTCCACCGCCTCTTTCACCGTCCGCGCGATCTCATCGGGATCGGGGGGATCCGGGTCGGGGTCCACCGCACGATCCGGCTGCTCCAGCCAGCGGGCGAAGCGGAAATCCAGGGCATCCGGCAGCATCGCGGCGATCCCCCCCAGCGCCGGCCCGATCGCGCCATGGGCTGCATCCCGCACCACTTCTGGAAAGAACGTTGCCAGCGCGATACCCGAGATAAAGTGAGCGAAGCCTTTCACGACGATACCCGGGAAGGACGAAGATTTCGGGGTTCGAACAGAGCTCCGGTCCTCCGCTGAACTTCCATCCCCTGTCATGATGATAGCCGCAGAGAGGCCATCCTGTATCCTGGCGAGTCATCCCCTTCGCGGGACACGCTCCAGGATCTCGGTCCGATAAAGCGTCTCCAGAGGAGCGAGGGTTTGTTCCCAATCATAACGATCCACGGCGAGGCGGCGCGCGGCCTTCCCCAGCGCCCTCCGGCGGGATGGATCCCGGGCCAGGGCGATCATGGCCGCGGCGAACGCTTCCCCATCGGCCAGCCACACATGCTTCCCATCCACCACCGGGAGCCCATCACAGCCCATCGGCGTGCTGACGATGGCTTTCCCCATGGCCATCGCTTCGAGGATCTTCAAGCGGGTTCCGCCGCCTGCCCGCAGGGGCGCCACATAGACCGTCGCCCCGGCCAGATAAGGGCGCACATCGGGAACCTCGCCCACCACGTGAACGCCGGGGATCACCTGGAGCTGGCGCACCGCCCGAGAAGGCCGTCGACCCACCAGGTAAAGCCGGGCCTCCGGAAGGGCGGATCGCACGGCCGGCCAGATTACCTCCGCCAGCCAGCGGGCGGCATCGACATTGGGGCGATAGTCCATGGATCCGGTGAACACGAAGGCTGGCTCACCGAGGGGCAACGGCTCGACCGCTTCCGGATGGAAGAACGCCGTGTCGACCCCATTCGGCGCCACCACCGGCGGGCGGGCGGTCCCCAGCGCCTCCAGATCCCGGGCGTCCGGTTCCGAGACCGCGATCACCCGATCCACCCGGCGCACGATCCACGCCTCGTAATTCCGTAACCGGCGAGTCTGGATCCCGGAGTAGAGCGCCCCGGGCCAGCGCCGGGGATCCCCTCGATCCGTCTGGAACAACCGTTCCTGCAGGCGATATTCTGCGTTCAGTTCGTCCAGAACCAGAGCCGGCCGGGTGCCCGGGGGGCAGTCCAGCAGGTCCTCCACCGCCCAGGCCATCTCCAGGCCCTCGATATGGATCGCGCAGATCAAACGCCGGGAAAGCAGGCCCTTCAACGCATCCAGCAGAGCGGGGGCCCGATAACGAAACGCCAGGTCCGGGTGGGAGGAAAGGAGAAGCTGGCGAAGGCGGGTCCGGAGGGATCGCGGGCGCCACGGGAAGAGGAACACCTCCTGGGCCAGGGATCGCCAGATCGCCGGGGGTTCGCCGGCCCGCTCGGTGAGCGCCAGCACCCCCACCGGCGCCAGCCGGGCCAGACGCCGCAGCACATGGAAAGCCCGGATGGATCCCCCCTTGTTGGGGGGATCGGGAAGCTCGGGGGTCAGAAAGAGGATCATCGCTGCATCCCGCGGGCCGGAAGAAGAACGCATTTTCATTGGCTCAGGACCCGCCGGTAGATCTCCCAGGTTTCCACCGCCGCGCGATCCCAGGAGAAGGCGGCGGCCCGCTCCAGGCCCTTCCGGCGCATCCGTTCGCGGGTCTCGGGATCCTCCAGGAGCGCCTCCATGGCCTCGGTCCATCGGGATTCGTCCTCGGCGGGGAGGATCACCCCGGCATCGCCCACCACTTCCGGCAGGGCGCCCCGATCGCTGACGATCACCGGCGTGCCGCAGGCCATCGCCTCCACCGCCGGGAGGCCGAAGCCCTCATAGAGGGAGGGGAAGACCAGGAAGGCCGCCCCATTATAGAGGGCCGCCAGCGTCGGATCATCTGGCCCCTCGATCCAGCGCAACCGATCCGCGATGTGAAGGCGATACGGCCACTCCAGGATCTCCTGATAGAGCCAGCCCCGACGCCCGGCCAGAACCAGCGGCGGGGCCTCCGGGCGGCGGTCCAGCAACC
This sequence comes from Candidatus Thermoflexus tengchongensis, assembly GCA_016842085.1. Classification (GTDB taxonomy): domain Bacteria; phylum Chloroflexota; class Anaerolineae; order Thermoflexales; family Thermoflexaceae; genus Thermoflexus; species Thermoflexus tengchongensis. The sequence goes on along the minus strand of JAEVEX010000066.1, from coordinate 28,361 downwards.
GGGCGTAGGCCCGCAGCAGCATCGGAAGGTTCTTCCGCGGCTCCCAGGTCCCTACAAACAGAATGTATCCCGGCTTCAGACCCAGGCGCTCCAGTGCCTCCCGCACGACCTCCGGGGAAAGGGGCTGGTAAACCGCGCTGGCCGCTTCGTAGATCACTGAAACGCGGTCGGAAGGCAGCCCGAAGTGAGCTATAAGATCCGCCCGCGTCGTCTGCGAGACCGTGATGATGTGATCCGCCACCCGCACCGCCTGCTCGATCTGCCCGGCATAGTAACGCCGGCTCTCCATGGTCATGAAATCCGGATATTTCAGGAAGTGCAGATCGTGGATGGTGATCACCCTTCGAAAAGAGCCAGCGAAAGGAGGGATAAAATCAGGGCTGTGGAGCAGTGAAACCCGCCGGAGGGCGATCTCCAGCGGCCATATCCGCTGTTCCCAGCGATGATGCGGGGGCGTCCAGACATAAGCGGTCTGCACCCGCGGGCCGATGATGCGGGTGTGGAAATCCTTCCGGCTCTGAAAGATCACCAGGCGGACCTCTGGATCATCGATGACATGGGGAAGGCGAGTGGCCAGCTCCAGGATGTATCGGGCGATGCCCTCCCGCCGATACGCCAGCAACCGGGCATCCAGTCCAATCCGTATCATCGGATGCTCTACCCTCCTGAGTCGAGGAGGTCCATGGGATTTCAGGACACCCACCGCATAACTTCTAATTCTGAGAAGGATGGGCCTCCTCCTGAGCACGCGCCGCCCGCCGTTCCATTTCGGCAAGGACCATGGCGACCGCCTCGATGGCCGCCCGCTGCTTGCGGTAAAGATCGGATTCGCTGAGGGCCAGGCGCTGGGCGATCTCCCGAACCTTGCGGCCCTGGATGAAGCGCATCTCCAGCAGATTGTAGAGCAACCATTCGGGGGCGGTCAGCTTTCGCTCCCCATCCGGCCGCAACTGCTCGATCGCCTCCATCAGCACCGCCCGCAGCGCGCGGATCGGATTGCCCTCATGCGTTTCCATCGCCTGCTGGACAATGCGAAGCTGTAACAGGGGGCTCTGGAGCAGCCGCGGACCGCCCCAGTAATGGGCCAGCGCCTCCTTCACCCAGTGGGTGAATTCCGGATGCTCCACCAGGGGCATGGTGGAAGGCACCTGCTCCGGCTGGCGCAGGCGGCGAACTTCCTCCGTAACCTGTTCCAGCGCGCTCAACGCCCGCTCCTGGAGGATCCGATCCTCCAGGGCCGCTGCCGCGCGAGCCACCCATCCGCGGATGGTGTCCTGGAGAAGCTCCAGCGCCACCTCCCCCGCCGGCTGAGCGACCGCGATCGCGCCCAGGAGGACGGGATCGCCCCGGCTCCGCAACGGCCAGATCCAGAAGCCATCGGCCACAATGGGGCCATCCGTGGATCCCTCGACAACGGAGAGCGTCTCCTCCATAGAGGCCTGTTCAATTGGTCCGAAAGCGGCCACGGGCTCGATCCCGTTCGGCGTGATCCGCACGACGAACCCGGTGGGGGAGCGGAGGGCTTCGCACATCAGGGCCAGGATCCCCTCCAGGAATTGCCGGAGATCCCGGGCGGTGATCATCGCATCACTCAGGCGGCGCATGCGGGCGAGCTCGGAGACATCCCGTCGCAGGAAGAGCCATTCAAAGAGGGGACGGATCCAGTCGCTGAAGAGCTCATAGCTCACAATAGCCCCCGCGGCGACCAGGGGCAGCAGGAGCGCAAGCGGCAGGCCCAGGACATGGCTCAGCCGGCTCAGCCCGAACATGACCAGCACCACGAAGGTCGCCAGGACCGGCCCCCGGAGCAGATAATCGATCCATCGCTGCTTGATCACCCGATCCGGGACCAGCACATCCAGATAGGCGACCGCATAAACCATGCCAAACAGCATGGTCCCGATGATCAGGTTGCTGAGGCCAACCAATCCCCAGAACACGGTTGGGAACGCGGGCAGGGTGCGCCCCGCCAGGAGCAGATAGGGGAAGACTCCGATGGCCGGGGCAACCATGGTCACCGCCAGGTAGGTCATGCGCCGCCGGTGGGTCGAGATCAGCGTCCGCCGGCGCGCCCGCCAGACGTTGATCACCCCCCACGCCACCCCACCGATGAAGTAAACCAGGAACAGGGGGAAAAGCGGACCCGCCCACAGGTGGAAGGCGCGCCCATCCGCGGTCCCGTCGTGGACCAGCAGGTCGGTCCAGAGGGCCAGCAGGAACCAGGCGATCCCCAGGCCGTAAGCGCCGCGCACGGCCCAGCGACGCCAGGGGGAAAACGAACCCGTTCGCTCCAGCAGGGCATCGGTGAGATGGGCGTAAGCGGCCGGGGCGATGGCGATGCCCAGCCACTGCAACCGCAGCCATCGCTCCGCGGAACGGGGGTCTCCAGCGAAGAAGAGGACCAGATCGCCCAGGTAGACGGTGAACACCGAGGCCAGCAGCCAGGCCGCCCCCCGCGCGCTCCGGCTCCGGAAATAATAGGCCAGCAGATAGACAAGTAGGGAGAACGACGCGATCAGCAGGGCAGCGACGATGACGAAGTTAATTTGAATCAATAGCTCCAGCGGGTCCATCGGCTCGCTACGATCGACAGATGGTCTCCAGCCAGCGCTGGATGCGCTGGATCATCACCCGACGCCGCCCGGTGTAGCGATGGTCTCCCCCGTCGATGAGGGCGAGGTCGGTGCTTAACCCTGCCCGGTGATGAAGCGTTAGGCTCTGGCGATGATGCACCACCGGGTCCGCTGTCCCATGGATGATCAGCAGGGGCCGTGGGGATATCTGATCCACCACATCCACAGGTTGCGGCCTTTCGGCCTGAGCCCTCAGTTCCTCCCGCAGACGCTCGACCGTCATCCCGTTCATGAAACGAACCCAGTCGACGAGCATCCCATCATCCGGGGCCCAGGTCCGCAGGTCGCTGACGGTGGAAAGCGTGATCAGGGCGTAGACCCGGGGATCCTGAACAGCGGTCAGCACAGCGGCCCATCCACCTATGCTATAGCCCAGCAAAACCAGACGATGGGGATCGACCGTCGGTTGCGCCAGCGCCCACCCGATCGCGGCGCGGATATCCTCCACCAGGGTGGCCATCCGATACGGGCCTTCACTGCCCCAGCAGCCCCGGTAGTGAAAACTCAGCACATTCCACCCCGCGTCCCGCAGGGCATCCGCCAGGTCCAGGTTGAGCTCCACGCCGGCGATCCCATGGGCCATCACCAGGGTCGGATGGGGCCCCGGCCCATCCGCCTGATAGAAACGGCCCAGCAATCGATAGCCATCGCTTTCGAAAATCACGCCGATCAGCATGGGCAGCCCGCTTATGGTCTGGCTATTCCTCATCCGCGGATGGGTGGAGGGGGGCGAGCGGCGGCACCGCCCGCTCCACCACCCCTCCCCATCCCGCCCCCGGGTTAATCGATCACCGTCTGGCTCTGCTCCCGCATATACTGAATCAGGTAATAGGGCCCGCCGGAACCCCGGCCGGTGGAGCCGCTGGCCTTCCAGCCGCCGAAGGGCTGGTAGCCCGGCCATGCGCCGGTGGTCGCTCCTGCCGCCCGGTTCACGTAGGTCACGCCGGCCTCAATGTGATCGAAGAACCACTGGATCTCCTCCGGATCGTTGCTGTAAAAGCCGGCGGTCAGGCCGTAATCCACCGCGTTGGCATAGCGCATGGCCTCCTCCAGGGAATCCACGGTCACGATGCAGGTGATCGGCAGGAACATCTCCTCTTTGAGGAGGGGATGATCCGGTGGGAGGCCATCGACCACCGTGGGCTCCACGAAATATCCCTTCGCGAACTCGCCATCCGTCAGGATGTTGCCCCCGAACAACACCACCCCATCGCGGCGAAGGATCTCCATATATCGCTGGAACTTCTCATAAGCGGTGCGGTTGATCACCGGTCCCAGGAAGACATCCCGTTGGGTCGGGTCGCCGATCCGGATCTTGCTGGTGAGGTCCAGGAATTTCTCCAGGAACGCATCCCGCACCGGGCGTTCCACATAGATCCGCGAGGCGGCCGAGCACTTCTGGCCCTGGAGGCCGAAGGCGGAGCGCATGCATCCCAGCGCCGCCCGATCCAGATCCGCATGGCGGCTGATGATCACCGGGTTCTTGCCGCCCATCTCCAGGATGATGGGCCTGGGATACTTCGCGGAGGCCGCCACCTTCCGGTAGATGGACATCCCCACCTCATAGCTGCCGGTGAAGGTGATGCCCGCCACGTCGGGATGGAGGACCAGGGGATCGCCGACTTCGCTTCCCCCGCCCGTGATGTAGTTGAAAGCACCGTCCGGGACCCCGGCATCCCGGAAGATCTCGTAGAGCTTATAGCCCACATAGGGGGTGTCCGAAGCCGGCTTGAAGACGACCGTGTTTCCTGCCAGCAGCGCCGCCCCCGAGGGGCCGCCCGCCAGGGCCAGCGGGAAGTTGAAGGGAGAAATCACCGCCCATACCCCGTAGGGCTTGAGCACGCTGCGGTTGTGATGCTTGGGGGATTCCTGCTTCATGGGCCGGATATAACCGTCGTTGGCCTCCATCTGGTCACAGTAGTAGCGGATCAGATCGGCGGTTTCCTCCACATCCCCCAGGGCTTCCAGGCGGTTCTTCCCCACTTCCAGGCTCATCAGGGCGGCGATCTCGAAGGCCCGCTCGCTGATGAGATCCGCCGCCCGGCGCAGGATCTTCACCCGCTCCGTCCAGGGAAGACGGCTCCACGCGGGGAAGGCCGCTTTCGCCGCCGCAACGGCATCGTTCACATCTTCAGGTGTCCCTCGCTGGAAAACCCCGAGGAGCCAGTCCGTGTTGATCGGGGAGCGATCCTCAAAGGTGCGCTCGGCATATCGGGGCTGACCTCCGATCACCATCGGGAACGTCCCGCCCAGGCTCTCCCGGACCTTCCCGAGGGCGACTTCATACCGGATGTGAAGCTCTTCGCTGGGGACGGCCAGGGTGGCATAGGTGATCTTGAAGGGTTGGGCTGGCGCTTCCACCGTCGGAGCGGCCTTCCGACGTGGGGCCGCCCGAGCAGGCGATTTACGGGTTGTGGGGCGGGCCGCCTTCTTCGGGGCCGCCTTTTTCGCCGCTTTTTTCACTGTTTTCTTTTTCGCCGGCATGCCGAACCTCCCGAAGCGTCTGGTACTTCGCCGTTTTTACGGGATGATGAACCGCATCACCTGAAATATGGGATCCGCAAGCCGCCGGTCAGGGTTTCACGCTTCAAAGGAAGCGTCCGTCCGTGCAGGGCCTCTTCGGGGACTTTCACCCGCTTCCCTTCCAGGGCGCGCAAACGCTCTTCCGTCAGCAACGGATCTTCCAGGCCCTCCGGGATCTGCACCTCCAGCAATGTCACCAGACGGCAGAAGAACTGGCGCATGACCGGGTCCTCCCCTTCGACCACTGCCTGAAAGCGCGCCGTCACATACGACCCCTGGACCGATCGCCATGCGAATCGAAGTTCAACCACCGGCTCGGATGTTCCCATGGGGCCAGGGCCCCCTCTCGCAGTTCCCGCCTGATACTGATTATAACCCACGCAGATGCCCCAGGTCATCGAAACCTCTCCAGGGCGGCTTGCGGCTCACCGATGGTTCCCTCTCTCCCTGTGCGCAACAGGGCGATCAGAACCGGCGGCCCCATGGTGAAGAAAGCGATCAGGCCGAGGGCCTGAGCCATGGGATCCACCCGGGGATTCAGGAGCGGATTCAGAACAAAGGCCGCTCCGGCCATCGCATAAGCCAGAACGGCTTCCACCGGCGGCGCTCCTGCCCGGGAAGGGTTCGGGGCCATCCAGCGGCTGGAGATCCATAGATAAGCCCCGTAGATCAGCAGCATCGTGAGCATCCAGCCCACGAAATTCTGAAGCGGGACGCCGAAATAGGGCCCCCGGGTTTTCCATATCCAGAAACCCAGGCGGGTCATCGCGGGATCCATCGCCAGATCCCAGGCGGTCATCCACATCGCGGCGAGAACGGCCACGCCCCACCGGCGTCGAGGCGCGATCGGCGATTCGTCCAGAACCTGACATGCCAGGATCAGGGCCGGGTAGGCCATCATGAACCAGGCGAAGGGGATGAGGACCGGAACACCCAGCAGGAGCGGCCCCAGGCGTCCGGTGTAAACATAGGGGCCATAGATCCACCCCGTGGCTACGCCCAGGGCCTCCATCCCCAGGCTGATGCCGAAAGTCAGGCCGAGCAGGAGCAGCGCGCGGGCTCGCCCCAGGGTGGGAAGGGCATGGGCCAGGGCGAACCCCCACTGGAGCAGTGTGTTCAACGGCATCAGCCAGAAGGGATTAGGCCATCCCCAGGAAACCGCCATCACATGGTAAACCGTGACCCCACCAAAAGCCGCCAGCAGAGCCCGTCGCATCCGCTTTCCCCTCCCGTTATAAGCCTACTTTTCCACCGCCTCCCCGGCCAGCCATTGCCTCAGGATCTCCCGGGCCTTCCAGGCCGCGCGAGCCCGGTGGCTGATCTGGTTCTTCATGGCGGGGGGAAGCTCCGCTATCGTTTTCCCGAGCTCCGGGATGTAGAAAATCGGATCGTAACCGAACCCATAGGTCCCCCGGGGCTCCCATGCGATGTAGCCCTCCAGCCGCCCCTCCACCAGCACCGGCGGCTCCCCGGGCCGGGCCAGGGCGATCACGCAGCGAAACCGCGCCGTCCGCTGGGGCCAGGGGACGCTCGCCATGAGCTCGAGGACCTTCTGAATGCGAGCCCGGTCGTCCGCCTCGGGCCCGGCGAACCGGGCGGAGTGAACGCCCGGCGCGCCTCCCAGGGCATCGATCTCCAGCCCCGAGTCGTCCGCCAGGGTCCACAGCCCGCTGCGCTCCGCGTAGAACGTCGCCTTCCAGCGAGCATTGTCCTCCAGGCGCTCATAGGGTTCCATGGCCGCTTCAGCGATCCCGACGTCGAGGAGATCCACCAGTTTCAGCGGGAGATCGGACAGGAGAGCGGTCAGCTCCCGGCGTTTCCCGGGATTGTGGGTGGCAATCAGGAGCAACCGTTCAGGCTTGCGGGGATTGAGGAGGTTCATCCGCACGCTCATTCTGGAGCTTCTCGATTCCGTTGCGGACGATCTGAAGCAGCCGGGAGAGGGTTTCCTCCAGTTCCAGAAGCCGGGTCAGCGCGTAGTCATCCGCATCCGCCTTCAGGCGTTCCGCCTCGCGCTGTGCCCGCTCGATGATCACGGCGGCCCGTTGCTCGGCCGCCTGAACAACCTGGTGCTGCGCGATGAGTTCGCTGGCCTGCTCCTGAGCCAGCGCGACGATGCGCTCGGCCTCCTCCTTCGCCTGAGCGATGATCCGTTCCCGCTCCTGAGCGATCCGTCGGGCCTGCTTGATCTCCTGCGGGATGGTCACCCGCATCTGATCGATCAGGTCCAGAAGCCGTCGCTCTTCGATCACCACCCATCTCAAGAAGGGAAGAGGACGGCTGCGGAGGACCAGCTGCTCCAGTTGATCGATCAGATGCAGGATGTCCATGCCCGACCTCCCCTGGACTTCAGCGGGGATCCACCGCACGGATCCCGGGTTTCTTTTTCGGCTTCCCCGGAGCCACGCCGGGCGGAGCCCCGGGCTGCCAGACCAGGCTCCACGCCCCACATCCTGCCGTAGACCGGGCGAGAATCCACAGGCCGGCGTGTCATCCTCTTAGAGGGCGCGCGAAAAGCGACGGGATGCCCCCCAGGTATGCTCAGGGGCAGGCCCGGCTCCAGGATCCCTCCGGAGAAGGTCCATCGCGCAACGCCCACACTGGTCACTCACGGATGGAGATGATGGGCACCATCTCCCCGGCGCGTTCGGCCGCCTTCGCCGCCAGGGCGCGGGCGACGTGAGGCGGGACCATGGCCGAAACATCCCCGCCCAGCAGGGCGATCTCGCGAACGATGCTGGAGCTGATGAAGGCGTAGTCCCGGCTGGTCATCAGACACACCACCTCGATCTCCGGGGCCAGCTGCTTGTTGGTCAGCGCCATCTGGAGCTCCAGCTCGAAATCCGAGATCACCCGAAGCCCCCGCACGATCACCCGCGCTCCGATCCGCCGGGCGAAATCGACCGTCAGGCCGCTGTAGGAGGTGACCGTGACGTTAGGGAGATGCTGCAGGGCCTCCCGCACCAGGGCCAGACGTTCCTCCAGGGAGAAGAGCAGGCTCTTGCTGGGGCGATCGTAGACACCCACCACCAGCTCATCGAAGATCGCCGCCGCCCGGGTGGCGATATCGATGTGCCCGTAATGGATCGGGTCGAAAGATGCGGGATACAGTGCTCGGGTCATCTCCAGCTCCCGTGGGCAGGCCTGGCATGCTTTGGAACCAGATCCCGCCCCAAGCTTTTCCAGGGATCTAACCGCAACTACAGTTGCAATGTTAACTGGGCTCCACAGGCCCCCGCCAGAAGCGCGACACGGCTTCCGCCAGGCGGCGGTGCTCCGGAGCCTGCAGCTCAGGATCCCGCCCGGCCAGGCGCTCGGCCGCCTCGCGGGCGATCTCCAGAAGGCGCAGATCGGTCAGATCAGCCAGGCGCATCTCCGGGAACCCGCTCTGGCGCGTGCCCAGGAAATCGCCAGGCCCCCGCATCTCCAGGTCTTTCTGGGCCAGCTGGAAGCCATCGTAAATCGTTTCGATGGCCCGGAGGCGTTCAATGGCGCTCTCGGAGGGAGATTCCGCCAGCAGCAGACAATAGGATTGATAGCTGCTCCGCCCGACCCGGCCCCGGAATTGATGGAGCTGAGCCAGCCCGAACCGATCCGCCCCTTCGATCAGGATCACCGTGGCATTGGGCACATCCACGCCCACCTCCACCACCGGCGTCGCCACGAGGATCTGGATCTCCCCACGGGCGAAGGCGTTCATGATCGCCTCTTTCTCCTCGGACTTCATCCGCCCGTGGATCAGGCCCAGCCGGAGATCGGGGAAGACTTCCCGCTGCAATCGCTCGTATTCCTCCACGGCAGCCTTCGCCTCGATTTTATCGGAGCCCTCCACCAGGGGACAAATGATATACGCCTGGCGGCCCTGCTCGACCTGCCGGCGGATAAAGGCATAAGCCCGTTCCCGTTCCTCCGGCATCAACCAGCGGGTCAGCACCGGCCGTCGGCCTGGCGGCATTTCATCCAGGACCGAGAGATCCAGGTCGCCGTAAAGGGTGAGGGCCAGGGTGCGAGGGATCGGCGTGGCGGTCATCACCAGCACATGCGGATTGTAACCCTTGCCCCGTAAGGCCGCCCGCTGCAACACCCCAAAGCGCTGCTGCTCATCGATGACCACGAACGCCAGGTCCTGGAACGCCACCTCCTCCTGGATCAGGGCATGGGTCCCCACCACCAGATGGCACATCCCTTCCGCCAGCTCTCCATAAACCTGAGCCCGCTCCGCTCCGCTCACCCCCGAGGTGAGCAGACGGATGGTGGGGGTGGGGAGCCCGGCGCCTGCCCAGCGCTCCGCCAGGGCGATCAGCGTCCGGTAATGCTGTTCCGCCAGGATCTCCGTGGGAGCCATGATCGCGCTCTGGGCACCCGCCAGGAACACCGCGTAGGCGGCCAGAGCGGCCACCACCGTCTTCCCGGAACCCACCTCGCCCTGAAGCAGACGGTTCATCGGCACTCCAGACCGGATGTCGGTCAGGATCTGATCCAGGGCCCGACGCTGGGCCCCGGTGAGGGTGAAGGGAAGCGCCTCCACCGCCCGTTCGAGGGCCGCCTCGTTGAAGACCAGCGCCCGCCCCGGGACGCTGCGCCATCGCCGGCGGACTTCCAGCAGGCCGATTTGCAGATAGAACACCTCATCGAAGGCCAGCCGCCGGCGCGCCTTCTCCAGCGGCTCCCAGTCCTCCGGGAAATGAACCTGCTTCAAGGCGGTGGGAAGATCCGGGAAACCATAAGCCTCGCGGATCCAGGCAGGTATCGGATCCTCCACCCGATCCGCCCAGTAGTCCACCACCCGCTTCAGGATCGACCGCATCAGGCGCTGGGTCAGGCCTTCCGTGAGCGGATAAATGGGAACGATGCGAGCGGTATGCAACAGCTCCCGGTCGGCGGGCTCCCACTCCGGGGAACGAAACACCGGACGGCCGAGGAATTCATCGACCCGCCCGCTCACCACGATGAACTGGCCGGGCTTGATGCGATCCAGCAGATAGGGCTGGTTGAACCATGTGCACTCGATGACGCCGGAGCCATCGGTGAGCAGCGCCTTGATGACCGTGAGTCCATTCCCGGTCTGCTTGCTCCCGATATCCATCACCTCGCCGATCACGGTCACCTCTTCCCCAATCCGGAGGCGATGGATGGGCTTCAGGGCCCGGAAATCCACATACCGGCGGGGAAGCAGATACAGCAGATCCCGGATGGTCTGCACCCCCAGGCGCGCCAGGCGCTGCGCCCGCTCACGGCCCACCCCATGGATCAGGTGAACCGGCGCGTCCAGCCCCAGGGCCTCCACCTTCGCCGCCAGCCTGGGGGGAACCGGAGGGGCTCCTCGCGAACGCGGGCGGGCGGGCGCGGTTCGCTCCGGCCGGGAAGGCGGTGCAGGCCTCGCCGGTGCCTCCTGGGGTTTCTCCACAGGGGAAGCCGGCAGGGGTTCTGAAGACGGAGGCGCGGCCGGTTCGCCTTTCGCGGCCAGCCCCGGTGGGGAGGCTCGAAGCTCCCGTTCGCGCCGCAAAGCCTCCTGAATCCGGGCCTCGATCCCTTCGATTAACAGCCGGCGTTCCTCGATACCCGCCGCCTCATATCGCCGGAGATCCGCATAGATCGCCTCCAGGAGGAGGAGGAGATCCGGATCATGTTCCCTTAGGGAAGCACGGGCCTGGCGATACCAGTGATCCGCGAACCGGCCGATCCCTCCGATCACAATCCGGTTCCGGTAGCCGTCCTGGATCTCATGCTTTAGGATCTTCTGAAGCTGTGTGAAGGGCGAAGCCATCGCACTCCCTCTTCCCACATAGAGTGGAACTGGCTCTCAACTTTACGACGGAGCTTGCGCAGCCGGGCTCAGATTGGGAAGGCGGTATATCCCCTTCCCATGGCCCGAAGGGCCATGGGAAAAGATGTCCTCCGGAGTCAGGCCGGCCCCAAAAGCCCCCAGAGAAACCCCTCGGCCTGCCCGGGAGGAGCGGGCCATGCGAGCCCTTCACGGCTGCAGCCGCACCCGCACCGGCAGGCGAGGGGTGCCCTCATACCAGTGGCGAACCGTAGCCGCCCCGTATTTCTCACGGAACCAGTCGGTTACTGCGGGAAGCCATTCCGGCGGTAACAGTTCCGCGATCCCTTCCCAGCGTCCTCCCTCCGCCTCGATCACCACATGGGGGTCCGCCCGCAAGTTCTGATACCAGTCCGTCCCCCGCCCATGGGCTCGAGCGTGGGCCATCAGGTAAACCGCTCCATCCCGATAAACAAACCACAACTCCACCCGATGGGGCCGCCCGGTTCGTCGACCCCGGGTGATCAGGTCGATCACCTCCGCGTCCTCCAGAGGATGATGGGACATGGATGCCTCAGGCTTGAGGGATCATCCTGCTGGATTCAGTATAATGCAAACGCGGGTTGCGCTTTCGACGAACGGAAGCCGGGCGGCGTAAGGCCCCCGAAAAGCCATCCTCAAGACAGGTTAAGCTGGAAGGCGGAGGCTCCTCCAATGACCGAACGGCTCTACTGGCTGGACCCCCACATGCAACAATTCACCGCCACCGTGATTGCATTCACAGCGCATAACGGTCAGCCGGCCGTCATCCTGGATCGGACGGCATTTTACCCGACCGGCGGAGGGCAGCCCTGTGATCGGGGGACCCTGAATGGGATCCCGGTGCTGGAGGTGGTCGAGCGGGAAGCCGATGGGGCCATCCTTCACGTCCTGGCTCGCCCACTGGAGGCACGGGAGGTGGAGGGTCGCATCGACTGGGAACGGCGTTTCGACCATATGCAGCAGCACACCGGCCAGCACATCCTCTCCCAGGCGTTCCTGCAGATCACCGGGGCACAAACGGTATCCTTCCACCTGGGGGAGGAGCTGGTCACCATTGATCTGGATCATGTCGGATTCCCCCCCGAGGCGATGGAAGCCGTGGAAGAGCTGGCCAACCGGGTGGTCATGGAGAACCGGGAGGTGCGGACCCGGTTTGTGGAAGCGGAGGAAGCGGAGGGGCTGGGCTTGCGTCGCCCCTCGAAAAGGGAAGGCCGGATCCGGATCGTCGAAGTGGCGGATTTCGATCGAAGCGCATGCGGGGGAACCCATGTGCGGCGCACAGGGGAGGTGGGGCCCATCAAAATCGTGAAGCTGGAACGGCGGGGAGATGAAACCCGGGTGAGCTTTCTCTGCGGCTGGCGGGCGCTGCGAGATTACCGGAGGAAGCATCGCCTCCTTCTGGAATCTGCGGGCTCCCTCAGCGTGGGCGAGGCCATGCTGCCGGAGGCCATTCGAACGCTGCAGGCGGAGCTGAAAGAAACCCGCAAGGCGCTGGGAACGCTTCAAGAGCTCTATCTGGATCTCGCCCTCCCCAGCCTTGAGCAGAGGGTTCAGCCGGCTCCCTTCGGGGAGATCCTTGTGCATCTGTGGCCCCAGCTGCCCTCAGGTCTCCTCCCCCGGCTGGCCCGACGGCTGAGCGAAGGACGTCCCCGCCTGGTCATCCTGGCCTCCGGGGGCGCGGACGGACTTCTGATCGTCGCCTGCGGCCCGGGAGTTCCCGTGGATGCCCGGGAAGTTCTGCGGCGCATCCTCCGCCAGCTGGGCCGGGAAGGAGGGGGCGGTCGCCCGGATTACGCCCAGGCTCCCCTTCCCCGGGCGAACCTGCCAGCCCTCCATCAGGCGCTGAGGGAAGCCCTTGAAAGCGACTGATGGTTTCTCGGGGTTTGGGGGCCTTGTCGGCCCCCAAACCCCGGAGGAACCCCGCTATGCCCTCAACCGCCGGAGGCGGGCCACCGCCTCGCGAAGGGTCTCCTCCCGCTTGCAGAAAGCGAACCGAACCTGCGTGCGCCCGCGGTCCGGATGGGCGTAGAAGCTGGAGCCGGGCACCACCGCCACCCCGATCTCCCGGACCAGGCGCATGGCGAAGGCGGTGTCATCCTCCATCGCGAGAGCCCGGAAGTCGGTCATCACATAATACGCGCCCTGGGGCCACCACACCTCAAATCCCAGCTCCTCCAGTGCCTCCACCAGCAGATGCCGGCGCCGGTCGTAATCCGCCCGCAGCTGCTCATAGTAATCCATCGGGAACTGGAGGGCCACCACGCTGGCTTCCTGGAGCGGGGCGGGAGCGCCAACCGTGAGGAAATCATGGACCTTGCGGATCGCGTCGGTGAGATCCTCAGGGGCAATGCACCACCCGATGCGCCACCCGGTCACCGCATAAGACTTTGACATCCCGCTGATGGTGACGGTTCGTTCCCACATCCCGGGCAGCGTGGCGATCGGGATGTGGCGATGCCCATCGTAAACAATATGCTCGTAGATCTCATCCGTGATGACATAAGCATCGTAGCGCTGGCACAGCTCCGCGATCCAGCGGAGCTCCTCCTCAGAGAACACATGGCCGGTCGGGTTGTGAGGTGTATTGAGGATGATCGCCCGGGTTCGGGGAGAAAAGACGCGACGCAATTCGTCCGGGTCGAAGGTCCATGATGGCGGGCGCAGGGGGACATAGACCGGCTTCGCCGCGCTGATCCAGGTGTCGGGACCGTAGTTCTCATAGAAGGGCTCGAAGATGATGACCTCGTCCCCGGGGTTCAGCAAGGCGAGCAGGGTGGCGATCATGCATTCGGTGGCCCCGCAGCACACCGTGATATGGCGTTCCGGATCGATCTCCAGCCCATAAAAACGACGGTATTTTTCAGCGATCGCCGCCCGTAGCCGGGGGCTCCCCCATGTGATGGCATACTGGTTATAGTCTTCCCGGATCGCCCGGGCGGCCGCCTCTTTCAGGGCCTCGGGGGCTGGGAAATCCGGGAACCCCTGGGCCAGGTTGATGGCCCCGTAGTGCTGCGCCCACCGGGTCATCTCCCGGATGACGGATTCCGTGAAGTGCCGGACACGATCAGCGGTGCGAGACATCCAGGCCCCTCCAGAAGGGAATCGACGACCCCACCCGCCTCTCCGGAGCATATCCTATCCGGATTCCCCCTTTAAGGCGAGGGTGGGGTCGGCCAGTCGGGCAGAATATAGGGGATCGAATCCGGAGGAGGAACCGGAGTCAGAAGGTAGACGTCCACCCAGCGATACCAGAGCACCAGATCCTCATCGTCATACCCCAGATCAATGCGGCGGCCGATGATCCCGCCGCCGGTATCAGCGGCCAGACCCACCCCGTAACCCGGCACATACACTTTCCATCCCAGCCGGATCACCCGCGGATCCACCGCCACAATCCCTCGCTGCATGGGCAGCCCGGTCCGGGTGCGACCGAAATACGCCGCAGATGGGTGAACCCCTGCCGTGGAGCGACTGTAGGAGGTGGCCAGCATGCGAATCCGCCGCCAGTATTCGATCGGCCCATCCGGCGTCTCCAGCGTGCGCACCACGATCTTCGTCCCGTAGACCCAGACCCGGGGCTCCGGAGGCCGGATCATCGTTTCATCGACGACTTCCCGCGCCACCTCCTGCCCGTTCTCATAACGCACCCGGATCCGCCGCTGAAGCACGCCGTTCCGGCCGGGGGATTTCTGAACCCAGGTATCCAGCTCCAGGTTGGGATCGGGCTCCCATACGGTCTGAAAAGGAACCGGAGTTTCCTCGATCTCGAATCCTTCCGCCACCCGGATCACCCGGACCGTCTCCCCGCCCTGGAGGCGGCTTCCCTCTTCCGGGATCACCCGGTCCTGGCCATGCAATGAGATCCCCAGCTCCCACAACAGCTCCCGGACCGTGCGCGCCGTGGTGGAGACCACCTGGATACGTCCATCGGCTTCCACAGTGATAGGTCGGGCACGGAACAGAGAGACCTGCATACCTCCATCGAGGGGCGTTTCCGGCCCGGGCAGCAGCCGATCCCCCGGGTCCAGGGGCATGCCCGCCTCGCGCAGTGCCGCTCCCACCGTTGGCGCGGTCGACCAGATCACCCGCCGCATTCCGTTTTCCAGACGCACCACCAGCGGGGCGGACCGCACGACCCGGATCTCCCGGGGAGGCTGCCCGCCGTCGAGCGCGAGAGACCCCGCCTCCCTTCGCTGGCCATCGACCCACAACCCATCCCCTGCCCTCAGGGTGATCCCGGCCTCCGCCAGGATGGCCCGGGGATCAGACTGAAGGGTGTAAAGCTGGATCTGACGGGAAGGCTCGACCCCACGCCCTTCGATCAGGATTTGAACCGGTCTGGCCCGTCGGATCCAGATCGTCGCCGGGGGCCGGATGGTGTGCGTGAGGGGCGGGGAAACCATATCCTCCGGACGCAGCGTCAGGCCCGCCTCCCGAAGCACATCTCCCACCGTTCGTTGATGGGTTCTAATGGAGAAGGGGCGATCATCGAGGAGGATGGTTACGGTCTGTTGAGAGCGCCAGTAACCCCAGAGGCAGAAAGTGCCCAGCCCCAGCCAGGCGATCCATTTGAGAAACGTCCATCGGTTCATTGCAGCGAGCGCGGAACCTGGAGACCTCAAAAACGAAAAAGCGGCCGTGCGCCCCTTGTCGAGCCCGCCTCTCCCCACCGGCGATCCCTCGGACGGCTCCGGCCCGGCACCCCTGCGGCGCGCGAACCGGGACGGCTTACCGTTGCTCCCTTCCGGGCCTGGCGGGGTTCACCGGGGTCCGCCGCGCAGGACCGGACCTTCATCACCGGGAGGGATCCTCTGGTGGGGCCGCGCTAACCCTCGAAGGGGGTGTCAGCCCCGCGTCTGGCGGATTTCGGGTTCAGGGAACCGCCACCTCCCCGCCTGAGCACGGCCGCCAATTTTAGCGTATCGGATTCTCAACCCGGTGTCAAGCAGGGCCCCTTGGGAACCCCGCCTGGCTCCCGGTGGTTCCATGGTCCTTCGGACCACCGGAAGGGGCATCCGCTTCCCCCATTCGAGCCCAACCGGATCAGGCTACCGAGGAAGGGTTATGGAATTCGGCGGGACTGACTTCGGAAGCTCCCATGATCTCCCTCCTCCGGGGTCTGGGGATCAGGCTAAAATGCGGTCAGGAAGGGGAAATATATTTTCGCGGGGGGCAGCCACGAAAGCAGCCCGCCCCCCCGCGCAAGCTTCGCCCGAAACCGCATCCCCCTCAAACGGCCCGATGAGGTGGAAGATGAAAACCGAAGCGGTCCGTCTGCGCCCTGCACGACCGGAGGATCAGACGGCCATCCGCCGCATGGTGCATCAGGCCCGGCTGAACCCCCTGGGTCTGCACTGGTCCCGCTTCCTGGTCGTGGAGGTCGCCGGGCAGGTTGTGGGAGCGGTCCAGATCCGGCCCCACAGGGATGGCAGTCGAGAGCTGGCCTCCCTGGTGGTAGACCCCGCGTGGCGAGGCCGGGGCCTTGGGAGCATGATGGTGCAGGCCCTGCTGGCTCATGAGCCCGGACCCCTCTATCTCATATGTCGGGCGGAGCTGGAAGGTTTCTATCAGCGGTTCGGCTTCCAGAGGATTTCACGCCCGGAGATGCCTCCCTTCTTTCGATGGATCGACCGGCTGGCCCGATGGTTCGGACGATCATGGGTGGTCATGCGATGGGAACCAGCCAGGGCAGGGATGGATCCACCAGATGAGGGATGAGATGAAAATGAAAAGGATAGGAGAAATACAGCGTGAATTTCTCTACGGGCGCCACGCCGTGCATGAGGCTCTGCGAGCGGGGCGACGGCGCATCTACCGGCTGTTAATCGCTGAAGGGCTTCAGCCCCGACCCATCCTGGAGGAGATCCGCGCCATGGCGGCGGATCGTGGGATCCCGATTCTGTATGTGCCCCGGGCCCGCCTCGACGCCATCACCGACAGCCATCAGGGGGTCGTGGCCGAGGCCGATCCGTATCCCTACACGGACCTGGAGCAAGCATGGGCCGAAAGCGCCCGCCGGTCCGATCCACCCTTCTGGCTGGCCCTGGATTGCCTCCAGGATCCCCAGAATTTCGGCACATTGCTACGGACTGCCGAAGCGGTCGGGGTGCATGCCGTTTTGTTTCCCGAGCATCGCAGCGCCCGGGTGACCCCGGCGGTGGTGAACGCCTCCGCCGGCGCCGTGGAACACCTGTGCGTGGTTCAGGTCGCCAACCTGGCGCGGGCGCTGGAGCGATTAAAAGAACGGGGGATCTGGATCGTGGGTCTCCAGCAGGATCCCCGGGCCATCCGTTACGACCAGGCCGATCTCGGCGGCCCGATCGCCCTGGTGGTCGGCAATGAGGAGTCCGGCATCCGTCCACTGATTCGGCGCGTCTGTGATTTCCTGATCTATCTCCCGATGCGCGGCCGGGTTGCCTCGCTGAATGCCGCCACCGCCGGTGCCGTCGCCCTCTACGAAATCGCCCGACGAAGGGATTTCCAGTAACCTGGTCCCAGCCCATCCCCCCACTGGTGTTCCCCCCGGGCTCCGCCTTCTTGCTTTTCCTCCACACTTGTGGATTAAGAATTTCTTTGATAAAATAGGCATCTGCGGTTGGGATCTTCGTAAGCTCCAGAAGCAATTCACTGCCCTTCTCTGCGTAGAGGCGGCCATCTTCGGGCCGCCGGGCTCGCAAACCAAATAGGCAGCCGTTCCGGCTTTTGGCATACGTCGGGTGCTTCCGATGATGCCGGGTGCGGAACCCGTGCTGCCTATTTGCTTTGTAGGGAACGGTGCGTGCGGAGCCGTTTCCCTTCCGGCGCCGGAGGGCGCCGATCACATTCCGGGGAAAGGAGGTGAACGATGGCGGGGGAGATCCTGACCCTGGGGCGCTCGGAGCTGGCCCGGCTCCTGCGCGCGATCCTGCGGGAGGGGGATCCCTGGCAGGCGGCTGGCACCGCCGGGCTTCCCTTTCCACGGGTGGTCGAAGGCATCAAGCAGTTGCTGGATGCCGGAGCCCTGACCTTCGATGGAAAGCGTCTGCAATTGACCGAGCATGGCCAGCGCCTGGCCCGAGATCTGAATGTCGCAGTGGCCCCAGACATTCGGTGTCTCGCCTGTCAGGGAACCGGGATCGACCTGGGATTTTTCCAGGAGGTGTCCCGTCGCTATGAGGAACTGGTCAGGGGGCGCCCTGAGCCTCTGGCGGCTTACGATCAGGGTTATCAGACGATCGATTCCGTGATGCGCCGGGTGGCCCTGATGGTCGCCCAGGGGGATGTGGAGGGCAAGGATGTGGTGGTGCTGGGGGATGATGACCTGGCCAGCCTGGCCCTGGCCCTGACGGGGTTACCCCGCTCGGTCGTGGTCATTGAGATCGACCAGCGCCTGTGCGCCTTCATCGAGCAGGCCGCTCGCCGCGCCGGCCTGAACATCACGGTCTACTGCCGCAGCCTGACGGACCGCCTTCCCCCTGAGCTCCTGGGGCAGTTTGACACCTTTCTCACCGATCCGACCGAGACGGAGCATGGCCTTCTGCTGTTCCTGGAGAAGGGGTTCATGTGCCTGAAGAAGGGAGAGGGCCGCGCGGGCTACTTCGGCATCACCCGTATCGAGTCGAACATCAGCAAGTGGCACATCTGGCAGCGGGAGCTCCTGAACCGGCACGCTATTACGTTCACTCACATCCTGCCAGACTTCAGCCTCTATGCCAACTGGGAGGAGCCCGAAGAGCAGCCCATCCCGGATCTTCCGCCCTTCGCCCGTCCTTCGCCCGTGCCCTGGTATCGCTCGACGTTCTTCCGGGTGGAAACCCTGCCCGAATTCCAGCCGCCGGAGGATTATGTGATCGAAGGGGGGCGGGAGCTTTACGAGGATGAGGATGCGATCGATAAGGTGTGGCGCAGCCCGGATGTGGACACCGCGATCACGGCCTCGGTGATGACGGCGGCTCCAACCCCCTTCCCCACCCAGCTGACCCTGGGGCGGCACGTGATCGCGGAGTTCTGGAAGTGCCGGAATCGGGAGCCCCTGCGGAACCTCAAGCAGGTTCTGGAGCTCGCGGTGCGCCGGGCCGGCGCCACCCTGCTGAACATGAAGATCCATCGCTTCGTCCCGGACGGCTTCTCAGCCCTGGTGTTGCTGGCGGAGTCCCACATCTCTCTGCACGCCTGGCCGGAGTATGCTTACGTGGCGGTGGACGTGTTCACCTGCGGGGAGGCGGACCCGGAGGTGATCATCGAGGTGCTCAAGGACTACCTGCAGCCTGCTGAGTCCGCCCAGATCACCCTGGAGCGCGGCCTGGGGCCCCTGATGGTCCTTCCGGCCATGCGCCCGGAAACCGAGGCCGCTTCTCTGGGCTCTCCACCGCTTCCCCTGGGGATTTAGGGGTAAGATCGAGATCATGGGGTGGGTGGCTTCGCCGCCCACCCCACCTCCCCATGACCTCATCCGCACGGGAGCTTCATGGCGCCTTCCGTCAATCCATGTCCTCTTCCCTCATCCGCTGGGAAGGCAGACGCTCCAGTGCCTGGCTCAGCAGGGAGATTTGATCTTCAATGCCCAGCGGACGCGTCGGAAGGAGGACGCTGAGCGTCGTCCCCTGCTCCTCTTCGCTACGAATAAACAGATCCCCGCCCAGCGCCTGCGCCGCACGCCTGGCGATGACCAGACCCAGGGCCGCAGGATCGATATGAGGTCGAGCCTGCTGGGGATAAAGACCCTCCGCAGCCCCCTCGTTCAGCCAGGCCAGGATCTCTCGAGATAAGCTCAGATAGGGGTCCAGGATCTCAACCAGCAGAACCGGCTCCTTCACATGTCCCTGAATCTCCATCCTTCCCCCCTCCGGGTGGATGGCCAGCAGGAAATCCAGCAGGGTGCGCAGGATGTAAGAACCATATGGCCCATCCACTGCGGTTTGAGCGGCTTCGGGGGATAGATGAATGTGAAGCTCAATGTTCTTTTCGGATATCACCGGCTCATGAGCCCGGAGGAGATCCTGGATCAGCTGGCTCAGGGGAAGAGGCTCCACGAAGGCAACCGGCTGGCGATGGAGCTCAGCGAAAGCGGCCAGCGGAGCCACGTAATCCAGCAGGCGATAGGCCCCCCGCAGGGCCGCCTGGATCATCCGGACAGACTCCGCATCGCTCCGGGCTTTCAGATGCCCCAGAGCCGCCTCCAGGAAGCCGATCACCAGACCCAGCGGCTGGCGAAGCTCCGCACCCGCCCGAGCAATAAAGGAAGTCTTCAGCTCGTCCAGATCCCTTAACCGCCGATAGGCATGCTCCAGCTCCTCTCGTCTGGCCCGCTCCTGTTCGTAGAGCCCTCGAAGCTCCCGGAACGCAGAAAGCACCTGATGCTCCAGGCGAGAGAGCCATTCGTCCGGTGTCAGATGAGGATGGCTCATCCATCGCCCCCCCAAAGGAAAGCTCTCGCCTCTATTTTAACCTCTTTTTGGAAAGAAACAACCAAAGTCGCGGAAGGAATCAGAGCTCTTTCACCCCGACCTTTCGTCGCCGCTCAAGCGGCTCCTACCGGCTTAAGAATCACAGCCCTGCGAGGAGCCTGGAGGAGGGGCTTTCGCCTCGACCTTCCAGCGCTATCCAGGGTGGCCCGCCGCTCCTGCATGGACAGCAAATCGGGTTTTGAGTCAAAATGGCTCTGTTGCCCATCTGTGCGGCGCATGCGACGGGGTTGGAGGATGGACCATCGGGAGCGATTTCAAAGGCTGATCCAGCGGATCTCCCCCGGGGAGCTCGAAACGTTCCATCTGGCCCGCGACGCCATGATCATCGCGGCAGGCAATATCACCAGCCGCCTCATCGGGCTGCTTCGGGAGACGGTTAAGAGCGAGCTGTTCGGATCCACCGGACCGTTGAGCGCCTTTGAGGCCGCGGCGGTGGTCCCGATCCAGCTCTACGATCTCCTGGTCGGGGGGATGGTGAGCTCCGCCCTGGTCCCGGTGTTCCGGGAATATGCGGATCGGCTTCCGGAGCTCCGGCGGCTGGCTGGCGCGGTCCTGACCTGGGTCTGGCTGATGATGGGCCTCGCGGTGCTCCTCGTGGAGCTCGCCGCCAGGCCAGTGGCCTGGTTGCTGGCAGGCGGCCTGGACCCCGAGCTGCTCCGTCTCACGGCTGCCCTGCTCCGCTGGACGATCCTGGCCGTCTGGTGGATCGCGACCGCGGGGGTGATCAGCGGGCTCCTTCAGACGTTCCAGCGGTTCACCCTCCCCGCCTTCACCGCCGCGGCCTTCAACGCTGCCATAGTCGCGGTAGCGCTCCTGCTGGGGGAACGGCTGGGCGTGACCGCCCTCGCCCTGGGTATGGTGGCCGGATCCATCTTCCAGGTTCTGTTACAGCTTCCCGCCCTGTATGGCCTGTGGCCTCAGCTGTCGTGGTATCATCCGGCCCTGCTGCGCATCCTTCAGCTCTACTCCCCCGTGGTCTTTGGCCTGGCTGTCAACCAGATCGCCATCCTGTTGAGCTATCACCTGGCATCTCGCACCGGCCCGAACAGCATCGCCTGGATGCGCTATGCCACCACGTTGATCCAGTTCCCCCTGGGCCTGATCGTGACGGCCATCTCGGTGGCCATCCTCCCCCGCCTCTCGCGTCTGAGTGTAGAGGCTCGCCAGGGGAAGGAAAGCCTGGAGCCCTTTCGTGCCACCCTGGCGGCCGGGTTGCGCATGGTGACCGTCCTGATCATCCCCGCCGCCTTCGGCCTGTATGTGCTGGCGGACCCGGTGATCGACCTTCTCTTCCAGCATGGCCGTTTCACCGCAACAGACACCGCTGTGGTGGCCGGGGTGCTGCGCGGGTATCTCCCCGGTCTCATCTTCGCCGCGATCGATCAGCCCCTGGTTTTCGCCTTCTACGCCCGTCAGGACACCCTTACCCCTGCCGTGGTGGGTTTAATCTGCAACGTGGGGATCTATCTGGCAGCCGCCCTGGCTCCTACCCTCTTCCGTCCCCTCCAGGTGACGGATCTGGCGGTAGCCAATTCCGTGCAATGGGCGGCCCATGCGCTGCTGATGAGCGTGCTGCTGGTTCGCCAGGTGGGGCCTATGCGCTCCTATGGGCTGGGCCGATGGGTGGTGCGCGTCCTGATCGCCTCGCTCGTCATGGCCCTGGGGATCGCGTTCATGTGGCACCGGATGTTTCCCCCTGTTCCCCCACCCACTCATCTGGAGGAAGCGGTTCGCCTGTTCATGGCCGGCGGTTTCGGTTTACTGATCTACAGCCTGACCCTGGGAGGGCTCACCTGGCTCTCCGTTTCCCAGTGGTCCTGGATGCGCCCGTAGTGTTTTGTCCACCCAGTCATCCGCAGCGGCCCCCCATTCCGGGGGTGGGATGGCTCCTCATGGAGAAAATGCTTTTGGAAGCCACGGAGGGGTCGGAAGTATCCTCTACCTTTACCTTCTATATCCCCCAGGTGGATGAAGCCGATGGCTCATGCGGGGGGAACCCCTTATCCTTGCTGGACGTCTTATCTACTGGAACTGGCCTCCGAGAGGACCTGGCCGCATCGGGAAACCCTGGGGGCCCCACTTTGGAGCTGAAGGGAAGGATCATTTTCCGGGAGGCCAACCCATGAAAGACTTGCGATGGCACTGGCTCTTCGGGCTGGGAGGGGTGATTGGCTTGATGCTGATCAGCGCGTGTCGCTCCGCCTCCACACCTCCCAGTGCAGGAACCTCTCTGGCATCCGACGCCCGCGCTGGAGCCTTTACGATCCCGGAGGGGAGTTCCACCGGGCTCACCGTGGTCGGTGTCGGAACGGTGCGGGCACGGCCGGATCAGGCGGTGGTGACACTGGGGGTGGAAACCGAGGGCGAGGCACTCGCCGCCGCCCTGGGGGAGAACAACCAGCGCGCATCGGCCATGCTGGCCGCGCTGAAAGCGCAGGGAGTGACAGAGGCGGACATCCAGACCGCCTCCTTCCAGATCCAGATTGAGGAACCCCGTGATCCCCAGACCGGCCGACGGACGGGTCCCCCCGTTTATCATGTGACCCACGTGTATACGATCCTCTTTCGGGATCTGGATCGGGTGGGCCAGGGGGTGGATGCGGCCGTCGCAGCGGGAGCCAACCGGGTCGACGCGATCGCCTTCCGGATTGGGGATCCGAACCGCCTGGCGATGGAGGCCCGGCGGCTGGCGGCGGAGGACGCAAAAGCGCGAGCGCAGGCCCTGGCCAGCGCCCTGGGAGCCCAGCTGGGCCGCATCGTGAGCATCACTGAAACCGCCATCCCCCAGCCGGTCCCCATGGCCCGGGCTCCCGCCTTCGCCGAGGCCGCGGCGGTCCCGGTGGCTGCGGGGGAACTGGAGATCACGGTTCAGATCCAGGTGACCTGGGAGCTACGATAGCATCCATATTCCCTCCTTCCCCCATGGCCCTCCGAGCCGGGCGGTGCAGGCTGTCTTCGACAGCGTGCACCGCCTGGACCCCCTTTCCGGGGCGCGGGGGTTCAGAAAGGCGCTCGCCCCTACGAGGATGCCTCCGTCAGGAGGCGGCGCACAATCTCCTGCACTTCCCGACCATCCGCCCGACCACGGACCCTCGGCATCAATCGCTTCATCACTTCTCCCAGCTGAGCCGGGGAAGTGGCGCCGATCTCGGCGATCACCTCGCGCGCTATCGCCTCAATTTCCTCCCGGCTCAGCGGCTGGGGAAGATAAGCGAGCAGGGCCTCGAGCTCCGCCCGCTCCGCCATGAGTCGATCCGGCCGGTTGGCCTTTTCCAGCTCCTCCAGGGTCTCCCGACGCCGTTTGACCTCGTTCTGGAGCACCCGCAGGATCTCATCCTCACTGAGGGGACGGGCAGCTTCCACCTCCGCCATGCGGATGGCCAGCAACGCCATCCGGATGGCCGTCTTGCGGGGCTCATCCCCCGCACGCATCGCCGCCTTCAGATCCTCCTGGAGCCGTTCCTTTAAACCCATCGACTCCCTCCTTCTCTGAGAAACTCCACTCCAGTCTGTCTCATTGCGGATGGCATAGCAAGTCCAGGGGTTTTTCGGAAGCTGGACTGAAATCCAACGGTCCCTGGAAACCCCGGGTATAATGAATGCGAAGCAACCCTTTTATCTGCAGGAGCCCGTAATGAGCCGGCAGCGATGGATCCTGTGGAGTGGCGATCTCCTGGTTTTCCTGCTCCTTGCAGCCCTCGGGCGGGCCAGCCATGGCCTGCTCAACGAGGGTCCGGTGCTCTGGGGCATTGTGCGGGCAGCGGCCCCCTTTTTCCTCGCCTGGGCGATGGTCGCGTGGGCGGCCCGCCTGGATCGGGTGGATCCCGCGCGCTCGCCGGGTCAGGTGACGCTGCGAGTCGGATTTGCCTGGCTGGGGGCAGGGATCCTCGGGCTGATCCTCCGGAGCCTGGCCCTGGGCCGGCCGGCTCCGCTGCCCTTCGCCGCAATCACCCTGATCGGCAATGGGCTCCTGCTGATCCTCTGGCGGTGGCTTCTGCAGATGTGGATCATGCGCAAGCAGGGAGCACGGCTTTCGGAACAATAGTCCCTCTCCCGGAGAATCCTTTGCGATGAATTCAGCAGAGGCGCTTGCTCGGATTCAGGAAGTGAAGCGACGGCGAGAGGCCGAGCTGCTGCGCAAGGCGAACGTGGTGGCCGTGGGGATTGGCTATCGTCAGCGAGGCGGCCGCTCCACGGATGAGCTCTGCCTCGTGGTCTCCGTCCGCCGCAAGGTCCCGCTGGAAGCCCTGGCGCCGGAGGATCGCATTCCCTCCGAGATCGATGGTGTGCCGGTGGATGTTCAAGAGGTGGGCACCTTGCGAGCATTATAGAGCTGCAGCGCTCACATACTGCGTGGCACAGGAATGCAGGATGCTGACGACTGGTGTTTTCCTGCTGCTGCTGGCGCTGGCCATCGGAAGCCTTGGATGGCTTCTCCGGAGATGGACGAACCTTCCGCGCGGTGAGGTCCTGGAGGAAGACATGTCCAGCGCCAGAGCCTCCCCTCCGCTCTTCGCCCCTCGTTACGGTTTGATGGGCAGACCGGATTACCTGATCCGGCAGGGAAAAATGATTATTCCGGTGGAAGTGAAAACCACCCCGGCTCCTCGTTATCCGTATTCCTCTCATGTGATGCAGCTGATCGCCTATTGTCTGCTGGTGGAAGAAACGTTTGATGTCCGCCCGCCATACGGATGGATCCGCTATCGGGATCGGGCCTTCCGCGTGGAATATACCTCCGAGCTTCGGAAAGAGCTTCTCCGGGTTCTGGCCTCCATGCGACGGGATCTGGGACGCGGAGAGGCGCATCGCCAGCATCGATCGCCCACCCGTTGTCGCGCATGCGGGTTCCGGGCGATCTGCGAGGAGTCCATAGGCTGAGCCATCGGCTTCGCCCCAGCCTCCAAACTCCTGGGAGAGAGCGGGCGTGGAGCCTCTCGAGGAATCCTCAGACCGCCCGACCTGGATCCAGACCCTGCGGATTCCGTTGCAGAAAACGCTCCAGAGCGGCCCAGTGAGCTGGAGCCGCCCAGAGACGAGCGAATCGCTCGCGCTCAAGCTGCATGGCTTCGTGGAAGGGAAGCCAATCCCCATCCCGGATTACCGCCTTGATCGCCCGGACAGCCTCAGGGTCCCAGCGCAGGATCTCCCGGGCCAGAGCGAGGGCTTCGGCAAGCGCCTGACCGGCGGGAGCCACGCGCTCAACCAGCCCCAGGCGGAATGCCTCCTCCGCGCGGATCCGGCGAGCAGTTAGGAGAAGCTCCAGCGCCCGGCCGGGCCCCACCCGTCGGCGCAAGCGCTGCCCTCCACCCCACCCGGGAGTGAGGGCCCAGGACCTGCACGAAGGCCAGATCGGCATCTTCGGCCATCACCCGCAGATCGCAGGCCAGCGCCACCTCCACGCCACCCCCCCGCGCGGGCCCATTGATGGCTGCGATGCTGATCCAGGGGGCCTCCTCCAGCTGGCGCAACGCATCGCCCATGACCTGCCCCAGCCGATATCCATCCGCCTCAGTGCGATAATGCGCCATCTCATAAAGATCCGCCCCGGAGAGGAAAGCTCCTTCCGCACCGGTGAGGATCACCACCCGCAGCGCAGGATCCCGGACCGCCTCCTCCACCGCCCGGGCGAAGGCCTGCATGGTGGCCCAATCCATCGCATTCCGCCGCTGCGGGCGATCCACAACCCAGATCGCAAGCTCCCCCTGGCGTTCCACCCGTAACATGGGCAGGCTCCCTCCTGACAAAGATCTGGAACGGTATGGGGCAACCAGGCCCCGGGATGAGGGGAACAATACGCTAAGGGCGGGTCAGCTTGTCGAAGGCTGCCGATCTGCCCCCAGAAGGCCCGAGGAGGAGATCAACGTCCCAATAAAAACAAGAGGCCGGCGACGCGTCCGGCATGCCGGCCTCTTAACCCTTATCTGAGGATGCTCAGGCGGCCTTCAGGAACTCCCGCATCTGGCGCACCTTGAGTTGCTTGCGCAGATAGCGCAGGGCCTCCGCTTCGATCTGGCGGATCCGCTCCCGGCTCAGCCCGAACCGCTGAGCGACCTCCTCCAGGGTATAGGATCGCCCATCCTCGAATCCATAGCGAAGCCGGAGAACCCGAGCGTGGCGGCTGGGCAACTCGTTCAGGATTTCCTCGATCTGCTCTCGCAACAGCTGATCCGCCACCACCTCATCCGGAGCCGGGCTCTCCACGTCCCGGATCGCTCCCTCCAGCGTGGTCTCGCCCTCGTCATCCATCGGCTCTTCCAGAGAGAGCAACGGCCGGGCGGCATTCCAGAGCCACTCCACCTTATCGGTCTCTGTGCCCAGCCGCTCCGCGACCTCTTCCGGCGTGGCCGGCCGGCCGGCCTCCTGCTCGATCTGATGGGCGATCCGCTGGGCCTTTCGCAACTGCTCCTGAGCGTGGATCGGCAGGCGGATCGTGCGGGCCTGCATCGCCAGTGCCCGGGTGATCGCCTGACGGATCCACCAGGTGGCATAAGTCGAGAAGCGGCGGCCCCGCTTGGGATCGAAGCGCTCCACAGCCTTCATCAGACCCAGGTTCCCCTCCTGGATCAGATCCAGCAGGGGCACCCCGAGGCCCTGATATTTCTTGGCCACGCTGATCACCAGCCGGAAGTTCGAGGTGATCAGCTTCTCACGAGCCTGGCGGCCTTCCTCCACCAGCCGCTCCAGACGCTGGCGGACCTCTGGGGGAAGATTTCCATCGCGAGCCAGGCGGCGGGCAGCCTCTCGCCCGCGGGCCATCCGCGTGGCCAGCTCCTTTTCCTCCTCGGCGGTGAGCAGAGGGTGATCGGTGACCTCCCGAAAGTAAAGGGAGATCAGATCCCGATCCTCCGCCAGTTCACCCAGGACCGGGAGGGATGTTTCCTCATCCAGCTCGGGCTCCAGGTCGAGCTCCTCCAGAGCGGCATCTTCCTCCCAGGACTCGGCCCAGAACTCCTCGTTTTCCAGCTCCTCCTCCTCGTCCGGGAGGATGGGGCGGTTTCGGCGCTCCATGGCAACCTCCTTTGGGTCGCCAAGACCCTTTGGGAATCCCATGCCCCAGAAGCCCTTACGGGCGCAGTGGGAACGTGGAATATAGAGAAGAGAAAAGGGGCGAGCGGTCGCTTTACCGTCCGCCCTTCCCACAGGGGT
Source organism: Candidatus Thermoflexus tengchongensis (assembly GCA_016842085.1). GTDB lineage: Bacteria > Chloroflexota > Anaerolineae > Thermoflexales > Thermoflexaceae > Thermoflexus > Thermoflexus tengchongensis. The sequence continues at coordinate 804 of JAEVEX010000066.1, read as the reverse complement.
GCAGGAGGAGGATCTGGCGGAACCCATCCATCACGGCACGGCGCGAAATCAAGCCGTGCCTGATCCAGGCAGTTGCGGGGGCGGGATTCGAACCCGCGACCTCCAGGTTATGAGCCTGGCGAGCTACCGCTGCTCCACCCCGCGGCGCAACCATTCCCCTGGCAACGGCCTACTCTCCCAGAGGGTCGCCCCTCCAGTACCATCAGCGCTGGCGGGCTTAACTTCCGGGTTCGGGATGGGACCGGGTGTTTCCCCGCCGCTCAAGTCACCAGGGGAATGGGAAGGCTCTCCACCCAACACACCTTAACAACTGAATTGTGGCAGGAAGGGCCGGGCGTCCGGCGTTGGGACGCCAGGGGCAAAGCCCCTGACGGACCACCCTGGGGTGGGTCAAGGGCATCCGGCTCACGCCGGGAGATCGCCCTTGACCAGCACTCCCTAGAAAGGAGGTGATCCAGCCGCAGCTTCCGCTACGGCTACCTTGTTACGACTTCGTCCCAGTCGCCGGCCCCGCCTTCGACGGCTCCCTCCCTCCCCCACTCAGGGTCTCTCCCTCGAGAGGCCCTGGGTGGGGGAGGGTTGGGCCACCGGCTTCAGGCGTTGCCGACTCCCATGACGTGACGGGCGGTGTGTGCAAGGCCCGGGAACGTATTCACCGCCGTATGGCTGACCGGCGGTTACTAGCAACTCCGCGTTCATGCAGGCGGGTTGCAGCCTGCAATCCCAACTGAGCCCGGCTTTGATGGGATTGGCTCCCCCTCGCGGGTTGGCAACCCATTGTACCGGGCATTGTAGCGTGTGTGT
>JAEVEX010000016.1 GCA_016842085.1 Candidatus Thermoflexus tengchongensis | reverse complement strand
GGATCCCGTTCCTTTAACAAGCCGTGTTTCGCCACCCAGTAGGCGGCCTTCCCATCGGCAACCTTCAGAATGGCAGCACAGCGTTCCCGCACATAGGGACGAGGATCGTGATCTCGATGGTTAATCAGTTGTTGGCGTTCCTCTTCCGTCAATGTTACTGTTCTACGTCGGGCCATCTTTCGCTCCTTTCATGCGTGATGACCCGAGTATGCCTTTACCGATCTTGATTGTCAAAACTCATTAGAACGCGGGTGGGCGCGCCGAAGGCACGCCCACCCGTCATGAGAAACTTCCCGCCCAGCATGCGTTAACGAAGCTCGTCCAGCAACGGCGTGAGATCCCGCTGGTAGATCGGCTCCAGGTTCGCCAGGGCCTTTCCCCAGTGCGGGAGACGGGCCGCCAGCTCATCCTCCAGGGTCGGCCGCTCCACCCGGTAGAAGATCCCAATCGGGATGCGATCCCCGTTCTCATAGGCCTTGAGAAGCGCCTGGGCCTTCTTCTCCACGATCTCCTTCTCGTCCGTCGGGTTATGGACCACCGGATCGTAGCCGGTTTCCTCCAGCTTGTAGACCCGGGCGTTGTAATACTCCCGCGTGTAGATGTTGTTGTAGGTCGGGCAGGGCTGGAGGACATCGATCAGCGCCGTCCCCCGATGCTGAATGGCGGCCACGATGAGATCCCGCAGATGCCGCACATCGTAGGCGTAGCCACGGGCAATGAAGGTGTAGCCTGCGCCCAGGGCCACGGCGATCGGGTTGAGGGCCTCCATCAGGTTGGGCTCCGGCAGGGACTTGGTCTGCACGCCCTTGGGCAATGTGGGGGAGGCCTGACCCTTGGTCAGGCCGTAGACCCCGTTGTTGTAAACGATGTAAGTCAGATCCACATTGCGCCGCCCGGCGGCCAGGAAATACCCGGCCCCGATCCCATAGCCATCGCCGTCCCCGCCCACCGCGATCACCGTCATCTCGGGGTTGGCCAGCTTGAACCCGGTGGCCACCGGCAGCACCCGGCCGTGGAGCGTGTGAATCCCATAGGTTCCAATGTAGTGCGGTGTCTTGCCGGAGCAGCCGATCCCCGAGAAGACAGCCACCTTATGCGGAGGGAGTTGCAAGGCGGCCAGAGCCTGATGGATCGCGTTCAGGATCCCGAAATCCCCGCAACCGGGGCACCAGTCCACCCAGACTTCTGTCTTGTAATCCTTCACCGCGTAGGCCATGGGATCACCTCCCGGGCTTCGCTGGAGATCATCACGATGCGCTCCTCATCGTTCTCCAGAGCGCGACGGACCCCCTCGAGGATCTCATTTACTGTGAAGGGCCGGCCATCATATTTCAGCACCCGATGGGGGATCCGGAATCCGGTCATCTCCCGGATCAGGTTCCCCAGCTGCCCCGAGTAGTTGTTCTCAATGAGGATCACGCGACGGGCCCGCCGCAGGATCGCCCCCACCGGCTCGGCCGGGAAGGGCCGCATCATCCGGATCTGGAGGAAGTTAAAGGTCAGCCCGTTCAGGGCCGACAGCTCCTCCAGCGCATCCAGGATCGCACCCTTGGTCGTTCCCCAACCCACCAGGGTGACCTGGGCATCCGCCGGGCCGTGAAGGGTGAATTTCTTGCTGTCCGGGATCTCCCGGGCGGCCAGCTCCAGCTTGCGCATCCGTTTATCCATCTGTTCCATTCGATGAAGCACCCCTTCGGAGATATGCCCCTTGGGGTTATGCTCATCGCTGGTGGTCCAGAAGACGACGCCCTCCGTGCCGGGGACCACCCATGGGGAGATGCCGCTCTCGGTCACCGCGTGACGCAGGTAGCCATCCCGCTGGCCAGCCGGTTGATATCGAATCCCCCGATCGATGACCAGGTGACGGGTTTCAAAGCGGGGCACCGTGATGTAGCTGCTCGCCAGGTATTTATCCACCAGCACAATCACGGGCATCTGGTAGCGATCGGCCCAGTTGAAGGCCTCGAAGCTATCGTAAAATGCCTCCACCACATCCCCCGGAGCGATGACGATGTGGGGGAACTCTCCATGGGCGGGATGGAGGGCAAATCCGAGGTCCGCCTGCTCCGTGCGGGTGGGGAGCCCCGTGCTGGGGCCGCCGCGCTGATAGAGGAACACCACCAGACCTGGCGCCTCGGTGATGGCCGCGAACCCGATGCCCTCCGGCATCAGGGCAAAGCCCGGCCCTGCGGTGGAGGTCGAGGCCCGGGCACCGGCATGGGCGGCCCCGACCGCCATGTTGATCGCCGAGATCTCGTCTTCGGTCTGGATGACCACTACATTGTATTTGCTCTGGACTGCCTCCAGATACGTGCTTTCATCCGTCGCCGGGCTGATCGGGTAGTAGGTCTGAACGCCCAGCCCGGCCTGAAGCTTGCCCAGCGCCACCGCCTGCACACCCCGGATCAGGATATGGTCCCCACGCCGCTCCCGCCTGCGAACCTTCCAGGGGAAGTCATTGCCGAAATGTTCGTGCACATAATCATAAGTGACCCGCAGGGCCTGGATGTTCATGTCCGCCAGCCGGGCCCGACGGCCCTTGAACTGTTCGCGGATCACCTCCGCGACGAGGTCGAAGTCGTAATCCAGGATCGCCAGGGTTGCCCCCAGCGCCACCGTGTTCCGCATAATGTCATATTGACGGTATTCCGCCGCCTTGCCGAAAGGCTCCAGCGCCCGGCGGATCATCTCAAAATACGGCACCGGATAAAGCCGCAGATCATCCCGCTTCAGGCGATCCCGGATATCTCCCAGATCCGCATCGTAGATGATTCCGCCGCCCGGAACCACTTCATGAACGTGGCCGTGGTGAGTGGGGAACTCGGGGTTGTGATGGTGGTCCCCAAAGAGGGTTTCCTCATCCAGCGCGGCGAGGAGGTGAACTTCCTCGACGGGGGCATGGATCGGATCCTCGGAAACCCGGACCCGATAATAGCTGTGCTTGCCCATAATGTTGGAGTGGTATTCGATGTTGGCGAAGACGTAAAGCCCACCCCGGCTGAAGGCTTTCGCGAGGGTCTCCGCCGCCACGTTGATCCCACTGCCCTGGGGCCCCCCGATCATCCAGGAGACAAACCGTTTCGGCATGGCACCTGCCTCCCTGAGAATATGGAGGGGCGGATCGGCCCGCCTGCGGCGTCTCACCCGCCCCCCATCGATCATCCTTCAAAACCTGCGCAGCTGGGCTCAGACAAAGGAGGACAAAGAGGTGGAAAGCCACCCCTCCAGATTGAAGGCCGCACGAGGCGCCTTCAGCCCCCGGCACAGCCTTAAAAGCCTCCATTCCGTGAAGGTGCTTTTAGAAAGTATACTCGGTGCAACGGCGCTTGTAAAATTTATAACAGACGGGGGAAGGATATCCCCCATCTGGGGGATGTCCCTCCCCCATTCAGGGGAGTGCAGCCGGCTCTCCCCACCACGTCATCCCTTCGTGCCCCCTCAGAGAGAGAAACCGCATAAGGCGGCTGAGTGGGCCGCCGAAGACACCCCCCCGGCCTTAAAGCCCCCTGGCTAACGCCATCGAGGTGGGCGACTTCACTGCTGATCTGGATCCATACCCTGAGCCCCCCGCGCGCGAACCAGGAGGGTCCACTGGCCCTTCTGCACCACCTCGCCGCGCTGATTGAGAACCTGCACATTGAAGATCACGAAGCCCGCACGGCCATCCGGCGCAGGCCGCTTTTGAGCCACCTCGATCTCCGCATGGATCGTATCCCCGATGCGGATGGGGGCCCGAAATTTCCACTCCAGGCCGGTGAAGGCCTCTACGGTCTCCTCGAGGAACCCCAGGCGGGTAGCCAGCCCTGAAGCGATCGCCAGGCCGAGCAGCCCATGCGCGATCCGTTCCCCGAAGATCGTGCCGCGGGCGTATTCCGCGTCGGTATGCAGCGGCGTGTAATCGCCGGAGAGCCCGGCGAACGCCACGATGTCCGCCTCCGTCACCGTGCGGCCTGGGGTGCGCACCTTCCAGCCAATCTCCAGATCCTCAAAGTATAACCCTCGACTCAGCGTTCTCTTTGCGGACATGGGCGATGCCTCCTGTGGGGAGTTATGCCGGATTCGCTGATGGGATCATCCCATGCGCCATTGGGCTTCCGTCTGGCCTCCCGGATGGCCTCTCATCAGGAAAAAGGGGAAGGACCATCCCGCCTTCCTGGATGGGAGCCCGTAAGTCCGGCTATATGCGGGAAGCCAGAGCCCCGAGCAGGAGAACGATCCCAGCGATCGCCAGAAGAACGGAGACAGCGATCAGATAGTTTCCCCATCGACGCCGCTGTTCAAAGCGCATATGAAACCGGCGGCCAGCCCTCTGATCCTCCTCCCGGGTTGAGGGATGGCCCTGACGGCGATGCCACCATGCACGGGCGCAGAACACATATTCCCCGACTTCATGGGCCTGGATCAGTGAGCGGGGATCGGAGCTCATTGAATCCTCCCGGATTACGGTTTCGACCGGCGCAGCCGAACTCCGGATTGAATAAGGACAGGCTGACCATCTTTTTCCGGGATTCCCCGGAGGCAATCGGAGACCGTGCCTGGACCCTCCGCGGCTATTCTAACATCCTCGCTGGGGGCTGGAGGATCCAGTATGGGAAGCCCTGGCGGAGACAGGGCTCCTGGTGGCCCGGGTAATCCCCGGTGAGGGCGGGATTTTGCCCGGTCGTTGGGGACGGAAGCGAAGGCGGAGCGATTTACAGGATGCGCTATACTGGTAAGAAGCGTGATCCCGTGACAGACCCTGAACTCCCCACGGCCTATCCGGCAAAGGTGAACCTATGTCCGAAGTCGAGGCATTATTCCAGCCGTCGATCCTTCCCAATGGCCATCTCCCGCTGGACGCGCGGGTGGAGGCGTTGCTCTTTGTGGCGGAAGAGCCGCCCACCATTGCCCAGCTCGCCCGTTCCCTGGAGGTTCCTCCGGAGGCCATTGAGGAGGCGCTGAACGTCCTCCAGGAGCGCCTGAGGGAGCGAGGGCTCCGGCTCCAGCGCCATCGGGATCGGGTGCAACTGGTGACGGCTCCAGAGGCGGCCGAAGATGTGCAGCGCTTCCTGGGCCTCAGCGGAGGCACCCGTCTCTCAACGGCCGCCTTAGAGACGCTGGCCATCATCGCCTACCGGCAACCCATCACCCGGGCGGAGATCGAAGCGATCCGGGGGGTGAACTGCGATGGGGTGTTGCGGACCCTGCTGGCAAGGGGCCTGATCGAGGAGGTGGGCCGGGCGGAAGGGCCCGGCCGCCCCATCCTGTATGGGACCACCATGCTCTTCCTGCAGCATTTCGGGTTGCGCTCTCTGGCCGACCTGCCGCCGCTGGACGGAGCCACGAGGGAGGAACCCGCCTCGTAAACCCGGCGGGCCGCTGGTCTCCTCCGAGGGCCGGATGGCCTGCCTTCCATGAAAATGCATGTTCCCCTCCCTATGCGAGGGAGAAGATGCTCTTCCCTGTGGACAGAGAAATTCTGCTACAATGGAGCTGATGGACTTCTCATCGGGGCCAGGATGCCTATGCGCTGTTCTGGAGATCCCGGGAAAGCGTCTCCCCCTGCGGTCTGGCGAGGTCTCTTCCGGGTCGCGCCGTGGATGCGCCGTTGCCACTTCTGGACCATCTGGGCGACTGCGGATTGCTGACCCCTGTTTCCTCCGGCCGTTGAGCCTCCCGCATCGATGGTCCCCTGGACCTGCGGGGCAGAGCTGCCACGCCCTTCCGCGCCCGACATTGTTCCAGAGGGGCTTCTCCAAAAGCCTGCCTGGCCGCGCGAACCCCCATTTCATCTTTTCTGGAGGAGGACGTCATGCGGATACTGGCCCTTGGTGGAGCCGGCGCGGTGGCCCGGGAGGCCACCCGGGATCTATGCCGATATGGCAGCTCCTTCCGCGAGATCGTGATCGCGGATATCGACCCCGGGAAGGCAGAACGCCTTGCCCGGGAGATCGGAGACCCGCGCCTTCGGGTGATCCCCCTCGACGTCCGGGATGAGGAAGCGCTCGTTCGACAGATCCGTGGTTTCGATGTGGTCATGAACGGCCTCCCCTTCGCCTACGATGTCCTGGTGACGCGAGCCTGCGTGCAGGCGGGGGTCAGCGGGGTGGATCTGGCCTTCGATGAGGCCCAGTTCGAGCTGGATGAGGAGGCCCGATCTAAAGGCATGGTGTTCATCCCCGGCGTGGGCGCGACGCCGGGGACCACGAACGTGATGGCCGCTTACGGGGCACGTCATATGGATCAGGTGGAAGGGATTGAGATCGCTTTCGCCGCGTTCCGGTGCCTGGCGCCTTCCCCTGGCCTGTTGCGCACCACCCTGTGGGAATTCAATCCAGAGGAGCCGGAGCGAGAAACGGTTTACTGGGAAGATGGAGCCTGGCGGCCGGCCCCACCGTTCTCCGGGGAGAAGAAGGTTCGCTTCCATGAACAGATCGGGGAGCAAACCGTGTATTATGTGCCCCACGATGAGGCTCGAACCCTGCCCCGCTCCTTTCCCGGCCTCCGCCGGGCGGCGGTTCGGGGGTGTTTCCCGCCCCATGTGATGCGGGTGATGCGCGCCCTGTATGAGATGGGGGCGCTCTCCTCCATCCCGGTTCCGGTGGAGGGCAGAACCTATCCGGCCATCGATCTGATCGCTTACCTTCTGTCTGCGCTTCCCACATCCTGGGAGAACCCGGTCTGGGCTTATGGACTTGTGGTGGAGGTCCATGGGCGGAAGGACGGACATCCGCGCACGGTGGTGCTGCGCAACCGCCACCCTCCTCAGGACGTGTGGGGCGGGGAAGCCGCCTATTACCGAAACATCGGCGTCCCCCTCAGCGTTGCAGCCCAGATGATCGCCCGCGGTGAGATCACCGCCCGGGGTGTGGTCCCGCCGGAACGGGCGATCCCGCCCGAACGGTTTTTCGAAGAGCTGGCTCGAAGGGGGATTGAAATCGTTGAGGAAGTGGGATGAAGGCGGAGGCTATGCAACGGGTTTCCCATGAGGCCATGAGGGCCTGTATTTCCTTCTCCCTTCAAGGCCCCCTGGGCCTCAGGAAGGGGTCGTCCCATCTCCTTGAATCGGAACCTGACTGCGCAAATCCTATTCTCAGATGGGGAGGTTGCCATGCGTCACTGGCCGAAAACCCGCGAGCGTTTCCGTCGCGCCAAGGAAGTGATGCCCTGGGGGGTCACCTCGAATTTCCGCTACTGGGGCGATGATCAGACCCTTGTCGTCAGTCGCGGCGAGGGCCCCTACATCTATGACCTGGATGGCAACCGCTACATCGATTATCGCCTGGGCTATGGCCCGGTGATCCTGGGCCATGGCCATCCCGCTGTGGTGGAGCGGGTCAGCGAGGCCATTCGCGACGGCGTGATCTTCGCGGCCACCACCGAGTGGGAGATCCGCGCAGCGGAGCGGATCATCCGCATGACCGGCGTGGATATGGTGCGCTTCTCGAACTCGGGGACCGAGGCCACCATGCACGCCCTGCGGATCGCCCGGGCTTACACGGGTCGGGAAAAGGTCATCAAATTCGAAGGGCAGTATCATGGCCACCACGATTATCTCCTCTTCTCCACCGCCATGGCCCTCCGGCAGGCGATGGGCAGCCGTCGTCATCCCATCCCCGTCACCGCCAGTTCCGGCATCCCGCGAGTGATCGCCGACCTGGTCATCCCGCTGCCCTTCAACGATTTTGAGGCCGTGGAACGAACGGTGAAGGCGAAATGGGGGGATATCGCCGCGATCATCGTGGAACCCATGCTGGGCAACAGCGCGGCGATCATGCCTCACCCGGAGTTCCTCCCCTTCCTGCGGCACCTCTGCGATGAATACGGCATTGTCCTGATCTTCGACGAGGTCAAGACCGGTTTCCGCATCGCCCGGGGCGGGGCCCAGGAGTTCTTCGGCGTGCGGGCGGATCTGGTCACCTACGCCAAGGCGATGGGGAACGGATTTCCCATCGCTGCCATCGGAGGCCGGCGGGAGATCATGATGACCATCGAGCCGGGCGCGGTCGCCCATGCCGGCACATATAACGGGAACGTGGTGGGCACCGCCGCCGCGGATGCCACTCTGGAGATCCTGGAGACGACCGACGCACTGGAGCGGGCTGCCCGGGCGGGCGAGCGGCTGATGAAAGGGATCAGCGAGATCCTGACCGAAGCGGGCGTTCCGCATGCGGTCTCCGGCCACCCGAACATGTTCAGCTTCCTGTTGAATTTCGAAGGGACCCCGCGGGATCACCGGGATACCATGCGCAGCGATATCGAACTGTACTCTGAAATTGGCCTAGCGTGCTACGAGCGCGGCGTGATGTTTGAGGTGGATCCGCGGGAGCCCTGGTTCACGTGCGCCGCCCACACGCCGGAGGTGGTGGACGAAACGCTGAACCGCTTCGCCGACGCCGTGCGCGCGGTCCTCAAGGGCAAACGCATCGGGCCGGCCGAGGTGACCTCGGTCGGAAAATAAGGCTGGGCTGTCAAAGGCGGCCCCCATCTCCCGCTCCTGGAGGGGCATCCATGCTTCCGGGGACCGGGCGGCCTGTATCCCGGAATCCGTAACCGGATAAAGCGCGAGCGTGCGCTGGAAAGTTCGCCCGGAGGATTTTCAGGTTGAGGAAATCGTGGAGCTCCCGCTCCGGCCCGGGGGACCCTATGTCCTGTATCGGGTTCGCAAGCGGGAGCGAACCACCCTGGAGGTCCAGGGGGAGCTGGCCGCGCGGCTGGGAGTTCCCCAGCGGGCGGTGATTTTCCCGGCCCTCAAGGATCGGGAGGCCATCGCCGTTCAGATGGCGGCTGTCCGGGGTCGGGGGCCGGATCGGATTCAGGGCCGTGGCTTCGAGGCGGTCCGTATCGGTGAGGCGGATCGCCCGTTGCGTCCCCAGGATCTGCGGGGGAACCGGTTTGTGGTTCGGCTTCGGGAGCTGGATGATCTCGAGGTCGAGCGGCTGCCGGCGGCAGTGGCCGCCCTGGCGATCCATGGTTTCCCCAATTATTTCGATGATCAGCGCTTCGGATCGTGGAGCCCGGAAGCGGGCTTCATCGGCCGGCCGCTCCTCCTGGGCCAGGCGGAGGAGGTTCTCCGGATTTATCTGACCGTCCCGATGGTCGGTGATCCGCCGGAGGTGCGGGCCTTCAAATCCGAAGCCCGGGCCTGGTGGGGAAACTGGGCGGCGATGCAGGAGCGGGCGCCCCGCCCATCCAATTATCGAAGCGTGCTCACCTTTCTGAAGGATCATCCGACGGACTGGCGGGGAGCGGTGCGACGCATCCCCGCGCGCCTCCGGGCCTTATGGGTGGACGCCTATCGGGCCTGGGTCTGGAACCGGGCGCTCCGATGGGTATGGGTGTCGCTTCCCCATCTTGAGATCGAGATCCGGGGAGAACGGTTCCCCGTGCCCCTGGAACCGCCCCAGGAGATGGAGGCGATCGTGGGGCTGCCCCACCGGCGGGCTCGCTATGAATCCCCATGGTCCGAGGCGATGGCCGCGGCGCTGGCGGAGGAGGGGCTATCCCTTTCCCATTTCCGGAAGGGAGCGTTGCTGGAGGACGCACCCCCGCCGACCCGACGGCCGGTCTGGTGTCGGCCGCTGGCCCTGGACCTTCGGGATCTTCAGCCGGACCGGCGGGAGGCCCTCCTGGTTTTTGAGCTATCGCCTGGAAGTTACGGAACGCTGTTGCTCAAAGCCCTGGCGGCATGGATCCGGAACGTTTAAGGCCTGGGGCTGACGCCTCCGGGCAGATAGAGCGAGAGGAGGGACCATCCCGCCTTCCCAGATTCGAACCCGACGGCCCGGGTTCTGTCCTAATTGGAGAACAATTTCAAATTTTTGGGCTCGAGGGATTGACGCCCCCTCCAGCTTTATGTTATAGTGATCGTGTTAGGGGAGGATTCTGAGGCTCCCAGGGAAAGACCGGTAGCGCAACTCCATGTTTTCCCCCAAGTATCCGGTGGTCGGAGAATGAGCGGCTTCGCTGTCCGTTTCAAAGTTATGTGACCTTCTCATTCTCATGGGACTCTGGAAGCTGGCCCGGCTCCAGGAGAGCAGGTCATCTGGCCTTCTGGATCGGAGCCCAGCGGTGTAACTCCTGATCCTGGTGGCGAGCGCAAGGAGGGAAAGATGGCGGAGGCGCAGGCGATTCCGACGGCAGCGGCGCCGGGCATCACCCGGCGGGAGTTCCTGACGTATGTCTGGGCGGCCTCTATGGCCCTCTTCATGGCGGAGCTGGGCGGGCTGAGCGTCCTCTTCGCCCTGCCCCGCTTCAAGGTGGGGGAGTTCGGCGGGATCTTCCCCTTCGGACGGGCTGGGGATGTGCTGCCGAAGGTCGGCGAGGGACCGAAGGAGTTCCCGGAGGCCAAGATCTGGCTGGTCAATACAGAGAAAGGGATCCTGGCCATCTACAAAGTCTGCACCCACCTGGGTTGCCTTTACAAGTGGGTCCCCAGCAATTTCCGCTTCGAGTGTCCGTGTCACGGCTCCAAGTTCCAGCTGGATGGGACCTACATTGAGGGGCCGGCCCCCCGCAACCTGGACCGCTTTGTGATTTACCTGAAGGACGCCAGCGGGCGCATCGTGGCCCAGACGGATCCGCAGGGCGATCCGTTGCCGGTTCCGGATCCGAACCTGATCATCGAGGTGGACACCGGGAAGAAGATCCTGGGGAAGCCGGCGGAGAAGAAGCAGGCTTAGAGCCTTTTCCCGGCCCCGATGGGTCTTTTCACTTGAGCTGACTTCCAGGAGCGGCGAGGAGGAGATCCGATGGCATTGCGATGGCCTGAACCGATCCCCACCCTGCAGAAAGAAGTTCAGCAATACGGATGGCGCCGGGTGATCTTTATGCACCTGGACGAACTGGTCACCCGGGTGACCGCGGGCATCCCGCTCACCGAGGTGCGCAACATCATCCGGGGCGAGCCCCCGCCCCGACCCAACCCGCGGGTGAAGCCCCATACGGAGGGCTTCATCCTCCATATCAAGCCCTCTTTCTACCACGAGGCGGTGACCCGGCTCTACCCCACCTTCCGGCTGGGGCTGTTGAGCTTTTACCTTTTCCTGATCGAGACCATCACCGGCATCTTCCTGATGATCTTCTACACGCCCTCGCCCCTGGTGGCCTATGAGAACATGCTCCGCATCCTGAACAACGTTCCCTTCGGCCAGCTGATGCGGGACGTCCACCGGCTGGGGGCGGAGGCGATGGTGGTGGCGGTGATGTTGCACATGCTGCGCACGTTTTTCACCGCCTCCTATAAGCGTCCCCGTCAGTTCACCTGGGCCACGGGGGTGATCCTGCTGGTCTTCACCCTCTTCCTTTCATTCAGCGGATACCTGCTGCCGTGGGACCAGCTGTCTTACTGGGCGGTGACCATCGGGACGAGCATGGCCGAGGCCACGCCACCGCCGGCGCTGGGGCGGATCGTCAACCTGATCCTGCGCGGGGCGCCGGATATCGGGGCCGCCGGGCTGTTGCGCTTCTACCTGCTCCACGTGATCTTCCTGCCCCTGCTGCTCTTCTTCGTCTTTTTCGTGCACTACTACAAAGTGGTGCGCCACGGCCTCTCCCTGCCGCCGGAGATGGAGGCGGTGGGCGATGACACAGCCCGCAAGGTGCCGCCGGAGAAGCGGGTGCCCTACATCCCGGATATCGCCATCCAGGAGGCGCTGTGGGGGATCGGCCTGATCGCCTTCCTGGTGATCGGGGCGGCCTTCTTCTACGACGCGCCCCTGGAGCAGCACGCCGATCCGCTGAACACGCCGCTGCACACCACGGCGCCCTGGTATTTCCTCTGGCTTCAGGGATTGTTGAAGGACCCCCTCCTGCTGGCGCTGGATCGCCTGGGCCTGCCCCGCCCACCTTCCACCATTTACAACAGCAAAACGATCATGGGGGTCATCCTGCCCGGGCTGATCCTGTTCTTCCTGCTGATCATGCCCTACCTGGACTTCAACATCAGCCGGCGCTACTCCCATCGGCGGAAGGCCCTAGTGGCGGGGCTGGTCGGGGTGGCGGCCTGGACCCTGTTGACCTATATGGGGACGCCGGCTTTCGCAGTCACCTCCTCGGCCGATGTGGAGGTCCTGCAGGAGTTCATGCCTCTGAACCCCGATCCCCTGTTCGGTGAAGGCAGGGTGCGGACCATTCCCTACGAACAGCTCGTCCCGGGCACCTATGACACGCGGAATCTGCAACCGCCTGCGGACGCCCCCCGGCTGGCCCGGGTGCTGGAGGAGCTGAAGCACCGCGTCGAGACCGATCCGCACCTGCCTCAGGGTTATGCGATCGTGCATATCAGCGAGGTCCAGGCCGGCCTGAAGCGTTTCGAGATCATACTCCGCTGGCTCAAGCTGGATGAACACCATCAGCCGGTCCGGGACGAGCAGGGCAACCCGGTCTTCCAGGAGGCCAAACGGGCCATCTATCTCCACCGGGATAGCACCTATGGGGGCGAGTGAGCCTCCCCGCCCCGGGCGAATTCAGGCCAGGGGATGACCACGCCACGGTCATCCCCTTCCGCTTTGCCGGATCGTTCTTCAACCGAACTGTCGGAGGGAGTCGATGTTCGACCTGGCGACCCGCCGGATCATCGGCGCAACCGTCCTGATGCTGGCCACGGTGATCACCATCGGTATGGTCTGGCTCACGGAAGAGCAGCGGATGGCCCGTTACGAGGCTATCCATAAAGGCAAAGCCATCGAAAATGGAGCCCTCCTCTACGAACAGTATTGCGCTACCTGCCACGGCCCGAATGGGGAAGGGGTCCCGGGGAAAGGGCCGGATCTCAACCCCGGCGTGTTCCAGCATTACCAGGAGCTCAAGCAGACGCAGAACTACGCCAACTCCCTGCGCAACTTCATCAAATTGACCATCGCCGCCGGCCGTCCGATCCGCAGCACCTATCGAGCGAATGAGGTCTACGCGGATCCGATGCCCACCTGGTCCCAGGATTTCGGCGGGCCCTTGCGGCCGGATCAGATCGAGAACCTGGTGGAGTTCATCCTGAACTGGCAGGCGGCCGGGCCGACACCGGCCCCCACACCTTCCTTCGAGGCGGTGGGGACAGACCTTACGAAGCCACTGCCCCCGGGGGATCCCAAGCGGGGCGAGGCGCTGTGGAACCAGGAGGTCAAACAGGCCAGCGGCGCAGCCGCTTCCTGTAAGGCGTGCCACAGCCTGAAGCCGGGCGAGGTCCTGGTCGGCCCCTCCTTAGCTGGGATCGCCACCCGGGCTGCGGAGCGCATCCGGGCGCCGGATTACAAGGGCCAGGCGAAGACGCCTGAGGAATATATCCGCGAGTCCATCCAGCAGCCGAACGCCTACATTGTGGAGCCGGATAAATACGCCGCTGCCCCGGGCGTCTCCAAGATGCCGGCCACCCTGGGCAACCAGATGTCCGCGCAGGATCTGGCGGATCTGATTGCGTTCCTGATGACGCTTAAATAACCGGGGGCTTGCCCCGCATCCGTTCTGCAGAAAGGCTCAGGATGCCATGATGAGGGGGGCGGCGAAGCTGCCCCCCTCATCGTTTATCCCTTGTAACGGCCTGCCCGCCCAGCTCGACGGGCCCATCTTGACCCCCTCCCCCCCTTGCCTCCCTTCTCCCCCGAAGCGGGGGGGAAGGAGTAGGGCAACTGCTCGCAGTTGCCCTACTCCTTCCCGGCAAGAAGCCGTCGATACGTCCTCTGCAGGAGCAACGCATCCTCCTCCAGGTTCGGGCTCTCGCAGAGGACCCGGCCCCGGGCGCCCACATCGATCAGTGCCTGCAACAATTCTTCATAGCGGAGATCGGCCTCCTGGAGGTTCAGATGATGGCGCTCTCCTTTCCGGGTGTAGGCGATGCCGGAGACGTGGATGTGGAGCTCCTGGAGGCCGCGTGGGCCCAATCCGGCCGCCACCCGGCGCAGCGCGTCCATAAATTCCTCATAGGAATTGAATGATCCATCCCCCGCCCGCGCATGCAGGTGGGCGAAATCGATGCAGGGCAGCACCCCGGGGATATCCCGGGAGAGCTGGATCACCTCATCCAGGGTGCCGAAGAGAGCGGATTTCCCCATCGTCTCGGGGCGCAGGATGACTTCCACCCCTTCCTCGCGGAGCTCCTCCACGATCTCCTGCAGGCGCCGGCGCACCGTCTCATAGGCTCGCTCCGGTCGGGCCCCCTGATACGATCCGGGATGGAACACGATGTCCCGGGCGCCAGCCTGATAGCCCGCCCGGGCCGCCGCCATCAGGCGCTCCCGGCTCGCCCGGTAGCCCGCCCGGTCTTTGGCGTTCAGGTTAATGAAATACGGGGCGTGGACGCTGAGGGCGATCCCCAGGGCCTCGGCGGTCGCCCGGATCTGGCGACAGGTTTCCTCCGAGACCCGCACGCTGCGCACCCAGGCCAGCTCCAGTGCCTCCAGGCCCAGCTCATGGATACGCTGAAGCCCTCCCACCGTGCCTCCCGGCCGGGGTGGGGTCGACAGAGGGCTGCCCACCGTCCCAAAGCGCAACGCGTTTTCCATTGTGGATCCTCTCCTGAGCGGTTGGTTTCCCTCGAGAGCCGTGGGATAGACAGGCGGGACACCGAAGGCGTTCCGCTCGCACCCGTTCGGTTCAGACCTTACGCCGTTGGGTCTGGATGGGGAAAGCCAGGCAACTCCTCAGAATGCCCAGACAGGGCGAGCTCAAGGGGAAGCGATGGCTGGCTCTGCCCTCCGGAATTTCTCCCGATAGGCCGGGATGGTGATCATCGGCGGACGCTCGGCGTCCCCGATTTCCTCCACTTCCAGATAGTATCGGCCCGGCTCGTGGCGGATCAGCTTCATCGAGCGGTTGACCTCCTCCAGCAGCTGGATCTTGTGTCGATCTTCCAGGCGACGGATCACCACCTGGATGATGGCGAAGGACATCTTGGAGAGGGCCTCCAGGTCCTGATTGCGATGGATCCGCTCCTGGAGATCCACCTGGGCGATGGACCAGAGGCCAAAGCGCTCCAGGATGTCGATGAGCAGGCCGATCTCCACACCGTAACCGGTGAAGAACGGCACCTGCTCCAGCACCTCCCTTCGCCCGGCGTATTCGCCGGAGAGGGGCTGGATCAGACCGGAAAGCTCAGGGAAGAACAGGTTGATCAGCGGCCGCGCCACCAGTTCCGTCACCCGCCCTCCCCCTCCGGCCTGCAGCTTTTCACCGACCCGGATGGGCCGCCGATAGAAGCCTTTCACCAGGCCGATGCGAGGCGAGCGGAGGAGCGGGCCGATCAACCCATAGATAAAGCGAGGATGGTAATTGGTGATATCCGTGTCGGTCCAGACGATGATGTCCCCCTTTAACAGATAAAGGCTCTTCCACAACGCCTCTCCCTTCCCGCGGTAGGCTCCCACCTCGGGGAGGACTTCGGAATGGATGTGGACCGGGAACCCCATCGCCCGGGCGATCTCCCGGGTGCGATCGGTCGAGGCGCTATCGATCACCACGATTTCATCCAGCAGGGGATAGCGCTCCATCAGGGTCTCCCGGGCGATCGCGAGGATAGGACCGATGGTCGCCTCCTCATTGAGAGTGGGCAGGCCCAGGCTGATGGTCACCCCCTGGGCCCGTTTCAAGGCCACCAGCTCCTGGAGGTCGCTGAACTCCTCCGCGTCGAAGGTGTTCTCCGCGAACCACTTGTCGACCAGGACAGAGATCGGGAGCTGGGCGGGCGCCCCTCGCGGGCGGGGTTGCCCGGGTAGGAAGGCCCGAGCGGCTTTCACCAGGATCAGCGGCTTCGATGCCGTCTCCGCCAGAGCCCGAGCCAGAGGGCCCAGAGGCTGGGGCCCATTGCTCCCTGGCCGGGTGGAGGCACCTATCACGATCCCATCGTGGTGCGGAAGCGCCTCCAGAACGGCCTGGGCGACCTCGCCGTGGGCCACCATCTGGCGGGTGATGCGGGGAAACTGCCGGGCGAGCGGACGGAACGCTGCGGCGATCCGTCGGGCCTCCGAGGCCGCGTGGAGCAATGTCACCTGGCCATCCCATGCTTCGGCCAGCGTTAGGGCGACTTCCAGCGCCAGCTGGGTGTAAGGGCCGCCCCGCACCGGGAGCAGGATCCGCCGCCAGGGCGCGTCGATCGATCCCCGGGCCAGCAGGAGATCGCAGGGAGCTTCCTGAAGCACCCGGGAGAGGGGGGCACCCAGCAGCCATCCCTCCGGATCTCCATCCCAGGGAAGGAGCATCAGGGAGACGCGGTTCGATTGCAGGAAATGCAGCACCTCTTCCCATGGCGTGTGGGAGACGCGGATACGCGGGCGGACGCGAAGGGGGAGATCCGGATGGGCAGCTGCCAGGGCCATCAGGCGCTGGCGGAGGGCCCGCGCGGCCACTGCGCCATGGCTCAGGGAAACATCCGGGGGAAGGGAGACCAGACCCAGCAATGTGATCTCCCCCTCCCCCTGGGGAAGCAGCGCCCGGGCCAGCGGAAGCAACGTCGCGGCGGTCTCCACCTCTTCCACCGGGATCAGGATCGAATCAAAGGGCATCTCATTCCCCCATCCTGAACAGATTCCAAGACCGTCTGACCGGCGCTTCGATCTTTCTCGACTCCAGGAGTCACGCGGCTGGGCTCCACCTGGGGCTTTTGCGGAAGGGATCATCATGCCTCCCTGAACGGGAGCCCAACGGCGTAAGCCCTGCTGCGATTCCAGACGATGCGCGGGGGATCTCCTCTCCAGCGGAGGAAAGGCGGCACTGTTATCTTAGCATACACGCGCACTGAATTCAACGGACCTGGAGAGGGGGAGATCTTCTGCGAGGTGGAGGGACGGCGTTCCGCTGAAGGCGGCCTCAAAACCCCCGGATGCTTTCTATGTAGCTCCTTCATGGCTTCCAGAGGACAATCCCCGTATCATGGGGCGACCGGCTTCAGGATCGCGAGGACCGGATGCAGCTCGTGGAGGCCGGGCTCCAGGGGGATCTCTTCGAAAGCAGGGTTTTCCGGGCATAACAACCACTGATCGTTCCGACGGGTTAACCGCTTGATCAAAAAGGCCTTGTGCGTCTCGATCTGATACCGTTCCATAAGCACCGCCAGCACCAGCCGCCCGACCAGCGAATCCCAGAACGAGGGATCCCGCGCTTCCATGCCCGAAACGCGCTGCGCCAGGATCAGGTCCCCGGATTCGATACCGGCGTCCCGCATGCTGTCGCCTTCCACACGGAGCACCAGGATCTGATCCGGGCGAACGCGGACGATGGGCCTCATGTCCTTTTCCACATAGAGTTGATAAATTCGACCGCCCACCTCCAGCGTTTCGATCAGCACATCGGCTTCGTCCGACTGGCGCGCGGTTGTCTGCGAGTCCAGGAACTGCAGATCGCCGGCCCGGGGATGGGTGTCTGGCAGCAGGGTGAACGAGACCAGGAAGAGCTTCGCCGGGCGGAGCGGACCTGGAGAAGGGGAGATCCCTTTTTCTCGGGGAGCAGAGGGGGATGGGGCGAGCTCGGGCTCAGATTCCGGTGTCTCCGGAGCCCCCGGGGTCTCTTCGGGGGGAACGCGGAAGGAATCCTTCAGGACTTCGCGGATGAGCTGTCGGGCCTGCCGGATCGCATCCTGCAGCTCGGGATGGGGCCTCCCCTGGCGCGTGGCCGCGCGGCTCAGATCTTCCAGGATCCGCTCCGCCCGCCGGGCCATTTCCAGGGCCCAGGCGGGATCGTGGGATCGGAGCCATTGAGCCCCGAGCAGCGCGGTCAGGGCCTCGGGGAGCGCCAGCCCGTGAAGACGGAGGGCCCGACAATAATCCGTGAGCTGCCGCTGGGCAGCGGGCGGTGAAAACCACGGCTCCCCCCGATCCAGCGCCACCTGCACCACCTGAGCCCCCAGGCGGCATCGGAAGGCCTCCCCCGGCCGGATGAAGTCGTCTGAAGGGGCAGAGAGCAACAGCTGGCACAGACGACGGAGCTCCGCCCGATCCGGCGAGGCCTGGTCCAGCAGATCGCTCAGGCGCCTCAGGCCAGGATGAGCATCCTCATTCAAGGCCCGGATCAGTTGGGAAAGGAGGTGGAGATCCCCGGACATCGCTTCCTCCTTCGGAAGAGGGGCGTTGCATCATGCGCCGGAGATGATGGACCAGCTCGAACAAATCGGTAGGCGTCAGCAATTCGGAATCGGGATGCGACCAGTGCCGCATCAACTCCACCAGGCGCAGCAGCAGCCGTTGCAGCCCCCGCTGGGGATCCTCCAGGGGCCGCTCCTGCTGGACGACGGCAACGATCGCCTCGAGGAGCTCGCGCTGTCCCATCGCGCGGGCCAGCTCCCGCTGGCGCACCTGTTCCCGCATCGCCCGCGACTGCAGGTGCACCGCCCATCCCCTCCAGGGAACCCGCCAGTGCTCCAGCCAGGCCTCCCGGATCATGGGCTCCACCTCGGGCCAGGGGACCGGCGGATCGAAGGCGAAATGCAGGATCTCGACCTCCCAGTGACGGTCACGAATCCAGTGTTCGAGTTCTTCCCGAACTTCCTGGCGGATTTCCTCCCAGCGCGCCGGGATCGGTGCATCTTCCGGCGGGCGTTCGGGGATCCCCCAGGGTTCGGGAGAGGGCGCATCCACGGAGGGCTCCCCGAGCAACCGCGGCATAGGAGGAGGAGCATGCATGGCGGCCAGGTAAGGGGACCACAGCTCATCGAACCAGAGCTTCCCCAGGCGGCGAGCCAGCAGGGCGCGGGCCTCGTCGGCCAGCTCCCCCGCCCAATCGATACCATAGCCTTTCTCCCGGGATCCTGTATCGAGCTGATACGCCATGCGGATCAGGCGGGCTTCGTTCTCCGGCTCCTTCGGCTGCCAGCGCAGCCGGCAGCTCAAATACAGGGTGCTCCGAACCGGCAGGCCATCACGGGTCCAGGCGTTCACCTGCCGCCGGCGGGATTGGGGCCGGAGATCCAGGACGAGGGCGGGGCGTTCGAAGGGACGGAGAAGCTGTGGGCCGGGGCCGATGAGGCGGGCGAAGGCGCCGCCCCGTTCCAGCAGAACCAGGTTGCTCTCGTGCACCACCAGCGCTCCCGGCCCGCCCACCCGAACCAGGACCGAATCTCGGGTGGCGGGCGTCAGATCTCCATTTCGCACCTCGCCGATGGGATGCTCCCATTCCGGCAAGAACAGCGAGCGCAGGATAAACCCGATGGCGGAGGGCATGGGGATCCGGTAAAGGCGCTCCACAAAAGCCGCAGCCTGGATGATGAAGAAGCCGAACAGCGCCCCTTCCACCAGTAACCCCAGCATGCATCCCAGGGCGAGTTCCTTCATCGACGGGGAGGCGCGCCCTACCATAAGGAACGCAGGCGGCAGGATGCCGCAGAGGGCGCTGACGGTGAGGAGCATCAGAGCCCGGAGCAACAGGGGAGCGGCAATTCTCCGGATCCTTTGAGCTTTCGGGAATGATGCCCGGTATCTCATGAGCGGTCGGACTCCCTGCCGCGCAGATAATCCCACAGTTGCTTTAATTCCTCTGGAAGCGCCAGGCCGCTCTGGCGGACCGTGGCGTCCAGGGTCTCCAGGAAGTGCAGGAGGATCACATCAGGCGGGACCTCCGGATACGCGGCGAGCACCTCGTTGATCGCCTGCAGCATCTCCATCTGGGAGGCATGGCGAGCGCGGGCGTATTCCATTAGCATCTCTGATTCCGCCAGGCCGATCCACCGGGCCAGGCGGGCAGCCCACTGGCTGCGCCAGACCTCCACCCGCTGGCGTCGGGCCTCCTCCGGCACCTCGCTCAGGGTCACCCGCAGGCGATCCATCCGGATCCCCAGCGTCCCCAGATCCCGGTTCAGGGTGGCCCGGATCTCCTCGGCAAGCCGGGTCAGCGGCGGTCTTCCTTCTGCCTCCGGTTGAGCGAAGAGAAAAAGCTGATCGAATAGAAGGTTCCCGATTTGAATGGAGAGCTCCCTGCGCGCGATCTCATGGGGGAGCTCGAACCAGGGGAGCGTGCGATCTTCCTCCACGCGGGCCGCCCGGAGCGCTCGAGCGATGGCCCGCCGGATCGGCCGCTCCGGGCAGAAGTAGGGGGAGCGCCCGAGGAAATTCTCGGGAAGGTTCTGGGGGAGAAAGGCCACCGCCGTTCGAAGTTCCAGTCCCAGGGAGATCCCATCCTGGGTGCGAACCTGAAGGGGAGAGGAGTTGCCTCGGGGGAACCGTTGAGGGCGAAGGTCGACAAAGGCCGTCACATGTTCTCCCTCATGGATCCAGGCCAGCCCAGGCCCCGCGATCCGGGTCAGCTGACCTTCCCGTTCGATCGCCAGGGCGCTTCGGGCATCCAGGAGCCAGAGCCCGGGTCCATCTCGGGGTTCCGGGGGATGCCGCGGCTGGCCCGCATCCACCGCACCTAAAGCCCGTAAGCTTCCAGAGAGAAAGCATGTAAAAGCTCGGCGCAGATCTTCTCGCTCACGCCCGGTTGCAGGGGCCAGGAGGGGGAAGAACAGCTGGAACATGAGGAAGCCATACAGCGCCATCAGCGTCAGCCAGAACCCGATGATCAGAGTGGGCGCCTTCAGGAGCCACCCCCATCCGAGCAAGCCCAGTGCGAAGGCAGCGATTAGCCCAATCCACGACCCAACCCGCCATCTTCTCGCGGATCGCATCGGCGCAGCCCCCTGATCCCGGGAAGCCAGGAAACCCGCTCTCGAGCCACCCGTTTGTTATCACCTTCTATTGTAGCGCAGCTAACGATTGGATCTGAAGGTGCCGGTGTGCGCCGGATCGCTTCCGGTCTTAGGGGATCGGCGTGGGCTCCTGAGCCTCCCTTTCGGGCAGTTTTCTGCGCCCTGCCCTGCGCCATCGCCAGGCTCCTAACCCGGTCAGCAGGCTGATGGCGGTCACCGCCATGCCCAGCGGCCATGATCCCGGTCGGTATTCCCAGCGGATCCGATGAACGCCTGCCGGAACCCGGATCGCCTGGAACAACCCGTTGGCCGGGCGGATGGGAGCCGGCCGCCCATCGACCCACGCCCGCCATCCCCCATCCCAGGATTCCAGCAGCACCAGCCATCCCTCTTCCTCGAAACGGACCTTCGCTTCACGGATCTCGGGCGTGAAGCGGATCCACTGCACCTCTACTCCACACGGGCGGGGTGCCATATCCGATCCACCAGCTTCCCCTTCGATCACCACCATCCGGGACGGATCGAAGGCGGGATCGGTCAGGCCAGTCATGGCCTCCGCTTCGTTCGGGGCGAAGGCCGCAGCGCACACACCGTAAAGGCGCGGCAGGCTCTTCCGGAACTCGTAGATCTTGACATCCCCTGCGTAACGCAGGGCAAAGGATCCGCCCGGGCTCAGGACCAGCGCCTGAAATGCGCCAGTCCGCCCATCCACCAGGGCACCGCCTTCCACCTGCCATCCGCCCCGCGCGCAGCTTCCGGGATCCGGACGCAGGATCAGACGGCGAACCCTGCGAGGCGCCGCCCAGCGAACGACAGCGGGTCGTCCGGCTTCTCCCATTTCCACCGGAAGCGAGAGGACGTCCCCTTCGATCGTCTGGAGCTCCGCGATCCCCAGGGGGGTTCGGGGTGGGAACGAGGACGAGATCCGGATGCGCAGCTCGGTAGCCTCAAATGGGGGGAATGGCCCCGCTTCGATGGGCTCCGACAAGCAGGCGTTCGCCACGACGCCGCGATCGTAAAACACGCCCTCGATCCACTCATCGCGCAGGCGATCCATGACGATCCAGCGGACCCCCAGGATCTGCAGCCAGCGGGGATCTGGAAGGGCGGGCAGCGTCTCCCATAGCCGCCCGTCCATCAACAGGCGGTCTGGAGGGACGAAGCGACGGACCAGCTCGATGTAGCGCCGCAATGGGAGCACCCCGCCATCGTATCCGTCCACCGCCGGCAGGCCATAAGCCAAGGGGAGGTTGGCGATCAGGGCTTCCTTGTATTTTGTGGCGATCAGGAACTCTTCGAAGGCTTCGGGCGGGAGCCGGCCCTCGAAGATGCTCCGCCATTCCCCCAGATCCCCAGAGTCGAAACGCAGATCCACCACGCTCAGGATCCGCCCGGCCCAGGGCCCTTCCTGAGTTAGGAGATCCCGCAGCACCACCGCCGGGAGGCGGGGATCGAACCATGCCGCGGGGGCGGTGAGGCGGTTCAGGGGAAGTCCCCACGCCACCCCGACGAGCTCCGCGGCCCAAAGCCCGAGCCAGAACGCCCGAGGAAGCCGCTTCGCCAGAAGGAGCCCGACCAGGAGCAGGCCCAGCCCGAATGCGATGCGGGAAGGATCCATTGGCCCCAGGGGGCCGGTCATTCCAGGCGGGCGGATGGGCGCGGCCGCGAGGGCGAGGCCCATCAGGGTAAGAACCGCCAGGGCCCAGAGAGCCAGGCGTCGAGAAGGGAGCCCCGCGAATCCCCGATCGAATCCGGCGCCGATCCCCAGGGCGGCCCCGAAGGCCCAGAGGGCCAGCCAGCGAGCCGGGACCCGGAAGGCACGCAGGGGAGGGAGCAGCCCGGTGAGGAGCACATAAAGCGGGTTGTAGGCGCCCAGGGCGAAGAACAATCCTACTCCGGCCACAATCCCCCAGCGCCCCCAGTCCGGCCGACCGATCCCTGCCGTCAGGGCCAGCAGTCCCAGGAGCCCCACATAGGCCGTGAACTCTGTGAAAGCAGGGGCCTCTCGCCCAGGAAGCAGCGAGCGGCCGATCAGCCCAGGCGCCAGGGAAAACGAAAGGGCCTCCTTCAGGGGAAGGCCCCCCGCCCGAATGGATACTTGGGCAAGCTGGAGGCTGGGAAACCACTGGATCGCGCTCAGGCCCACCGCGAGGGCCCCGCCCAGCGCTCCGGTTCTCCACGCCTGGACCCATCCCAACAGGCGAACGCGATCCCCCCGGGGGGGTGCGAAGAAGATCAACAGGGCGATCCAGGAGAGCATCACGGTCTGGGCATGGCCGCAGAGGATCTGCATCGCTCCCGCCAGCCCCACGCCCGCGGGCCGGCCCGTCGCCCATGCCCACGCCATCCACGGCAGCCAGGCCAGCGCCTGGAACTGGTTGATGTGCTCCGCCTGGGCGAGGAAGTAGCCCCCCAGGGCGTAGGCAGCCGCAGCGGCTATGGATCCGCCGGTTCGATAACCCAGTCGGCGAGCCAGCTCGAGCATCCCCCCCGCGGCCCAGAGGGCGTGGAGAAGAATGGAAACCTTCAAAGCGGCAGGAACCGGCAGCCATGAGAGCGCCCGGTTCGGCGGATAGAAGAAGCCGATCTGGGGATTGGCCAGGAACGGAACGCCGGCGAAGAGGTCCGGGTTCCACAGGGGGAGGCGGCCCTCGCGGGTCGCCCGGGCGGCGGCTTCCCAGTAAGGGTAGAAATAGAGGGCGACATCCCCTCGCATCAGGATGCCGGGGGAAAACGCCAGGGGGAACAGGGCCAGGAGCATGAGCCCGGAGGCCAGCAGGAAAGGACCTGCTCGGATGAGCCATCGGAGCGATCGGATATCGTAAGCCGTTCGCACCCCTTACATCCCCCCGAACCATCGCTGTAACAATTCGATTCCATAGAATCCTGCCCAGGCGGCGATCAGGTTCTTAAGGATCTTCCCGGCTGCGCATGGGAGGAGAAAATACAGCAAAGGCATGCGGGTGGAGCCAGCGATGATCCCGGCGACGTCGAAGAGCGGGTTCGGGACCAGGGCGAGGATGAAGATCACGGCGGGGCCGTAGCGGCGTATCCAGCGAGCGATCTGCTCATAGCGGGGCAGTTCCTCCGCCAGGTTCTGGCCGCCGTAGCCGGCCAGATACCCGCTGAGCTCCCCCGCGGCCTGGCCCAGACCGGCCACCACGCCCACGATCCACGGGTTGAACATCCCGCCGGCCAGTGTGGTTACGGCGAGTCCGGGCAGAGGGAGGATCAGCGTGGCGTTGGTCAACGCGCTGATCAGGAAGATGGCCGGGTAGCCGAAGCGCGCCCACTCCTGAAAACGATCCCGATAGCGCAGGGTGAACCAGACCGCGCCGATCAGGATGATCACCACGGCGATGCGCGCGGCCCACAATCGTCCCCTGGAAACAGTTGCGGTTGCGCGTGATGTCTCCATGGATCTTCATCCCTCCAGTGATCCCGGCGGATGCGACCGATGGTTTCCTTCCGGCATCGGGGCGCCCAGGCGAATGACGAGGGCGGAACCGTGGGGGGTTCCCGCCGTGGCGTTGCATGTGTCCACCACCAGCCGCGCCGTCCGCAGCACCCGACTGTAATCCACCGCCCGATGGCCCGTCACAATGACCACCACATCCGCCCATCGCAGCCATTCCTCCTCGAGCGGCACGGACCCCAGCTCCCTCTCCTCCCGCCGGAACACATTCCCCCCCACCCGGAACCGCGGCACATACGGATCGTGGTAGACGACTTCCGCTCCCCGCTCCAGCAGCAGCTCGATGATCCGTTCCGCCGGGCTGTTGCGCGCATCGTCCACCTCCCGTTTGAAGGCCACCCCCAGCACCAGCACCCGCGCCCCCCGCAACCCTTGCCCCCCATACCGGTCCAGCGCCTCCTCCACCTTACGCACCACGTGGAACGGCATCGCCTGGTTCACTTCCGCCGCCAGCTCGATGAACTTCGTGTAAAAGTCATATTCCCGCGCTTTCCACGATAGATAATAGGGATCCACGGGGATGCAATGCCCCCCCACCCCTGGCCCCGGATAGAAAGCCATAAAGCCGAAGGGCTTGGTCTTCGCGGCCTCGATCACCTCCCAGATGTCGATCCCCATCCGCTCGCACAACAGTGCCAGCTCGTTCACCAGGGCGATGTTCACGCTCCGGAAGATGTTCTCCAGCAACTTGCTCATCTCCGCCACCCGTGGCGATGACACCGGGTGAACCGGCGCCCCCAGCCGCCTCAGCAGCGCCGCCGCCCGCGCCGTGCTCCGGGGCGTCACACCCCCCACCACCTTCGGCGTGTTCCGCACCGTCCACTCCCGGTTCCCCGGATCGATGCGCTCCGGCGAGAAGGCCAGGTCGAAATCCTCCCCCGCCCGCAGCCCGCTGCGTTCCAGAATCGGCCGCACCACCTCCTCCGTGGTCCCCGGATAGGTGGTGCTCTGCAAAATCACCAGCTGCCCCCGCCGCAGATGGGGCACGATCCCTTCCGCCGCCGCCCTCACATATGAAAGATCCGGCGCCCGCATCGCGTCATAGGGCGTGGGCACGCAGATGAACATCGCCTCCACCCCCCGGAGCTCGCCGTAATCCGTGGTCGCCCGGAACCGCCCCGCCTTCTGAACCGCCTGGAGGACCTCCACTGGGACATCCCGGATGGGGCTGCGCCCGGCCATCAAGAGGGCCACCTTCCCCGCATCCACATCCACCCCTACCACCTCGCAGCCGACCTCGGCGAAGGCCACCGCCAGCGGCAGCCCCACATACCCCAGCCCGATCACCCCCACCCGATCATCGGCCATAGCCACCTCCTTCCAGAGCCAGCTGGATCCAGCGCGCCGCCTCTTCGGGGGGTAGGCTTCGCTGCTCCCCGCTCCGCATGTCCCGAACGGTGACCACGCCCTGGGCCTCCTCATCCGGCCCAAGGATGGCAACGAAGGGGATGCCCTTCTGGTGGGCGTAGCGCAGCTGGGCCTCCAGACGGCGGGGTTCGAAATAGAACATCGTGTGAAGCCCCGCCTGCCGGAAGATCCGGGCGAGGGCGATGGAAGCGCCCATGCGGGGCTCATCGAACACCGTCACCAGCACCTGGATCGGCGTGCGGGGCAGATCCGGCGGGGCCATCCCCAGCTCCTGGATCACATCGATGATCCGCTCGATCCCGAAGCTGGTCCCGGTCATGGGGACGCTCTGTTTGGCGAACAGACCCACCAGGCCATCATAACGGCCGCCGCCGGTGATGGAGCCGATCTTTGGCTCGGTGACCACCGTCTCGAAGATGGGACCCGTGTAATATTCCAGGCCCCGCACCATGGTGAAGGAGATCCGATAGCGCCCCGGGGCCACGCCCATCTCGTCCAGGAACCGCAACAGCGTCCGGAGCTCCTGGATCCCCTCCAGGCCCTCCGAGATCTCCGCCGCCTGCATCCGATGGGCCAGCTCCTCCAGCAGGTCGGCGTTCTCTCCTTCGATGCGCAACAGCTCCAGCATGCGGTCGATGACCTCCTCCGGGATCCCGTAGCGGCGCATTTCCTCACGGACGCCCTCCAGGCCGATGCGGTCGAACTTGTCGATGGCCCGGTAGAGGCTCCCCAGCAGGGGCTCCGGGACCCCCGAATAGCGGCCGAGGCCAGCCAGCAGCTTACGATCGTTGAGCAGGATAACGAAATTGCGGAACCCCAGGCGGGTGAGGGCCTCGTCGATCAGGGCGATGATCTCGGCGTCAGCCGCCATGGAGGATGTGCCCACGATGTCGGCGTCACACTGATAGAACTCCCGGTAACGCCCTTTCTGCGGCCGCTCCGCCCGCCAGACCGGGGCGATCTGATACCGCTTGAAAGGACGGGGGAGGTTCGGATACATGGCCACCACCCGGGCGAGGGGGACGGAGAGATCA
The DNA here is from genome assembly GCA_016842085.1 of Candidatus Thermoflexus tengchongensis. Taxonomy (GTDB): domain Bacteria; phylum Chloroflexota; class Anaerolineae; order Thermoflexales; family Thermoflexaceae; genus Thermoflexus; species Thermoflexus tengchongensis. The sequence goes on along the minus strand of JAEVEX010000016.1, from coordinate 81,192 downwards.
TAACGCAGGCTGAGCTCCTCCCTCCCCTCCCGGTGACGGGCGTCATAGATCAGCTTCTCGGCGTCCGGCCCGTATTTGCCCATCAGGGTCTCCCTTAGCTCCAGGGCCGGCGTCTGGAGCGGCTCGAAGCCATAGGCCTCGAAGATCTCTTCAAAGGTGCGGATCACATACCGGCGTAACATCATCTGATCGGGAAGGATATCCCGCATCCCGCGGGGCAAACGGGGCTCCATCGTCCACCTCTCCACCGGGATTCCTGAACCGGTCATCTCACCTATCATAACTCAGGTCGCCGCAGGGCGATGATCCCCCGGGCCATCGGCGCCACACGTCCATACAGAAGTCCGGGAAAGATATAGAAGATCCCCGGGCTATAATGAACATCGGGGTCGGACGAAACATTTTCGGGAGGCCGAAGGGGTTGTCCTCTTGCGCCGATGGAAATCGGCCTCCATAGGCGCCAACGCGCCAAGCGTCGGCCTTCGCCGACGCGAAAGGGCTTTTGGCCGGCGCAGGCCGGCCATCAGCCGAAGGCCTCTCGAGGTCGAATTCATTCGACGCTCAGGCCGCCGATGGCCAGGCATCCTGCGCTGATTGAAATCAGCCTCAAGAGGCGCTTCGCGCCGAATGCCGGCCTTCGCCGGCACAAAAATCCCCCCCGGCCGGCGCAGGCCGGCCATCGGCCGAAGGCCCCGGAGGTCGAATTCATTCGACGCGCTACGAGCCTTCCCTCGGCCTTCGCCGACGGGAAAACCACCTCCCGGCCGGCGCAGGCCGGCCGGTGGCCAAAGGCCTCTCGAGGTCGAATTCATTCGACGCTCACGCCGGCCATCGGCCGAAGGCCTCGGAGGTCGAATTTATTCGACAACCTCAGGAAGGAGGTCGCATGGTTCGCCTGATCTATCGCAACCAGGTCTTTGAGGTGCCGGCGGGTCTGACCATCCGGGAGGCCATGAAACAGGTGGGCCTGAACCCGGAGATCACGCTGGCCGTGCGGGAAGGGAAGCTGCTCCATGAAAACACCGTCCTCCAGGATGGCGACGAGGTCAAGCTCATTGCAGTGATCTCCGGAGGGGAGGCCTGAGAGAGACTTCATCGACCCGGAAGGGCCCCGCCCCATCCCATTCGCTCTCATCGGGAGGGGGTCATGCTGACGGTCTTATTCACCGCTTATTTGCTGGGATCGATTCCGACCGCGTATCTGGTGGCCCGGCAGGTGGCCGGGCTGGATATCCGGACGGTGGGGGATGGGAATCCCGGGGCGCGGAACGTGTGGCTGCACCTGGGCTGGCGCTGGGGGGTGATCGTGGCGGTCCTGGATATGCTCAAGGGTTACGCCGCGGTGCGCTGGGCCCAGGCGATGGGTTTCGCGGAGCCCTACGCGTTCCTGGCCGGCATGGTCGCTGTGCTGGGCCATGACACCTCCCCCTTCCTTCGCTTTCGCGGTGGCCAGGGGATGGCCACCACCCTGGGGGTGATGCTCGCCCTGATGCCCTGGGAGACTCTGTTTGCCATCGCGGTGTTCCTGCTGGCCTACCGTCTAACCCACCGCTGGGATGAAAGCCTCTTTGTGGGGATGATCTGGCTGCCGCTGCTGCCGCTGATCCTGGGGCGTGATCTTCGCTACGTTCTTTACCCGGTCGCCCTGTTGCCCACTGTGGGCATCAAGAAGCTGATCGATCAGATCCGGCGATCCGGCCACACGCTCCGCACACTCCGGCTCCGCCGATAATCCCGAACGCCTGTTCCCGGGACATCCTTCCGGCCACAGGGAACCGTCTGGACAGTGGAACGGATCGCGAAGCCGTCCACCTCATGGGTTGGATGGGTCTCCGAAGCGACCCACCCCCCTGAACACTCGAGGGATGATCTGTTTGTCCTGAATTCGAACCCAACGACAGATGTCGCGGTCACTTCGTTGAGGGACCATGGAGGAAGGGGAAGGCGATCGATCCACCCCAGGCAGGGCCCTGGCCACCGCGTCGTGGGGGCTGGATCCCTTCCCCGCTCACTTCGATGTGGAAACGGGAAAGCCCTCGCATCCATGGGAAGAGCCAGACGGATTTTTCGCTGCGGTGGCGAAGCCGCTGCAGGGAAAAATATCCTCAGGCTCCAAAGGCCTCGTAACGCCGGATCCCCAGCCGCCAGAGCAGGGCAACCAGGGTGACCGCGAAGGTCAACCACAGCCCCTGAGCCATGAAGCCCTGAGCGATACGGTCCGGCGGGAGGCGCCCCAGCAGCATCTCCAGCGGAAAGGACAGCACCAGGGGGAATGGGGTCCAGCGCAACACCTGCTGGATGCCTTCCGGCATCAGCGCCAGAGGGATCACATATCCGGATCCCAGCGCTTTGATGAAGAACCAGACTTCGTGAAAGGCCACCGCCTGGGAGGTCCAGAAAGCGGTGAGGCCGATCGCATATTGAAAGAAGAATTCCAGCAACAGAGCCATGAATGTGGCGGCAGCCACCCGAAGCAGGTTAAGGGGCGTGAGATCGAGCTGAGGTCCTGGATACAGATAGAGGGCTAAAGCGATCGGGGGGCCGACCAGCAGAGCCTGGAGCGGGCGGGAGGCCAGCGTCCGGGCCAGGTCGTAATGCAGGGGGTGAAGGGGCCGCAGCAGCCGTGCGCTTAACCCCCCCATTCGGATGTCCCGGTTCAGATCCCAGATGATCCACACCCCGGTCATCCGGCGAAGGAAGATGGCAGCCAGGTAATATCCCACGAAGGTCCCTGCATCGAAGGAGCCGATGGGTCCCTCACGGGCCATGGAGAGCCAGACGGCGAGCATCACCAGCGGCACGGCCCCGGAGAGGATCCAGATGAGGATCTGCACCCGGTATTCCAGGGTCCGGGCCCAGTAAATCCGCAGCAGCGTGGGGTAAGCGCGCAGGGTTGCACGGATCGCTGCGACACCTTCTGAAATCCGGGTTGGATGCTGCGGGACCTCCATGGTGCGGATCGCTCCAATTCGAGCAGGGTGGAATCGAACGATCACCGGGATGGCACCGCTGTTCCCTCGCGATGGGAGGGGTGAGGATAGGGAGCTGTGCTCATGGATCCCATCAACCCCCTGCATGGGCTTCGAGTTCCTCCTCTTCCTCTTCCTCTGGCTCCGACCAGCGGGCCGCCTGCTCGAGATCCCATTCTGCCGCCTCGGCGAAAACCCTTCGGATGACTTCCTCCACGGGAGGCTCCTCGATGGCCAGATCGGTCACCGGCAGCGCTGTGAGCATCGCCGCGGCGATCTCGGCGGTTCGAGCTCGGGGAACCCGCAGTTCAGCCCGGTGGGAGTTCAGGCTCAGCACCTCGCCAAAAGGAGAGAGGGCGCTTATGGGAAGAGGCTGGGCCATCGTCACCCGCACGATGCGGTAGGGCGTCACCCGCTCCGCCAGCGCTTCCAGATCTCCATCGTAGAGCAGGTGGCCCCGATGGATCACCAGCACCCGCCGGCACAGGGCGGCCACATCGGCCATATAGTGGCTGGTGAGCAGAACCGTGGCCCCGGTCCGGCGGTTGTATTCCCGGATGAAATCCCGGATCCGGGCCTGCATGGTCACATCGAGGCCGATGGTGGGCTCGTCCAGGAACAGCACCCGGGGTCGATGGAGGAGGGCCGCAGCCAGCTCACATTTCATGCGCTCGCCCAGGCTGAGCTTGCGCACCTGTTTGGTGAGCAACCCCTCCAGATCCAGCAGCTCCACCAGCTCCTCCAGGGTGCGCTGAAATTCCGCTTTCGGGATTCCATACACTGCCTGATTCAGCAGGAAGGTCTCGATGGCGGGGAGATCCCACAGCAGCTGCTGTTTCTGGCCCATCACCAGCGTGATCTGACGCAGGAAAGCGCGTTCCCGACGCTGGGGGATGAACCCCAGCACCCGGACCTCGCCGGCGGTGGGGTGAAGGAGGCCCGCCAGGATCTTCAGGGTGGTGGTTTTGCCCGCACCGTTCGGGCCGAGGAAGCCCACGATCTCCCCGGGCTCGATGGTGAACGAGACATCCTCCACCGCGCGGATCACCCGATAGCGGCGGCGGAAGAACGCCCGCAGGGATCCCATCAACCCTGGCGCCTTGTGGTGCACCGTATAGTATTTGTGAAGATGACGAACTTCGATTGCAAACATCCTGGTTGCCCGGAGGAAGATACGGATCGCCAGCTCGCTTGACGGGAGAAGCCCCGGCCATACCCTCCGCCTGCAGGGTGGAGGACGGATCACCCGGATCCCTGCCGGGGATCATCGGATGGGGAGGAAACCGGCGGCTGAGGCTGGGTGCGCTCCTCGACCCCCATAAAGACCAGCATCAACAGCATCCCCACCACGATCGCGCTGTCCGCCAGATTGAAGACTGGCCAGAACTTGAAATCCAGGAAATCGGTGACCGATCCGAACCGGATCCGGTCGATCAGGTTTCCGAAAGCCCCTCCCAGCTGAAGGCCCATCGCGATCTGAACCGGCCACCGCGCCGTCACCAGCTGCCGGGTGTAAAGGAGCAGGAAGGCGATCACCACCACCGCGACCGCGATGAGGACCGATCCCCACTCCCGGAACAGGCCGAAGGCGATGCCGGTGTTCGTGACGTGGGTGAAGGTGAAATAGCGGGCCAGGGCCGGGATGGGGGCCCAGGATTCATACAGGGCCAGGTTTTCCCGCACCCAGGCCTTGCTCAGCTGATCGGCAGCCAGGGTAAGAAGGGCGACCGCGCCCATCGTCCAGCGGCGTCCCATGACCAGCGCCTCCATGGATCGAGATCCCACAGGGCTTTCAGACCCTATCCAGGGGCCTCACCGAACCTGTTTCGGATCCCCTCCGGGATTCCGCAACACCCCTCCTGGAAGGCCTTCAGACCAGGTCGGCCCCAAAAGCCCTCTGGAGAGGACCCGCTTTCCGATCCGGGCCCGATGGTGTGGCCCCCGCTCCGCGAGGAAGCCTCTTATCCGCGTTCCCGTTTGGATTGACAGTCCAGACAGAGGGCGGCGAAGGGGATCGCCTTCAGGCGGGCGATATCGATGGGCCGGCCACATGCCTGGCAGATCCCATACGTGCCCTCCTCCATCCGCCGGATCGCCGCTTCCACTTCCTGAAGGCGGATTTCCAGATGCCGGCGCAGCGCGGCCCGGGTCGTTTGATCCAGCACATCCGTAGCATCATCGGCCATGTGATCATGGTAACCGATCCCCTCCGGTGCCCGGGCGTCCAGTCGAGCCAGCTCTTCCTTCAGCCGGGCCTGCTCCTCTTCAAGCGCCTGGCGTAAGCGATCAAATGGAACGGCCATGGCCCGCCTCCTCCCTGGCTGAGCTTCAGGCAGCGCTGGAGCTGGCCAGCAATAGAGTGCCTGTCCCCGAGTCCATGCTCAGGCCGAACGGTGTAAGCCCTGTCCATAACTCGACAGAACGTTATTTTAAGACCAGCGTTTCCCCTTGAATTGTAAAACGGGGTGAAGGTCCTGTCATCCGAACTGGATGATCGGACAACCAGGATCCATGGATTCAAACAGGACTTACACCGTGGACCCCCATTCCGGGAGGCGGGAGGACCTCCCCACAGGTCCCCCTGGGCCTTAAGGAAGGCAGCAGGGAGGCTGGAGGGCCGATAGCGCCGGCCTATTGTGAAAAAGATTTAACCCTCCTTTCGGGAAACCCGAAAGAACGCTTCACCTCTCTCGCATGAAGTTCCATTAAGATGAAGGTGAACCTGAGAAGCCTGAGTCGAGGGAGGACCGTATGGAGACCATCATGGAGGTAGACGAGCGGCTTCAGCGGCTCCGGGCGGAGCTCACCCGTCTGGTCCGGGAAGGAGAGGACGAGGAGGGGATCCGCCTCCGGAGCCTGCTGGCGGAGCTGGAGCGTCTGGAGGCGCTGCGCCGGGAATGGCGGGCCTGGCGCATGGGGGCGTGACGCCCGGCTCCGCCGTTCGTGCGCTCGGGGAGGCGATCCCCGGGGTGCACAGACCCTGATCCTTCGGAAGTCCATGCGGTGAATTCAAAGGGCCTGGAGGATGAGAGATCCCTGGAAGGTGCCAAACAGGGGGGAAATCATGCAGGCACAAATCCCGGATGAGGGTTCGGAGCGCCTGAGCTTTTGGAACGCGCTGCGTCGTTCTGCGGAGGGTCTGTATCCCGGTTATGCGGAGCTGGCGGATCTGCGGTTTGCCCTGGATGAGGGCTGGACCATTGAGCCGCCCGTTTACGTTTATCGGGAGGAGGGGTGGCGGCCTTACTGCCATATCCTCCTGCGGCGAGAGGAGCGTCAGGTATTGCTCAGCCTTCCAGAGAGCAATGCCCTTCGCCAGCTCCTGGAGGAACAGCGCGTCCCACTGAAGCTTATCGGCGCCCGGGCGAAGCGATCAGCGCGGGCCCGGAGGGCCGGATAGCTGCCCCTGATCGTTTCTCCGCCGCAGGTCACTCCCGGGTGGCCTGAGGCGGGAAAACGAAGGGGAAAAGCCTCGTTTTCCCGCGGAACCCAACCCTGGACAGGAGGAGGAAGGTCATGAATCTGCGTTCTGCCCTTGCTGCATGGGTGCTCGGACTCGCGCTGGTCGTGGCGGCGTGCCAGCCCGCAGCCACACCCCCAGCGACTCCGCCAGCTTCCCAGCCGGGTGGGGAGGTCCAACCTGCAGCCACCCCTGCTCCACAGCTGAGTGGGGAGATCAAAATCGATGGCTCCTCCACCGTCTACCCGATCTCCGAAGCGGTTGCGGAGGAGTTCCAGAAGGCTCATCCGAACGTGAAGGTGGTGGTGGGGATCAGCGGCACCGGCGGCGGCTTCAAGAAATTCTGCGCCGGGGAGACGGACATCTCGAATGCCTCCCGCCCCATCAAGACCACGGAGATGGAGACCTGCCAGAAGAACGGCGTCGAATTCATCGAGCTCCCGGTCGCCTACGATGCCCTTTCGGTGGTGGTGAACCCCCAGAACGATTGGGTGGCCTGCATAACGGTCGCCGAGCTGAAGAAGATCTGGGAGCCGGAGGCTCAAGGGAAGATCACCCGGTGGAACCAGGTGAACCCTCAGTGGCCGGATGCGCCGCTCACCCTCTTCGGCCCGGGGACGGACAGCGGGACCTTTGACTATTTCACGGAGGCCGTTGTCGGTAAAGAAGACGCCAGCCGGGGCGACTACACCGCCAGCGAAGACGATAACGTGCTGGTTCAGGGGGTCGCCAACGACAGGTATGCACTGGGCTACTTCGGCCTCGCTTATTACCTTGAGAATCAGGATAAGCTGAAGGCGCTGGCGATCGACAACGGAAAGGGTTGCGTCGCGCCGTCCGAGCAGACGGTCCGGGATGGCACCTACCAGCCCCTCTCCCGCCCTCTGTTCATTTACGTGAACCGGAAGGCGGCGGATCGGCCCGAAGTGGAGGCCTTCATTCGATTCTATCTCACCCAGGGACCGGCTCTGGCGAAGCAGGTGGGTTACATCCCGCTTCCGGAGACCGTTTATCAGCTGGCGCTCCAGCGCTTTGAGGCCCGCAAAGTGGGCACCGTCTTCAAGGGAGGGCCTCAGGTGGGCGTGAGCATTGAGGATCTTCTGAAAGCAGAGCAGTGATCCTCTGGATGGGATCTCCCAGGGGACCTGGGGGTTGGGGGCTTTCTCCACCAGCCCCAACCCCCAGATCATTTTTCTCATGGTCCCCTTCGGCGGCCCGACCCCACAAGCCCTGGAGAGGTCAACAGTGCAATTCCTGTAAAATAAACTTCGGAAGTGACCACGCTGACCGGAGCCGGTGTGTCTATGGGGTTGATGAGCCGCTCAGCCGCCGGGATTTACGCAGCCCGCCTTCAGAGGGGAATGGCCACCCGATGGCGGGAGTGGGGGGAGCTGGCGATCCAGGGCCTTCTCCTCTTCGCCGCCATGGTCTCCGTATTCACCACCCTCGGCATTGTGGCGGTTCTGGTTATAGAAGCGGTCCCTTTCTTCCAGCAGGTCTCCCTCATCGAATTCCTCACCGATCCCCAGTGGACGCCCCTGTTCGCTCAGAAGCACTTCGGGATCCTGCCCCTGGTGGCCGGGACATTTCTCACCTCCGCAGTCGCCCTGGCCCTGGCGATGCCGGTGGGTTTGCTGAGCGCCATCTACCTGAGCGAATACGCCCCGGCGCGAGTGCGGGCGATCCTGAAGCCGGCCCTGGAGGTCCTGGCCGGGATCCCCACCGTGGTCTATGGTTACTTCGCTTTGCTGTTCGTCACTCCCCTGCTGAAGCGCGTCATTCCAGACCTGGAGACCTTCAATGCGCTGAGCGCAGGCCTGACGATGGGGATCATGATCATTCCGCTGATCTCCTCGCTCAGTGAGGACGCCCTATACGCTGTGCCCGGCTCGCTTCGGGAGGCTGCTTACGCCCTGGGGGCCACCCGCCTGGAGGTCGCGCTGCGGGTGGTGATCCCGGCGGCCCTCTCCGGGATCGTGGCCTCGTTCATCCTGGCTGCTTCCCGCGCCATTGGGGAGACGATGATCGTGGCCATCGCCGCCGGTCAGCGACCCATCCTGACGCTCGATCCGCGGCGGGCCATCGAAACCATGACGGCTTACATCGTCCAGGTCAGCCTGGGCGATACGCCCCATGGGACCCTGGAGTTCCGCACCATTTTCGCTGTGGGCCTGGTGCTGTTTTTGCTCACCCTGGTGTTCAATCTGATCGCCCTGCGCATCATCGAGCGCTACCGAGAGGTTTATCGCTGATTCTGCCCCGGGGCTGGAACAGATCTCACATCCGGTGAACTGAAAAGCCGATTTCCTGGAAAGGGGTGAGTGCTCATGGAGCGACGACAGCGGCGGGAGATGGCGGGGAAGGTGTTTGAGGCCGTGGCGCTGGCGGCCACGGTCTTCGGCCTGGTTGTCCTGGCCATGTTGCTGTTCGACGTGGCCCGCCGCGGCCTGGGCGTTTTATCCTGGTCCTTTTTCACCAGCTACCCCTCCCGTTTCCCGGAGCAGGCAGGGATCCGATCCGCCCTGCTGGGGACGATCTGGGTGATGGCCCTGACGGCCCTGTTCGCTGTGCCGCTGGGGGTCGCCGCGGCGATCTACCTGGAGGAATACGCTCCCCGCAATCGCCTGACCCGTTTCATCGAACTGAACATCAACAACCTGGCCGGAGTCCCATCGATCATCTACGGTCTTCTGGGGCTGGAGCTCTTCGTTCGAGGCCTGAAACTGGAGCGGAGCATTCTGGCCGGGGCGCTTACCCTGAGTTTGCTGATCCTGCCCATTCTGATCGCCGCCTCACGGGAGGCCTTGCGAGCGGTACCAATGAGCCTGCGGGAGGCGGCCTTCGCCCTGGGGGCCACCCGCTGGCAGGTGATCCGCCATCAGGTGTTGCCGGTGGCCTTTCCAGGCATCCTCACCGGAATGATCCTGGCGCTCTCCCGGGCTATCGGGGAGACCGCCCCCCTGATCACCATTGGGGCGCTGACCTTCATCGCCTTTGATCCGAGGGGTCCCCTGGATAAATTCACGGTGCTCCCCATTCAAATTTTCAACTGGGTCTCCCGCCCTCAGGCGGGCTTCCACGCCCGGGCAGCGGGGGCCATCCTGGTGTTGCTGGCGGTGTTGCTGTCGATGAATGGACTGGCCATCTATCTCCGCTATCGCCTGCAGCGGCGCTATCAGTGGTAGGGGGAACGTATGGAGGAGATCGTCCTGGAGACGCAGAACCTCACAGTCTACTATAACGGCCGTCCGGCCATCGAGGGGATCTCCCTGAGGATCCCTCGGCGGCGGATCACAGCGATCATCGGTCCCTCCGGGTGCGGCAAAAGCACCCTGCTGCGCTGTTTCAACCGGATGAACGACCTGATCCCCTCCGCCCGGGTGACCGGACGGGTTCTCTTCGAGGGTGTGGATCTCTACGGCCCTGATGTGGATGTGGTGGAGGTCCGGCGGCGGATCGGCATGGTTTTCCAGAAGCCCAATCCGTTCCCCAAAAGCATTTATGAAAACGTCGCCTTCGGCCCGCGCATCCAGGGGATCCGGGATCGGCGGAGGCTGGATGAGATCGTGGAGCGCTGCCTGCGGGCGGCGGCCCTGTGGGATGAGGTGAAGGATAAGCTGCATCAGAACGCGCTGACTCTCTCCGGCGGGCAGCAACAGCGCCTGTGCATCGCTCGGGCCCTGGCCACGGAGCCTGAAGTCCTGCTCATGGATGAGCCCGCCTCGGCCCTCGATCCGATCGCCACCATGAAGATCGAGGATCTGATGCGAGAGCTGGCCCGGGAATACACGATTGTGATCGTTACCCACAACATGCAGCAGGCTGCCCGGGTGAGCGACTACACCGCCTTTATGCTGGCCGGAGAGGATCGGGTGGGCCGTCTTATCGAATTCGGTCCGACCCAGCAGATCTTCACCCGTCCCCGGGACCGGCGGACGGAGGATTACATCACTGGCCGTTTCGGGTAAGGAGCCATGGACCGGCGGAAATGGCGGGTTCTGGTCCTGTGCACCGGGAACGCGGCCCGAAGCCAGATGGCGGAGGGGTTGATCCGGGCGGCTTTTGGGGATCGGGTAGAGGTATTCTCGGCGGGCACGCGCCCGGCCGGCTACGTTCACCCCTTCGCGATTCAGGCCATGCGGGAGATCGGGATCGACATCTCCGGCCATCGCAGCAAATCCTTGGCCGAGTTCCTGGGCCAGCCCTTCGATCTGGTCCTGACCGTATGCGATGATGCCGCGGAGGAATGCCCCGTCTGGCCCGGGCAGGGCGAGCGCATGCATATCGGCTATCCAGACCCCGGGAGGCGGGCCTGGGACGAGGAGGGGATGCTGGAGGAGTTCCGCGAGGTTCGGGATCGGATGCGAGCGGAGCTGTTGCCGATCCTCCGGCGCTGGATCGAACGACGGGAGGAAAAGGATGTTTGACCCGAAGGCGCGCCCAGATTACCATACAGAGGCCAGGATCGGAAGCGGAGAGGAGGGGCCTATGCAAGCTCGTGTGATGCTGGAGCGCGATCTGAGCGCCATCCGGCAGGATGTGTTGCGGCTGGGCGGAATGGTGGAGCAGGCGATCGATCGCTGCATAGAGGCCCTCAAGCGGCTGGATGTGGAGATGGCTCGGGAGATCATCGCCTTCGATGAGGAGATCAACCGCATGCGCTATCAGATTGAAGAAGCGTGCCTGGAGACCATCGCCACCCAGCAGCCCATGGCCAGCGATCTGCGGGCGATCATCGCGGCGATGTTCTGCGCCACCAACCTGGAACGCATGGGCGATCACGCCAAAAGCATCGCCAAGCTGACGATCGAGATGGCAGACGAGCCCCTGCTCAAGCCCCTCATTGACATCCCCCGTATGGCCCAGATCGCCAAGGAGATGCTGCGGCAGGTCCTGGAAGCCTATGTGGAGCACGACCCGGAGAAAGCCCGCGCGGCGGTCGCCCGGGATGATGAGGTGGACGCCCTGGACGAGCAGGTCTATCGGGAGCTGATCACGTATATGATGCAGGATCCCCGCACCATCTTCCGGGCCACCCGGTTGCTCTGGATCTCCCATAACCTGGAGCGCATCGCGGACCGGGTGACCAACATCGCCGAGCGGGTGATCTTCATGGTCACAGGGGAACTGCAGGAGTTGAATTAGGGGGCGTTCGCGGGGCGCGGGCCGCCTCCGGCACATCGCACCCCGCGAAAAAACGCAGGCTCGTCCCTTCCCGTTATCGGAGAAGAACAGGTCCAGCTGTCTTCTCCAGCGTTACACGGCTGGATTTCCTCAGTTCTTCCTGAGGATCCTGCACCGATGTCCCTGCGCGGCCTGCGGGAGGCGATCCGACCATCCATCGAGGGGCCGGGGCGAAAGGCGATCCGTCCTCGCCGGTTCCCTTTTCTGCTGTATCGGCGGCTGGCCCGCATGTATCGCGGGACTGCGGTGCTCACCGCGCTTCTGACGCTGGTCCTGTATTATCTCCCCCTTTTCATACCGGTGGAGTATCCCTGGCCACCGGAGCAGGATCCACTCCTCCTGGTTCTGGCCGGAGCGGTCCTGGGCATCTGGCTGGTTCCTGAAATCGGAAGCCGGCTCTCCGGGGTGGAGCCGAGGCCCGAGGCGCTCATTCTCAGATCCCCCCTCTTTGCTCTTCGAGTCTCTTATCGGCGGATCCGCAATACCCGGCCTACGGTGTTCTCCGAACTTTTCCCCCGGATCCCCCGTCGCCACCGGCGATGGGTGGAGCCTTTTTATGATCACACGGTTCTGGTCATCGAGACGGCGGGTTATCCCCTGCCCCCTCGCTGGATCCGCTGGCTGCTCGGACCCTATATCTGCCTGCCTGAGGGAACCGGCTTTGTCTGTCTGGTCTCCGACTGGATGGCCCTGAGCCGCATGATCGATCACTACCGGGAGGCCGCTCGCGGATCGTCCTTTTGAGGCCCCTATGGTCTTGCGATTCCATCCTCTTTCGGCTCCCATATGGACTGGACACGGCCTAGCGTTGTGAAACGGGGGGCGGAGATCGCATGTCGGGCGCAGGGGACTCTGTTCCCTGCGCCCGACGCGTTTTTCCAGGCTTAAAAGAGGTGAAAATAATAATGGGGTGAGCGCTACACGATGGATTTCCCTGGGTGAGGGCCCGGGCGGCTGTTGAAGGCACCCCGCCCGGGCCCCCCATCGATTTTCACTGGGGAAGAGGAATCCAGGAGGGAGGGGCCTCGCTGTCCTGGCACTATAGATTCCCAGCAATTTCCTTCAAGGAGATGGCTACCATGCCAGGGGAAGGTGTGAACCGGGATCTCCGAGGGGATGTGATGCGGATTCTCCATGCCGCGCTGGGGGCGGTGGATCCCAGCGCGGCTGTGCGGCGCCATGTCCGTCGGGAGGGGACACAGCTGATCGTGGGGGAACAGCGCCTCGATCTGAATCAGTATCGCCATGTGTTCGTGCTGGCGCTGGGCAAAGCGGCCTATCCCATGGCCTATGCACTCCAGGTGTTGCTGGGCAGCCGGCTGGATCGGGGTGTGCTGGTGACCAAATACGGGCATCTGGCGGCCGCTCTGGATGAGCGCTGGGTGGTGATCGAGGCAGGGCATCCCGTTCCCGATGAGAACAGCGTCCGGGGAGCCCAGGCCCTGGCCGCTCTGGCGGAGCAGGCCGGGCCGGAGGATCTGATCCTCTGCGCCATCAGCGGCGGAGGATCCGCACTGGCCACCTGGCCGGTGGAGGGGATCAGCCTGAGCGATCTCCAGGCGGTGACGGATCTCCTGTTGCGCGCGGGCGCGACGATCCACGAGCTCAATGCGGTTCGTAAGCACCTGGATCGGATCAAGGGTGGTGGGCTGGCCCGTTTCGCTTTCCCGGCTACCGTGCTGACCCTTGTGCTTTCCGATGTGGTCGGGGATGATCTGTCGGTCATCGCCTCCGGGCCGATGGCGCCGGACCCTTCCACATTTTATGACGCCTGGCGGGTGCTGAACCGGTATGGCCTGCTGGAACGGGTTCCTCTCCCGGTTCGCACGCGCCTGGAGGCGGGGCTTCACGAGCGGATCCCCGAAACCCCCAAGCCGGGCGATGAGATCTTCCATCGGGTTTCCCATGTGATTGTAGCCAGCAATCGCCTGGCGGCTCAGGCAGCTCTGGAGGAGGCGGCGCGCCTGGGGTATCACCCGTTCCTGCTCTCGACTTTTGTAGAAGGGGAAGCCCGGGAGGTCGCCCGGGTGATCGCGGCCATCGCAAAGGAGATCGCGACGACTGGCCGGCCGGTCCCTCGCCCGGCGTGTGTGGTATGGGGTGGGGAAACCACCGTGACCGTGCGGGGGAACGGGCGAGGCGGGCGGAACCAGGAGCTGGTGCTGTCGGCCGCCATCGCCCTGCAGGGCTGGTCCGAGGTGGTGGTGGCCTCCATGGGAACGGACGGCATCGATGGCCCAACGGATGCCGCCGGCGCCATTGCCGATGGTGAGAGCGTCCATCGGGCCTATCTCCTGGGCCTGGATGCGATGGCTCATCTGAACGCGAATGATGCGTATGCATTCTTCGATGCCCTCGGCGATCTCATCCGCACAGGTCCCACGGGGACCAATGTCAATGACGTCGGTGTGATGCTGGTGGGCCTCCCGTAAAGCTCTGAGAGAGGAAGGTGCTCCCATGTCTTCGGCGCTTCCTCCTGTGGTTTGCATGGTCGGGCGCTCCGGATCGGGGAAGACCACGGTGCTGGAAGGTCTGGTGCGGATCTTTCGGGGATGGGGGCTGCGGGTGGGCACGATCAAGCATGATCCCCATGGGGAGATGCAGTGGGATCAACCCGGAAAAGATACCTGGCGTCACCGGGAGGCGGGCGCCGAGCTCGTTCTGGGGATCACCCCTCACTGGCTCTGGCTGTCCCGACGGCTGGACCGCCCGCTGACATTGCCGGAGCTTTTAAGGGAATGTGAAGGGCTGGATCTGGTGCTGGCGGAGGGATTTAAAACCGCAGCGGCACCGAAGGTCGAGGTCATCCGCCAGGAAACCGGCCTGAACCCCCTGGAAGGATTGGAGGAGCGCTGGGCGGTGGTCTCCGACTTTCCCATCGATCTGGGCGTCCCGTGTTTCCGGTTTGAGGAGCTCGAGGCGCTGGCCGCCTTTCTGGCGCAACGCCTCCGTCTCCCGCGGGTGCGCTAAGGGATTTCGCGACCGCACGGAATGCTCACCGGAACCTGTTTCGGTTTTAAAACCCATTATAATCAGGGTAACGATCTGCACGGGGAATTGCGCTGCTGACCTTTCCTGGGGGCTTCCAGGGCCAGGGCACCGCTCCGGCCCCCAGCGCTTTCAAGCGATAAAGGTGTAATCCCGGACAGGAGGTCCTTCTCGATGAACGTGACCATTGCGCAATCGACTTTCGAGCGAGCCCTTTCGGTGGCCAGTCGGGCGATCCCTTCGCGGGCGACCCTCCCCACATTGACCCATGTATGGCTCCAGGCGGAGCCTGGACGCTTGAAGGTGGCGGGGACGGATCTGAATCTGGCTATCATTACATGGGAAGAAGCGCTCGTCTCGGAGCCCGGTGGCATCACGGTTCCAGCGAAGCCCCTGGCCGAGTTCATCGGCGCCCTTCCCGACGAGCCGGTCCATCTCCGGGTCCATCGGGAAACCTGGACCCTCCAGATCGTTTGTGGGTCCTATGAAACGGCGATGAAGGGGCTGGACCCGGAGGAATATCCGATTCTGCCCGACATCGAGGGGGATGGCTTCGCGCTGGATCCGGAGGACTTCCGGCAGGCGATCGATCAGGTGACCTTCGCGGCCGCCACCGATGAGACCCGCCCTATCCTGACCGGTGTACTGATCCGTCGGGAGGAGGGAGCAGCGGGGGGTGCGACGGTTCTGACGATGGCGGCTGCGGATGGCTATCGCCTTTCGGTGAAGACCCTGCCGGCCCTGCGCGCCCCGGAGGGCGCCTTCTCGGTGATCGTTCCGGCGAGCACCCTGGAGGAGGTGGGCCGCCTGCTGAAAGGCGAGACCGAGCCGGTGTCGATGATGGCGCTCCGGGGGCGGAATCAGGTGGGCTTTCGCCTCAGCCGGGCAGTCGTGCTTTCCCAGCTGATCGAAGGTCAGTTTCCGGATTTCCAGGCTATCATCCCGAAGCGCTGGGAGACCCGTGTCGAGATCTCCCGGGAAGCCCTGTTAAAGGCCTGCAAGGCGCTCAGCGTGTTTGCGCGGGAGACTTCGAATGCGGTCCGGCTGGTGATCACCCCTGGAGAGAGGGATCAGCTGGGTCAGGTCCTCCTGCAATCTCGATCGCCGGAAAAGGGGGAGACCCGCGTGGCGATGGATGCGCTGGTGGAGGGGAACCGTCTGGAGATCGCATTCAATGTGCGGTTCCTGATGGATGTGCTGGAGGCCATCGAGGGGGATCGGGTGGCGTTCGAGATGACCACCCCGCAGTCGCCGGTTAAGGTCCTGCCGGTTGGGGATCCATCCTTTGTGCATGTGGTGATGCCGATGTTCCTGTAGTGACGGGAGAGCCTGAGGGAGATCTCAGGGGATACCCACCCCCGGGGTTCCACCCCTGCCCCACGGATGCCGCAGGAAGAAGTATAGGGGGTGAGCCCCAGGTTCCTGTTCAGCAGGAGTTACACGGCTGGCCTCCTCCTGGAGCCAGTGGTCAGGCGGAAGCACCCACATTAAAACGATAAAACCTGAAGGAGGGAGGAGAGACGATGTATCACAAACTAATTATCGCGGGTCATCTGGGAACGGATCCCGAGATGCGCTATACGCCGGAAGGGACGCCGGTGACGTCGTTCCGGATGGCCAGCAATATCCGGTATCGGGATGCCAGCGGCGAGCAGCGGGAGGAGACCATCTGGTTCCGGGTCTCCGTCTTCGGGCGGCAGGCGGAGATCGCCAATCAGTATCTGCAAAAAGGGCGTCCCGTGCTGGTGGAGGGTCGGCTGCGGCCCGATCCGCAAACGGGCAACCCGCGGATCTTCCGCCGTTCGGATGGGACAGCCGGGGCCGTCTATGAAGTGCGGGCCGATCGCATTGTGTTCATCGGGCCGCGGCCTGCGGAGGCTCCGCCGGCAGTGGAGGCGGAGGAGACCGTGCTGGAGGAGCCCGGGTCTATCGAGGAGGAGGAGATCCCGTTCTAATCCGGGACGGCTGGGGATGGGAACGGCTCTGGCCTGTGGGTCGAGGGAAGGAGACGGGGCCGGGCAGGAGTAAAGGGCCCCTGCCCAGCCTGCTCGGCCTCTCATGAAAGAACCGCGTCGCTTTTATTGAGAGCGCTTCTATGCTCCTGAAAGAACTGGAAGGGATCGCCCGTGAAATCCACGCCGCTCTGGAGGCGAAGAACGCCGCCCGGGAGACCGCGCTGACGCGCTGTCGGGAGTTGACCCGTCTGTGCGCGCTGTGCATCCGGGCGGTTCATCGGGAAGAATACGCCGAGGGCCAGCGCCTGCTCCATGAGGCCCGGCAGGCCGCTTTCATCTTGCAGACCGATCTGGCCCCTTTCCCGGACCTGCTTTACGCCGGATATACGCAGGATGCCCTGAAGGAGTGGGTGGAGGCCACTGCTGTTTATGCCATCATCACCGGTCAACCGCTCCCCGGTCCGCAGGAATTGAGGGTCCCGGAGGCTGCCTATCTGAACGGCCTGGCGGAGGCCGCCACAGAGCTCCGCCGGCGCATCCTGGATCTCATCCGCACCGATCGCTTTAAAGAAGCGGAGCGCCTGCTTCAGGCGATGGATGAGATCTATGAGCTGCTCATCACCATGGATTACCCGGACGTTCTGACGGGCAACCTGCGCCGGGCAACGGATGTGGTGCGGGGGACACTGGAGCGGACCCGTGGAGAGCTGACGCTCAGTTTGCGGGAGCATCTCCTGCAGCAGGCCCTGCAGCGCTTCGAGTCCCGCGCCGGCGAGCCGCCTGTCTGATGGTGTTCGGGATTTCCTTCCAGGGAAAGGAGACCGGATGGCTTTCACCGTAAAGGATTTTGAGGATCTCCTGCGGATCCTGGATCGTTATCCCAACTGGCGGGAGGAGCTGCGCCGGCGGATCCTCCTGGAGGAGCTGGAGCAGCTTCCCCGAGCGCATCGACGGCTGTCCGTCCGGCTGGGGCGGATGGAGAAGACCCTGGCGGCGCTGGCGGAGACGGTGCGGAAGCTGGCTCAGGACCAGCGACGGCATGCGGCGGCTTTGACGAAATTGCGGAAGGAGGTCGCGGAAGCCCGCGCGGAAGCGGACCGTCGCTTTGCGGAGCTGGCGGAGGCTCAGCGCCGCACGGAGGAGAGCCTGGCAGCGCTGCGCCAGGAGCTCCTCGAACAGCGCGGGGAGACGGATCGTCGCTTCGCGGAACTGGCCGAGGTCCAGCAGCGCGCGGAGGAGAGTCTGGTCGCCCTGCGCCAGGAGTTTCTGGAATACCGGGCGGAGGCCGACCGCCGCTTCGCCGAGCTGGCTGAAGCCCAGCGGCGCACCGAAGAGAGCCTCAACCGCCTGGCCGAATCTTTCGCCGCCCACCGCCAGGAGTTCCTGGAACTCCGCCGGGAGTTCCAGGAGCACCGTCGGGAATTTCTGGAACTCCGCCAGGAGTTCCAGGAGCACCGTCAGGAATTTCTGGAACATCGCCGGGAGTTCCTGGAATACCGGGCGGAGGCGGACCGCCGCTTCGCGGAGCTGGCCGCGACCGTGCGCATCCTGGTGGAGCGGGTGGACCGGATTGAGCAGGATGTGGGGGTGCTGAAGGACCACGACCTGCGCCGGCGTTATGTGGAGCTGGCGCCCTCTTATTTCGGCCGGCCGAACTTCCGCAAGATCCGGGTCCTGACCTCCTCTGAGCTAGCTGACCTGCTATGGGCCGCCCTGGATGAAGGGAAGATCCAGCCGGAGGACTTCGAGGAGGCCCGGCGCGTCGACCTGGTGCTCCGTGGCGAGTGGGAGGGGCGGACGCTTCACCTGGCCATGGAGACTTCCTGGAGGATCGATCGCGGGGATGTGGAGCGGGCGGTGCGGCGCGCCCGGATCCTGGAGGCGATCCTGGGGGAAACCTGGCCTGCGGTCGCCGGCAATCGTCTGACGGAAGGGGCCCGCGAGCTCCTGCAGACGATCCGTGAGGAAGGGCAGCCGATGGTGGTCGCCCTGGATGGGGGCATCGACTGGCCGTCCTGATTCATACGCCGCACGCGGTGGGAGAGGTCCGGGTTGCGACTTCCTGCTTCTCCTTCGCCAGGGCGATCATCGAACCTCAATATGCAAGGGAGGAGCCTCGACGGTCTGGCCTTCCCCGAGCCGGGCGATGGCCTGGAAGGTATGGGATCCGGGCGCGAGGGGCCACCAGGCCCGATACGGCGGCTCTGTCCACTCCATCCACGGCTGACCATCGATCTGCACCCGCACAACCCGGGGAACTCCCCTTCCAATCCAGTGGACCTCCACTAAAACCCGCTGGGCCTCTGAAGGAAGGGATGGGATCCGTCGATAGACAGCCCCCGCCGGTGGAGAGACCCAGCGCAGGATGCCCGATCCATCCGCCGCCCCATGTTCCTCCATAGGAGGCAACGGGAGGCCGTTCTCCTGGGCCCACTTCCACGCCGATGGCGGCCACATGATGAACACTCGCTCTTCCACTTCCCCGGGCGGCGTCTCCGGCCCTGCCAGCCTGCCCGTCCGCCGATCAATCCGCAGTCGTCGATAAAGGTCATCGGGTTCTTTCGGTTCTGTTCCCTCAATGAACCATTCCTCCCGGGTCTGCGGGCAATCGGGGGTAGGCCGTTTCCCCGATAGCGCGCAGACGCTCACCCGATGCACACCCTCCGGGATCGGGAAATCCCGAACCGGCTGGTCCCGATGGAGGAGCTCCATCACGGTATGCCAGATGGGTGCGGCGCCGGTTACCCCGGAAACCTCCCGCAAGGGCGTCTGATCCACGTTCCCGATCCATACCCCGACCACCCAATCCGGGGTGTAGCCGATGGTCCAGTTGTCCCGCCAGTCACTGCTGGTCCCGGTTTTCACCGCGGCCGGACGGGAGAGGTTCAGCGGGCTCCAGGATCCGAACCCCATGGCCCGCGCGTTGGGATCTTTCAGGATATCGGTGATGAGGAAAACCACCCGCGGATCCAGGATCTGGGGACCGAGCCCCGGCGACGCCGCATACCGGAGCCGCCCATGGCGATCCCGGACCTCGCGGATCAGGAGAGGGGTAATACGGTGACCACCGTTCGCCAGGGCGGCGTAGGCCGCGGTGAGATCTACCAGCCGCACCTCGCCGCCCCCCAGGGTCAGCGCCAGCCCATACCGGGTAGGGGGTCCTGGAAGCTGAACCCCCAGCTGATCCAGCAGTTCCACGAGTCGGGGGACTCCCACCTGCTCCAGCACGGCGACGGCGGGCACGTTAAGAGACGAGGCCAGCGCCACGCGAGCGGAAACCGGCCCATGATAGCGCCGATCGTAATTGATGGGCTGATAGCTCTCCCCCTCCGCGGTGATAAAGGTCTGAGGAAGATCCCAGAGGAGCGAGGCAGGGGTCAGGAGCGGGCCGTTGCGGGGATCGAAGGCGAGGGCGTAGGTGAAGGGCTTGAGCGCGGAGCCGGGCTGGCGGAGGATGCGGACCCCATCTACTGCGCCCTGAATGGCGGCATTGAAGTAATCGGGGCTTCCCACCCACGTCAGGACCTCTCCGGTGTAAGGCTGGATCACCACCACGGCGCCGTTACGTGCGCCAGCGCCCGGGTGGTCTGGTCGGGGGCGGTTGATCTCTTCCAGATGGGCACGCAGGATCTCTGTGATGGCCTCATTCCAGGCCAGATCCAGGGTGGTGGTCACCACCAGGCCTTCTTCAAACATCGCTTCTTCCCCGAACTGCGCTACCAGGGCCTCGCGGACGGCCATCACGAAATGGGGGGCGTGAATGGGAAACGGCGCGCTGGCGAAGCGCAATCGTTCAGCGGCGGCGGTTTCGGCTTCCTCGGGGGAAAGGAGGCCATGTCGAACCATCAGGCGGAGCACCTGCTGGCGGCGTTCTTCAGCAGCCTGCGGGTTCGTGAGGGGATCATAGCGGCCCGGCGATTGGGGAAGGCCAGCCAGGAGGGCGCACTCCGCCGGATCCAGCTCCGCGGCATGCTTGCCGAAATAAGTCATCGCAGCAGCTTCCAGCCCGTAGGCGAAGTGCCCATAGAAGACCGTGTTGAGATAGATCTCCAGGAGCTCGTCTTTCCCATAGCGCTGGCTCAGGATCAGCGCCAGGATCGCCTCCCGTGCCTTCCGGCGGAGGGTGCGCGCGGTCCGCTCGTCCGGGCTCAGGAGCAGCGATCGGGCGATCTGCTGGGGGATGGTGCTGGCCCCGGATATCGCCTCTTCGCCCTTC
This sequence comes from Candidatus Thermoflexus tengchongensis, assembly GCA_016842085.1. Classification (GTDB taxonomy): domain Bacteria; phylum Chloroflexota; class Anaerolineae; order Thermoflexales; family Thermoflexaceae; genus Thermoflexus; species Thermoflexus tengchongensis. Next base: position 60,420 of record JAEVEX010000016.1, on the reverse strand, counting down.
AGATTGGTCCATAAGGCCCGCAGGATCGCGATTGGATCCACGCCGGGATGCTCATAGAAACGGGCATCCTCAGTGGCCAGGGTGGCAGCGATGCAGACCCTGGGGATCCGATGCAGCGGGAGCCAGACGTGGCGTCCCTGGTGGGGAGGGGCCATCTCATAAAGGAGCTGGCCATGGCGATCCAGGATGCGGACGCTGGAGCGAGGGGCCCGCTGTCCCAGATCCGCGGGATCGGGGAGCGGCCCGATCCAGAGCGCCAGCGCCCCCACACCCAGCCCGCTTCCCAGCAAACCGATCAGCAGGATCCTTCTCAGCCACCGCCGGGTTCGGGTCACAGAGCGCTCCTGCTTCCAGAGGCGATCCTCTGGATTCGCCCCGAGGGTCTCCGGGGGTTGGGAGGCATCTTCAGCCCCCCAACCCCCGGGTAGGGATGCGCTTCCCGGTGAGCTTGCGCGGGGGCGGGGCCATTTCCCTCTTCCCGGGCAAAAGCGTGGTCACCCCGCCTCGGAGGGACGGGCCGGGAAGCGCCGCCCCTACGGGAATTCCACCAGCGAGAAGGGAACGGGGACGAAGATCAACAGGAACAGAATCCAGGTCAGCCACCCGATTACCTGACGGACCGGATCCAGGGGGGTGATGTCATTCAGGGGTGGCGGGTGGCGCAGGCCGGTGAGCATCGGCATGAAGGCCCAGAGGAACCATCCCGGCCAGCGCAGGCCCAGCAGCAGCAGAGCGAACACGCCGATCTCCGAGATCCGCCACGCAGTGCGGCCGAGCATGGCATACATGATGTGCCCGCCGTCCAGCTGACCCAGAGGCAGCAGGTTGAAGGCCGTCACCAGCAACCCGATCCACCCCGCCCACGCCAGGACATTCAGCTGCACGTCATAGCCATCCCCAGGCAGGGGACGGCCGAAGATCAGAACCTTCAGGCTCCAGTAGAGAAGAGAATTTCCCTCCAGGGCGACGGTGCCCCGAAGGGGGACGACCGGGGAGGTCATGAGCCCGTAGATCAGGATCGGGAGGGCGACGGCCAGCCCGGCGAGGGGGCCCGCCACGCCGATATCGAAAAGAGCCTTCCGATTGCGGATCGGGGATCGGATCTGAATGAAAGCCCCGAAGGTGCCGAGCATCCCGATCAGGGGGGGCACCGGGATGAAATAGGGCAACGTCACCTCGCTGCGATGCAGGCGGGCAGCGACGTAGTGCCCCATTTCGTGAACACCCAGGATGAGCAGCAGCGCAGCCGCAAAGGTGATGCCCTGCCTCAGATCGAGGGGTCCCTCGCCACCGTAGAGCGCCCCGGCCCATACCGTGGTGACCACCGTGGCCACGAACAGGAGGAGATTCACCCATGGCCGGGTGCGAGCCGGCCGGGCGACCCCGGCCTGGGCGATGATCTGGTCGGTCTTCCCGTGACGTCGCAGGAGGGGGGTATATCCCAGCGCCTCGAAGCGGAGGCGCAGGAGCTCGAAGGCTGACTCCGGATCGGTTTGCAGATAGCCCTCGAACGCGATCACCTGATCCGGCGGATACAGCACGCGGGCTTCGGTGATCACGAAAAGCCCCCGCAGCGCCGCCGCCAGGCGATCCAGCGTGGAGGGCGTCCATTCCGTCTCATACCAGATCGTTTCCATCGAGCGGAATGCCTCACAAAGAAAGATACTGGGGCCCAACGCTCCCTCTTCCAGTCTAAGACAGAGGTGGAAAGCCCGCAATGATTCGATGAGATCGCGAGCATGGCCCTTCCGGGAGCTTTTGGGGCTGGCCTGTCCCAGAGGATCCTGGGGGAAGGGCGATCACGGCCCCCGGATGAACGTCGGACCGCGTAAGCCCGAGGAGCGAAGTTGGGGTATGATATCTGTCAGAGGGGATAGAGAAATGACCCCGCCATCCAATGGATGGTCCGAGAACAATCCAGAGCGCCCCGCCTGATCTTGTGACGCGCTCCGGATCGCATGGGGGAAGGAAATGACTCGAAGAGGAAAATCTTACCCGGCGCGGGAATCCGCCATTCGGTCCCTGCGTTACTGGTTAACCCCCGGGCTGGGGGTCAAGCGGTGGCTGATCCTGCTGCTGCTGGGGGTTACGGAACTGGCCCTGGCGCTGGCCTATGTGCTGGTCACCATCTATCGAGAGCAACCATTACCCCCGATCTTCTATTATCTGACCCTGCAGTTCATCCCCCGTCTGGGCCGGGCGGCGCTCTTTGGGCTCCTGGGCATCGCGACCACCGGGTTCGCCCTGGTGCGATTGAATCGCACGCTGCTTTCCCCCTTCGTGCAGCCCGGTCGGGATGTGGCGGAGATCCTGCACCGTCACCGGCAGCGGGAGCGCGGGCCGCGTGTCGTCGTCATCGGGGGCGGCACCGGCCAGTCGACGCTGTTGCGCGGATTGAAAGGGATGAGCGCGCGGCTGACCGCAGTGGTCACGGTGGCGGACGATGGGGGCAGCTCCGGCCGCCTGCGGCGCGAGATGGGGCTGTTGCCGCCAGGGGATTTTCGGAACTGCCTCGCGGCCCTGGCGGAGGCGGAACCTCTGATGACCGCCCTCTTCCAGTATCGGTTCGGACGGGGAACAGGGCTGAACGGCCATGCCTTCGGCAACCTGTTCATCGCCGCGATGGCCGAGATCACCGGAAGCTTCGAGCAGGCCGTGGCGGAATCCAGCCGCGTCCTGGCCGTCCGCGGCCGGGTGTTGCCGTGCACCGTGGAGCACGTCGTGCTGGCCGCCGAGATCCGGGATGCTGAAGGGCGGGTCCATCGGGTCGACGGGGAATCGGCGATCCCGGAGGTCCGGGGCCGCATCGAGCGGGTATGGCTGATCCCGGAGCATGCCCGTGCTTATCCGGAGACCATCCGGGCGATCCTGGAGGCCGATCTGATCGTGCTGGGTCCGGGAAGCCTTTACACCAGCGTGCTGCCCAATTTGCTGGTCGAGGGGATCGTCCCGGCGATCCGGGCCAGCCGGGCCCTGAAAGTATATGTGTGCAATGTGGCCACCCAGATCGGGGAGACCGAAGGCTACGGTGTGGCGGAGCATGTGCAGGCTATCGAACGCCATGTGGGATCCGGCCTGTTCCACCTCGTGCTGGTGAACAGCCGGACGGATGTCGCGTGGAACGAAGTCCCGGAGGAGGTCGGCGAGCTGGTGCGCTGGGATGGGCAGCCGATCCCTCCCTACACGGTGGTGGCGATGGATGTCATCGATGAGCGAACGCCATGGCGCCATGATCCGGAGAAGCTCGCCCGGGCGCTGATGATGCTCTACGAGCGATATCGCCGCTGAGCTCCGGATGGCGCATCCTCTCGCGATGGGACCGGAGATTGGGGATGAAGCGATCGATTCGCTCGATCTGGGGGATTCTCCTGCTGTCGCTTCTCGCCGGGAGCGCCTGCCTGCTGGGGTCCTCCCGCCCGGGGCCTCTGGTGTATGAGGGGCCTTACCGGGTGGATCTGGCGGTAGGAGAGGGGTTGCCCGGGACGGACGTCCGTTACCTGGGGGTAGGGCCACAGGGAGCACGGGTGCGCCTGGAGGGGCAGGAGACGATCCGGCTGGCCGGCGATTCCCTGGAGGCGGAGGCGCAGCCCCATCCCACGCTAACGGTGCGCTATACGCTCCGGATCTACTCCTATGATGAGCGCGCTCTCCACGCGATCGGCACGGCCCGGGTGGAGATCCAGGAGGCCCAGCCCCGGATGGGACCGCTGCCGGAGAAGGCGGCGGTGCGCTTCACCGCCCCGGTCACCTACCGTGTGCCCCGGGACGGAGTGATCCCCGGGACCTCCATCGTTTATCGAGGGAAGGAAGACGACCGGGCACGCCTGGAAGGCCTGCCGGGTTATCCCTATCGAAAGATCGGCGATTCCATCCTCTGGACCGGGCAGGTGCACCCCATGGTTCATCTGAACGCGACCTTTCGGGTCGTTCTGATTGAAGATTCATGGCTGACAGTAGCGGGAACGGTTGAGGTGTGGCTCTCGGGGTTGTGAGGGGATGCTGGCATTCCAGAGGAGGGGGAGGTTCCCATGGTGCAGGCTTATGTGTTCATCCAGGCAGCGATGGGCAAGCCCAGCGCCGTCGCTGAAGCGCTGCGCAAGCTCCCCGAGGTCAGGTCCGCAGTGGTGGTCACCGGCCCTTACGATGTGATCGCCCTCGTGGAAGCTGACGACCTCCAGGTTCTGGGCCGGGTGATCACGGAGAAAATCCAGACCATCGAGGGCGTTGAGCGCACCCTCACCTCGCTGGTCACCGGGATCTAAACGCCGCCCCGCTCGAACAGGCGATCCACAGCCTCCGCCAGTTCGGCCAGGTTCTGAACCTGGTGGACGGCCGCGCAGAGGGGAGCGTAGAGGGGCATGTCGCTGTCGCCGGTGCCCCAGAGCGGTTGAGGCTCCGGGTTAAACCAGAGGATGCGCTTCGCCCGACGGCGGATGATCTCGAGGCAATCCAGCCGTGGATCGTTGTAGTTGTTCCGCCCATCCCCCACAATGATCACCGTGGTCCGCCGATCGATGGCCTCCAGGTAATCCCGGCAGAAGGTGGCCAGGCTGTTCCCCAGATCCGTGTTGTAATACCCCGGAGGGTTTTCCATCAGCACCCGGCGCACCGCTTCCTCCGGCCGGTGCTCCGCGAAGATGGGGGTGATCTCCACCAGATCATCGATGAAGATGAAGCTTCGGGTGCGGCTGATCTGATCCTGGAGCAGGTAGATCAGGTGCAGAAAGAATTCGGAGCAGTGCCGCACGGAAGTGCTGAGGTCGCACAGGACCACCAGGCGGGGCTTGAGGTGACGCCGGCGGAAGCGCAGATCGAAGGGGACGCCGGCGTGGCGCAGGTTGACCCGGAGGGTGGTTTTGGCGTCCAGGCGGCGGCCATCGCCGCGCTTGAGGCGCAGGGCGGCGCGGGTGCGCAGGCGGGCCGCCAGGCGGGCCACCATCTGGCGCAGGCGATGGAGATCCGTCGGGGTGAGCTCCTGGAAGGGCCGCTCCATCAGCTCCGCCTCGCTGGGCTCCGGGGGGCGATCGGCCAGTCGCTCCAGGGTCGCCATCCCCGCTGCCTGCTGGATCTGGCGGGCCATCGCGGCCCGATTGGCCCGGATCTGCGCTTCCAGCTGCTGGAGGGTTTTCGCATCCGTTCCCGCTTCGGCCAGCATCCGCAGCAAGGCACGGATCATCTGTTCCAGGCGCTCGTCCAGCCCGGCGCCTCGCTGCATCCAGCGGGCGAGGGCCTGGCGATCCGTCCATTCTCGCACCCTTTGACGGCCAGCGTAACGGGCCAGCGCCTCCAGCTCCTCCGGGGTGAAAGGCTGGCCTTGCAGCAGCCGTTGCATCAGGGCAGCGAGGTGCGGCCCGAATTGGGCTGCAAGGGCCTGAAGGGCCGCCTGCAGACGCCGCTGGTCCTCCGGCGAGAGGCCGTTCATAGCGGGAGCCATGGGCGGCTCGCCCAACCCGAAGAACAGGGGGAAGAGCTCCTCGAAGATGGGGATCGCCCGGGCCTCCTTTACCAGGGCCGTGCGAAGGGCGGCTTTAAAGGTCTCACGATCCATCACCCCCACCTGCTCCACCGCCCGCAGCGCGTCGGCCGACTCCGCCACGGAGACCCGAACACCGGTGGCCCGGAGGGCGCGGATGAACTGAAGGATGCGCTCGTCCACAGTCAGGCTCCTTTCCTCAAGGCCATTTTCAAACCACCCGTGTCTCATTCTGGCAGATAACGGGAGCGATCCGCCTCCTTCCTGAGCGAATCGAGCGCCTGGTGGAACCCCACCCTCTCGGGATAGTAAGGGGTGTGGAGGCCACGGTCCAGGCCGCGGAAGGTGTTGCCATTCTGGCTCTGGAGCATCTTACCGTCAAAAAAAGGCCAATGCCCTGACAAGCATCGCCAGTGGTTTCTTCTCTTCCCGCTGTGAATCTGGCCTTTTTCACCGGGCTCAGGCGCTACATGACCCCCGAGGCAGGCAAATCCAGAGGAAAGGCATTCCCCACCCGGATACGCGTGAGGCCCGCGGCGCAAGCTGCTTCCACCGCTTCCCTGGCACCCAGTATACCCGAATGCCTTTCCGGGCCAGGAGACGGCCTGCGGCCAGCGCATGGGGCATCTGAGAGGATGGATTGCCGCCGAAGGGGTTCCTCCAAAAATGAGGAAGCGCGCCGAGGGCGAAGGGGATAAAATGAGAAGTGGAACCCCTTCCAGGGAGGCGAGGCCATGATCGAACGATATCTTCTCTTTGACAGCGGGTGTTCGATGTGCGCCGCCCTGGCCCGGGAGGTGGAGGCCTCAAGCGGCGGGCGGCTGGGCGTGCGCTCGTTGCGGGAGCCGGAGGTGCAGGCCCTGCTGAACCAGGCCCGCCCTGGCTGGCGCTGGGAGCCGATGCTCCTCGAAATCGAGGGGGAGCGCGTGCGGGTCTTCACGGGCCTGGCGATGCGCTGGCGCCTGGTGCAGATCCTGGGCCCGGCGCGGGCCCTGCGGGTGGCCCAGGCCGTGGCCCGGCACGGCGGGCCGGTGCTGGGCGTGGATTGGGGACGGCGGGAGATGCTCCGGAAGCTCGGGAGTGGGATCCTGGTTGCCTTCCTGGTTTCATCCTTCCGGCTTCCATCCAAATCCAAGGCCCATGCCTCTACAATGCCCCCCCAACCCACTGCGGTTTGCGATTGCGTAGTCTACCAGAGCAACGCATGCTCAGAATGCCGCCCGGATCCCAGCGGTGGGCAGGTGCTGTGGGTCGGGGATCTTCTTCGTCAGTGGTGCTGTAGCGGGAACAACTGCTGGTGGGGAAATATCTGCGGGTGTGGAAACTGGCGTCGAACGGGCATCCCCTGTTGACGATCCTTCCTGGGGAGATCAGAGGCTGTGGAGCTTCCGCTCTGAGAGGAAAGGGTGCATGGGATGGCTCTGGTTTCGCTTCCGGCGGTGGGGGATCCCTCAGGGTTCGAGCGTTCTGGGACTGCTGTCGATCGCTGCTGGCCTGGTTCTCTTTCTCTCCGCCTCCAACACCTTGCAGGTCACCAGCGATCGCATCCTGGCTTACTACTGGCGGTCCTCTTATGATATCCTGGTTCGCCCTCGGGGATCCCGTTCGATCCTCGAAGAGAAATACAACCTCGTGCATGCCAACTTTCTCAGCGGAGCGGTGGGGGGCATCACCCGGGCTCAGCTGGAGGCCATCCGCTCGATCCCCGGTGTGGTCCTCGCAGCACCGGTGGCCATGGTGGGTTATCGGGCCACCACCCCGCTGGTCATCGACATGCTCTACATGAGCCAGCCGCGCTATCACCCGGAGCAATACCTGGGGCGATATCGCATCGAGCGAACCCAGCGCCTGTTTGATGGGATTCAAGAGCACGTCTATACCGATACCCTTGTTGGGGAAGTCCGCCCAGATCCAGAGATGTGGGCGGATTTCCGGCTAGCATATTCATTTTCCTTCCCGATCGCTCCCAAGGGAACCTGGATTCTTTTCCTGGCGGGGATAGATCCGGAGGCGGAAGCCAGCCTGACCGGCCTTGATGCGGCACTGAGGCGAGGCAGCAGCTATTTGGAGAACACGGCGGCCATCTCAAAGCTCCTCTCGCATGTTCCCCAGCGGCGGGAGTATTACTCCGAGGGTCTCCAGAAGGGCACCGTGATCGCTTTCCCAATGCTGCTTAACCGTCACTCCGCCTTCGTCATCACCCATACCGTTGAGATCTACCGGGAGGGGACAAACGAGCAGGTGTGGACGCGCATCTTCCGGGCCCAGGATCCGGATTTGCTTCCCAATCATTTTCTGGAGGTGATCAGCCCGGGTGGGGCCACGCAGCTTGTGTATGCGCCCAACCCGGAACCATGTTCCTTTGACCTGCCAGCTCCGATTCGCTATCGAGAGGTTCCGCCCCCTCCTTTCCTGCCTGAAGGGGCCATTGCCGTCGAGGCTGTTCCGATCGGGACCCGGGGAGGGGAGCTGGTCTTCCGGGATTCTCTGAAGCACACCACACCATACTGCACGCGGCCGGAGTTCAATGAGATGTATCTGGTCCCCGTAGGGGAATTCAACAGCGAGGAGCTTTTCTACGCAACACCCCGTATCCTCCGGAACATCCCTATCGGCACCACTTATCCCCTTTCCCCGCAGGAGCTGGAGGAGCATGTTCGCTCCACCCTGAACCGTCTTCCCTTTGAGACCTACTTTTTGCCTCCTGTGATCCTAAAATATCGGGAGGATGGGGTTCCAGTCCATCCCCCCAAAATGCTTCGGCCGAGCTTCAACTGGCGGGGCTATCTCACCACCCCACCCACGGCCCTGACCACGCTGGAGGGGGCCTGCTTTCTGCTCGGACGAGAGGATTGCATCAGCGCCATTCGAGTGGTGGTGGACGTGCAGGGGCTGGATCCTCAGGCCCAGGCTCGTATTCAGCAGGTGGCGGAGGAGATCGTGCGGCGCACCGGTCTGGAGGTGGATATTATGGTGGGGGCCTCACCTCGCCGAGTGTTTGTGCATCTCCCCGGCATCGGATGGGCTGAGGAGCTCTGGGTGCAGAAGGGCGTCACCACGAGGGTCTCCCGGGGATTCCGTCGAGCGGATCTGATCCTGTCGGGGGTCGTGTTCCTGGTGGCCTGGCTGTTCCTCCTGAACAGCCAGATGCTTGCAGTCCTGGGACGCACGCGGGAGCTGGGGATCCTGAAGGCGGTGGGCTGGCGGACCCGCACAGTGTTCCGGGTGATGCTGGGGACCGCCCTCCTGCAGGGCATGCTGGCGGGGGTGCTGGGGTTGGGGCTTACAGCGCTGGCTGTGAAGGCCATGCGAATGGACGTGCCTGTAGAGCGCAGCGGGCTGGCGCTGTTGCTGGGCCTCGCGCTTTATCTGAGCGGGGGACTGTATCCGGCCTGGCGGGCCGCCCGTCTGCCTCCTGTTACCGTGATGCAGCTGGGGGAGATCAGCGGCCGGGGGCTGGCCCCCGGTTCGCTGTCCCTCTGGAGCTATGGGTTGCGCCACCTGCTGCGGCGGCCAGTACGAACAGCCATGGTTCTGACGGCGCTGGCGGTATCAGCGGCTCTGGCTGCGCTTCTCCTGGCTGTTCGCTCTGCGACCCGGGGAGAGCTCTACGGAATCCTGCTCGGGGAATACGTATACACGCGTATACGTGGGTTCCATTACGGAATGGTTGGGATCGGCCTCCTGCTCAGTGGGCTCCTGATCGCAGAGGTCATGCGAGCGGGGGTGGTGGAGCGTCGCCGGGAGATCGGACTGCTGAAGGCCGTTGGCTGGCGTGATGGGACCGTGTTCCAGGCGATCCTGCGGGAAGCCCTTCTCGTGGGAGCGGCAGGGGGGGCACTGGGCGTTCTGGGGGGCGCTCTGGCGTTCTGGGCCCTCTATCGCGCTTTGCCTCCCATCTGGCTTGCGGTGGGACCTGCGGTGGCCTGGCTGGCGATCGGGATCGGTATCTTCGCAGCCGTGCACCCGGCGATCCAGGCCGCCCGGATACCACCGGCGGAAGTGATGCGTGGGGAGTGAAAAGCTATGACGGAGCTGCTTGTGCAGATAGAAGACGTCTCCAAGGAGTATATCGCTGGCGCGATCCGGGTGATCGCCCTCCAGGAGATCTCTCTCACGGTGGAGCGGGGGGAGTTCCTGGCCATCGTAGGTCCTTCCGGATCAGGCAAGACCACTCTGCTCAACCTGATCGGGGCGCTCGATCGCCCGACCCGGGGACGAGTGGTGGTGGACGGGATCGATCTGGGGGCACTCCGGGGAGACCAGCTGGCGGATTTCCGGCGGGAGCGCATTGGATTTGTCTTTCAGCTGTTCCATCTGGTCCCAGACCTGACCGCACTGGAGAACGTGATGCTGCCGCTGATCCCTTACCGGCGTCAGTTGAAGTTCAATCTGGAGCAGCGTGCCCGGGCGCTGCTGGAGGCAGTTGGATTGGAGAATCGAATGCGCCACCTGCCCGGACAGCTGTCAGGTGGAGAGCAACAACGGGTGGCGATCGCCCGGGCCTTGATCGGGAACCCCAAGCTGTTGCTGGCGGATGAGCCGACAGGCAATCTCGATTCGCAGACCGGGAAGGAGATCGTAGAGCTGCTGCGGCGCTTAAACCGGGAGCAGGGGCTGACCGTGATCGTGACCACGCATAACCCGGAGATCGTCGCCTGGTCGGACCGCGTGGTGCGGCTGCGGGACGGCCGTATTGTAAAGGCATAATCCCTGCTCATCCGCCCGGAAAGCTCCGGCTGAGCGTATCCGCTGTGAAGCGGGCCAGATCCTGGAACAGCGCTTCGGCCTGCGCTTCCTGCTCCTCGGAAGACAGGCGCAGATGGGCCTCCACCCGCTCGAACATCTCCTCCAGCGCTCGGGGATCCGCCCTGGCGGCCAGCATCTCCATCAGCGCGCGATGGGCCCCCTTGCGGGCCATGGCCTCCAGGCCGTCCAGGATCTGGCGGTGGGGCGTCCCCTCCCAGATGGGTAGAATCATGGCCTCCCGCAGCCAGCGCTCCACCGGATACTCCCCCAGCACGCCCATCCCACCGTGGACCTCCATCGCCCACTTCGCCGTCTGCACCGCCTGCTCCGCAGTCCAGTATTTGGCCAGATGGGTGAGCAGGCGGAAGAGGTGATAGCGTTCCGAGTAAGGAGGATGTTCCGGCCAGACTTCCTCCAGCAGACGGACCGTCGTCCAGGCCAGGGCGAAGGCGGCCCGGAGGTCGCGGATGCGCTCGGCGAACTGGCGGCGCATCAGCGGATGCTGGAGGATAGGGCGGCCGAAGGCGACGCGGCGCTCCGCGAAGGCCAGCGCCTCGGCGATGGCCCGCTGCATCAGGGCGACGCTGCCGATGCTGTTGGCGACGCGGGAGACGTTGAGGACCTCCAGGATCTGATAGATGCCGGTCTCCTGGCGACCCAGGAGATAGGCCTCACTATCTCGCAGCTCCACCTCGCCGGTGGGCACGGAACGGGTGCCGATCTTATCCTTCAGGCGCCGGATGAGATAGTTCAGGCTGCCGTCCTCCCGGTAGCGGGGGAGCAGGAAGAGGGCCAGTCCGCGGACGGTGCGGGGGGCACCCTCAGGCCGGGCGGCGACGACCGCCAGCTCCGCTCCAGCGTTGCTGGCGAAATATTTCTCCCCCGTCAGCCGCCATGATCCTCCGTCGGGCCGGGCCAGGGTTTCCACCGTCGCCCCCAGATCCGAGCCCCCGCCGGCCTCCGTCATCCAGGTGGCGCCCTGCCAGACCTCCCCATCCCGTCGTAGGAGCGGGGGGAGGAAGCGAGCCTGGAGATCCGGATCGCCGTATTTGTGCAGGGCGAGGGCGGTGGCCAGGGAGACGGTATAGGGGCAGTAAAGGCCGGCATCGTAGAAGGCCGTGAGGTAGCCGATGAGGAAGGTCGCAGACAGGCCCGCGCCTTCGAAGGCGTGCCAGACCGCGCCCGCACGATAGCCCTGGAGGAGCATCCGGCGGTAATCGGGAGGATAGAGGATCTCATCGATGCGGCGGCCGAAGCGGTCATAAGCGCGCAGCCACGGCGTGCCCATTCGATCGATCATCATCGAGATCGCCTTCCCCTCCGCTTCCCACCAGTTCTCCAGTTCCTGAAGGTCCAGTTCGGGAGGGAAGGAAAGGCCCATCGATTGAAGGAAGCGGGTCGGCGTGTGCAGCGCGTCCAGATCCATGGGTGCCTCCGGAAGGATCGGTGGTTGATTCTTCGCCTGCCGGGTCGCCGATCGAAGGCCCGGGCGACGGGATAAGCGGGAAGACCACCCCCATGCCACGGAGCCAGGCGAGTTTCATGATAGGATTCTTCTCTTCCTGACTCAAAACATACAGGAGGAGGATCCTGCCCGATGAACTGGACCAGGCCGGACATCCGCCGTTGGGCTCCGATTCCGCGAGGCGAGATGGCCCCTCCGGAGAGAAAGCGGTTCGCTACAGGATGTCCCGAGAGCGCGGAAAAGCCCCGGTTGACAGGTTGCCGGAGCTGGATAGAATATCGAACAAACATCGCTGCGTTCATCCCGCTTTCGCAAGAGATTTCAGGGGTGTGGCGTTAATGCGCTGGGGGATCTTGGAGATGGCGATGACCACAACCGGGATGATGACCACCGGCTGGACGAACGGCCGGGGGAATGCCCGGGTTGTTGTCTGATGTAGAGGGCGCAGTTCCTCAGAGCGTAAGGAAACAGACCCCCCGGCCGGCAACGGTCGGGGGGTCGTTTTTTATCTCTGGATCAGGAGGCGGCGATGCGGGTGATGAAGTTCGGGGGGACCTCTGTGGGGAACGCAGCCCGGTTTCAGCAGGTGGCGGATCTGATCGCGCTACACCGCGTCGCGGATCCCCGCCTGGTCGTGGTGGTCTCGGCGATGGCCGGGGTGACCGACGCGCTGATCCAGATGAGCCACCAGGCCGCCCGGGGGGAGCCGGATTGGATCCCGGCCCTGGCCGCCGTTCGGGACCGACATCAGGACACGGTTCGGGCGCTGGGGCTGCCGGAGGAGGAAGCGCGAACCCTGGAGGCGGAGCTCCGGGAGGGGCTTGAGCGGGTGGAGACCGTGCTCCGGGCGGTGGAGGCGCTGAGGGAGCTGTCTCCATCCACCGCAGACCTGCTCGCCGGGATGGGGGAGCGCTGGAGCGCCCGCATCCTGGCTGCGGTTCTGCGGGCCCGGGGCATCCCGGCGCGTGCCATCGATGCGGATACGTTCCTGGTTACCGATGATCGCTTTGGAGAGGCTTCCCCGGATCTGGAACAGACCCGGGCACGGGCGCAGGCCCTTCTGCTGCCCCTTCTGGAGCAGGGGATCCTCCCGGTGGTGACCGGGTTCATCGGTGCCACCCCTGAAGGTCGGCCAACTACCCTGGGGCGCGGCGGGTCCGATTTCTCCGCCACCATCCTGGGCTACGCGCTGGACGCGGAGGCGGTGTGGATCTGGACCGATGTGGATGGCGTGATGAGCGCGGATCCGAAGATCGTGCCGAACGCCCGCACGATCCCGGAGCTCTCTTACATCGAGGCCGCCGAGATGGCTTACTTCGGGGCGAAAGTCCTCCATCCGCGCACATTGCTTCCATGCATGGACCGGCGGATTCCCGTGCGCATCCTGAACACCATGAACCCGCAACATCCGGGCACCTGGATCGTCCCGGAGCCCCGGGGCAATGGCCGGGTGAAGGCGGTGACTCTGATCAAGAATCTGAGCCTGGTCACGGTGGAGGGCCGGGGGATGCTCGGGGTGCCCGGGGTGGCGGCACGGACCTTCGCTACGGTGGCCGAACTGGGGGTCAGCATCCTGATGATCTCTCAATCCTCTTCGGAACAAAACATATGCTTCGTCATCCCTTCCTCGGCGGCCCCCCAGGTGGTTCGAGCGTTGCGGAAAGCGTTCGAACGGGAGATCGCCCGGCGGGATATTGAGGACATCTGGGCGATGGATCGGGTGGCGGTGATCGCTGTGGTCGGGGCAGGGCTGCGAGCGACGCCCGGGATCGCGGCCCGGGTTTTCAACGCCCTGGGGAACGGCCGCATCAATGTCCTCTCTATCGCCCAGGGGTCTTCGGAATACAACCTCTCCCTCGTGGTCGCGGAGAGCGAGGCGGAGGAGGCCGTCCGCCGTATCCATGCGGCGTTTTACGAGTAAACCATTGTCTCCTCTTAAGCCTTCGTCGAAAGGCCTTCGTTTGAAGGCTTTCATCTCCGCAAGGGCCCCAGGGAAGCTTCTTGATCCAGCCCCCTTGACAAATTCAAGGCGGCCACATATACTTTGTTCAAAGAACTAAGTAAGAGAACGTGGCATGAACCGTCCGCCGAAGGGCAGTCGGGATCTGATCAAAGCCATCAACCGCAACCTGGTTCTGAATCTCATCCAGAGCCGGGGTCCGCTCTCGCGCACGGACATCGCGCGGCTTTCGGGCCTGAGCTTGGCCACGGTCTCAGAGATCACGGGCGAGCTGATCGCCGCGGGGTTGATCCATGAAGTCGGGACCGGGGAATCCAGCGGTGGCCGGCGGCCGGTCCTCCTCCGCCTCAACCCCCAAGCTGGCTTCGTGGTTGGGGTCAAGCTGATGAAGCACGCCATCGCCAGCGCGTTAACCGACCTGGACGCCAAGGTGCTCCATCATCGGGTGACCTCCCTGAGGTCGGCCCGCCTGCCTCAGGTGCTCCGGGCGATCATCCGAGCGGTGGAGGCCACCATCGCCGAGTCCGGAGTGGATCGCTCACGGGTGCTGGGCATCGGGATCGGGATGGCAGGGATTGTGGATGGGGAGAGCGGGATCTGTCGGTATTCCCCCTTTTTCGGCTGGCGGAACGTCCAGATTGCCGAACCCATCGCGGCCCACTTCGGGATCCCGGTCTATCTGGAGAACGATGTCAATACTCTGACGATCGCGGAGCAGTGGTTCGGTTATGGGCGCAATGTGGAACACTTCGTGGTGGTCACGGTCGGGCGGGGCATTGGTGCCGGCATCGTCGTCAACGGCCAGTTCTACCGGGGGGCCCTGGGCGGCGCGGGGGAGCTGGGGCATATCACGCTGCTGGAGGACGGCCCCCTGTGCGATTGCGGCAAGCGGGGATGCTTAGAGGCCCTGGCCGCCGATCCAGCCGTTCTGCGCGCGGCGCGGGCGGCCATCGCCCGGGGGGAGCCAACGCGGCTGGCCGAGGCGGATCCCCTGACGCTGGAGGCGGTAGTCGCGGCGGCCGAGGCGGGGGATGAATGGGCTCGGAAACTGCTGGCCGATTCGGGCCGCTGGCTGGGGATGGGGATCGCGATTTTGGTCAACCTCCTGAACCCCCAACTGGTCATCGTGGGCGGGGAAGGGGTGCGGGCCGGGGAGTGGCGCTTCGGGCCCATGCGAGAGGCCCTGCGGGCCCATGCTTTCAACGGCTTGGCGGACGAATTGGAGGTTGTCCTGGAGCCGGCGGGGGACGAGACCTGGGCGCGGGGTGCGGCCTGTGTGGTGCTGGGGGAGCTGTTTAAGCCACCTATCCACCGGCGAGCCCGCCAGGGCTGGGTCCCCATCCCCGCCTGATGCGTTTTTTTGGGCTCACTTTCTTACTTTAGTGAAATAAGAATGTCCAATGGGGAAGTTACAAAACGTCCGTTATGCGTCTATTGGCCTCGGGGTAGGAAGGCGGGGCCTGAGGCCCTGACCGTTCGGGGGATAGGGGTTTGATGCGCCCCATGCTCCGCCTGACGGCTTGAGTCGAAAGGAATCCGCACCAGCTCTATATCTATAAAGGAGGCCGCCATGTGCCAACCGAAAGCTTCTGCGTTTCGGATCGGAATCAGCTGGATGTTGCTGGCGCTCCTGGCCGCAGCGTGCGCGCCAGCAGCTACTCCAACCCCGGGCCCGAGCCCCACGCCGGTGGTGATGGAGCGAGTGGTGACCCCGACGCCCACTCCCAAAGGCCCGGTGACCATCACCTTCTGGCACGCCTATAACCCGGAGGAGACCAAGGTCTTCAACGAGCAGGTCCTCCCCGCCTTCCACCAAAAGTTTCCTAACATCCGGATCGAGGCCCAGCAGGTTCCATATGATGAATTCCGTCGGAAGCTCCTGACCAGCATCGCCGGCGGGACCGCCCCGGACGTGATCCGCTCCGACATCATCTGGGTGCCGGAGCTGGCGGCAATGGGGGCCCTGGAGGCTCTGGATATGATCATGCCTGACTTTAACGCTTACAAAGAGAAAGTGTTCCCCGGACCCTTGTCGACCAACCTCTGGCAGGGCCACTACTACGGCCTGCCGCTGGATACCAACACCCGGCTTCTGATGTGGAACAAAGAGATGTATGCTGCCGCCGGGATCGCCGAACCTCCCAAGACGATCGATGAGTTCCTGAGGGTCTGTGAACGGATCAAAGCCCTGGGGAGGGACAAGTACTGCTTTGCCGATGGTGGCACCTATGGTTGGGCCGTGCTCCCCTGGATCTGGAGCTTCGGTGGCGACCTGACGGATCCCGAGATGAAGACTGCCAGCGGGTATGTGAACGGTCCGGACACGGTGGCCGCTTATGAGTTCCTCAAGGGGATGCTGGACAAGGGCTACCTCCATCCTGGTATCCTCGGCGGGGGTGTGGACACGGCGGGCGGATTTGCGCGCGATGAGATCGCCAACCTGTTAGAAGGACCCTGGATGCCGGCGATCTTCGCCGCCCAGTATCCGCAGAAGCAGATCCAGTGGGCGCTGATGCCAGCCGGGAAGGGCGGCTCGGTCTCCGTGGTTGGTGGCGAGGACATCGTGCTGTTCAAGCAGAGCCGGAACAAGGAGGCCGCCCTGGAGTTCATCCGGTTCATGCTCAGCCCCGAAGCCCAGCTCATGATGGCTCGGGCGGGCCAGGTTCCGGTGCGCACCGATGTCATCGAGCAGGCTGTCCAAGCGCAACCTTACTTCGCGCTCTTCTTCGAGCAGCTCAAGACCGCGCGGGCGCGGTTGCCCCATCCCAATTGGCCGAAGATTGAGGATCTGCTCACCAGCACCGGCCAGGCCATCCTGCGCGGGGAGAAGGGGGCCAAGGAAGCCCTGGATGAGCTTGCCCCGAAGATCGACGCCTTGCTCAAGCAACAATAACTCCGAAACTCCGATGGCCAGGCCCGGGGGCCGGGCCCAACCCGGCCCCCGGGAGGAGGGAACGGTGTGGAATCAAGGATCCCTTCGTGCGCAGCGCCTTCGGGCAGCTTATCTGTTCATGCTCCCCGGCATGACGTTCTTCCTCATCTTTTATCTCTACCCGCTGATCCAGGCGCTCCAGATCAGCCTGTACGAATGGTCCATTATGCCAGGGCAGGACAGCCGGTTCGTGGGAGCCGCCAATTACCTCCGCGCCCTTCGCGACCCGATCTTCTGGATCTCTATGCGGAACACGGTGCTCTACACCGCCGTCACCGTGCCCGGGCAGATGATCCTGGCCATGCTGGTTGCCCTGGCGTTGCATGCCATTCCCCGGTGGCGGGTGCTGTTCCGGACCCTTTATTACCTGCCGGTGATCACCTCGTGGGTGGTGGCAGCTCTGCTTTTCAAGTTCCTTTTTCACAGCCAGAGCGGCCTGATCAACTACCTCCTGGTCGATGTCCTTCACCTGTCGGATCACTACATCCCATGGCTGCAGAACCCGGAGACCGCCCTGGTTGCTATTATGACCCTGGGCATCTGGAAGGGGATCGGCTGGTCCATGGTGATCTTTCTGGCCGCCTTGCAGGACATCCCCCTCGAGCTATATGAGGCGGCGGCCCTCGACGGGGCCGGCCGCTGGGGGCAGTTCCGATACATCACCTTGCCGATGATGCGCCCAACGGTGATCTTCGTCTTGGTGATGCTGGTCATCGGGGGATTCAATGTCTTCCTGCCGGTTTACCTGATGACCGGCGGAGCACCGATGCATCGGACTGAAACTCTCCTGACTTATATGTATAACGAGGCTTTTAATTTCCTGGATTTCGGCTATGGGGCCGCGCTCTCGTACATGCTGGCTATCCTGATCTTTCTACTGAGCTTCATTCAAATCAAGCTGCTGCGTCGTCCTATGGAGCTTTAGGGGGTCTCTTCCATGGTCGCGAATCCGAAACGACAGATCGCGGAGGTTGCGGTGCTTTATCTGTTGCTGGGGGCGGGGGCTGTGGCCACAGTCTTGCCTCTCCTATATATGGTCTCCACCGCCCTCAAGGGGCCGGTCTATGTTCTGGAGATCCCGCCTCGCTTTATCCCGGAGCGGCCGACGCTGGCGAATTTCATCGAAGCCTGGAACTCCAACAATTTCTCCCTTTATTTTCGGAACAGCGCGGTGGTCGCCCTGAGCACCACGGTGATCTCCGTGCTGTGTTCGGCCATGCTGGCGTATGCCTTTGCCCGCTTTGAGTTCCCGGGCAAGGACCTCGCCTTCTACGCGATCCTGTTCACCTTGATGATTCCCAGCCTCACGCTGATCATCCCGCAGTTCATGCTGGCCCGAGCGCTGGGGCTTCGGAACAGCTTGGCCGGCCTGGTTTTCGTATATGTAGCGATGACCATCCCTTTGAACACCTTCCTGCTCCGAGGCTTTATCGAGCAGTTGCCCCGGGAGCTGGAGGAGGCGGTGTGGATCGACGGGGGGGGATACGGAACGATCTTCCTCCGCATCACCCTTCCCCTCTCCGCCCCCGCTCTGGCCACGGCGGCTATTTTTACTTTCCTCTTCGCATGGGAGGAGTTCACCTGGGCGCTCACCGCCATCGATGTGGAGGCGATGCGGACGTTGCCGGTGGCCATCGCTACCTTCCACGGGGCTCACCTCACCCAGTGGGGATTGGTCTTCGCCGCCTCCTTGATCGCCATCGCCCCGGTGATCTTCCTGTATGTGATGTTACAACGGTATTTCATCGTTGGGTTAAGTGCCGGTGCCCTCAAAGGATAACCCGATGGCGGCCCTCGATCTGTTTCCAGACAAAGCGTTTTACTATCCGGGCGAAGTGGCGCGGATCACCGTGCGGATGCCTCTGTTGGAGGGGCCATCGCGGCGGGGGCGGATTCGCCTCCAGCTGATGTTCCTCACGGACGAAGTCCTTGCTGTGGAGGAGGAGGTCGCCCTTGGCCCCGGAGCCCCAGAGGAAATCCACATCTCGCTCCCCCTCCCGCCGGAGGATCCGCGGGGCTATGGGGTGGACGCTGAGCTACGGGATACCGAGGGGAAGCTCCTGGCCCGGGGATCGACGGCTCTCGATATCCTCCGCCACTGGACCGTGGCGCCCCGCTATGGGTTCCTCTCGGACTTCCCGCCCAATCGGCTGGACATCGAGGAGACGGTGGAGGCGCTGGCCCGCTTCCATATCAACGGCCTTCAGTTTTACGACTGGATGTACCGCCATGAGGATCTGCTGACCGAGGAGGATCCTTACCGGGATCCGCTGGGGCGCCTCCTCTCTTGGCGAACGGTGGAAGCTCTGATTGAGGCGGCTCACCGTCGCAACATCGCTGCCATGGCCTATGCGGCGGTGTATGGGGCCTCGGCCACTTTCGCCCGCGCGCGCCCGGGCTGGACCTTGCGCGGGGCCGATGGGCATCCCCTCGGGTTGGGCGAGGATTTCCTAAGCATTATGGATCCCCGCCCAGGTTCCCCTTGGGCTCAGCACCTGCTGCGGGAGCTCGCCGAGGTCATGCAGGTGACCTGGTTCGACGGCATCCATCTGGATCAATACGGGGAGCCATGGGTGGCCTGGGATGCCCATGGCCGCTTGGTGGACCTGGCTTCGGCCTTCCCCGCCTTCATCGAGCAGGCCAGCGCAGTCGTGCGGTCGATCCGCCCTGATGCGACGGTGGTCTTTAACGCCGTTAACAACTGGCCGATTGAGGCGGTGGCGCGGACCCCTGTGGATTTTCTTTACATCGAAGTCTGGCCGCCCCATACCGCGTATTCGGATCTCTGGCGGTTGATCGTGGAGGCACAGCGCTTGGGAGGGGGTAAACCGGTCGTGTTGGCGGCGTATATCGACCCCGCGTGGGAGGTAAATGTGCGGCTGGCCGATGCGGTGATCTTCGCCAGCGGCGGCTACCACATCGAGCTGGGTGAGAGGGACCGCATGTTGGCCGATCCTTATTTTCCCAAGCACTGGCCCCTGAGTGAGAACCTGAAGGAGGTACTGCGCCGCTATTACGATTTCGCCGTTCGTTACGAGAACGCGCTGGCCTTGGGGACCTGGGATAGCACGGATGAGGGGGCCAGGAGGGTGTTAATCGAGGGAATAAACACGGATCCTGAGGAAGCCTGCGGGAAGGTTTGGATTATCGCCCGACAAGGTGAAGATTTTGAAACCATCAGCCTGATCAACCTGTTAGGTATCTCCAGCCCTGAGTGGAATAGTTTGTCGCTAACGGCCCCCGCATCATTAAACGAGCTGCGCGTCCGCTACTATACAGAGCGTGAGGTGAAACGAGTCTGGTTGGCTTCACCGGATTTTACCACCCTCCAGGCCTTGCTTCTGGAATTCAAGCCCGGTCAGGATACCCGAGGGAACTATATCGAGTTCACTGTCCCCAGGCTGGAATATTGGGACCTTATCGTGATTGTGTTCGCAAACTGAATGCTTGCAGCATGGAATATGGACCTCAGCGATGACACCCCGGGGTGACACAAAATTTCCAAACGTAAACAGTCTCAACAAGAGCGGCGAAGGACGGGATGCTCCGGCCCGCTATCGGATGCCGGTCGTGCTCGCGCGGCAAGTGGGGCAAAGGTGTTCCGCCTTCCCCAGCGGGCGGGTCCTCGGGCACTGGAGCGCTCCGGTTCCCTCGCGGGGAGAAGAGATACTCGGGGGGCATGCCTTCGGCGTGCCCCCCCGAGCTCCCTAAGCCCCAATCAGCTTATTTCGAGAGGTAAACCCGGATGACGGATCTCGTTCAACACAGCGTTCGTGTGATCATAGCCCATCAAGCCCCCACCGGGGCATATGTCGCATCCCCCCAGTTCCCTGTTTACCGGTATTCATGGTTTCGTGATGGCGCCTTCATCGCTTACGCCATGGACTTGGTGGGCCAGCATGGGAGCGCGCGGAGCTTCCACGACTGGGCCGCTCGCACGATCCTGCGCCATGCCCGTAAGGCCGAGCGGGCGATTGAGAAGGCGGCCCGCGGCGAACCGCTGGGCCAGGATTACCTCCACACCCGTTATACCTTGAATGGGGAGGAGGGGCCTGAGGAATGGCCCAATTTCCAGCTGGACGGCTTCGGGACCTGGCTGTGGGCGCTGAACGAGCACGTTCAGCGCACCGGGATGGCGCTGACGCCGGACTGGCAGGCGGCCGTTACGCTGATCGCCCGCTACCTGAGCGCGCTCTGGGACCGGCCCTGCTACGACCTCTGGGAGGAGCACCCACAATATCAACATCCATATACCTTGGCAGCCATCTATGCCGGCCTGCGCGCCGCGGGGGCATTGCTGGGGGTCCATGGCCGCTCCCTCGCAGGGATTGCAGACCAGGTGCGTCGCTTCGTGTTGACCCACGGGGTGCGGGAAGGGCACTTGGTCAAGCAGATTCCACCCCCCTCCGACCCTGCCTATCAGATCGATGCTAGCCTCGTGGGGGTGGCCACGCCCTATCGCCTGCTCTCTCCCGACGACCCTCTTATACGGGCCACAGTAGCGCGCATCGAACAGGAATTGCACTGCCCGGGAGGCGGAGTGCATCGCTATCGTGCGGATACCTACTACGGTGGCGGGGAATGGGTGCTGCTGACCGCTTGGCTGGGCTGGTATTACACAGAAGTCGGAGAGATCGGCCGGGCGTGGGAGTTTCTGCGCTGGGTAGAAGACCAGGCGGATGCGGAGGGCCATCTGCCTGAACAGGTCTCCGGGCACCTCCTCGCCCCCAGGCGCTACAGCGAATGGAAGGCGCGCTGGGGCCCGGTGGCCAAGCCCCTCCTCTGGTCCCACGCAATGTATCTGATTCTCCGTTGCGCGCTCCGGTCCGCCTGACCACACCAGGCCTTCACCCTTGGAGGCAACAGGGGCCACCCTTGATAGCACCTGTTCTTCTTTCTTACGTTTGGGGAAGGGATCCACCGGGTCCTACCTTATCCTGCCACCCACCGGGCGAGGAGGGCGATCAGGAAGCCGAGGCTTCCGAACTCCACGGCCACGCGGGGGGAAATGGCCTTCCCCTGGAGATACCAGAGGCTCATCTCCACCAGCTCATAAAGCAGAATCATCCACCACAACCCCAGAGTGACCGGGGAGAGCGTCCAGTAGCGGAAAGCGGCCGCGATCGTGGCCATGCTCCATCCGATCAGGGCGGTATACAGCCATCGCCGGCGCTCCGGGATCTCCGCTTCGACCAGACGGGCCAGCGCAAGGCCAGCGGCCAGGATCCCGCTGATCAGCATCAATCCCAGGGTCCGAAGATCACTCTGGAGAATCCACACGATGGCCGCCAGGGTGACCAGGTAGATCAGCGCCTGGGTCAGGAGCGGGGTCACCAGCTTCGAGATCCCTGCGGCTTCCAGGCGATAGTATTCGCCCAGCATGGCCAGCGTCAGCGCAGCCCCACCAAGCCCCAGGCTGATCAGCCAGAGAGGGCTGGGTGGAAGCTGCAGCGTAAATATCAGCCCCCCCACGGCCACCCACATGGAAGGGATCAGACGGCCGATTTGACGCCAGGGCGCTTCCTCCCGGAAACGCGGGTGGAGCTGGAGCATCGATTCCGTTCCGGTGGCCGCCAGGGCGGCGCTGAAGATCCCGATCCAGAAAGCAGGCGTGAGACGAAGCCCCAGCGGGGATCCCAGGATCTGGAGAGCGATCTCAGGGCCCTCCGATGGAAAGAGACGGACGATCACCCATCCGAGCAGGATCAGGCTCACGGTAATCGGGATCGGAAGCCAGGAATGTTCACGGATCTCCATGGATTCCTCTTCCCCATCCGGACTGAACAGGCGGAGCCGGGATCTCCGGCTTCCCAGCACCCCTACGGCCTGGAGGGCATCGGGAAGGATATGGCCAGCCTTGCCAGGAGAGGTCCAGGGACGTAAAGCCCTGGCCGGGCTCAGCGGGGTGGGCTCGAATGCGTCTTTCGCTTTCGCCTCTCTTCCCACTCCCGATCCAGGATGGCGTAGACCATCAGATCCCCCCATCGGCCGCCGTAACGGCCGGCCTCCCGCAGGATCCCCTCCATTCGAAAGCCCAGGCGCTCCGGGATAGCCCGGCTGCGGTGGTTCTCCGGCGCGACCCGGATTTCCACCCGGTGCAGCCCCCGGGCGAAGAACAGATCGTCCAGCACCGTCGCCACCGCCCGGGTCATAATCCCCCGACCCTGATGGCCGGCATCCAGCCAGTAGCCGATCGAGGCGGAGGCGCTCTCTCGATCGATCGAATGAACGCCGATGACCCCGATCAGGTTTTCCTCCAGCCAGATGCCCAGCTCATAACCGGCCCCCCGCGCAAACCTTTCCAATCCCTCCTCGATAAACGCGAGGCTGTCCCCCACCGCCCGGACATGATCCACCCACGGCAGCCATGGCCGCAGGTGCTCCCGATTACGGTTCGTCAGGGCGAACAGGGGCTCTGCGTGATGTCGCTCCAGCAACCGGAGCCATATCCCATCCCCGACTGGAATTCCCCACATCCCGTATCTTCCTTCCATCTGATGTTCTAAGCGAGATGGCGGCGCAGCTCGGCCATTCGCTGCATCTGTTCGATCTGCGCTGCGGCGGACGGGGCCTCAAAGGTGAGGATCACCCCATCCGCCCCGGCATCCCGAAGCGCCTGGAGATGGCGCAGGATTTGCTCCCCCGAACCGGTGAGCCGCATCCGGCGCTCGCCGGTCGGCGAAGTATACACCGGGGGAAGCTGAGAATCCATGGCGATATACATCCGGCAGACGACCGGGATCGAGCGCCCGTGAGACCATTCGCGCAGCTGGGCCACGCGCATCCGCAGCGTCTCTGGATCCAGGCCCACCGGATGCCAGCCATCGCCCAGGCGGGCGGCCCGTCGCACCGCGGCTTCGGTGTTCCCACCGATCCAGATCGGAGGCCCTCCGGGCTGGAGTGGGAGGGGCTCGAACACGGCGTCCTCAATGCGGAAGAAGCGGCCCTGAAAGCGTGGGCGCGGGTTCGCCCACAGGGTTCGCATCAGGGCGATGCCCTCCTCTATGAACCGGATACGACGCCGGAAAGACATCCCCAGGTTCTCGAACTCCCGGGCCAGCCATCCTGCGCCGATGCCCAGGATCAGGCGGCCGTTCGACAGCTGATCCAGCGTGGCCGCCTGTTTGGCCACCAGCACCGGGTTGCGCAGTCCCAGGAGCAGGATCGACGTCCCCAGCCGGATCCGCTGCGTCAGCGCGGCCACATAGGCCAGGGTGGTCCAGGTTTCAAAGATGCGGCCATAAGGCTCAAGATGGGCTTCAGGGACCAGGACATGGTCTGTGGTCCAGATGGAATCGAACCCCAAATCTTCCGCGGCCCGGGCCACCTCGCGGATGGCCTCCGGCGATGAGGCCCGTCCATAGTTCGGCAAGCAGATGCCGATGTGCATAGTCCGGCGCTCCTCGGATGAGTTCCTCGCCTTTTTACGATTTTAGCCGAACCCAGGAGGGCCACCGGTTACCCTCCGAGGATTGCCGCCGATCACCTCTGGGCTTCTATCCCGACTGGCGCGAAGATGCGGAAGGCACCTGTCCCGTCGGCCCACAGATAGGCCAGGGGGACCGCATCGATGGGAAACCGTCGGCCGTCCCGATCATAGGCGGGGAGCCGTTCCATAGCAGGCAGATCGTATAGTCCGGTCGTTACCGTCCCCGAGAAGGCCTGGCCAGGGGATGGCAGAGGGAGCGCCAGGCGGTCAATGAAGATCCATCCCGGGCGCCATGCCGACGTGGGATAGGCCCCATATCCCGGATAGGTATCCACCTGTGTGAGCAAATGAGGATGACCGTCGACTTGAGCCTGGAGGTGGATAAAGACGCTGAAGTTCCTGGATGTTTCTTTGAGGGCGCGCCAGTAGTAGGTGATGGAAAGGGCCGGGCGGCCAGCGACCCGGGTGAAATACAAATCGTAGCCGATCAGCTCGAATTGTCCTTCCCCAAAGGAGACCCCTAAGGGGTAGTTTGGGGGATGCTCGAGTTCATGGACCAGATGGGGCCTTGGATACGCAGGATCCATGTAGCGGCCTGGAGCTATGGTGGCGTAAAGGGCAAGGAGGAGAGCAAGCCCGGCCGGTGCAGGAAGTGGGCGACGGAAGATCTCTGTAAGGCCGGTGGCCAGTGTGGCCCCGACGGCGATGGCCGCAGGGAAAAGCAGGCGTCCGCCTCCAATGAAGATCGGGGTGTTTCTGGTCAAATAGAGGAACGAGACAAAAACCAGCAAGAACCACCCCCAGAGTAATACAAACAGAGGGCGGATGTGCGGCCTGTGCTGGAGAGCGAGGATCAATCCGACGAGGGCGAGAAGGACGATCAGGCCAATCGCGCCGTAGACAATGGGCTCAGCAAACAGAAGATCCCCCGGGCTGAAGGCCAACCAGTAGGATTTCCAGACATAGCTGATGAAGTCTTGGAAGTCCTTTAAGGTCCAGGGGGTGGTGCGCCGCCCGAGCAACACCGTCAGAAGATGGGTGGCAAGGGGGTGGCCATACAGATGCCAGTTCCGCCAGAACCACCATGAGCCCCCCATGGCGACCACCAGGGCCGCGATCCCCGCCTCCTGCAGCAGCTGCCCGCGGCGGGCTTTCCATGCCTGCCAAAGGGCGATCCCACCTAACGGGATCAGCAGGCCCAGGCCCGTCAGCTTGGTGAGGGTCGCCCCCGTGATGATCCCACCCAGGACAACGGCCCGCTTCCGGGTCAGGCCCTCGCGAATTGCGCGTCCAAGCTGCCACAACCCGAGGTGGGCCACGGCCACCACAGGCATATCGTTGCTGAAGGATGTGGCGATGAAGAGATATTGCGGGTTAAATCCCATGAAGGCGATGCTCAGGAGGGCCACCGGCCATGGCAGGAACATCCGACACAGACAGTAGGCAAAGAATAGCGCCAGGGCCCCGCACAGCATGGATATCAGGCGTCCGGTGAAGAAGATCGGGCTTTCAGAGAGCGTTGAGTACAATGGAACCGTCAAGCAGCGATTGCCTTCCAGCGTGCCTAACAGATAGGGATTCACGGATGGAGCAACTCGATCGTGCAGATTCAAGAGGGCCGCGATCCCGGCAACGATGGCATAGTAAAGGGGCGGTTGATGAGCCTCCATCTCCACGGGGGCGAATTGGCCCCGCCCGGGAGTCAACCCGATCACCGGGAGTCCATGGCCGGAACGGATGTGCGAAGCGTAGGCGTAGTGATAAGCCTCGTCGGGTTTGCAGAGCGGGTTGCCCAGGGCGTAGTAGACCCCTATGGCAAGGAAGCTGCTCAAAAGCAGGGCCAGCATCGATCGTTCCAGGCAAGCAGAGCGACACACATTACCCATATTGGTCTCGCTCTTGAAAAGTATTTCACTCTGAAGTGGATTTGACAGGGCGAGGGTAAGCCCTTTCACGGCTCCACCCGGATCCGGCCGATGATCAGGAAATCCCGACCATCGGCCAGCCGCAGTCGCTCCCCTGTCTCGGGTCGGTAGAGACCGATTTCTATTTCATAGAAGCCGGGGGGTGTCTCCGGCTTCACACGCAAAGTGTAGGATTCCCGATACACGGTCCCTGCTTGCCACCGGGAGGTAGGCGGAGTGGGTGGGCGATCCTCCTGCCCCCAAAGGGTCTGAGGGGGTTCCAGAATGTGGGTGAAGACGGTGTAATCGTGTTCCACAGAACGTAGAGCCCGCCAGTAGAGGATAAGCCTCACTGCCTCTCCCGGCCGCACCCTCCGGGGAGCAATCTCGAACCCCACCAGTTCGATCTGCCCGCCGAAACGGTAGGAGACCGGGTTCGGATAAGCTCCGGGCCGGGCGTGGAGGGCGAGGTCGCCGAATTGCAAATGGTTCCCTGATGGGATCCCCTCGGACCCTCGGGTCGGCATGCGTTCCCATGTCCGCCGATCATAAAAGCCCACTATGAAGGAAAGCCGCGTGGGGGCAATGGCGGTGTCCGGGACTCGCAGGCGGATGATCTCCGCCCAGCGCTCCCCGGGCTGCAGGGTGGTCGCTCGGACCAGGCCCTGGCGGGGATAGCGGTCCTCCTGGGTCAGGATGATCCCCGCTTCATCCACCAGGTGGACGAAAAGGCTCCAATCCCTGATTGGCGTCCGAAGGGCCTCCAGGTAGAGGGTGAGCTCCATGGTCTCTCCCGGTGTCAGCGTCAATGGATGGACCTCGTAACCCCACAAGCGGAATGTGTCCCCAAATGTCGCCTCCAGTCGATGGGGAGGGATCTTCGGCAGAGGTAGCGAAGGAGGACGATAGGCGGGGGCGATCCACAGAAGAGGGGCCCACAGGGCCAGGGAGCCCAGGAAGACTCCCGGAAGGGGAATCAGCCATCGACAAGCCCGGCCCATCATAGACACGATTCCCTCCCAGCCGGCCCAAAGGCCTAAGGCGATCGGGCCGATGGCCGGGAACATCAATCGCCCCTGGGAGGCCATGGTCTGGGAAGTCCAGCGCAGAAAGGCTGCGAACAGCAAGGCCACATAGGCGAGCAGCCACCCTCCGATCGCCCATTCCTCCCCCCATCGATGGACGCGAAGTGCGTTCCGGGCGCGAGCTCCCACGCCAGCAATCAGGCCGATGACCGTAAGGATCGTCCACAGATCGAGGGCAAGATAGGTCCAGGAGGGCATGAGAACGTTCATCCCCCCGAAGACACCCCAGAACGAGCGCCGAAAACCCTCGAACTCCCCCACCAGATCCGCCCAGGTGGCCGACCGACGTCCGGCGATCTCCAACATCACCGACAGGCCGGTGAGGTCGCGATAAAGCAACCAGTTGCGTGCGAACCACCACCCACAGACGGCTGTGGCGAGGCTGAACGTCGTGGCGATTTCCAGCAGCCCATGAGCCCATCGACGTTCCCTTCTGGCAACGCCCAACAGGAAGAACACGGTTACCGGCCAGAGGACGAGGCCGCTCAGCTTCGCCAGGGCGGCGGCTCCCAGAACCAGCCCGAGCCCCGCAACTCGCCATGCGGAGAAGCCGTGGCGGAGGCGGAGAGCGAGAAGCCATAAGGCGAGCGCCGTCATCGCATGGGCGAGGTTGTCGTTGTTGATCGAGGCACTGATGAAAATGAACATCGGGTTGGCAGCGACCAGGAGCCCGCTTCCCAGGGCCAGCCTCGCTCGCTGGGGGAAGAGAAGAGCGATCGCCTGGACGGTGGCAAGGACCGTGAGGGCAGCCAGCAGGGCAGAGACCGATCGCCAGATATGGAGGGTCAGAACAGATCCCCGCCATGGGAAGGCCTCCCATGGGCCGTGAAGGGCAAGGTTGCGGTTAGCGATCCGGGAGGCATCACCAGGTGCTGCATGGGGGTTCGGATGGTAAATGGCTTCGAAGTCGTCCAGGGGAAGGCCCAGGATCCGGGTAAGGGCTGCCAGCAACATATAGTAAAGTGGGGGCTGGCTCCCCTCCTGTCGCCAGAGGGTCTCCTGCCCGGGGATCTGAACCGGAAGACTTCCAGTCCGCACCAGGTGAACAATTACACCGACGTGCCATCGCTCGTCGGAGGATTCCAGGAGGGGATTGACAGCGCTGTGCCAGAGGGCCAGGGCCAGAAAGAGGGCAAGTAATCCCTCCCGGCGGGCGCGCGGAACCATCGAGCCTCCCTCCCTATCGCTCCGGAGAATGTTCAATCTACCCCCACGACCTTCACCAGGACCCGCTTGCGGCGCTGGCCATCGAACTCCGCGTAAAAGATCTCCTGCCAGGGTCCCAGATCCAGATCCCCATTGGTAACCGGAACGATCACTTCATGGTGGAGGAGCAGGCTTTTCAAATGGGCATCCGCGTTATCCTCGCCGGTGCGGTGATGCCGGTAATCCGGACGGAAGGGGGCCAGGCGGTCCAGGAGCTCCATCATATCCTGCATGATGCCCTCTTCATGATCGTTCACGTAAACCGCTGCGGTGATGTGCATGGCGCTGACCAGCGCGAAGCCTTCGCGGATCCCGCTCTCGCGCACCGCCTGCCGCACGCGGTCGGTCAGACGGATGATCGCCCGCCGTTCCCGGGTCTGAAACCACAGATAAAGGGTCAGGGCCCGATAGGGTCCGTTTTCGTAGCGGCGGATCTCTTCTTTCACCAGATTTTCCGTCAGCGGCGCGTCCAGCTCCACGGGCCGGTTGTCGCTCATAATCCGCATGCTCATCCAGACCTCCCGGGATTCAGGTTCGTTTCCATACCGGAAAGCTGCGCAGCCGGCCCCGTTCTGGGGACAGCGCGAGGAAGCAATGATCGGCAGGCGTGCCAAAGGCGCAATCGCCCCTCCCAAATATCCTCCCCTCCCACGCTATGGAGCGGCGGGGAAGGGGAGAGGGACAGGTTTTCCCCGGCAGCGCGACTCTTCCTGACCCATTGCGGCAGCGTCCTACCCGGGTTCTGAAGAAGAGGATAATTGCTCAGTCTCGAGGATCGCCCGCAGCCGCTCGATCTCCGCCTGGAGGGCGGCGATCTGCTCTCGCAGGCGAAGAATGATCTCCACCCCGGCCAGGTTCACACCCAGCTGGGTCAGCTCCACGATCTGGCGCAGCCGGGCCACATCCCGCTCGGAATACAAACGCATCCGACCCCGGACCCGCCGGGGCGAGATCAGACCGATCGATTCATAGTGGCGAATGGTCTGGGGATGCAGCTGCACCATCGCAGCCACCGTCCCGATCCGATACCGGGGCTGATCTTCATCCACAACCTCGACCGCGCTGACCTGGATTTCCATCATTGCCCTCACCTCCAGGATCGGGTGGTGTGCAGGCCTCGAGGGTCAGGGCTTACCGGGGAGGCCAGCTGCGCAACTCCTGTTTTCGTGGCGTGTCGGCCACGGAACTCCTGAGCGCTTCACATGGCCGCTCAGGATTATCCAGGCGGCCGCTCCCCCAGGGTCACCCGGAGCGTCATCGGGCGGCCGTCCCGTATGATCGAGAGGGTCACCGTCTCCCCGACGCGTTTGTAATTCTCCAGATAGATCACGAGCTCATCCACCCGACGCAAAGGACGATCATCGATCGCGGTGAGGATGTCCCCTCCCAGGAACACATCACCGAAGCGGGTGCGCACCCGCTGGGATGCTCCCCGCAGCCCGGCCTGATCCGCCGGACTGCCGGGCACCACCTGAACGGTGAGGAGACCGTGATCCACCGGCAGGCGGAAGGCCTGGGCAAAGGCAGGGGTGATCTCAAAGAATGAGGCGCCCAGCCAGGGATGAGGATAGCGTCCCCGGGCGATCAGCTCGGGAACCACCCGCCTGATCGTGTTCACCGGGATAGCGAAGCCGATGCCGATAGAACCGCCGCTGGGGGAGCGGATCGCCGTGTTGATCCCGATCACCCGTCCATCCAGATCCAGCAGCGGCCCACCGGAGTTGCCCGGGTTGATGGCCGCGTCGGTCTGGATCACCTCCCCTAAGGGGCGATCGGAGAGTTCCAGGGTTCGACCCAGGGCGCTGATCACCCCAACTGTCATGGTGCGGTCCAGTCCGAAGGGGTTCCCAATCGCGATCACCCACTGTCCCACCTGTAGCTGCGAGGAATCCCCCAGCGTCACCGGGATCAATTTCTCCCGGGGCACCCGGATTCGCAGCACGGCCAGATCATTATACGCATCCGCCCCCACCAGCGTGGCGGAGGCTGTGGTGCCATCCGCGAGGATCACCTCGATCTGGTCCGCACCTTCCACCACGTGGTTGTTGGTGACGATATGTCCTTCTGTATCCCACACAAACCCGGATCCGGTGCCTTCCTGATAGACAGGGCCCCGAAGGAGATCGAAGGCGGTCGCCCGGGTGGTGATGTGCACCACAGAAGGGCTGACCCGCCGATAGACCGAGATGAACGCCGCCTCCAGCGCTCGGGCCTCCGACAGAACCCCAGGAGGGATCGGGGTTGGAGTAGGGGAAGAAGAAGAAGTGGATGGGCTTCCGGGCGGTGGAAGGGTTGCCTCACCGGGACGGGTGAGCGCAGACCGGGCCCACAGAAGGGCACCAGCGGTGGTGATGGCACAGCCTCCTACAAAGAGCAGGATCCCTGCCAGGATCAACCAGATCGCGCGTCGCATGGGTTCTGGATCCTCCTCACCAGGATGGGTAAGTCAGGTTCCGGGCACGGGGACCTCATGGCGAGGGCCGTTCTCCCAGCGTCACCTGGACCACCCTTTCCTGCCCATCCCGCAGGATCGTTAAGGTCACTGTCTGTCCGGCCTCGGTGTGATTGACCAGGTAAGAGACCAGCTCATCGAAGGAAGAGACAGGATGGCTATCGATGGCGGTGATGATGTCCCCACCCAGGAGAATACGTGCCCCCCGAACCTGAACCTCGCGGGTGCCGCCCCGCAGGCCAGCCCGGGCGGCCGGGCCATCAGGAACCACCTCCTGGATCAGGACGCCACGGGTGGTGGGGACATCGTATCCTCGCGCGCGCAGCTCCGCCAGCGAGATGGCGCCCGTAGAGGTGATCCCCAGATAAGGATAACGAACCCGACCGTTCTGAATCAGCTGGGGAACCACGCGTTTGACCGTGTTCACCGGGATCGCGAACCCGATGCCGATGTTAGCCGGTATGCCCGTCGCACTGGAATCCGTACGAATGGCGGAGTTGACACCGATCACCCGCCCCTGGAGGTCCACCAGGGGCCCACCGGAGTTGCCCGGGTTGATGGCCGCATCGGTCTGGATGACATCCGGGATCTGGAAGCGGGTGGGGGTCTCCAGAGCACGGCCCAGCGCGCTGATCACCCCCAGGGTCATCGTCCCGCGCAGGCCGAAGGGGTTGCCGATGGCCACCACTTTCTGGCCGACCCGAAGCTGATCCGAATCCCCCAGCTCGGCGGGGCGCAGAAGCTCCGGAGGCGCGTCCACCTGGATCACCGCCAGATCGCTGAAGACATCCCGCCCGACCACACGGGCCTTCGCCACCGTCCCATCGTAAAAGGTCACCCAGATCTCCTCAGCGAATTCCACCACATGATTGTTGGTGACGATGTGCCCCCGGGTGTCATAGATAAAACCCGATCCGCTCCCGAAGGCCGAGGCTTCCGCCCCTTCCACATCGATATTCACCACGGAGGGCAGGACCTTCTGATAGATGGCGACCAGCCGCTGCTCCTCTTCGTCAAGCCCTGATGGGATCGGCGGGGGCGTCGGCGGAGGCCCTGCCGGAACAACGATGGTGCCACCAGACCCTGGCGTGGGCGTAACGAAAATCAGTTCCCGCAGGGGAAGCGAGCGGCATGCGCTCAGCGCGAGGATTCCCCCGATGAGGATCCATATCCCTTTTCGGATTCGCGAATCCATAGGTCCTCACTCCGGATGGTGATCAGCTGGTCATGCGGGATCCGCCAGGGGAGGAGACAGAAGACCTCCGTTCGTCAGCGCCCCCGGCGCAGACGGGCCAGTTCGGCAAACAGCTCCCGCTCCCGGGGGGTGAGGTTGCGGGGCAGTTCTATGGAAACCCGAAGATACAGGTCTCCCCGTTCGCCCGGATGGTGGGGGGAGGGCATGCCCTCCCCGCGCAGGCGGATCAGTGTGCCGTTCTGGGTCTCCGGCGGAATGTGAACCATCAGGGTCCTCCCATCCAGGTGGCGGAAGGGAACCTCGCCCCCCAGGACAGCGGTGTAGAGATCAACCGGCAACGTGGCGTAGAGATCCCGATCCCGTTGCTCGAAGCGGGGATGGGGAGCGATTTCGACCACCAGATACAGATCCCCAGGCGGCCCGCCATAGCCGGGCTCTCCAGCCCCCGGAACCCGAACGCGAGCGCCCGTGCGCACCCCAGGAGGGATGCGGACTTCCAGGCGGCGCCCATCCCGGGTGCGAATGATCCGCGTGGTCCCCTGAAACGCCTCCTCCAGGGTGAGCGTCACCGGCTGCTCGATATCCCGCCCCCGGATCCGGGTGGTGGTCCACCCTCGCGTCCGCCGGGGCATGCCCCCGAACAGCATCTCGAAGAAATCCGAGAACCCGGAGAGCAGGTCCTCCAGATCGCCCACCTCGACCCGCACCCGCCCCGGCTGGACCCAGGGAGACCAGTCGAACTGACCCGGATCGTAACCGGCCCGACGCCAGGCTTCATACTGACGGCGGAGCTCATCGTATTTGCGGCGCTTCTCCGGATCGGAGAGCACCTCGTATGCTTCATTGATTTCCTTGAATTTCTCCTCCGCCGTCCGATCACCCGGGTTGACATCCGGATGGTATTGTCGCGCCAGCTTCCGGTAAGCCCGTTTGATCTCCTCTTCGCTGGCATCGGGGGAGACCCCCAGGATCGCATAGTAGTCCTTGAACTCCATCTCGCGGCCCCGGCTCCTGGAGATTTCAGGATCCTTCAGCTTTTGATTTTACAACCAGGGTGCCGGAGAATCGGTATGCTCAACAAAGGAGTGAGGCAACCGGGAAAGAGAGGTAACCCGGGGAATTCGCCCGGAGCCCGTCGGAGAAGGAAAATAGGGAAAGCCAGAAGCCCCGGGGAAGGTCCGTGGTGTAAGCCCAATCCGGAGGGAGCCCGTGGATTTGCGTGCGCTCGAGGAGGCGATGGAACAGTTCGTTACGGCGAAGGGATGGTATGGCCCGAACTCGCCGCGGCCGCAGACCCCTCGCAATCTGGCGATCTCTCTGGTCCTGGAAGCGGCGGAGGTGCTGGAGCTCTACCAGTGGAAGGAAACGGCGGATCGGGAAGCGCTGGCTGATGAGCTGGCGGATGTGATGCTTTATCTGCTGCAGCTGGCCCGTCTGCATGGCATCGATCTGGGCGAGGCGGTGATGGCGAAACTGGCCCGAAATTACCAGCGGGAGTGGCCATGAGCGAAGGACGCCGGCTCCGTATCCTGGCGGTCTCCGATCAGGCGGTCGAGGCGTTATACTCGCCTCAGGCCCGGGAATGGCTTTCCCCCATCCATCTGATCCTTTCGTGTGGGGATCTGCCTTACGGATATCTGGAATTCCTGATGGAACTTTTCAACGCCCCGCTTTTCTATGTTCATGGGAATCACGACCGGCCGGAGCTCCTCCCCGATGGCCGGATCCGCTATGCGCCGGAGGGTGGGCAGAACCTGGATGGGGCAGTGGTCTGGGAGCAGGGCCTGTTGCTGAGCGGACTGGAAGGCTCCCGGCGCTATCATCCCGAGGGCTGTCATCAATACACCGAAGAGGAGATGTGGCTTCGGGTCTTCCGTCTGGTTCCACGTTTTCTGTGGAACCGGCATCGCTACGGACGGGCGATCGACCTCTTCATCGCCCATGCCCCGCCGCGATTCATCGGCGATGGGTCGGATCCGGCCCATCAGGGTTTCGCCGCGTTCCGGTGGTTGATCGATCGCTTCCGCCCGCGCTACTTTTTGCATGGGCATTTGCACTTCCACGGGCGTCGGCCCATCATTCCGGTCGGCCCAACCCTGGTGATCAATGTATTTCCCTATTACGTGCTGGAGATCGAGGTGAACGATGCGGGAAACCCTGGGTGGAAACGAGCTGGTGTCCGCGGAGGTCATCGCGCAGTATCGAAGGGCCCGCTTTCGGGCGATGCTGCGGACGCTCATCGCCCGCCTGACCGGGCGTCCGAACCGGCTGCTGGCGTTTGATGAGGTGAAAGAGAAACTGAACCTGCGCGGATCCGTTTATCGGGGCGTCCAGCGGGTCCCGCTGGATCACATCATCGGCAGCGTCAACCGATACCAGGACTTCGATCGGGCCTTCCTGCCGATCCGTCGCCATATGGCGGATCGCTGGATCGCGGTGGGCACCGTCCTTTTCCAGGAAGCCAGCCTTCCCCCCGTTCGGCTTTACAAGGTAGGAGATGCTTACTTCGTCCTGGATGGCCACCACCGGATCTCGGTGGCCCGGGCGCT
This sequence comes from Candidatus Thermoflexus tengchongensis, assembly GCA_016842085.1. Classification (GTDB taxonomy): domain Bacteria; phylum Chloroflexota; class Anaerolineae; order Thermoflexales; family Thermoflexaceae; genus Thermoflexus; species Thermoflexus tengchongensis. Next base: position 26,021 of record JAEVEX010000016.1, on the reverse strand, counting down.
GGGATGGGAGGAGATCGAAGCGGAGGTGATCGAGGTTCGAAGCCGGGTGCCGGTGGGGCCGGATCTTCAGGCGGAGGATCTGGAGATTCTTCGCGAGTATGAGGAGTTCCTGGAGCGGACTCGCCTGGATCTCCTGCGCCCGGAGGCGGATATCCGGTTCACGATCGCCGGGGGATATCAGCGCCTGCTGGAGCATATCGCGGTGCATCGCTACTTTATGGGCCTCGAGCAGGGCCGCGAGATCCCGGAGGACGAAGCGGTGGCCCACTGGTATGATGAGGTATATCGACCGGTGGTGGAAATCATCCGCGAACACGGCCTGCTGGAGGATTTCCCGGGTCGGACCGAAGCCGATCTCTATCTCTGGATTATGGACCACCTGTATTACCTGCGGGAGGCCTATGGGCCGGAGGTCGATCCGGAGATGGCGGCCCTGGACTACGCGGAGCAGTTCGCCGAACACCCGATCCGACGCCTGGTGAACGAACTCCGCCGGACCGTGGAGGGGATGAGCGCCTTCCCACCGATGGAAGTGGAACCAAAGGCCTGATTCGTTCCTCCCCCTATCGTGAAGCCGCGTAAGGAGGGGGATCCAAATTGGCGCATGAACCCCAGGTGGCCAATCGAGCAGAGAGGGGGATCCCCCGGATGGGCTCTCTTCCTATCAGGTGGCGGGGAGCGGTCCTGGGGATCCTGGGGCTGGTCTTTCTGTTCCCTGTAGCTTCTGCCCATGCCTATCAGGACCAGGAGGCCGAGCGGGGGGCGGCGGTCTTCGCTCGACGATGTTCGACGTGTCACGGAGATCGGGGGCAGGGGCTGACCGACGAGTGGCGGGCCACCTGGCCGCCCACGCATCAGAATTGCTGGAAGGCCAACTGCCATGGGGCTCAACCTTATCCGGAAAACGGCTTCACGCTCCCCCGTGTGGTTCCGCCGCTGATCGGGCCCGGCACCCTCCAGCGGTTCGCGACGGCCGCGGATCTCTACGCTTACATCCGCGCCCGGATGCCGTTCCATGCTCCGGGAAGCCTCCCTGAGGAAGATTACCGGGCCGTTACCGCCTTTTTGCTGCAGCGCCATGGGATCCCGGCGGATGGCCAGCCCTTCGATCCAGAAACCGCGCGGGGAGTTCCGCTTCGCCCAGCAGCCCTCAGGGAGGAGGGAGCATCGGGAGATGCTTTCGGTCTCATCAAACGTTATCTCCCCTGGGGAATCGGGGGAGGGATCAGCGCCGCCGGCCTGCTGTGGGGGATGATCGGGTGGCTTCGCCGGCGGAAGTGATCGCTTTCAGCAGGTCATCCCTCTATCCGAAGGAGGCCATCCCGCTCCCTGAATGGGGGCTCCGCTGCGCAGGTTCTATTTATGGAGTGAGGATCGTGTGGCTTCTGGAACGAACCTCCAGGGATGAGAACACCACACGGCGGATCGGAGCAGCGCTGGGGCGCTGGCTTCAGCCCGGGGATATCGTCGCGGTCCAGGGCCCCCTCGGGGCCGGGAAAACCCGTCTGATCCAGGGGATCGCGGAGGGGCTGGGGGTGACCGAACCGGTTCAGAGCCCTTCGTTCATTCTGATCCAGGCTTATCCGTTGCCAGGGGGAGGGAAGTTTTATCACGTGGATCTTTACCGGCTGGAAAACCCGGAAGCGGTTTGGGCGCTCGGATTGTGGGATCTGTTCGATGAAACGGCGATCATCGCCATGGAGTGGCCGGAGCGAGCGGCCGGCCTCATCCCGGAGCCGTATCTTCGAGTGATCCTTATCCCTCTGGATGACACGACTCGTCATATTCGAATCGAAGCGGTGGGGGCCTTTCCCCTGGAGCGCCTGGAGGCGCTTCAGGCGATGATGGTTCCAGAACGATACGCGCCCGGGTTGCCCGACCCGGATCATCGCCCGTGGAGGCTTTAGGGGTTGAGCGACTCACCTTCGGGGACCGGCTCAACCATGCACCATTTTTCCTCTCCCTGTGGCCCGGAGGATCACAGGGAGGGGAGGGAGAGATCGTGGATCGGATGAAAGGGAAACCAGGCTATCTGCTGGCGATGGATACCGCGACTCTGGGGCTGGCCCTGGCGCTCTTCGATGGAGCGGAGTGGGCCGCGGTGGCTTACTGGCGAACAACGGATCGACATACCGCGGAGCTGATGCAACGCTGCCAGGAGTTGATGGCCCGGGTCGGTCTGACGCCAGAGGATCTGAGCGCAGTGGCCGTGATCAGCGGGCCCGGCTCCTTTACCGGGCTTCGGGCCGGCATCGCGGCGGCCAAGGGGCTGGCGATGGCCCTGGACCGTCCGTTGTTTGGAATCGGCACGGAGGAGGCGATGCTGGCGGATCTTCCTCCATGGATGGGAACGCTGAACGTGCTTCTCCCGGCCGGAAGGGGGCGATTGGCGCTGCGCCGTTATCGGTGGGCGGAGCGATGGATGCCTGAGGGGGAGCCCACGCTGATGAACGCAGAAGCACTGGTCGCTTCCTGGAGGCCGGGGGTCTGGCTGGTTGGGGAATGGACGGCTCGAGACCATATGCGATTGGCCCAGCCGCCGGTTGCAGACTGGCTGATCCCCAGGGACGGTCCATCCCGGGTGATGGGAGCTGCCCGGCTGGCCTGGGCCCGCTATCAGGCGGGCGAGCGACCGGATCCCGCGCTGTTGCGCCCGATCTACCTGCGCACCCCCAGCGTCCCGGAGGGATGAGCCCTACCATTAGAATTCCCGATGTACATTTGCAACCAGACAAAGTGAGGCCCGGATGCCAGCCCTCGAGATCCCGGAGTCGGTTCCTTTTCGGGTTGACCCGATGCGATGGGAAGATATTGCCGAGGTTATGGAGATCGAGCGGCGCGCGTTCTCCATGCCATGGCCGATGCGCGCCTATGAGCAGGAGATTTTAAGGAATCCAAACGCCCATTATCTGGTCCTGCGCCCCCGGGAGGTCCGCACAACCGGGCTGGTGCTTCCTTCCCCACGATTGCCGATCCTGGGATATGGAGGGTTCTGGCTGGTTCCGGATGAGGCCCATATCAGCACGATCGCCATCGATGCGCCATGGAGGGGGCGCGGCCTGGGGGAGCTGATGTTCCTGGCCCTGGTCGAGGAGGCGATCGCCCTGGGTGCCAGTCTGATCACGCTGGAGGTGCGGGCCTCCAATCTCGTGGCGCAGAACCTCTACCGGAAATACGGGCTGGAGGTCGTGGGCCGTCGTCCAGGGTATTATCGGGACAACCGGGAGGACGCCCTGGTGATGAGCGTGGAGCATGTGCGTTCTCCGACTTATCGGGAACGGCTGGAGGCTCTGAAGGCCCAGCTCTGGGTCCGATTGCAATCCGCCGGCCCAATCCCCCTGCACCGTTCTGGAGCGAATTGAGGGCCCATCCGGAGGTTCGTGCTTCGCAGGGATGGTTCCTCGAAGACTGCAGCCTTGAACGAGGGAGGGTGGATGAAGATCCAGGGCCTGATCTTCGATCTCGGCCATACCCTGATTGAACTTCCGGAGGATCCTGAGGCTTTGCGTCAGGAAATGTTCGCCGCAGCCCTGAGGGTGCTGCATGGCCATGGGATCCCTGTGGAGGCGTCCGCCTTTGCCGGCGCCGTGGAGCGCTGGATGGATCTGCGTTATGGACGCTGGCAGGAGGATTGGCGGGAATATCCGCTGGTGGAGACCTTCGCCCTGGCCCTGGGCGAGCTGGGCTATGGCGGGCTGCCAGAGGGGCGGATTCGGGAAGTCGTGCGAGCCTTCCTGGCCCCCCAGGAGGCACGCTGGCAACCCTTCCCGGATACATTCACGACGCTGGAGGAGCTCCGTCGACGGAACTACCGGCTGGCGCTCCTGACCAACTCAGGCGATGCCGATCACTCCTGGCGGCTGATCGATCGGTTCGGCCTTCGCCGCTACTTTGACCCCATTGTGATCTCTGCCGCCGCGGGCTGGCGGAAGCCGCACCCCGATCTCTTCCTGGGGATCGCAGCCGCCTGGGCGCTTCCTCCATCCGCCGTCGTGGTGGTGGGGGATCTTCTCGACGCCGACATCCGGGGCGCCCATCTGGCCGGGATGCGGGGGATCTGGGCGGCGATGTCCAGCGGGCCCGGACCCATGCCATCTCCCAACCATGCCCAACCCGATGCCATCATCCGCTCGCTGAGCGAGATCCTGACGGTTCTGAGCCGGTGGGAGGAGGAAGCGTAGCGCTTCGTTCCGGGTTTCTTTCGAGCTCAGCCGCATCGGTCCTATCGTCCATGCGGTGATCAACGCCGACCGGACAAAGCTCGCTGGAGGAATCTGGTAAGGATGTGGCGGGGGCTGAGAATCTTCCTGGAGACCATCAAATTCGAGCATACAGTTTTCGCCTTGCCTTTCGCCTACATCGGCATGCTTCTGGCCGCCGATGGCTGGCCGCGCTGGGACCAGGTCCTCTGGATCACCGTGGCGATGGCGGCGGCTCGCACCCTGGCGATGAGCATGAACCGCCTGGCGGACCGGGAATATGACGCACGAAATCCTCGCACGGCGAACCGGCCGTTGCCCCGCGGCCTGCTTCGGCCGGAGACCCTGAAATGGGCAGCCGCGCTCTCCGGAATCGTGCTGGTGGTGGCCGCGTGGGCGCTGAATCCCCTGTGCGTGGCGCTCCTCCCTGGAGCGCTGCTCTTTCTGATCGGCTATCATTACACCAAACGCTTCACATGGCTCAGCCACTGGATCCTGGGGTTCACCGATGGCCTGGCGCCCATGGGAGCCTGGGTCGCCATCCGGGGGTCTTTCTGGAAGGCGGAAGATTTACCCGCGTGGATCCTGATCGCCGTGGTGACCCTGTGGATCGCCGGCTTTGATCTCATCTATGCCTGCCAGGATGTGGATTTCGACCGTCGAGAGGGGCTTTACAGCGTTCCGGCCTGCTTCGGGGTGGCCACGGCATTATGGCTGGCCCGTCTGAACCATCTGGGCATGCTGCTCCTGCTGGTGATCCTGGGGCTCATGCTCCGGCTGGGATGGCCTTACTGGCTGGGGCTTGGGCTGGTCGGCGCCCTCCTGGCTTATGAACATCGTCTGGTCTCTCCCGAGGATCTTTCCCGGGTGGATGTGGCGTTCTTTAACGTCAACGCCTATATCAGCGTGCTTCTGTTCGCTGCCGCATGGGGCGGATTGACCTGGGGGCACTGATCCGGATGGCCTCTCCCTGCTCCTGAGGGGAGCAGAACTCCCGCAGCCGGGCCCCCGCTGGGAAGGCTGGATATCCCCTCTCCCCTCCCCTGGGGTTTGGCCTTTTTCATGGCGAAGGTGGAAACCCTTCAGAACCCGCCTCCAGCAGGGGCCATAAGGATTCATCGCCACGCCCTGAAGTATAATCGGCTCGAGGGGCACCTTAAGCGCATTCCGCACATCATCCGATGCCGCACGCGGGAGCTCTGGATGTGGGTAGAGCAGGAAATCCGACAGCAGCCTGAGGTCGCCGATCGCCTGATCCGCGAGGGGTGGGAGGAGGCGCAGCGGATCGTGGAAGCCGTGCGCCGCTTTCAACCGGCGCTGGCCGTGCTGGCTGCCCGGGGAAGCTCCGATAACGCCGCCCGCTACGGGCAATATCTGCTGGGGGCCTTCGCCGGTCTCCCGGCAGCCCTCGCCACCCCCTCTCTCTTCACCTTCTACCGCCGGCCTCCTCGCCTGGACCACGCATGGGTGATCGGGATCTCTCAATCCGGCCGCTCCCCGGATATTGTGGAGGTCATCCGGGAAGCTCGACGTCAGGGCGGATGGACCCTGGCCATCACCAATGATCCGGCCTCTCCCCTCGCCTCCGCCGCCCACGCGGTCCTCTCCCTGCGCGCGGGGGAGGAGCGTGCGGTGGCCGCCACCAAGACCTATACGGCGCAACTGATGGCCCTCGCCCTCCTGGTCGCTGCCTGGACAGAGGACCCGGCCATGCGGGAGGATCTGCTTCAGCTGCCGGAAGCGATGGCCCAGGCGCTGGGCACGGAGGAGGCCGCCCGCGAGGCGGCAGCGTTCTGGCAGCGGGTCGTTCACGGCGTGGTGATCGGCCGGGGTTTCAATTACGCAACGGCGTTCGAGGTCGCCCTCAAGCTCAAGGAATTGACTTACATCGTGGCGGAGCCATATTCCTCGGCGGATTTCCTCCACGGGCCCATCGCCCTGGTGGAGCCGGGCTTCCCGGTGTTCCTGATCGCCCCGGGTCCAACCTTCCGCTCCGAAATGGAAAACCTGGCCCGCCTGCTTCGGGAGCAGGAGGCCCATCTCACGCTCTGCAGCGAAGATCGTGCGTTGCTCGCCTTAGCGGACGTGGGCATCCCGCTGCCTCCGGTTTCGGAGTGGCTCTCACCGGTGGTGGCCGTGATCCCCGGCCAGTGGTTCGCCGTTTCCCTCGCCCGATGGAAGGGGCTGGATCCGGATCGGCCGCGAGGCTTACAGAAGGTCACGGAAACGCGATGAACAACGAGCGCAGATCTTTCTCCGGAGCATTTTCATGAGCGAGTGGGAGGAATTCGAACAGGCTCCCATCACATATCTCACGGTGTCCCAGCTGGCCGCCCATCTGAAGGAAGTGATCGAATCCCGCTTCACCTGGGGGGATCTGTGGGTGGAGGGGGAGGTGGGCGATCTTCGCCCCACGGCGCCAGGCCATATCTTCTTTTCATTAAAGGAAGGACGGGCGCAGATTACCTGTGTCGTCTGGCGGACGCAGGCAGCCCGGATGGCCCAGCTGCCCGCGAACGGCCAGACCATTGTGGTGCGCGGGCGGATCGGTTACTACGAGGATCGGGGGGATTGCCGTCTGTATGTGGATCGCTGGCTTCCCATCGGCCTGGGCCAGCGATTCCTGGCCCTCGAGGCATTAAAGCGTCGGCTGGAAGCGGAAGGGCTGTTCGATCCCTCCCGCAAGCGAACGCCACCCCCCTTCCCCCGTCGGATCGGTGTGGTAACCTCACCGGCGGGAGCGGCCCTTCGGGACATCCTGAATATCCTCCGGCGCCGATGGCCCCTGGCCGAGGTGATTCTCTCCCCCACCGTTGTCCAGGGGGAAGATGCCCCCCTTTCGATCGTTGCCGCGCTGGAGGCGCTTCAGAGGGTGGCAGGGGTGGATCTGGTGATCATCGCGCGGGGTGGAGGGTCGAATGAGGAGCTGTGGGCTTTCAACGATGAACGGGTGGTTCGGGCAGTGGCGTCCTCGCCGTTCCCGGTGGTCTCGGGCGTCGGCCATGCCATTGATCTCACCCTGACGGATGCCGCTGCCGATGTGCACGCGCCCACACCCTCCGCGGCGGCGGAGCTGGCCACCCCGGATCGGGACACGGTGGCCGCTCAGATCGCCGGATGGCGGGATCGTCTGGAGCAGGCGATGCGTGCCCGGCTGGAGCGGGCGGGACAGGCCCTGGCGACCCTGCGCGCGCGCCTGCAGGCCCATACGCCCGAGCGGGAGCTTTACGCCCGTCGGGAGCGCCTGCATCGGTTGCGGACCCGGCTGGAGGGCGCGATCCGTCAGCAGATCCTGCAAGCGGAAGCCCGGTGGGGCTACCATCAGGCCCGACTGGAAGCCCTGAACCCCCTCGCTGTCCTGGCCCGGGGCTATGCCCTGGTCCGCCGGGCCGATGGCCGCCTGGTCACCCGGGCAGATCAGATTCAGCCCGGTGAGCACCTCATCGTGCAGTGGATCGATGGGGAGGCTCCGGTGCGGGTGGAAGGAGGTTCCCCCGGATGAACACCGGTTTCCGTTTCGGCCCTCACGTGGAGGAGGCCCGGGCCCGCCGCCAACCGATCGTCACGCTGGAGACGGTGGTGACCGCTTCGAACCGCCCCGGCCGACCCATCGGCCCACCCCTGGTGAAATCCAGCGTTTTATGCTAAGGTAAGAGAGGAGCTTTCCCCTCTCGTGAGCATCATCCCCATGGGCTGACGGTATACGCGATGACCGAAACACAGCGCAGGCATGGACCCTGCCCGGCTATCGAAATCCGGAGGCGGATTATGGCGCTTGAAGATTTCTCCGAATATCTGAAAGGAAAATCGTTTGATGAGCTCCTTCATGAAGGACGCAAAGAAAGCGCTGAGCGCATTTTCTCTGAGGCCATTGTGCCCCTGGCATTGCTGCTCTCCCATGAGTTGTTGAAGATCCTCCTGTTGCCTCCCACAGTGGAAACCGAAACACCCGCTTCGACGGAGAGGACCCGGTGATCTATCTGGATACCTCCGTGCTGCTGGTCTTCACGCTGGCCCGGAAACTGGAGCCCACACGATTTGAGGCGGTTTCGAAGTTATTCCAGCTCATCGACCGCCGATCCCTCGCCGCGAGGAGAAGTTGCTTCGGGCCAGGCTCTTCGCAGCGTTGAGAGATCCGACGGATCTACCGCATGCGATTGCCGCCCATATCGCAGGCTGCACGGCGATCGTGGCCTACGATGATCATTTCCGGGCGATCGAGAATGTGATTCCCTACAAAACGCCGGAGGTCATTGTCGCGGAGCTGGAAGCCCGATCATCCCGTTTATAGCCGGCTGGCCGGTGTTTTGCCGTCCCTTCCTACTTCGGGCTGCAGGTTTCGGGAGCCTGCTCCTGGAGGCAAGGGATGTCCACGCCTGGATCGGCAGTTGATCTTGAATTTGGGGCGATGGATTTTTCCACCGTGAACGCGTATTTCCGCCTCGGCCCTCACGTGAAGGAGGCCCGGGCCCGCCGCCAACCGATCGTCGCGCTGGAGACGGTGGTGGTCACCTTCGGGCTGCCCCGGCCAGCGAACATCCAGGTTGCCCACGAGATGGAGGCAACCATCCGCGCCGAGGGGGTGGTCCCGGCGACCATCGGGCTGCTGGATGGGCAGGTCGTCATTGGCCTGACGCCGGCTGAGCTCGAACGATTCGCGGGAGAGGAACCCATCCGGAAGGTGAGCCGGCGAGACATCCCGATTGTCCTGGCGCGTCGCCGGATCGGTGCCACCACAGTGGCCGCCACCGTCTGGGCCGCGGCGCGGGCCGGGATCCAGGTGGTGGCCACGGGCGGCATCGGCGGGGTGCACCGGGGGGCGCCATTCGATGTTTCGAACGACCTGCCGACACTGGCCACGGAGCCGGTTGTGGTGGTCTGCTCCGGGGCCAAGGCGATCCTGGATCTGCGGGCAACCCGGGAATGGCTGGAGACCTATGGGGTCCCGGTCCTGGGATGGGGCACGGAGACCCTGCCCGCCTTTTACAGCATCTCCAGCGGACTGCCGGTCGATGCCCGGGTGGATTCGGCAGAGGAGATCGCTCATATCGCCCGGATCCACTGGGCACTGGGAGGGAAAGGGATCCTGGTGACCGTTCCGCCCCCCGCCGCGGTGGCGGTGCCGCTGGATCGGCTGGAGGAGGTGATCCAGGAGGCCCTGGAGGAAGCCGAAGGGCGCGGGATCCAGGGATGGGAGGTGACGCCCTTCCTCCTGGCCCGGGTGGCAGAGCGGACCGGTGGGGAAAGCATACAGGTCAATCGCGCGCTGCTGGTTGAAAACGCCCGTATCGCGGCCCGCATCGCTCGGGCACTGGAGGCGTTATCGCGGGGACCGTGAGGGACGCCCTATGGAAACCGCCCCGGTGTTTGAACGCTACGCAGCCCGTTACGATGCCTGGTATGAAGGGCCGGTGGGTCGGGGAGCTTACCGCTCGGAGGTCCGGGCGCTGGCTCCCCTGCTGACCCAGTGCCCGCCCCCTTATCTGGAGATCGGCGTGGGATCCGGGCGTTTCGCCCAGGCCCTCGGCGTCGGCTTTGGGATCGATCCCGCGCGAGAGCCCCTCCGGATGGCGGCTGCCCGGGGGATCCGGGTGGCTCAGGCGGTGGGGGAACGGCTCCCGTTCCGCGACGGTGCCTTCGGCGGGGTTCTCCTGGTGGTCACCCTGTGCTTCGTGGAAGATCCCATGGGGGTTTTGCGGGAAGCCTATCGGGTGCTGCGGGCGGATGGCGGGCTGGTGCTGGGGATGATCCTGGCGGGGAGCCCGTGGGCCGCGCACTACCAGGAGAAGGGCCGCCAGGGCCATCCCTTTTATTCCATTGCGCGCTTCTATTCCCGCCAGGAGCTGGAAGGGTGGCTGGAACAGGCCGGGTTCCAGGTGGTTGAATATCGCTCTACCCTCTTCCAGGCTCCGGATGCCCCGGAGATCCGGGAGGAAGAGGCCCGCCCGGGCTTCGACCCGCAAGCCGGCTTCACCGGGATCCTCGCGCGGCGGGCTGAGGGGTGAGGGTCGAATGAATTCGACCTCGACAGGCCTCCGGCCAGCGGCCGGCCCCCGCCGGCCGAAAGGTGGTTTTCATGCCGGCGAAGGCCGGCATCCGGCGCGTAGCGCCTCCCGAGGCCGATTTCCAATCGGCGCGATGGGTGGCGTCGAATGAATTCGACCTCGACAGGCCTCCGGCCAGCGGCCGGCCTGCGCCGGCCGAAGGGTGGTTCTCATGCCGGCGAAGGCCAGCATCCGGCGCGTAGCGCCTCCCGAGGCCGATTTCCAATCGGCGTGATGGGTGGCGTCGAATGAATTCGACCTCGACAGGCCTCCGGCCAGCGGCCGGCCTGCGCCGGCCGAAGGGTGGTTCTCATGCCGGCGAAGGCCAGCATCCGGCGCGTAGCGCCTCCCGAGGCCGATTTCCAATCGGCGCGATGAGCAAAGGCAACCGCGAGCGATTTTCCCGCAGTGCCCGCATAGACGAGTAACGGGAGGCTCCATGCCTGGAAAGACTGGCTTTCCCATCCGCACATTCACCGTGAGCCCCCTGGGATCTCCAGGAGACATGGCAGGCCATGCGCGATCCAGAGGAAGAACCGGATGGACAGCAAACTTGCAAAAGCACAAGGGGTTCTCCACATGGAGGGGCTTCGCGGCCTCGTCCGGGAGGCCTTCTGGTTCCCCTGGCGAAGAGCGATCTCTATCCTTGCCGCAATCCGCGGACAGCAGCGCCTGAGGATTGGTCACGTCGCTCTCTGTTTTCATGTTCGATCCTATGCGGAGGCTCTTCATCTGATCCAGACCTTTCAAACCGAGAACGAATGCCTGCGATACCTGGCGAACCGCCTGCATGAAGCCGATGTGTTCTGGGATGTGGGAGCCTATCACGGTCTTTACGCGATGCTCGCCGCCCGCCTCGGCGGAAAGGTCATGGCCTTCGAACCGTATGGGCCCAATGCCCGGCGGATCCAGGAGAACGCCCGGCTCAACCGGTGCGAAGATCGCATCCAGGTTCTGACGCTGGCGCTCTCGGATCGGCATGGTGTTGCCCCTTTCGATGTGCGGGGTGGGCAGCGCTCGTTTATGATGGGGCATATCACTGACAGCCCCCCATCCGCCCTGAAGGTTCGAATCATCCCGGGAGATCGCCTCGTCGCTTCCGGGATCCCGGCGCCGGACGTCGTCAAGATCGATGTAGAGGGCCATGAGCTTCAGGTGCTGCAGGGGATGCGGGAGACCCTGCGTCGTCATGTGCGCTTCATGATCTGTGAGGTGCATGCGGATTATCTGATCCGACGGAATATGTCTGGGTCCGTGGAACGCTTTTTACAAAGCCTGGGGTTCAGGGTCTTTCGCATCAGTGATCGGCGGACGGAGTATTTCCTTGCTGCGGAAAGAGTTACCGAACCATGACGACAGAGACACCTCTCCCGGTGGAAACTTCCGCCTGCGGCAAGGTGATCCTGCTGGGGGAACATGCCGTGGTTTATGGCCGGCCAGCCCTTGCCGTCCCGGTGTGCGGGTTGCGGGCCCGGGCGCGGGCAGAGCCCCTTCCCCCCGGATCCGGATGCTGGATCGAGGCGCTGGACACCGGTGAGAGGCTTCGGCTCTCCGGGGCACCGCCGGATCATCCTCTGGCCATGGCCGTTCGCTTGGCCCTGCAACATCTGGCCCTTCCCGAGCCAGACCTCCAGCTTGCGCTGCGCTCCGAGCTGCCCATTGCGGGCGGGCTGGGGAGCGGCGCAGCGGCCTCGGCGGCGCTGGTGCGCGCGATCTTCCGGTGGGCCGGTCAATCCCCCGATCCGGAGATCGTCTCCGCCCTGGTCTATGAGGTGGAGAAGCTCCACCACGGCACCCCCAGCGGGATCGATAACACGGTCATTGCCTGGGAGCGCCCCATCCGCTTCGTCCGGGGTCAACCGCCTGTTCTCCTTCCCATCGCCCGGCCCTTCACCCTGGTCATCGCCGATTCCGGGATCCCCAGCCCGACACGGGAGACCGTGGCCGCGGTGCGGGCAGGATGGGAACGGGAGCGAGAACGGTATGAGCGGCTGTTCGATGCGATCGCGGCGCTGGTGCAGGAAGCAGAGGCCTGCCTGGCTTCTGGCCGGATCGAGGACCTGGGCCCGCTCCTGAACGCAAACCACCAGCTGCTCAGGGAACTGGGGGTTTCCTCGCCAGCCCTGGATCATCTCACCCGGATCGCCCGGGAGGCCGGCGCCCTGGGGGCCAAGCTGACCGGCGGCGGCCGGGGAGGCAATCTGATCGCCCTGGTACGCCCGGAGCAGGCGGAGCCGGTGGCCCACGCCCTGCAGGCGGCCGGCGCGCGAGCCACTTACTGGACCGAGATCCCGGCCACCCTGCCGATGGAGTCGCCCTCCAGGCGCTGAACCAGGAGGCGATCCCGTGCCCGCCCGTCCATCCGTTCGGTCGCCGGCGCGCTATTACGCCCTGAAGGCCCTGCATCGGATCGAGACCCGGGCCGCTTATGCGGACTATGTGCTACAGGCCCTGCGGCGGGAGGCCGAGCTATCCCCGCGGGATCAGGACCTGCTCACCACGCTGGTGGATGGCGTGACCATCTGGCGGAAGACCCTGGATTGGGTGCTGGCCCGCTACGTGCGGGGCGGGCTGGAGCGCCTGGACCCATGGGTGCGGAACGCGCTGCGGATGGGGCTCTACCAATTGATGTTCCTCGATCGCATCCCCCGCTGGGCCGCGGTGCACGAGACGGTGGAAGTGACCCGGGCAGTGGCCGGAGAGGGGGCGGCCGCCCTGGTGAACGCCGTGTTGCGGCGGATCTCCGCCCGGCTCGAACAGGGACGGCCGGTGGCCACTTTCCCTCCGATCGAAATCGACCCCGTGGCGCACCTGGCGATCCGGTATTCCTTTCCGGAATGGATGGTGCGACGCTGGATCGCCCGATATGGGGTGGAGGGAGCACGGGAGCTCTGTCGCTTCCACAATACCCCGCGGCCATTGAGCCTGCGGGTGAACCGCCTGCGGGCGACCCGGGAGGAGATCCTCGCAGACCTGGAAGCGCGGGGGTTGCGGGCCCGGCCCAGTGCCTATCACCCCTACGTCGTGCGGGTGGAAGGAGGGCTGGACTTTACCGCGTGGCCAGCCTATCAGGAAGGAAAAGTGATCGCGCAGGACGAGGCGGCAGCCCTGGTTCCCTATCTGATGGATCTCCGGCCCGGGTTACGGGTGCTGGATCTGTGTGCGGCTCCAGGGGGAAAGACCACCGCGATCGCGGAGGGCATGGGGGATCGAGGGATCATCGTGGCGGCCGATGCTCACTTCGGCCGCCTGCGGCGCCTGCGGGAGCATGCCCTCCGGATGGGCTTCACCACCATCCGGGTGGTCCAGGCGGATGGACGGAGGCCTTTCCTCCCGGAATGGGCGGACCGGATCCTGATCGACGCCCCCTGTCTGGGGACCGGCGTGCTGGCCCGGCGGAGCGACGCGCGGTGGCACAAACAGGAGTCTGATCTGATCAACCTGGTCCGGATCCAGCGGGAGCTGCTGGAGGCAGCGGCTCAGATGCTCCGGCCGGGAGGACGCCTGGTCTACAGCACATGTTCCCTGGAGCCGGAGGAAAACGAGGAACAGATCCACGCTTTCCTGCGCGATCACCCGGAATTCCGCCAGGTATCCGCCCAGGGGAAAGTGCCCAGCCCCTTTGTGGACGCCGAGGGCTTCTACCGGGTCCTGCCTCACATCCATCATATGGACGGCGCTTTTGGGGCTATCCTGGAGAAAGTGGGGGGATGAAAGGCAGGATCTCCCCTCCCGAATTTGGCTGACAACTGTCATCCATAGATTGTGACATTTATCACTACATGGGGGCCCTGGCCCTGATTATGATTAAGCTGCAAGCAGCGCCATCGCCGCCCACTCCACTGGCGTTCGCTTGCCCTGGCCCCTCCTTTCCTGCTGCGGCCCGGCTCGGACCCAGACCGAGACCGGGCCGCATGCATTTCCCGGGCAAGGGCGGAGCCCGGCGCTCTGTCCTCAACGCTTTAACCCTCGAACACCCCCCTGGCCACGGGCGATGCGCGTGACGATGCTCCCCATGGTCAGACCGTAAGCCAGGTGGGCCAGAGCGAAGGAAGGCCAGTCCACGTAGCGGGCCATAATCGGGTTAAAGATGGGGAGGATCACGAAAGTGGCCCCCAGCCAGAGAAGAGGCCCGACGATCACAGCCCAGACCAGCGGGGATCCGGGCAGCGCAGGCAGGATCAGCGCATAGAGGGCCCCCAGCAGGGCCGAGAGCAGGATATGGACGAACAGACCGGCGATGAGCGCAGAGAAGTGGAAGCGGGTCAGGACCTCCAGCGGAGCATCCTGCAGCTCCCGGACGAGGACCGCGCCGATGAGGTTGACTGGGAACCAGACCCCACGGCCGGAGAGCAGGCCATAGGCCAGGGCGACGCCCACCATCACGCCCCCACCGGCCAGCCCGCCCAGGATCCCCGCCCGATAGGGGATGATCTCCACGGGCCATGCCACCCCCACTTCCTCCATCGCCAGCCATCGAATCCACTCCCTCCACCGGTGCCTCATGACCCACCTCCATCCAAATTCCGTCCCCCCGGATCCTCTATGTCGCGAACTCCATATTTTTGATACGCAAGCCTTGCGGCCATGGATGGCCGGAAAAGCCCTTTGCGCTCGCCCGGCGTTCGCCTCCGGCGTTCTGGAAAGAAGGGCAGAAGGGGGATCCGGAACCCTCCTGGAGTTCGAGAACAATGCAGCGGTCGCATACGCCCGGGCAGGGCAGATCCCGCGTGAGGTATCGGATGACCCCGCCATCCGTTCTTATCCCATGGGAGTCTGTCGGGCACGAATCCTGAGGCTTGCCCAGAATCGAAAATCAGATATAATTGAAACTGAAGTGCATGGAGATCTGCAGGTCATATTCATCCTCCAGCTCCGGGAGGGACAGATATGATCCTCAGATTCCCGAAGCGCTGGATCTATCTTCTCTCTGTGATCACCCTCCTCGCAGGATCCGCCGGCTTCCCATCGGGCGTCCAGGCTCGTCCCGAAAGCGGATCCCCGCCTGCTCTGCAAACCTCAACGGCGCCGATAACCGCCCGCTCTCCTCAGCCCCCGACTCCCTCCCCTGGTGTGGAAACCGCTTCCGACCCTGCCCTCCGGAAGCTGGCCCCGGATCTCCGCCCGCTGGCCCTGCGCCCCACCCGCCGCCCGGTGCTGATCAGCATTCTGATGACGAAAGACACGGATCTCAACGGCCTGATGCAGCGGGTGATCTATAGCAAGCCCCTCAACGGCATCCGCTGGGCCACCGGGGAAGTGCTCGATACCCAGCTCAAGAAGCTGGCGGGGATCCCCGGCGTGATCTCGGTGATCTCCACCGAGTCCTATCAGCCGGTGGAGGCCCCATGGGATGACGAGGCGAAGCCCCAGCGGGAGCGCCTGACCCCGAAGGAGATCCGGGCACTGCTGCAGCAGGGCGGTAAGAACCAGCTGTTCCAGAAGCTCCGGGAGCTCCGGCAGCAGCAGCCCCGGCGGCCGCAGCCTGCGAAACCGGATCGCATCCGGCCGGAAGGAGCCCTCCCATCCGCCGCGCCTGAATCCGGGATCCAGCCGGCCACCGTGCAAGTGAAGGACATCCACGGCGCTTCCGCCGCCTGGGCCAAGGGCTACACCGGCGCCGGGGTGGTGGTGGCCGTGGTGGACACCGGGGTGGATTTCGGCCACCCCGACCTCCAGGGCACCCAGGCCCGCATCCCCGCTGGTCCCTACGCGGGCTGGCCTTTCGCTTACAACACCCTCTCCGGCGCCTTCTATGCGCTGGATCCCACTTTTACAATCGGCCCGGATAACTACTGGGATCTGGTGACCCTGACCTGGTTCGCCCACACCCTGCCGGTGACCGGAGCCACCTGTACCCCTGTCACCTGCACAGCCGCCCTCACCCTCGATTTCACCAACGTGCCGACCTCGACCCTCTCCTTCGTCTGGCCGAATCGTTCCCGCAGCGGCCAGTATTACTATACGGTGCATCCGGACATCAACCACCTGATCGCGGGCAACGCACTGGGCCTGGGCTACGCGGCCACGGTCATCGCCCCTGCTGTGGTCATCGTCGCGGATGAAACGAGCCCGGGCATCTACGACACGGTTTACGTCGATGTGGACTTCGACCAGGACCTCACCGACGAGAAGCCCATGCGTAAGGGCAG
Organism: Candidatus Thermoflexus tengchongensis; assembly: GCA_016842085.1. Lineage (GTDB taxonomy): Bacteria > Chloroflexota > Anaerolineae > Thermoflexales > Thermoflexaceae > Thermoflexus > Thermoflexus tengchongensis. Next base: position 9,626 of record JAEVEX010000016.1, on the reverse strand, counting down.
CGAGCTGGCGGGCGCCGACCTGTTCGACGCCGCCGGAAACCCCGGAACGGACGGGATCTGGGATCTCTCCGCCGGGATGCTGACATGGATCGCCGATGGGGTCAACCCGCCGCCGGGAGTTTCAGCCCTGTATCCAGGTGTGGCGATACCCCAGGCCGGGCGCCTCATTTCCTTTGTGGGCGATGAGGACAGCCACGGCACCAACTGCGCCAGCGACATCGCCGCCCAGGGGGTGATCACCGACCCCGAATGGGTGGGGCCCATCAACCCGCTCTTTGCCGGGGCCGCGAACGTCGGCGGAGCCGGCGGGCCGGTGATGGCTGGCATGGCGCCGCAGGCCAAAGTGGCTGCCTTCCAGAACGGCTTCAACCTGCCCTTCGACTCCTGGGCCCTGGCCGCCCTGGGCTTCGATGGCGTCCCCAACAGCGGCGATGAGGCTCAGATCATCAGCAACTCCTGGGGCGCCAGCCCCACCATCAATGACGGCTGGGACGCCACTTCCCGTTTCGCCCACTGGCTGAACAACTATTTCGCCCCCAACGCCGTCTTCCTGGTGGCCACAGGCAACGGCGGCCACGGCTACGGCACCGTCACCGAACCCGATGGCGGTTCCATCATCGATGTGGGTGCCAGCACCTCTTACGGCACGACGATTTACTTCGAGTTCGTGCCCCCTGATCAGTTCACATGGGGCGACGTGCAGCCCTGGTCCAACCGCGGACCGGGCACCCTGGGCGATGTCGCGCCGGATGTGGTGGCGGTGGGCGCCTGGGGCACCGGGGCGAACCCCCTGAACATCTACTTCGGCAATGGCCAGGCCGCCTATGACCTCTTCGGCGGGACCTCCATGGCCACCCCCGTCGCCGCGGGCAACCTGGCCCTGGTCTACCACGCCTTCCGGGCCAAGCACGGCCGCTGGCCCACATGGCAGGAGGCGAAGGCGATCTTCCTCAACGCCGCCCACGATCTGGGCTACGATGTCCTCACCCAGGGTTCGGGCAATGTGGACGCCAATCGGGGCACTGACATCGCTGCCGGGATGAACTACGGCTACTGGGTGGAGCCGGCCCAGTGGAACCCGGGCAGCTATCGGGGCGTGGAATATCCCTCCTTCCCGGCAATTATGCTGCCCGGCCAATCCGCCGTGAAGACCTTTACCATCCACAACCCCACCGGCGTGCCCTTCTCGGTGAGCCTGCGGGATGTCACGCTACAGAAGGTCGCTGAGGTCACCTTCACCCTCTCCTTCCCCTCCTTCAGCCCGCCGCCCTTCACCCGCCCCACCTGGGTGACGGACATCACGCCGCTGATCGATGCCTACGACCCCGACCTGGTGCGGGCGCAGGTGGTCTTTCCATACAGCGTGTTTGATACAGATGGAAACTATGCCTACGACAACCGCTGGCGCGTCCTCTTCTACGACTGGACCGACCTGAACGGGGACGGGAACCTGTGGACCGACACCAACGGCAACGGCCGGGTGGATGCGGGGGAGATTGACATTGTCGGCGGGATCTACGAATACAACCGCTTCACCTACGGTTACCCCAGCGGCACCTACCTGGAGGCCAGCGTAGGCCGGGATAGCCTCTCCCGCCGCCACGACGGCGTCTTCTTCGGCGTCCAGCGCCGCGCCGGCAGCGACCCGGTCACCATGCAGGTCCGCATCACCTTCTACAAGAAGGCGGACTGGGGCTGGCTGAGCCTCTCGGCCGCCAGTGTGAGCCTGCCGGCGGGCGGCACCGCCACCTTCAACGCCACAATGGCCGTGCCTGCGACCGCGCGGCCGGGCGTCTACGAAGGGGCGATTGAGGTGAGCCACGGCCCGCATAAGCATGTGATCCCGGTGGTGGTGCACGTGGCGGCCAGCGGGCCCACCTTCGATTTCGGGTCGGCTTCCCTGACCGAGCCCATCGGCAACCAGCCTTACGACAACGGCCACCTCTTCGGTGGCTTCGACTGGGCCTGGCGCTACGAGGCCGGGGACTGGAAGCTCTACTACTTCGACATCCCCGATGGGACCGCTGCTCCTGGCAAGGCGATGATCGTGGATACCCGCTGGGTCACAACCCCCACCGATGTGGACACCTGGATCTTCGGCCGCGCCACGGACTTCTACTCCACCCTGGATCCCACTTTCTTCGGCCCGCAGAGCGTGGAGCTGGTGGGCGGGAGCAATGACACCTACATCGGCAGCGGCCGCTTCATCTTCAATACCGCCACCGGCGGCCCGCGGGAGATCGTGGCCGGTGAGATCCGGGACGGCCTGGGCTTCCTGGCGCTGCACAACGTCCTCTATGCCGGGGCCCAGTTCGGCGAGCCGCTCGTCGGAGCCGCCTATGCGGTCCAGGCGCTTCCGTTCCCGGTGGTGATCACCACGCCGGTCAACTTCGGGAGCTGGACCCAGGCCTTCTCCACCACCCGCACTATCTCTGAGGGCATCCAGGTCCTGGCCTTCGGCCTGAGCCAGCCCACCGTGCTCCTCAACCAGACAGCCGTTCAGGATGATCCAAACAACCCATGCACCGCCAGCTGGGTCATCTCGCAGACCATCAGCACCGGCGGGCTGCTGGAGGTGACCACGGCCAGCGGAGTAGCCGGGCTCGACATCGATCTGTATGTCTACAAGGACGATGGGGACGGCACTTTCGAGTGCGGCACCCAGGATGCTCTGGTGGCTTCTTCCACCACACCTACAGCGTTTGAGAAGGTCCGCCTGACCCTGCCGCCAGACGGCCGCTACTGGATCACAGTCCATGGCTGGAATGTGCCGGGCGGAAGCCAGCCCTTCGATATCACCATTAACGCGATCCAGGGCACAGACCTGAACGTCAGTGGAGTGCCCTCCGGGCCGGTGGCCGCAGGAAGCCCGGTGACCTTCCAGGTGTCGTTCTCCAAGACCGTCACCCCGCCGGCCACTTACTACGGCCTGCTCTTCATCGGCCCGGCCCCAGCCCCCACCGCCCTGCAGGTTCCGGTCATCATCCGCTTCGTTCCCACAGCGGCGACCATCTACCTGCCACTGGTGCTGAAGAACGCCGGGCCATAATCTGGCCCTTTCTCCCCTTGCGAACAGGCGGCGCACCCATTTGGGGTGCGCCGCCTGCATTTGAGGGGGGCGCAGGCCGTCTTTTGAGCCAGAGAAGGACCAGGGTGAAGCCCCTTGGGAAAAAGGAGAAGTCGCGCTATATTTAGGAGGGAGATCGCCAGGAGGTTGGATGGAAATGGAGCCCCGGGCGGAACAGGTGCTGGCGTTGCTTCGGGAGCCAGGGGTGTTAACGGAGGAACTCCGCCGTCGCCTGCTGGAATTGTTGCTGGAATCCCCCTTCCCTCCACGGATCTCGTATGAAGCGTTCCTGGCCCAGGCCGATGAGGACGACCGGGCCGAATGGGTCGACGGGACCATCGTCCACTACAGCCCCGCCTCCCGAACCCATCAGGAAATCGTTCGCTTTCTTACCGCCCTCCTGAGCGCCTACGTGGAGGCCCATAACCTGGGGGTGGTGCTCCCCGCCCCCTTCCAGATGAAGCTCTCCCGCTCCGGCCGCGAGCCCGACCTGCTCTTCCTCACCCGGGACCACCTCCACCGCCTCCACCCCACCCACCTCGAAGGCCCCGCTGACCTGGTAGTCGAAATCGTCTCCCCCGAAAGCGCCCCCCGCGACCGGGGCGAAAAATTCTACGAATACCAGGAAGCCGGCATCCCCGAATACTGGCTCATCGACCCCCAGGCCCAATGGGCCGAGTTCTATCGCCTCGAACCCCCCGGCCGCTACCGCCTGATCACCGAAGGGTCCAGCGGCGAATACCACAGCCAGGCCCTCCCCGGCCTCCGCCTCCGCATCGAATGGCTCTGGGCGCCACCCCCCCTCCTGGAGGCCTTCCGATACAATCAGCTCATCCCTTAAACCGGAGGAAGCCCATGCCCACCCGGCCCGAAGAGATCCTCGCTCTCCTCCAGCAACCCGGCGTCCTCACCGAAGAACTGCGGCGGAAGCTCCTGGACCTCCTGCTCCCGCCCACCCAAACGCCCTACATCCCCTACGAGGAGTTCCTGGCCCAGGCCGATGAGGACGACCGGGCCGAATGGGTCGACGGGACCATCGTCCACTACAGCCCCGCCTCCCGAACCCACCAGGAAATCGTTCGCTTTCTTACCGCCCTCCTGAGCGCCTACGTGGAGGCCCATAACCTGGGGGTGGTGCTCCCCGCCCCCTTCCAGATGAAGCTCTCCCGCTCCGGCCGCGAGCCCGACCTGCTCTTCCTCACCCGGGACCACCTCCACCGCCTCCACCCCACCCACCTCGAAGGCCCCGCTGACCTGGTAGTCGAAATCGTCTCCCCCGAAAGCGCCCCCCGCGACCGGGGCGAAAAATTCTATGAATACCAGGAAGCCGGCATCCCCGAATACTGGCTCATCGACCCCACCCATCAGCAGGTGGAGTTCTATCAACGAGATGAGCAGGGCCGTTTTCAGTACGTTCCCCCGGATCCCCAGGGGATCTATCGCTCCCGCGTTGTCCCCGGGTTCTGGATCCGGGTGGACTGGCTCTGGCAGAACCCGCTGCCGCCTGTGGACATGATCCTGCTGGAGATCGGGGGCGAGACTTACGCTCGCCGCCTGATCGAGCGCCTCCGGGAGCGAGGATGGTTATGATCCCGGATGGATGGCTGAAGCGAATGGAGCACTACAGGGTTTCCACCACTTCCCGTGGAACCAGATAGCGCTCCATCGGCTCCCCGCCCGGAAGATGAGCGGCCAGGGTTTGCCAGAGGCGCCGGGCCTCCGCCCGCACGGTTTCCAGAGCCTCCACCGCTCCCGCAGCGCGAAGCACCTTCCCCAGGGCGATCCGGGCCATCAGCGCCGCGGGCCGGAAGCCCGCTGCATCCGCCCATCGGCTGGCCTCCTCCAGAACGGGGCGCGCTTCCTCCGGACGGCCCACCGCCCGGGCCCAGCGCCCCGCTTCCACCGCCGCGTGCACGAACTCCACCACCAGCCCCCGGCGACCCGTGTATCGAAGCGCCTGCTCGAGCAGCGCACGGGCCTCCGGCCAGTGCCCTCGCAGACGGGCCAGACGGGCCTCCCCGATCAACCCCACGCTGCGGGCTACGGCATCGACAGCCCGCCCCTGGGCCAGCGCCTCATCCAGCAGCGCCGTCGCCCGCTCGAGATCCCCTCGCGCCAGGAAGACCATGCCCAGGCCGATCTGAGCGCTCAAACGGTGTGCGCGCAGGGCAGACTGGTTTTTTAACAGCGTCACCACGCTTCGGAACTGGGCCTGAGCCTCCTCCAGCTGGCGGGCCCGCAGGGCCAGATACCCCTGGAAGATCCGCCCCCAGATGGTGCTCCAGTCCATCTCCGGAACCCGCCGGGCCAGCTGCAGCCCTTTGTTCAGCCAGGCCTGGGCGTCCGCGAACTCCCCCCGCAGGTCCTGCAAATACGCCATCAGATTGCAGCTCATCACCACGTGAGGCCATTGCGCGGTCGCTTCCGCGATGGTCAGCGCCTGATGCAGGCAGGCTTCCGCAGGCTCCGACATCCCCTGCAGCGTGAGGATCCAGCCATAGAAGTTCAGCAACAACGGCGCCTGCTCCGGCGCCAGGGCTTCCGCCAGATCCACCCAGGGCCGACCCCAGAGAGGGGGAGCCGGCTGAAAGAGCCCCTCCCCGGAAGGGAGGAGAGGGGATTCCTCCCCGAAGACCAGCTCCAGGCGATCCAGCAAATCCGCCTCCGCCAGGCTCAGTTCCGAAGCGAACTGCGCCCGGATCTCCCCGGCCAGCTCTCCCACCTCCTCCAGCCGGCCCAGCATCGCCAGGGTGGTCATCAGCCGGCGGGCCGCGTTCAGCGCGTGAACGCGATCTCCATGCGCCTCCGCCCATTCCCGGAATCGGGTATACGTCTCCACAATACCTTCCCAATCCCCCAGCGCCTCCAGCGCCATCCCACGGCCCAGATAGGCTCGTCGGATCCATTCCGCCATCCCCCTATCGCCCGGGCTTTGAGCCGCAACAGACAGGGCCTCATCGTAATGGCGCACTGCCTGCCGGAATCCATATGCCCGCCGGGCATGATCCCCTGCTTCCACCGCATAACGTACCATCGACGGAAGAGCCCCACGGCCCGCGCGCTGGAAGTGATAGGCGATCTCCGCGCTGTAAGGGCCCGGATGGAGGCCATACAGGGTGGCCAGGGCTTCCGCCAGACGTTGATGCTGGCGTCGCCGCACCACCGGAGGGATCGCTTCATAGATCACCCGGCGGACTACCTCATGCACGAAGGAAAGGCGCTCTTCCGCGTCCTCCCGGAGGAAATGGCGCTCCAGCAGGATCCGGAGATCGGGCTCCGGATCCGGCGGCCCGATCAGCTCCAGCCATCGAACCGGGAAAGCCCGACCGATCACCGCCGCGATCTCCAGGATCTCTCGCGCGCCCTCGGACAGGCGGGCCACCCGATCGGCGATCAGGGCGCGCAGGGAAGAGATCGCCGCCGGTCCGTCCAGATAGCGCTCCAGCGTCTCGCGCCGGAACGATCCTCCGGCCGCCAGCGCCGCGCGCAGGAGCTCCGCTGTGAACAGAGCGTTCCCCTCCGTCAGACTGTGCAAACGCCGGGCGAGATCCCTCAGGCCCTCAAAGGGTTCCCCACTCAATCGGGCCAGCCAGGAAGTGAGGGCCTCAAGGGAAAGACGCCCCACCCGGATCCAGCAGCCGATCCCCTCCCGCCGCAGCATTTCCAGCAGATGGCTGACCTCACGCCCCTCCGGCTCCTCCTCGGGAGTGTGGGCCAGCAGCAGCACCAGGGGATGGCGCGAAGCGCGCCGGGCCAGACGACCCACCACGGTCAGGGTGGCCTCATCGGCCCAGTGCAGATCATCCACAAACATCACCAGCGGATGCTGATCCGCCAGGGCAATGATCAGGTTGGAAAAGCCATCGATCAGACGATGCCGGTTCTCCTCCGGCGTGGTCTCCGGGATAGCCGGCAGGTTCGGATAAAGAAGGTGCAGAGAGGGGATCAGCTGAGCGACCTGGGCGAGGGCAAAAAGCGGCAGCTCACCCCGTCGCTCCGTCGAAAGCTGACCCAGCAATCGCCGCAAGCCTTCCGCCAGACATGAAAAGGGGAGGGTGCGCTCGATGAACAGGCCGCGGATATAAAGGACATCCGCGTCATGGGCGAAACGACGGATCGCCTCCACCGCCAGGCGGGTTTTGCCCGCCCCCGGCTCCCCGATCAGCACCCCCACACCACCCTGTCCCCTGGAAAGCCCGGCGAAGACCTCCCGCAAGCGCTCCAGTTCTGCCTCCCGCCCAACAAAGACTTCCCCCATTATCCCTTCCACCGGGGGAAGATCCCGCACCGGTTGCAAAAACCGGGTGGGACGGGCCGATGGGAGCTCCCCGCGAAGGAGCGCTTCATAGAGGGCGCGGGTGGAAGGGGAGGGTTCCACACCGAAAGCCTCCATCATCACCTGCCGACAGCGCTCATAGGTGCTTAACGCCCCGGCCACATCCCCAACTGCGATCTGATAACGCATCAGGGCACGATAAGCCGGCTCCCGGAATTCATCCAGTGTGAGCACCCGACGACAGAGCGGGATCGCCTTCTCCGGCGCGCCCGCCGCCGCCAGGAGCTCCGCCAGATCCAGGGCCGCTTCCACATATCGCTCGCGCAACCGCTCCCGCTCGGCCAACGCCCACTCCGCATAAGGATCCTCGATGAGCAGATCATCCCGATACAGGGAGAGAGCCTCCATCAGGCGGGCACGCCGTTCCTCAGGCGTGGTCGCACGCCCCGCGGCCTCCAGGAGATCTTCGAAAGCCCAGACATCCACCCAGAGCGGGGCATCCCGGGCCACGGCATAACCGGGCGGCTGGGAGAGGATATACTGCGAAGCCCGAGGCGGGCGATCCGGTTCCAGCGCGCGGCGCAGGGCGTGGACGGTGCTGCGCAGCGTGATCGCGGCCCGCTGGGGATCGGAATGGGGCCAGAGCCAGTCCAGCAGCTGGTCCGAAGGCACCGGTTTCCCCCGGGCCAGCAGCAGGATCTTGAGGAGCTGCTTTGCACGGCGGGTGAACCACGCCGATTCTGGGATGGGGACCTCCCCCCGCCATACCTCAAAACGGCCAAACATCCGCACGCGCAGCATGTGAAAACTCTCCTCTCCGTTCTGGAGAAGCAGGGCAGGCACATTTTCGGCGCGCTTACCCATCCGGAACGTATCTCCAGCTCACCCCCCAGGGGACCCCAGGAAGAACAAGGACGGATGATCCCTCTCCAACCCCAGGGGCTTTGCAATCATCCTGGGTGGATCCGCGCTTTGCTAAAATATGTGCTGTTCGAACTTGGAGTTCTGAAAGGGTCTGAAGGACGGCAAAGCCGCCGGTCCCACTCCCCCTATCTGATCTTACCCTCTCCTCGCTCCCGTCGTCGAATGGCGAGCGGGAAAGAAAGGGGGAGCGGTGGGGATAAGGGGGAAGGCGTTCCTCATTCATCTCAAACAGGAGGCCAGCGATGCGCATTGGGCGGATCCTGACGGAAAAGGGCCCTCAATTTGTGATCATTGAGGAGGATCAGCTGTATGCGCTTTCCGGTGATCCGTTCCGCGGGGAGTTTTCGCAAGGGGATCCCCTGGGCCCCATGGCCGCACTGACCTGGCTCGCCCCATGCGTCCCCTCCAAGATTATCGCGGTAGGCCGGAATTACGCGGAGCACGCCCGTGAGCAGGAAGCGGAGGTCCCGCCGGAGCCTCTCATCTTCCTCAAACCCCCCAGCGCGGTGATCGGACCGGGGAGCCCGATCCGGATTCCACCGCAATCCCGGCAGGTAGAGCACGAAGCGGAGCTGGCCGTTGTGATCGGACGTCGGGGGAAAGATATCCCGGAACATGAGGCATGGACCTACGTGCTGGGTGTGACATGCGGGAACGATGTGACCGCCCGGGATCTGCAGCGACGGGACGGCCAGTGGACCCGGAGCAAGGGCTTCGATACGTTCTGCCCCCTGGGACCCTGGATCGTCACCCATCTTTCCCCGGAGGAGATCAGCAGCGCGGAGATCATCTGCCGGGTGAATGGGGAGATCCGCCAGCACGGGAACACGCGGGAGATGGTGTTCCCGATCCCCACGCTGATCGCTTACATCTCATCGGTGATGACGCTGGAGCCGGGCGATGTGATCCTGACCGGAACCCCGGCCGGAGTCGGGCCGCTCCGCCCCGGGGACTGGGTGGAGGTGGAGATCCAGGGCATCGGGGTGCTGAGGAACCCCGTCGAGGGGTGAAAAAGCCTCCCTCGCAAATCGGTAAGAGTTACACAGCTGGCCTTCCTCTGGGGGCTTCTGGGCTTCGCTGCCCGCCCTCCAGGTCCTTCAATGGTCGGTCTCCGGGAACAACGCAGGAGTTAGACAACGGTTTGACATTACGGCTCCATGGCATTACCCTTATGAGTTTTGACGATCAAGTTCGGTAATCATGGGCCATGGATTGCCTGGGCCAGTTTGCCGTCGCCCAACAGTCCCACATACCGGAGCAACTCCTGAGAGCCGGAGGCGAATTGATCCAGGAAAGCATCGACACGGCGTCTGAGTGCTTCCCCATCCTCTGCCAGGCGGTGCATCTTAAGCACATCCT
>JAEVEX010000034.1 GCA_016842085.1 Candidatus Thermoflexus tengchongensis | reverse complement strand
GGATCCCGTTCCTTTAACAAGCCGTGTTTCGCCACCCAGTAGGCGGCCTTCCCATCGGCAACCTTCAGAATGGCAGCACAGCGTTCCCGCACATAGGGACGAGGATCGTGATCTCGATGGTTAATCAGTTGTTGGCGTTCCTCTTCCGTCAATGTTACTGTTCTACGTCGGGCCATCTTTCGCTCCTTTCATGCGTGATGACCCGAGTATGCCTTTACCGATCTTGATTGTCAAAACTCATTAGGAGCTATGGCTTTGCTTTGGGCAGCAGGTGGACCAGTAACGGTCCAATAATGGCGCTGAGCAAGACATAAGCGGTGAGCAGGGGGACAAAATGGCCTGAAGGCAGAGCCTGGATCACCAGGCCTGCGATGACTCCTGAAAGCTCGCCTCGTGCCACGATCAGCGCTCCGGTCCGCCAGCGGGCCCATCGACCCAGGCCCTGCCGGTGGGCGGCCCACCATCCGGTGAGCACTTTGGTTAACCCCGTAATCAGGGTCAGGCCTCCCGCCAGGGGCAATACGGGCAGCAGAAGGAGAGGATCCAGACGCAAACCCATGCTCAGGAAGAAAATCGTTGCCGAAAGATCTCGCACCGGGCCGATCAGGTGTCGAGCCCGCTCCCTCGCTGGATCGGAGACAGCGATCCCTGCCAGGAATCCTCCGATCGCTGCTGGGATTTGCAGCATCGTGGCAATTCCCCCGGTGAGCAATATCAGGCCGAACAGGGAAAGCAGCAACACCTCATTGCTTTCATGGTCTATTAACCGGCTGAGCGCCTCTCCGAAGTGCATGGTGATCCACAGGGCGCCGAGGGGGAGGAGAATGGCCAGCAACATGGGGCCAGCTGAGGGTGAGGAGATGTGAAAGAACAATGTCGCAGCGGTTGGAAGCAAAAGCGCCATCAGCAGATCTTCCAGAATAGACAGCGAAATTGCGATCCGGGCTTCGGGGCGCCTTTCCCATCCCAGTTCATTAATCAGATGGGCCAGGATACCGGATGAGGTGATCATGGTTGCGATTCCCAGCAGTAAAGCCAGCGGCAGACCCCAGCCCATCCCGATGGCCAGCAGAAAACCAGGGGTGAAGTTCAGCAAAACATCCGCCAGGCCATCCGGAAGATGAGTTTGAAGGGCCTCTCGAAGCTCCTGTCCGCTGTATTCCAGCCCCAGCATAAAAAGGAGAAGCAGGGCACCGATCTCGGCGGTGATTCGAACGAAGGATTCACCGAAATGCAGGGGAGCAATCCCGCCCTCGCCGAAGGCCAGCCCGGCCAGCAGGATGAAGGGGAGCGGGGAGAACCCCAGCTTGTGGGCGATGCGGTGAAGCAGGGCGAGCCCAACAAAGATGAGGCCGAGCTCAACGAGGACCATCCGGATCTCCCCAAGCCACCGGCTCGAACCGGAGATCTTCAACCCACACCAGGCCTCGCGGCTTCCCCTTCCTGCGGCTCGGAAAGGGGGAAACTCCAGGCCCATGGGGGCAGGGCAACCATGGGTGACCCTGCCCGTTCCTCCACACCCTTCCCTCTGGAGGGGAACGATTACAGGCCATCGCGTGGTCGCTCATTCCGGATAGGTCGGCCCTGCCGTGAGCGGTCCCACCAGGTTTCGGAACTCCGTCCGGCTCCAACCACAGCGGGTGCAGGCCACCCGGATTTCCTCCACATAGGGGTCATGATCGTCGGGTTGAAGAATGGACCAGCGGAGCCGGCCACCGCACTGGGGGCAGGTCGGAGTGATCAGCCAGGAGTAAACTCCGGGGGGGTTGATCCATGCCAGGGCCGTCATCACCAGGGCCAGGATAACGCCGATCAGAGCGGGTCCCTGAGGCCGCGCCCCGATCCAGATCCCGGCCCAGATCAGCATGAGCAGGGCAATGAACCAGCGTACATAGGGATAACGGATGAACAGCATGGTTTCCTCCGTTTTCAGATCCATATCTGGCGATCGACGGATTCATCGCCGCTGAGCTTTTCATGCGAACAGGCTTTTGGGGCAGCCCAGCCCCCAGATGTATTTTTCTCACCTCTCCCCGAGTTTGATCCGGACAGCGGGCGTCCCATCTAAGGAAGCACCTCCCCGTAATTCACCGGCGCGCTCCATGCCGGGCGGATCGCCACCCGCTGATGGACCTGCGGCCCCAGCTTCTCCCAGTAGGCTGCTCGATCGGGAACCCCATAGACCCATTCCTCCAGCCAGGCTTTCAGGCGCTCCGGATCCCGGGAGATGGCATCCCATTCCACATAAAAGGCATTGTCCCGATCATAATAACCCTGGGCATAGGAGGGATGGGCGCCATAGGGCACATGGCAGACCGCTGTCACCAGAAAACCCGGGATCACCGTCCGGTTCGGATCCTGACGGATCACCTCCGATGGGACGATCTCCTCAGCGGTCACGATCACCCGTCGGGCGGCCAGGGCGGCTTCCTTCTGTTCCCCGATGATGCCCCAGATCTGGGCGTTTCCCTCCTCATCCGCTCGCTGGACATGCACGATGGTCACGTCGGGCTGTAGGGCCGGGACGGCCATCAAACGCTCGCCGGTGAACGGACAGACGATCTCTCGATAATAGGGGTTGACCCGGGGCAGATCGTGGCCCGAAGGCCGCATCGGCATAAACGGCAGCCCCGCGGCTCCGGCCATCAATCGCGTCACCATGGCAAAATGCGTATATTCCTCGATCTCGATCTCCCCGGCCTCCACGGCCCGGCGGATCGCGTGGAGCATCCCCACACCGGGGTTCCCGGCCCATGAGAAGATCAGCCGCCGCGCACATCCGGCCGCCACCATCTGGTCATAGATCAAATCCGGGGTGGCGCGGGCCAGGATCAGCCCTCGCTTCCGCTGGCGGATGATCTCATGCCCGGCCGCGAAGGGGATCAGGTGGGTGAACCCGGCCAGGTAGACCAGATCCCCATCATGGACGTAGCGGGCGATCGCCTCCGCCAGGGGCATGAGCCTGGACATGGCCTTCACCCTGTTATGCCTTCTTGGCGTTGTTCGTGAAAATGGGGAGGTGCCCCAGGGAAATAATGTGGCGCCACCGGGCGCGCTCGCCTTCCGTGAACACGGCCGCCTCCGCGATCACGATGGCGCCGGCCTTGTTCATGAGCAGCCGCATGGCCTGCAGGGTCGAACCGGTGGAGATCACGTCATCCACCAGCACCACCTTCCGGCCCCGGACCAGTTCGACGTCTTTCTCATCCAGATACAGCGTCTGAGGCTGCCCCGTCGTGATCGAGAGGGTCTCCGCGCTCAGCGCTTCGCCCATATAGGGTTTATAGCTCTTGCGCAGGATCACATAGGGCAGGCCGGTTTCAATCGAAAGCTGATAGGCCAGGGGGATCGCTTTCGCCTCCGGGGTGACGATCACCTCCGCTTCCTTGGGGATCCGCTTGGCCAGCTCTTTGGCAGCGGCCAGGACCACCTCCGTGTCTCCCAGCATGTTGAAGATCGCGATGCGCACGCCGGGGGCGATCTCAAATAGCGGAAGATGCCGGACCAGCCCCGCGATCTCCACGGTATAGGTCTCGCGCTTCGGGCGCATAGGGTTCACCTCCCGCCGGGATGCCGAAGCTATTATAACTCAACTTGCCACCCCGTCTTTCAGCGGTGGGTTTCCCTGCGGGGCTTCCGGAGATCGATGGGGATTGTCCGGGTTATAATGCTACCGGAGATCCTCGCAGGAACGGAACCTCACGGTGAGGAGGCAGCGCGATGAAAGCGGTGATCCCGGTGGCCGGGTTTGGAACCCGGCTGCGCCCGCATACCTATAGCAAGCCCAAGCCGCTGATCAACGTCGCCGGCAAACCCTTCCTGGGCTATATCCTGGAGAAGCTGGCGGCCCTGAACCCGCAGGAATATATCTTCATCGTGGGCTATCTGGGCGAGCAGATCCAGCACTATGTGGACAGCACTTACCGGTTGCCCGCCCGTTATGTGGAACAGAAAGAACTTCTCGGACAGGCCCATGCCCTCTGGCTGGCCCGCGACCACATCGATGGCCCCATCGTGATTATCTTCGCGGACACCCTTTTTGAGGCGGACCTTCGGGAACTGGATGCTCCGGATGCGGATGGGATCGCCTTCGTGAAAGAGGTTGAGGACCCCCGTCGTTTCGGCGTGGTGGAGCTGGACGCGCGGGGCTATGTCACCCGGTTTGTGGAGAAGCCGGCCAGCCTGGAGAACCGTCTGGCGGTGATCGGGATGTATTACATTCGCAATGGTCCCCTGCTGGTGAAGGCCTGCGAGGAGCTGATGGCCCGCGGCATCCGTACTCGAGGCGAGTATTTCCTGACCGATGCCCTGAACATCTTTCTGGAGTATGGCCAGCGGCTGCGGGTTCGTGAGGTGAACGTATGGGTGGATTGCGGGACGCCGGAGGCCGTGCTGGAGACGAACCGGTATCTCCTTTCCCATGGCCATGACAATTCCCGGGAGGCCCAGCGGGAGGGCGTGGTGATCATCCCTCCGGTCTTTATCTCCCCCAGCGCCCACGTGCGGCACGCGGTGATCGGCCCTTACGCGACCATCGCGGATGGATGTTTCATCGAAAACGCGATCATCCGGGACTCCATTGTGGACAGCGGGGCGCGGATTGTGAACGCGGTCCTGGAGCAGTCCCTGATCGGGCGGGACGCCTATGTGGGCGGGCGGTTTCGACGGTTCAATGTGGGGGATTCCTCCAGCATCGATTTCACCTGAACCCGTGTTACGGATCTATCCAAACTATTCTGGGGTTACACCGCCGGTCTCTTCCCAGGGGCTCCGGGGGCCGTGGAGGGCGCCCTCGTCCCCTTCCACGGCCCCAGCCGGATCCTCGACACTCTCCATCGTTTCCAGCGCCCCGGCCCGCAGCACGGCAACAAAGGGGAGATTGCGGAACTTCTCATCCAGATCCAGCCCATAACCGAAGACGAAAACATTGGGGATCTCGAAACCCACATAATCAAGAGGAACATAGATCTCCCGCCGGGCTTTCTTATCCAGCAACGCGCAGACCCGCAGCGTGGCGGGGTTACGGGTCCAGAGGAGCCGCAGGATGTGGTCCAGCGTTCGACCGCTGTCGACGATGTCCTCCACGATCAGAACATGGCGCCCCTCGATGTTGGTCTGGAGGTCCATCAGGATGCGCACGACTCCGGTGGACTGGCGCGCGCCGATCCCATAGCTGGTGATGGCCATGAAGTCGATCTCATGGGGAATGGTGATGTGGCGCATGAGATCCGTCAGGAACATCACCCCGCCCTTCAGCACGCAAACCAGCACCAGATCCTTGCCCGCGTAATCCCGGGAGATCTGCGCTCCCAGTTCGGCGATCCGGCGCTGCAACATATCCGCAGGGATCAGGATGCGCTCGATCAGATGTTCACATCCCCAGCGGGACGGGGTTTCCACCCGCGTCTCCTTCATTCCGACCTCCATCCAGCCCGGTGGCCCTGCCTCTGAAGGGTTATTGGGTTAATCGCGGGGAACCACGTGACAGCGGCGGCAGCGGGCCTCATAGGTTTCGCTTCCTCCCACCAGGATCACCGGGTCATCGTAGCGGGCGGGCCGCCCGTTGATGAGCCGCTGGGTCCGGGTGGCCGGTGCTCCGCAGACCACGCAGATCGCGTGGAGTTTATCCACCTGCTCGGCCTGGGCCATCAGAAGCGGCATCGGCCCGAACGGCTCGCCCCGGAAATCCATATCCAGGCCGGCCACGATGACCCGGATCCCCCGCTCCGCCAGCTCCTGGACCACGTCGGCGATCTCCCAGTCAAAGAACTGGGCCTCATCGATCCCCACCACGGTGGTCCCGGGGTGAAGATATTCCAGGATCGCTCGAGCATGGGGAACCGGGATGGCCTCGATGTCCAGGCCGTTGTGGGAGCGGACTCTTTCGGTTCCATAGCGGGTGTCGAGGAGAGGCTTGAACACCTGAACCTGCTGACGGGCGATCTGGGCGCGCCGGAGCCGGCGGATCAGTTCCTCGGTTTTGCCGCTGAACATGCAGCCGCAGATCACTTCCACCCAGCCTGTCCGCGTCGAGTCCATGCCGCCTCCCTACCGGATCGATGGCGCTGGATCTTCGAAGGGCTTCAAGCGTGTGCACATTCTGGATTCGAGCCCGGGGGCATGGGTCCTGGGGAAAACAATGCGAGCGGGCCCTGCTGGACCCGCCCGCACTGTTTTATTCGCTCTCGCCCTCTTCCAGGGTCTCGAGGATCTCCTCGGGCTCCTCGACGACCTCCACCACCGCCTGCTTCCGCTTGCGGCGCTGCGTCCGCTCCGCTCGCGCCTTCAGATAGGCCTCATCCCGGGCGCTCAGACGCCGCATGAACCGATCCACCTGGCCTTCTTTATCGACGATGCGCTGCTCGCCGGTAAAGAACGGATGGCATTTCGAACATACATCCGTCCGGATCACCGGCACCGTCGCCCCGGTGGTCCAGGTGTTGCCGCAGGCGCAGATCACCTGGGCGTTAGGATACCATGTAGGATGAATTCCCGGCTTCATGCATCACCTCCGTTTTGGGACGCGCCGTTCGGGCGGACCGGCTCCGGATACACGCTCACCCGTTTCCGGCCGCCGCGCATGAACTCGAAGCGCACATATCCATCGATCAGGGCGAAGAGGGTGTAATCCCGGCCCATCCCCACGTTCTTGCCGGGGTAGATCCGGGTGCCGCACTGGCGGACCAGGATGTTTCCGGCCCGCACGAACTGGCCGTCGAACCGCTTCACGCCGCGGCGCTTGGATTCGCTATCCCGTCCATTGCGGCTGGCGCCGCCACCCTTCTTGTGAGCCATGGTAGCCTCCCCTCATGCGGATGCCGGGACGCCGGTTTCGATCGCGTCGATGCGCAGGACCGTGTAGGTCTGGCGGTGGCCCTGCTTGCGCCGATAGCGCTTGGCGCCCGGCCGGTATTTGAAGACGATGATCTTTTCTCCTTTTACATGCCTCAGCACGGTCGCCCGCACCCGGGCCTCCGGGATGACCGGCCGACCGATTTGTACCTGTTCCCCTTCCCCAACCATCAGCACCCGGTCGATCTCCAGCGAGGCGCCGGCCTGAAGGGGAAGTTTTTCGACCTGGATCTGATCGCCTGCCTTCACGCGATACTGATGGCCGCCGATTTCGATCACCGCGAACACGATAAGACCTCCCTGGGTCGCTGGACTTTATGGATGGGCGTGTTCGAGATACCCGCCTCATTCTCACCCCGGGCCGGGGAGCACGCGGATCGAGGAGGCCAGGTGATGAAGAAAGGGCCGCCCCGGGCGGCCCTTTCCCCTGGCTGCGGGGGGAGGACTCGAACCTCCATACCCGGATCCAGAGTCCGGTGTGTTGCCCCTTACACCACCCCGCAGGGCCGTTCTTCATTTTACACGGGGCCTGCTTTTCCGGTCAAGCGGGGCTCCCCGTGCTCACCGGTTGGCGAGCGTGGGAATTTGGGGCGCCTGCAAGAGACGGGCATTAACCGTTCCGGTTCCAGGAGGCTCCAGAGGAAGATGTGTGTGTCGAGCAGGAGCTTCATTCTTGCAGGATCTCCCATGTGGTCTCATCCGTTGCGGGCTCGACGATGTCGCCCACAATGCGGCCGGAGTTCCGGAAGGCGCCCAGCCATGCGCCGGGCTTTTCCGGTGGCGGGGGCAGAATTTGCGCAATGGGCTCCCCACGGCAAGTCACGATCACAGGATTGCCCGTCCTGCGAACCCGTTGCAGGGTGCGGGGCCACCCCCTCTCCCCTGTTCTGGATCCGCCTGCCCGCCTGCCGGATTCTCTATAGAAGGCCCAGCCCCAGGCCGAGGGCCAGACAAAGGATGGCGGCCAGCCCGAAACGCCATGTCACGGCCATCCATGGCGCGTAGCGCGCCCGCTGGTCGTGGAGCACGTCCACCAGCGGCCGCTGCTCCCGCAGGGCCTGCCAGGGCGCCGCCATGTTGCCGCCCATCTCCGCCACTGCCGGGAATGCGGCGATGAGGAAGTAAACCAGGCCGATCCAGAACAGGCCATCTGAGATCCGGCGGAAGGTGAGGCCGCCCTGAAGCCCGCTGAAGAGCACCGCGATCCCTACCGCAAGCCCGGTCAGCCCGAGGATCTGCATCCCACCCCGATAAAAGCGAGCCATCCCAACGCTCCTTTCCCGGATATCGCTTTGCCCCTCTGTGGACAGCCCCCCGGAGCCGCTCTTACAGAAGATCCCGCCATGCGGGGACCCCGGCGACGCCTTCCGCCGCCCGGATTGCGCGGATCACGGCCTCCGCCACCGCCTCGGCCGCGAAGGCCCCGATGATGCTGACATCCGCCTCCTTTTCGCTGGTCGCCAGCGCGAACATCGTATCGCCGTCCAGCATGGTGTGGGCCGGGCGGATGGTGCGGGCGATGCCGTTGTGGGCCATCTGGGCCACTTTGTTCGCTTCCTCCTTGGACAACCTGGCATTCGTCGCGACCACGCCGATCACCGTGTTTTCAGGGATCCGCCGGCGGAAGCTCAGGGAAACCTGGCCGGCCAGGGCGCGCAGGACCGCCATGGTGTCCGCGAATCCCTGGCCATCCGGACGCCGGGCGCCCGCCAGGATGGCTCCGGTGTGAGGATCCACCACGTCGCCGAGGGCGTTGACCGCGACCAGCGCGCCGACCAGGATCCCATCCCCAAGCTCCAGGCATGCGGTGCCGATCCCCCCTTTCATCGCATATGACATTCCAAGGATCTTGCCCACCGTCGCGCCGGCCCCTGCCCCGACGTTTCCTTCCGGCACCGGCCCATCGGTCGCGGCCAGGCATGCGGCGTAACCCATCGCCGCGTCCGGGCGAACCCGGGGATCCCCGATGCCCAGATCATACAGAATCGCGGCCGGGACGATGGGCACCCGGCCGCCCGGGGTTTCAAACCCCACCCCACGCTCCTCCAGATAGCGCATCACGCCGGAGGCGGCGTCCAGGCCGAAGGCGCTGCCGCCTGCCAGCACCACCGCGTGCACCTCCTGAACCAGGTGCATAGGACGCAGGGCATCGGTCTCCCGGGTGCCCGGCGCCCCCCCTCGCTGATCCATGCCGGCGACGGCGCCCTCCTCGCACAGCACCACGGTGACTCCCGTGAGGGCCTGCAAATCATGGGCGTGGCCCACGCGGATGCCCGGCACATCCGTGATCGCATGGTGGCGTAGCCCCATTTTCCTCCTCCTGTCTCGGGGAGGGGTGTGATCGTCCACGAAAGGCATGCAGGGAGTGCCCCTTCCATCTTAGCAGCGTTCGCGATCCGGGGGGAGCTCCACATGGGGCCGCGGGGGATGGCCTGGATTTGGCCCCTTCCCCACGAATCCCTATCAGGGTCATAATCGTGGGGGAGAAGCGATCCAGTATACAGCCGCACCTGGCCTTCCAGTGGGGCACCACCCCACCTGGAGGCTCATTCAGAGCATCCAGAGCAGGCGTAGGGCAACTGCTCGCAGTTGCCCTACGGGGAATGGGGAGGCTCCGCTCAACGATCTGCGGTTGTCGTAATAGAGGGCGCGAATTCACGAATGGGCTGGGTCGCATACGGGGGGCGAACGGGAGATCTCCATCCATGGCCGGAGATGTCCGGATGGCATATCGTGGGTTGACCCTCTGGGCCCGCTGGGGGCGCCGGGTGATCGTCGGATGGATCGGCCTGGCAGGGATCGCCTGTCAGGCTCGGGCGATCCCGGAGGGCCGTTTCCCTCTTGAGACCCCGGGGCCCCTTCCCTCGATATCCCCGCCTGCGGTGAGAGCGCCCACGCCGGATCCTCCGCGCGCCGGGGTGGATCCGGGCCGGGAGCTGTATCTGGTGCAGGCGGGGGACACCCTGATGGCCCTGGCCCAGCAGTTCCAGACGACCGTGGAGGCGATCCTGGCGCTGAACCCCGGGCTGGATCCCCAGCGCCTTCAGGTGGGGCAACCGTTGTGGATCCCGGTGGGGGTGACGGCGCAGGGGCCGGCGCTCAAGCTGATCCCGGATTCCGAGCTGGTTTACGGGCCCGCTTATCAGGATTTCTCCGCCGCGGAGGCGATCCATCGGTTCGGCGGGTATCTGAGCCGCTATCAGGAGACGGTGGGGGGAGAGGTCCGGACGGGGGCTCAGATTGTGGAAGAGGTAGCGCGCAACCATAGCGTGGGCCCGCGGGTGTTGCTGACCCTGCTGGAGATGCAGAGCGGCTGGGTGCGGGGAGAACCGGCGGATGAACAGGCCCGGCTTTACCCGATGGGCTGGGAGCGACCGGGTTATGAAGGCCTTTATCGGCAGCTGAACTGGGCGGCGGATCGGCTGAACGATGGCTATTACGGCTTTAAAGGGCGGCACATGTGGACGATACGGTTCGCCGATGGGCGGCGGGTTCGGGTGGCGGAGGGCCTGAACGCCGGGACGGTGGCGGTGCAGGCGTTTCTGGCCGCGGTGCTTCCCCCCGAAGCCTGGGCCCGGGCGGTGGGTCCCTCGGGGTTCCCGGCCGTCTATCGCGCGCTCTTTGGGGAACCGTTCCGCCCGGAGCCGGCGCCGTCGGTTCCCCCGGAACCGGCCTGGCGGCTGCCATGGGGGGATGGAGAGCTGTGGTATTTCACGGGCGGACCGCATGGGGGATGGGGGAGCGGAGCGGCATGGGGCGCGCTGGATTTCGCGCCGCCGGATGTGGAGGGGTGCGCCGTCTCCCGCTACTGGGCCCGGGCGGTTGCGGAGGGCGTGGTGGTGCGCACGGGGGAAGGCCTCGTGGTTCTGGATACGGATGGGGATGGGCGGGAGGAGACCGGCTGGGTGATGGTGTATCTCCACATCGCCGCGGAGGGCCGTGTCCCACCGGGCACTCGAGTCCGCGCGGGAGATCCCCTGGGGCATCCTTCCTGCGAGGGCGGGTTCGCGGACGCAGCCCATGTCCATCTGGCCCGCCGCCTGAACGGGGAGTGGGTGCCCATCGACGCCGGGCATCCCTTCCGCCTGGGAAGCTGGGAGGCCCTCCCCAGCTTCGCCCTCTATGAGGGGGCGATGATTCGGGGAGACGAACGGAAAATCGCCTGCGCATGTAAAGATGAGCTCCAGAACGGGATCCGAGCGCCCTGATCGATCCATCACCGGGCTCATCCTCCAGGGGATCAGGGAAGCCCAGGGTCAGCCCTCTGCCCAGGCATTCCCCATGCCGGGTTTTCCCTGAAGGGGCTTGGGGAGCCCGGTCAGCCGCTCCATCCGGCGGAGAAGCCGGGTGCTCAGCCGATCTCCCTCACCAGAGGATCTTTTCTCTGAGCCAGTTCGCGGATCAGGGAAGTTACCTTTTCATATTGATCCGGGAAATCAAACTCCAGCAGCCGCAACGCCTCGTCGAAGCGTTCCAGCTCCCTCAGCACCTCCGCCTTCTGAAGACGTTCCGCTGGATGGGTTTCATCCAGCAGCTCCAGCAGGCGCTCTAAATTCATTAGCGCTTCGGGGGAACGATGGGGAGGGGTCTGGATCTCATCCAGCCCGGTAAAGCGCAAAGGATCATTGCTGGCCCACCAGGCCTGTGTTCGGAGGTAAAGCTCCTGTTCCCTGGTACGAGCCAGGCCGTTCTGGATGGCTTCCAGGTATTCCTTCTCCGAGAGCTTCCTCACTCGCTTGGCGGCCTTCCATTCGGGGGGAGGCTCTTCCAGCCCGTAGCGGATATGCCCAATCACTTTCGCCTCGGAAATCCAGAAATAGCACTCGCAACCGTGACACCGGGTGATAGCAGGGAGACTGGGCAGCATGGGCGCGATCATTCTGCCGTCCGTCCACCACCGGGCTCCGAGGGTGTTGCCCGATAGGAGCGTGGGAACGCGCATGAGGGTCTTGCAGTGAGGACACTCGATCACTCGATCCGGACCTGGTTTCATCGCATGACCTCCGTGAGGAAAATCGAATAACCTGATAGACGGAAGGAGCCCGATTGTCTCCTGCTCCGCGCTTTTCCGACCCTGGCCCGACCACGCAAATCCGGCTCATAATATACATAATATAATCGTAGACGTCCTTCCAGATGAGGGGAGCCCTCCATGAGGGATGGCCTCCGCAAGCCCGGCGTATTGCAGGCGTTTTTGAGCGACCCGGATCCTCAGGAGATCGCTGAGACGCTCGTGGCCTTCGCCAACACCGACGGCGGTGTTCTGGTGATCGGGGTGGATCCGGAAGGGAGAGCGATCGGAGCGGATCCGGAGGAAGTGGAGGACGCGCTCCGGCAGGCCATGCTCCGCTGCCGCCCCCCCATCCAGATCCGATGGGAACCGAATGAGGTGGAGGGAAAAACCATCATCCTCCTCCATGTCCCCCGCAGCCCGGAGCTCCACAGCCTGGACGACGGTCGGGTCCTGATCCGACGGGGCGCGGAGAACCGACCCCTGGAAGGGCGGGAGATCCAGCAGCTGGCGGCGATGAAATCCGTCGGCGACTATGAGGCGGAGGTGGTCCCGGGTGCCACCCGGGAGGATCTGGATGAAGCGATGATCGCGGAATACCTCGCCAAGCGGGAAGCCCGTCAACGTCGGCCCATCGTCGGGAGCAGGGAGGAGCTGCTGGTGGAGATCGGGGCGCTGACCCCATCCGGGCAGCCCACGGTGGCGGGGATCCTGCTGTTCGGAAAGCAGCCTCAGCGGTTCCTTCCCCAGAGCGGTGTGGTTTTTGTGAAATATCCCGGGACGACCCCGCATGGCGAGGAGGGGTTGCCGGGCTACGCGCGCCGGGAGGAGATCGGGGGTCCGCTGGCCCGGGTCATCGAGCAGGCCTGGAAGATTGTGTGGGATGAGATGCAGATGGGGGCCGTGGTGCGCGGTCTGGAGCGGGAGGAGCGGCCGGAGTATCCCCCCTTTGCGGTGCGGGAGGCGATCGTCAACGCGGTGTGCCATCGGGATTACCGGCTGCGGGGCCGCCGCATCGAGATCCGGAAGTTCGCCGATCGCCTGGAAGTCAGCAGCCCGGGGGGATTACCGGGGCATATCACGCTGGATAACATTGTGGATGAGCATTATTCCCGCAACCCGCGTATCGTCTCGGGGTTGTTCTACTGGGGATATATCGAGGAGCTGGGCCTCGGGATCGATCGGATGATCGAGGAGATGGTGCGGGCTGGTCATCCTCAGCCGAAGTTCATCGCCCAGCCCTATTCGTTCACGGTGATCCTCTACAACCGTCAGGAGCGCGCACCGGTTCCAATCGGGGAGCCTCCGATGAACGAGCGCCAGCTGAAGGCGCTGCAATACATCCGGGAGCATGGGCGCATCACCAACCGGGAATACCAGCAGCTGTGCCCCGGGGTCTCCCCCGAGACGCTCCGGCTGGATCTGGTGGATCTGGTCCGGCGAGGGATCCTCCTGAAGATCGGAGAGAAGCGCGGAACGTATTACATCCTGAAGTAATCTTTGGAGTTTTGGGAGTAATCTTTGGAGAGTGCGGTGCCTCGGCACCGCTCTAAAAGCATCCTGAAGTAATCCATGCCGGGGTTTTTGGATTCGGGTTTTGGGAGTGAGTGCGGTGCCTCGGCACCGCTCTAAAAGCGGCTCCCCGCCATCCTGGGGTGGCCCGCTTATCCCAAGGATTTCCCAAATCGGATTTGGGATAACAACATGGTTAACTGGTCGCCACCATTTCCAGTCGCTGGAGGGATTCCCCTGGGGGGGATTCTGGCCCTGGGGCTGGCAGGGGGATATGGGCTGTTGCTCGGGTGGAGGCTCCGAGAGCGAAGAATGGGCCCGGTGGTGGGGATCGCGCTCTACGGGGGTTTGGGGCTGCTGTGGCAGGGATTATGGGCGATCGCGGTCTGGGAAGGGGCTCCTCCCCTGATGCGGTTCACAGCCTGGAACCTCGCGGGCTTTCTCCTCTCCTTCCTTCCATTTGCAGGATGGCTATGGATTCAGGCGTTCCTGGGGCGTCCGGTCCCTCATTATGCGCTGGCAGGCATTGGACTGGCGGGGGGGATGGCGCTGATCGCCGCGGTGCTTCCCTATCGCCCCGAGACCGGGAAGCCTCTGCTGACCTGGTGGCTGGCCGCCCGGTGGCCCGGTGATCCGACGCTGGCCTCCTGGGGGATCCGGGAGGGGCTCTGGGCGATCGGGACGGCGATGGGCCTGGGAGAGCTGGGGTGGGCGTATCGGCACACCCCCCGGCCGCTTCATCGGAACCGTCTGGCTTATGGGTTTCTGGGCGCGTTGCTGATCACCCTGGGGGAGGGTCTGGCGTGGACCCCCCGGGCGGACTGGATCATGCTGGGATGGGGGATCCGGGCGGCGGGAATGGGCCTGATCGGAGCGCTTTCCCGGCTTTCCGAACTGCCTTCCCTGCATCGCATCGGGCGGGGGCTCCTGGTTTTCACATTCAGCTGGATACTGCATGGCGGTTTGATCGGAGGAGTCCTGGCCGGGCTCCGCTGGATCCGTGAGGGCCGTCTGGATCTCATCCCCGCCGGGATCGAGATCGCCCTGGCTGCGCTGGTGGTGGCCCTGATGACTCTGCTCCTCGGCTGGCCGTTGCAGCAGTGGCTTCGACGTCGTCTGATGCCCTCTGTGGAGGATCCGGCCGTCCTGGTCCGCGAGTATGCCCAATCCATCAGCAACCTGCTCGATGTTCAACAGGTTGCACAGGCCGCCTTTACCGTGTTACGGAAGACCTTCGGGCTCCGACAGGGGTTGCTCCTGCTATTCGAAGATCAACCCGGCGGCGGGGTGGAAGCCCGGGCGATCGCGGGCCTGGGCGAGGCCCCATCGGAACCGGGCCGCTTCGCTCCAGACAGCCCGATCCTGCGGGCATGGCAGGAGGGTCGACCTCTCACGCAATATCAGATCGACTTCGGGGCGGCCTTTCAACGGGCGAGCGCGGAGGAACGACGCTGGTTACAGGGCCTGGGTGTGGAGCTCTTTGTCCCCATCCGGTCTCAGGCGGTGTTGCTGGGCTGTCTGGCCCTGGGGGCGCGGAGCGGCGTGGCCGCCTATAGCTCAGCGGAAGTGGATTTACTGACCTCGATCGCGGAGCAGACAGCGGCGGTGTTGCAGAACATCCGTCTGGTAGAGGATCTGCGGCGGTTGAACCTCCGTCTGGCGGAGCTGAACGAAGATCTGGCGCGGACGGCGCGACGCCTGGAGAAGCTGGACCGGGCCAAGACCCATTTCATTGAGATCGCTTCCCATGAATTGCGCACCCCCCTGACCCATATCCGCGGGTATGCGGATCTGCTAACGGAGACCCTGGGGGAGCAGGGGGAGACGGATGGAACCCTGGAGCGCATCCTTCAGGGGCTTCGCCGCTCCGCCCTGCGCCTGGAAGAGATCGTCAGCGCCATGCTGGACATCTCCCAGATCGACGCGGAGGCTCTCTCGATCTATCCGATCTCCATCCAGATCCCCACCCTGATCCGTATGGCAGTGGAGCCTCTGGAGGGGGCGATCGCCGAACGGCGTCAGCGGTTGATCATCGAGCCCATGGACGATCTCCCCGTGATCTATGGGGATCTCACCCGTCTGGTGCAGGCCCTGCGGCACATCGTGCAGAACGCCATCAAGTTCACACCGGATGGGGGGACGATCACCATCCGCGCCCGATCTGTTCCCCCTGAAGGTGGGGAGGGATCGGCGGAGTATGTGGAGATCGCGGTGCAGGACACGGGGATCGGGATCGATCCGGAGGATCAGGCGCTGATCTTCGAGAAGTTCTATCGGGTGGGGCCGATCGAGCTGCACTCGACCGGCTCGGTGAAGTTCAAGGGGGCGGGCCCGGGTCTGGGGTTGCCCATCGCCCGGGGGATCATCGAAGCCCATGGCGGGCGGATCTGGGTGGAAAGCCCGGGCTACGATGAAACCCGATGCCCGGGGAGCACATTTTACATCTGGCTCCCGGTGGTCCCTCGCGCCGGGGAAATGCGCGGGAGGGAATAGAGGACAGAAGCTCTGGATAAGACCAGGGTGCGGGCAGCGAAGCGGCCCGCACCCTGTTCGTTTCCATGCGGTGCTGCGTGTTTGGGTGCCCCATGTTCGTGCCTTGACAGCAGGCTTTCTTATGCATACAATGTTCTTGAAAAAGTTGATCTCCCTTTCACATTTGTGAGCTCCATGGACGACGAGCGGCTGGCGGAGATTGCATCCTGGTATTATGAGGAGGGGCTGGACCAGGCGGCGATCGCCCGGCGTCTGGGATGCTCGCGTTCGATGGTCTCGCGTTATCTGAAGGAAGCCCGGGCCCGGGGTCTGGTGGAGATCCGGATCCGGCATCCCCTCAAAACGGATCCCCATCTCGCGAAATCGCTCCAGGATGCGTTCCCCCTCCGTGAAGCGCTGGTTCTGGCGGATCCTCCCTCCGATCCCCGACTGCTTCTGCGCCGCCTGGGAGAGCTGGGGGCCCGGGCGTTGCAACAGCGGCTGCGCCCCGGGATCCGCATTGGGGTGAGCTGGGGCACGGCAGTCTACGAGGTGGTACGGGCCATGCCGGAGTTTCCGGTGGCCAGGGCCCAGGTGGTTCAGATCATCGGGGCCCTGGCCACCGGCGATCCTATGATCGACGGTCCGGAGCTCGCCCGCTGGCTGGCGGAGAAGCTGAACGCTCCGGTCCGCCATCTCCACGCGCCGCTGCTGGTGGAGAGCGAGGCGGTGGCCCGGGCCCTGCGAAACGAGCGGACCATCGCCGAGACCCTGGATCTGGCCCGTAAGGTCCACGTGGCGCTGATCGGGATCGGCTCGGTGGATCCCCGGCTCTCCAGCCTGCGACGGGCTGGCTATCTGACGGAATCCGAGCTGGAGGCGCTCCGGACCGCCGGGGCCGTGGGGGATGTGCTGGCCCGGGCCCTGGATGCGGAGGGGAACCTGCTGGATCATCCCCTGAACCGGCGGGTGGTCGGCCTGGAGCTCGAGGCGTTGCGCCGGATCCCCACGGTGATCGCCGTGGCGGGTGGCGTCGCGAAGGCTCTCGCGATCCGGGCTGCGTTGCGCGGCGGCTATGTCGATGTGCTGGTCACGGATGCGGAGGCCGCTGCCGCCGTCTTAACTCTGGAGGGAGCGATGGTCTATGCCTGAGACACCGATGGTTTCCGCTCTGGAGGTCGCCCTCGACCTTCCCCGGGAGCGCTTGATCGAATGGCTCTATCAGATGCATCTGATCCGGGCCTTTGAGGAGACGGTCGAGCAGCTCTACGCTGCAGGGAAGATGCACGGCACCATGCATCTTTCCATCGGTCAGGAGGCGGTGGCGGTAGGGGCCATCGCCGCCCTGCGCCCCGATGACTATATCACCTCCACCCATCGTGGCCATGGCCATGCGATCGCCAAGGGGCAGGATATCCGGGCGATGCTGGCCGAGTTGCTGGGGAAGGAGACGGGCATCTGCCGGGGTCGGGGCGGGTCGATGCACCTGGCCGATCTGGAGCGGGGGAACCTGGGGGCCAACGGCATCGTCGCCGGCGGGATCCCGATCGCCGTCGGCGCGGGGCTCAGCATCCGCATGCAGGGGCAGGATCGGGTGGTGCTGTGCTTCTTCGGCGACGGAGCGGCCAACCATGGCAACTTCCATGAGGGCCTGAACATGGCCGCCATCTGGCGGCTCCCTGTGGTCTTCCTTTGCGAGAACAATCAATACGCGATGTCGATGCCGATCCGGAAGGCGATGGCGGTGCCCCGGGTGGCGGACCGCGCGGCTGCCTACGGCATCCCTGGAGAGACGGTGGACGGCATGGACGTCCTCGCGGTCTACCGGGCGGTGCGCACGGCGGTGGAGCGGGCCCGGCGCGGGGAAGGCCCCACCCTCATCGAAGCGATCACCTATCGCTACAAAGGACATTCGAAGAGCGACCGTCAGGTCTACCGCACGAAAGAGGAGGTGCAGGCCTGGATGGCCCGGGACCCCATCGCCCGCTTCCGCGCCTGGCTGATCGCCCAGGGGTGGCTCTCGGAGGCGGAGGCAGCGGAGATCGAAGCGCGGGCCCGGCAGGCCATCGAAGAGGCGCTGCGGGCTGCGGAGGGAGATCCCGAGCCCCGGGTGGACCAGCTGACCGAAGGGGTCTATGTGGAAGATCCCCACATGCCGCCCCTCTGGATCCGCCAGACGTTCGGGCCGGGGATCGCGGTGGAGCCACCCCCCGGGGCGCGGGAGATCTCTTACGCGGAGGCGCTGCGGGAGGCGATGGCTCAGGCGATGGCCGCCGACGAGCGGGTCTTCCTGATGGGAGAGGATATCGGGGTCTACGGCGGTGCCTTCGGGGTGACTCAGGGGTTGATCGAGCGGTTCGGGCCGGATCGGGTGCGGGATACGCCGATCTCTGAGAACACCATTGTGGGCGCAGGGGTGGGCGCGGCGCTGACCGGAATGCGGCCCATCGTGGAGATGCAGTTCATGGACTTCGTCACCCTGGCGATGGAGCAGACGGTCCTCCAGGCCGCCAAGGTCCGCTACATGTTCGGGGGAAAGGCCCGGGTTCCCCTGGTGCTGCGGCTTCCCGGAGGATCGGGCACGGGGGCGGCGGCCCAGCACTCCGAGAGCCTGGAGGCGTGGTTTGTGCACGTGCCCGGATTGAAAGTGGTGGCGCCCGCCACACCTTACGATGCCAAGGGATTGCTGCTGGCCGCCCTGGCCGATGATAACCCGGTGATCTTTGTGGAGCACAAACTGCTCTATCGAACCCGGGGGCCCGTTCCGGAGGAGCCGTATGTCGTCCCCCTGGGGCGCGCGGCGGTGCGGCGGGCCGGCCGGCACCTGACCATCGTGGCTTACTCCTTGATGGTGCTGCGGGCCCTGGAGGCGGCGGAGCGGCTGGCGGCGGAAGGGATCGAGGCGGAGGTGATCGATCTGCGCACCCTGAAGCCTTACGATGCGGAGACGGTGATCGCGTCGGTGAAGAAGACCGGCAAGCTGCTCATCGTCCACGAGGCGCCCCTTCTGGGCGGCTTTGGAGGGGAGCTGGCTGCCGCTATTGCCCAGAGTGAAGCCTTCGCGTATCTGGAGGCGCCCATCGTGCGGCTGGGCGGGGCGGATGTCCCCATTCCCTATCATCCGCGCCTGGAGCGGGCGGCGGTTCCCCAGGTGGAAGACATCGTCGAGGCGGCCCGACGGCTGGCGCGCCTGGAGATCTGAGGGAGGAGGCGCTGGAACGCATGCCGGTCCCGGTCATTATGCCGAAATTCGAGATGGCCCAGGAGAGCGGGAAGATCCTCCGCTGGCTCAAGGGGGAGGGGGAGCCGGTGGCGAAGGGCGAGCCCATCCTGGAGGTGGAGACCGATAAGGTCGCCATGGAGGTGGAAGCGCCGGCCAGCGGGACGCTGGTGGGGATCCGGGTGGGCCCTGGCGAGGTGGTGCCGATCGGCCAGCCCATCGCCTATATTCTGCAACCCGGCGAAACCGGGGAGGTACCTTCCCCCACACCCTCTCCGGCGGCCGCCCCCGAGGTCCCCCGGGCGACCCCGGTGGCCGAACGCATGGCCCGGGCCCACGGCGTGGAGATCCACGCCGTTCCCGGCACCGGGCCGGGGGGACGGGTGACGAAGGCGGATGTGGAGGCTTACCTGGCTCAGCGCGCTCCAGGTGAAGCCGGGGATAAGATCCGGGCGGTCCCCGCGGCGCGGCGGCTGGCCCGGGAGCTGGGGGTGGATCTGCACACGGTCCAGGGAACCGGGCCGGGGGGTCGGATCCAGTCGGAGGATGTGCGGCGGGCAGCGGAGGCGCTGCGCCGCGCGGTAGAGCCGGAAGCCCCTGCCCGTCCGGCGATCCGCCGGCGGGTGACGCTGAGTGGGATGCGGCGGATCATCGCGGAGCGGATGCTCCGAAGCGTGCGGGAAGCGCCCCAGTTCACGGTCAGTGTGGACGTGGAGATGGGCCGGGCGCTGGCCCTGGTGGAGGATCTGGCGGCGTGGGCGGAGCGGGAGGGCGGGCCTCGAGTGACCCTGACGGCCTTGGTGGTGAAGGCCTGCGCCTGGGCGTTACGGCGGCATCCGGCGCTCAACGCGACTCTGGAAGGGGAAGAAATCCTGGAATGGGAAGCCGTGAACATCGGCGTGGCGGTCGCTGTGCCCGAGGGCCTGGTGGTCCCGGTGATCCACGATGTCGATCGACGAGGGTTGGTGGAGATCGCGCAGGTTCTGGAGGAGAAAGCGAAGCGGGCGCGGGAGGGACGTCTGCGGCCCGAGGATGTGCAGGGGGGGACCTTCACCCTGTCGAACCTGGGGATGTATGGGGTGGACCGCTTCACGGCGATCCTGAACCCGCCCCAGACGGCCATCCTGGCCGTGGGCCGGGTGGCGAAACGTCCGGTAGTTGGGGAGGGGGACCGCGTGGAGGTCCGCCCGATGGCCACCCTCACCCTGACGGCGGATCATCGCATCGTGGACGGCGCCCAGGCCGCCCGCTTCCTGGACGACCTGCGCATGGTTCTGGAGCGCCC
This sequence comes from Candidatus Thermoflexus tengchongensis, assembly GCA_016842085.1. Classification (GTDB taxonomy): domain Bacteria; phylum Chloroflexota; class Anaerolineae; order Thermoflexales; family Thermoflexaceae; genus Thermoflexus; species Thermoflexus tengchongensis. Next base: position 87,706 of record JAEVEX010000034.1, on the reverse strand, counting down.
GGGGATCCTGCTGGGATAAGGAAGGCTTCGATGACGGAGTCTTCGGCTCACTCATCAGCTGCGATCCGGAAAGTAACGTTGTCCGAGCGTCTGGTGATCCTGCGGATGGAAGCCTCCTCTGCGGAAGAGGTGATCCGTGAGCTGGCCGCCCGGCTGGAGAGGGAGGGGCTTGTTCGTCCTTCCTTCGTGGAAGCCGTGCTGGAGCGGGAGCGAACCCATCCCACCGGCCTCCCATTAGCAGGGGATCTGCATGTGGCGATCCCGCATGCGGATGTTGTGCATGTGATCGCGCCGGCCCTGGCCATCGCCACCCTGGCACGGCCAGTGATTTTCCGCAATATGGTGAACCCCGAGGAAATGGTGCCGGTCTCCATCGTGATCCTGATGGCTTTAGATGAACCTCATTCCCAGATCGAGATGCTGCAGCGTCTGGCAGCTTTCTTTCAGGAGCCTCAACGTGTACGGCAGGTTTACGAGGCCCAAACCCCTGAGGAGCTGATCCGGGCGATCGATCTTTTGAACTGAGCCTGGGAGGTGTCTATGACCCAACCCAAGCGTGTGCTGGTGGCGTGCGGCACCGCCATCGCGACCTCCACAGTGGTAGCCAAAGCGATCGAGGAGGGGCTGGCGGCGCGGGGCATCCCGGTGATCACCCGCCAGTGCAAGGCGGCGGAGGTCCCCGCGCTGGCGAAAGATTTCGATCTGGTGGTCACCACCACCCCGGTGCCTTCAGACCTTGGGATCCCGGTGATCCAGACGCTGGCCTTTCTGACAGGCATCGGGAAGGATCAGGTGCTGGATCAGATCGCCGAGATCCTGCGCCGCTCTGGGTAGGCCGGGGTGCTATCCGGGTTTTCGCGGTCCGTGGGAGTAGGGGACGTGGTTTTTCCCGTCATGGTTGACAATTGTGGATTCAAGAAAGGAGGTGATTGGGGCAAATACAGAGTCTTCAGGGTTCGGCAGGGAAGCGATTGCGGATCCTCAAAATCTCGATTTCCGATTCCAACCCTCAAAGGAGGTAGCCATGGAAGTCTTCCTGAGCACCCTGAAGGCCATCATCGACAACTTGGGGGCTACGGTCGCGTTGCCGATCATCATCTTTCTGTTTGCGGTCGCCCTGGGCGCGCAACCCGGGCGCGCCTTCCGGGCAGGTGTGACCATCGGCATTGCCTTCATCGGGATCAACCTGGTCATCGGCCTGATGTGGACCAACCTGTCCGAGGTCGCCCAGGCGATGGTGAAGAACACGGGCATCCAGCGGGATGTAGTGGATGTGGGGTGGCCATCGGCCGCGGCGATCGCCTTCGGCTCCGCCGTCGGCCTGTGGGTGATCCCCCTGACGCTTCTGGTGAACATCCTGATGCTGGCGGCCCGTCTCACCAAGACGCTGGACATCGACATCTGGAATTACTGGCATTTTGCGTTCATCGGCTCGCTGGTTGTAGCCGCCACGGGCAGCCTGCCGCTCGGCTTGCTGGCTGCGGCGATCGCTGCGGCGCTCGCCCTATTCTTCGCGGATTGGACGGCACCGGCGGTTCAGCGTTTCTATGGGCTGCCCGGGATCTCCATTCCCCATCTCACCACGGCTCCTGGGGTGCCCATCGCCATCGTGGTCAACTGGATCATCGACCGCATCCCGGGCCTGCGGGATGTGCAGGCGGATCCGGAGGCGATCCGGCGCCGGCTGGGCGTCGCGGGGGAGCCGGTGATCCTGGGCCTGATCATCGGCCTGGTGCTGGGGATCCTCGGCTTCTATAACGCTGGCGACGTCCAGACGGTGGTGGTGAAAGTCCTCAAAACGGCGATGAATCTGGCGGCGGTGATGCTCCTTCTGCCGCGGATGGTTCAGATCCTGATGGAGGGCCTGATCCCGGTTTCGGAAGCGGCCCGGGACTTCATGCAACGGCGGGCAGGGGGGCGGGAGATCTACATCGGGCTGGATTCGGCGATCCTGATCGGCCATCCGGCGGCCATCTCGACCGCATTGGTGCTGGTGCCGGTGGCGATTCTGCTCAGCGCCATCCTGCCCGGCAATCGTGTGATCCTCTTCGCGGACCTTGCGGTCATTCCCTTTGTGGTAGCGATGTTCGCCCCTCTGATGCGGGGGAACATCTTCCGCATGATCATCGCAGGCACCCTCACGCTGGCGGTGGGCTTCTACATCGCCACCGGGATGGCGGACCTCTTCACCTCGGCGGCGGTGGCCTCGGGCTTTAAGATGCCGGAGGGTGCGGTGCGGATCACCAGTATCGCCGATGGCTTCCTCTGGCCGCCCTTTGTCTTCGTGAGCGCTGTGCGGCTGGCCGGAGTGCTGGGGCTCCTGATCCTGCTGGTTCTCCTGGCCGCCGCGCTCTTCCTCTACCAGCGGAACCCGAAGGCCTGGGAGGTCGCCGCCGGGGCTCCGGCGGAGGCATGAAAGCGTGTGAAACCCGCTTCGGGGCGGCCGCAAATTTCACTGCGGCCGCCCCGAGCCCCCGGATCTCCACGAAGGGAGGAGCCGATGAGCGGATGGATCCAGGCGCTCAATGCATTCATGAACTGGATTGTGCAGACGGCCGGGGTATCGGTGATGATGCCGATCATCCTGTTCCTCCTCGGCCTGCTCTTCGGAGCCCCGCCGGGACGGAGTTTCCGGGCCGGCCTGCGGGTTGGGATCGGGTTCACGGGGCTCTTCCTGGTGCTGGGCATGCTGATCAATGGGCTCGGCCCCGCTGTCCAGGCGATGTCCAGGCGCTTTGCGCTGCCCCTGGATATCCCGGACATCGGCTGGCCGGTCCTGGCCGCCATCAGCTTTGGGACCCCCTTCGCTTTCACCGTCTTTATTGTGATTTTCGTGTGGAACATCCTCCTTATCCTGATCGGCTTCACGAAAACCCTTGATGTGGACCTCTGGAACTACTGGTCCATGGCCTATGTGTTCTCGATGATCTGGGCGGTGAGTCAGAACGTGTTGCTGGGCCTTGCAGGGGCCATGATCTACGCCGCCTTCCTGTTCAAGCTGGCGGACTGGACCGCGCCGGTGCTTAGCGGTTATTTCAAAATGCCGGGCATCTCTCTGCCTCATGGGGATACCGTGATCTGGGCACCTATCGGCTTCGCTCTGGATGCCCTTTGGGAGCGTATTCCCCGCTTGCGGGAGATTTCGATTGACCCGGAGAGGATTCAGCGGCGGCTGGGAGTGCTGGGGGAATCGGCCATCGTTGGATTGATCATTGGGTTGCTGATCGGTGCCCTGGCCTATCTGAAGCCGGGGATGACGGCGGAGGATGCAGCGGCCATCCTCAAACTGGGGATCACCACGGCTGCCTTCATGGAGCTGATGCCGCGTATGATCGCCTTGCTGATGGAGGGTTTGATCCCCATCTCCGAAAGCGTGCGGACATTTATGACCCGTCGCTTCCCGGGCCGCGAGCTCTACATCGGGCTGGATGCGGCAATTGTGACCGGCTTTCCGGCCATCGTGGCGACGGCGCTGATCCTGATCCCCCTGGCGCTCCCGATCGCGGCGCTGTTGCCAGGCAACCGGGTGGTTCCCTTTGCGGATCTCTCGGTTTTCGTGTTCCTGCTGATCTGGGCTGTGGCTCCGTCCAGGGGCAATATTTTCCGTGGGATCCTGAACGGTGCGCTGGTCTTTATTCCTCTGATGCTGCTGGTAGCCACCGATACGGCCCCTGTGGTCACGCAGATCGCTCATCAGGTAGGAGCTCAGGTTCCAGCCGGGCAGACCGTCACGGCAATGGCAGCGGGCTTCAAGACCCTTTCCTGGCCTATTCTCGAGATCTTCTGGTTCCTGGTCGGGTACCGATCAGATCTTCCTCGATTCATCCTGGCCATCGCTTACCTGGTGGTTTATCTCGGATTGTGGGCGCTGGTCTGGCGCCGGCCTCAAGCCTTCCTGGAAGGGTCGCAGAAATAAGCCAGGGATAGGAGGATGCCTCGCTATGGGCATTGTGCATCGGCGGAGGCCCGAGGGATGGGACTGGGAGGGCGTGCCGGTGGTCCCTTACACCGGACCGGAGGGCGTGTGCGGATCCCGGCGGGTGCTGATCGGGCCCCGGGAGCGCGCCCGGTATTTCGTCCTTCGCTATTTCGAGCTCCCTCCGGGATGCCGCTCCAGCCTGGACGTCCATCCCCACGACCACGGCGTGGTGGTCCTGCAGGGGCGCGCCCGCGCCCGCCTGGGTTCGGAGATGGTGGAGGTTCAGGCGGGCGATGTGCTCTATATCCCGCCCATGGAGCTCCATCAGTTCGAGAACGTCGGCGAGGAGCCTTTCGGCTTCCTGTGCGTGATCCCGAATAAGGCGCTGCTCCGGAAGGAGCGATCGGAGGGGGAAGGATGATCTCCCATACCCGGGCGGTGATCTATCACGGCCGGGAGGATCTCCGCATCGCCGAGGTGCCCCTGCGGCCCCTCGCCGAAGGGGAGGTGCTGGTCCGGATCCGGGTCTGCGGGCTGTGCCCGGGGGAGATCATGGACTGGTATATGGCCCGGAAGGCCCCGCTCACCCCCGGCCACGAGCTGGTCGGAGAGGTGGTGGAGGTGGGGCCGGGGGTGGCCTCCTTCCGGGGAGGGGAGCGCGTGGTGGTGCATCACCACGCGCCGTGCGGAACCTGCCGGTTCTGCCAGCGGGGCGATTACGTGCACTGCCCGACCTGGCGGTCCACCCGCCTGATCCCGGGCGGCCTGAGCACCTATGCCATCGTCCCTCCCCCGGTTGTGGAACGGGATCTCCTCCCCATCCCGTCCCATGTTTCCGATGAGGTCGCGGCGTTCACGGAGCCCCTGGCGACGGTGGTGAAGGCCCTGCGGCGGGCCGGAGTGCACGCTGGGGATCGGGTGGCGGTGATCGGGCTGGGGGTGATGGGGTTGCTGCACGGGATGGTCGCGCTCCGCTGGGGCGCGGAGCGGGTGTGGGGGATCGATCGGATCCCCGCCCGCCTGGAGATCGGAGCGCAGCTCGGGATCGCCCCGGTGCCCGCTTCCGGGGCCGTCGAACGGATCCGCGCGGAGAGCGATGGGCTGGGGGCCGATCTGGTCGTGGTGGGCCCCGGATCCGTAGAGGCCATCGAGCTGGGATGGTCCCTGGTGGCGTCTGGGGGAACCCTGTTGCTGTTCACGCCGACGCCGCCGGAGGCTCGCTGGCCGGTGGACATCCACACGCTGTATTTCCGGGAGATTCGGGTGATCCCCAGTTACTCCGCCGGCCCGCCGGATATGCGGGAGGCGCTGCGCCTGCTCGCGGAGGGCCTGCCCGTGGAGCGTCTGATCACCCACCGGCTGTCGCTGGAGGAAACCCCGCAGGGCTATCAGGCCATGCGGGCCTACGAGGCATTGAAAGTGCTGGTTTATCCATAGCATCGAGGTCGCGCCCCATGGTCTCCCTCACAGACGTCTGAGCCGACCCCACCTCAACCATATTCGAAAGCGGGTCTGGGATCCCACAAGCGCATATCCATTCATCGCCGGCCCTCCAGCTCACCGGGTCACCACGCCCTGCCCCTCCCGCACCGCCAGGGGGAGATACAGCCAGGGGTAGCCTCCCCGCACGATCACCCCCGTCCGCCAGGTCCGATCCGCCCCCCGGATGATCGCCCCGTCCGGATGGAGATACGGCCACGGACGGTTAAAGGGATCCAGGTTCAGCTGCAGGAGATCGTCCCGCTTCTCCGCCTCCCACTTCTTCTCCTTCACCACCGTCACCTGCTTCCCCGGCCACAGCGCCGGCGGGTCCCCGAGGGTCACCCAGCAGTCCCCGCCCTCCTTCGGCTTCCCCTTCTCGTCCGCCGCCACCGGATGGCACTCCGTCCCGGTGATGTCCCGCACCGTCTTCTTCTCCACCCGCAGGCGCACCGGCCACCACCGGTTGAAATACCCGTTGAAGGCCGGCAGGATCTGGTCCCCAAACTTCAACTCGCTCACCTCGCCCGTGGCCGGATGGGAGGCGTAGGGGAAGTTGATCGCCACCTCCCGCCCGGGCATCAGCTCCATGTTCACCCGGGCCGCCGGATACTGCAGCAGGCCCGGGAGGAGGGTGGGTTCCAGCCCCTGGAAGCCCGGGGAGGCCCACAGCTGCAGCCGCAGGCACTCGGTGCCGGCCGGGACGTTCCGGGCCAGCAGCCCCGCCTCGTCCAGATCGCAGGGGAAGTCCGCGCTCCCCGGGCCGCGATTTCCGCCCCACGTCCACAGCCGCCAGCCGGAGTCGGCATACTGGGGGAAGGGCGGGGTCTCCCACACCAGGCGGGCGGTGGGATGGAAGACCCCCCAGGGGTCCTCCCGGGCCACGAAGCCCACGGGATAGGGGACGATGCGGAAGCGGTGCTTGGGGACCTCCACCTTCAGGCGGATGCGGTTCCCGTAGTAGTCCACCAGGTCGCAGAAGCCCCCGGCGTCGCCCATCCGGGAGACAGGATCGCAGTAGGCCTTCCAGGCCGCGTTGGCCGTGGGGCAGAAATCCGCGCCCTCGCCGAACCGCTCCACCACCTGGACATTCCCGGCGCAGTCGATCTCCACCTGGACCTCGGCGCAATAGCTCTGGTTCTGCCGCCCCCGGGTGATCATCCCGACGCGATACGTCCCCGTGCACCGCCGCGCCTCCCGGCCCGGGATCTGCCAGGCCTGGGAGGTCTGGATCTCGATCTCAAGACGGCATATATCACTTTGACAGCCATCGCCCCCCTGGGCGGCGGCGGGGGGCGGGGATCCCCCCGCCGGCCCCAGGAGGAGGGCGAGGAGGAACAGGGAGAGGGCGATCCGCCGCATCACGCTTACCTCCTTTCCACCACATACCCCTCGGGGCTGATCCGCAACGTCCCGAGGGGGCGAATGGTCGCCGGGTTGACCGAATCGGGGAAGATGTCCTTCAGGCCGGCGCGGGCCAGCAGCTCCCCCCGCCGCCAGAGGGGCAGGCCCAGCAGCCCCGCCAGATCCTCCGCCGACCCCGCCGGGACGGCGTGGATCGCCCGGGGCGTGGGGGCCTCCCGGGGATAAGCCCCCCGCACCCAGCGCCGGGCTTTGGCGTCGTAGACCATCACGATGATGGAACGAACGACCTCCCCGCCCCGGAGCTCGTAGCGGACCCAGAGGTCCTCCTCCCCTTCCCGGTGCAGGGTCCCCCAGGCCAGCTGAGGCCTATCCAGATAGATGTAAACCAGGACCGGGAAGTCGGGATCCCTGGTGGCGACGGCCGTATAGGGCAGATAAAGGTCATCGATCTTCCGCCCCCGGGCGTCATAGTAGGCCTCAAAGTCGCGGGCCTGGTCCGGCTCCACCTGGGTCTGGATGATCTCGGTTCCCGGGGCCCAGAACCAGGGGACGGAGAGGGTCTTCCCGGCCACGGAGGGGATGGGGGCGTCGGGGTTCGGGACCAGGGTGCGGGCGAGGTCCCGGGCCAGGGCCTCGTAGACGCAGGGCGGATCGATCCGCTGGGGCGGCTTGGGCAGCTGGACGGATTTCCCGGTCTTCGGGTCCAGGAAGGGCCGGATCTCCACCAGGGCCCAGACCCGCGGGTCCTCGGGGCAGAGGGGGGCCGGGGTGGCGGTGGGCCGGGACGCGATGGCCGTGGCCGTGGCGAAGATCGCCGTGGCCGTGGGCGGGGGCAGGGTGGGCGCGGGGCGCTCGGCGGGGAGGGCCTGGCGGCTCTGGAAGAAGGCCCAGAGGAAGACGACGGCGACCAGCCCCAGGGTGAGGAGGAGGGCGTAAGCGGCCGGGCGGAGGCGGCGCCGGCCGTAGTAATCATACGTGAGATACCACCACAGCTCCTGGATCAGGGTGCGGATCCCGCGCATCGGACACCTCCGATGGGGATGGAATGCGCTCATAAAGATGATAGCCGTTCGCAGGGGGCTCTTCCTTCTGGGGACGATAGGGGAAAAATCCTCTCAGATCCTCCCATTCGAGCCGAACGACGCCGGTATCGGCTTTATCCGGTTGGGATGGAAGATGAGGGTCGCTCGGTTTGGGCCAGCCCCCACCCTCCGATCAGCAGGCCCGCGAAGGCCAGCAGCTGGGGCACACGGAATCCCATCCACACAAGATTCTCCGCCCGAAAGCCTTCAACAATCAGGCGCACCCCGCTGTAAAGCATCAGCGCCAGCAGGAAAGCGCTCCCCGGGGCCTTCAGCGTCGAACGGCCCCGGTTCCAGACGATCCAGGCCAGGAGCGCGAGCCCGGCTTCGTAAAGCTGGACCGGATGGCGTTCCCCACCGCCCAGGAGGGCCAGGAACGGGATCGAGGTGGGCTCCCCGTAACGACGGCCCTCCGCCCAGTCCCCCAGAGCCCATGCGATCACCAGAGCGAACATCAGCGGGACCATGGCGTCCAGCCCGGTCCGCCATGGGATCCGATGGCGATGCCAGCGCCATGCGATTATCCCCGCGGCGCTCAGGAGAGCCGGAATGGGCGCGATGGAGGGGTCCAGAGGACGAAGCATGAAGAGCAGATCCCCGGGGGAGGGGATCCCGTAAGGAAGCCATGCCGTAATCCGGCCGACCCCATATCCGATGGCCAGCCCCCATAACGCATCGGTGGCCAGGGTCGCCCCCATTCCCTTCCGACGGCCCTCCCGCTCAATCTGGGCCAGCCCGAGCCACAGGCCCAGCAGGAGGAGGATCGGCCGAACCGGTAAGGCCAGGGGGCCCAGGGAGAGAACCGGAAACATCACCGGGTTCCAGATGGAAGGAGTTGGGAAAGGCGGGCTTCGATCGCCGCTTCGCTTAAGGGGCCACCGATCACGACATCCCGGATCATCCCCTGCGGATCGATGAAGAAGGTGGTGGGAAGCGCGGTGACCCGGTAGCGCTGCTGCACCTGGCCGGCTTCATCCAGCAGGATCGGAAAGGTCAGGCCATACTGGTGTCGGAAAGCGAACACCGTAGCCAGATCATCCCCGGACGTCGCGTTGACGCCCAGCACGATCAGCCCCCGGTCCCGGTAACGGGCGTAGAGGCGCTGGAAGGCTGGCATCTCCGCCCGACATGGTGGGCACCAGGTGGCCCAGAAGTTCAGGATCACGGCCCGACCCCGCAGATCCGCGACGGAGACCGTTTCTCCCTCCAGGGTGCGCAGGGAGAAGCTCGGGGCGCGATAGCCGGGCTGCGGGGCCTCCCAGGTGGGGAGCCCGGCCTCGCGAACCCGGCTCGCCACCAGCCAGACGCCCCCGATCAGCATCATCAAGACAATCCCCGCCGTCCACGATTTCGGCATGGGAGCCACCTTCGGGTCATGGTGTGATAGGGGATTCAACCGCTTGTGCCAGGAGGGTGTTCCCCGGTTTTTAGAGCGATAAGCGGGAAAGCCAGCCCTCTTCTGGTTAGGATTGGGAGTTACGCAGCTGGCAGGCGATTTCTATCTCACCCACCATTCTAACCCAGAAGCCCCAAGGGATGAGATTTTGGTTCCCCGGGGTTGGTTCCCAGGGGAGGGGAGTCAGTGGACTTTCCCGGTCGCGTCGCACGTGGTATACTGGAATGGGTTTTCTCCGTCCCGCTACAAGGGGTATGCTCAATATGTGCGATGGATGCCGCCAGAGCGGACACTCCCGGAAGTCAGGGGATGTTTCAGCCGATAAGTGAGGTGAGGGAAGCCATGAACAAGGTCGCCACGCTGCGCATCCCACAGGATATCCTGGATTCAGCTCGACTGACGCCCGAGGACCTGATGGTGGAAATTGCCGTGCATCTCTACGAAGAGGGGCGTCTCTCCATTGGAAAGGCGCGAGAGCTGGCGGGCATGTCCCTGGGGGAGTTCCGCCACCTGCTGGCCGCGCGCGGGATTTCCCCCCATTATGATGTGGAAGACCTTGAAGAGGACATCGCCACACTGCGTGAGTTAGGTCGACTGTGAAAGTCGTCAGCGATACCTCCCCACTCACTAATCTGGCGGCCATCGGTAAGTTTCACCTGTTGCGCGACCTCTACGGCCACCTCTACATTCCCACCGCGGTCTGGCAGGAACTGAACGCGTTGGGCCGCGCGTGGCCGGGATGTGAGGAAGTTGCCCGGGCAGATTGGATTACCACGATGGATGTTGCGAATACCACCGTCGTGGCAGCCTTGTGTGAACACCTTGATCCGGGTGAAGCAGAAGCCATTGCCCTGGCCCTGGAGTTGCAGGCTGACCTGGTGCTGCTGGATGAACGGGAAGGGCGCCACACAGCACAACGCCTGGGGTTGCGTGTGGTAGGTGTTGTTGGTGTGCTGCTTGAAGCAAAGGCAAGAGGACTTGTGAAAAGCGTGAGGCCGCTGCTGGACGATCTGCGGCACAAAGCCGGATTCTACCTGAGCGACGCCGTGTACACCACGGCCCTGAGATGGGCAGGAGAATAATCCCTCACCTGTAATGGGGGGTGAGGGTAAGACAATAGGGGACCTCGGTTCGATTGATTGTCCCACGGCGTCCCCACCCATTCTGACCACGCCTCCGGCGGCAGGCTGCGGGGATGGAATTCCTCCAATTGGCTCTCGTCCTCGCTCGAAGGGCCATCTATGCCGAATCTGACCTGCGAAGAAATCGCACGGCCAGGGAAGGGCCCCCGAATTCCCAACTCCTGTTACAATCAAGCCGGAACCACGTATCATGTCAGGCTCGAATTCACGGGCATAGGATTCTCTCTTCGCTGTCCGGATGAACTCTGGCGCGGGGATTCCCCAATGAAGCGCATCAGGAAGTGGATCCGGTGGGGCATTGTGCTGGGGCTTGGGCTCAGCGTCTGGGGAAGCTTCGCCCCGGTGCTCCATGCTCAATCCTCCGGGGCCGTCGCTGAGCGCTTTGATGTGGAGATCCAGGTGCGGCCGGATGGCACGATGGAGGTCACGGAACATCAAACCATACGCTTCAACGGGACGTTCCGCCGGGGATTCCGGGAGCTCCCCCTCCAGCGCACGGAGGGGATCACGATCCTGGACCTCCGAGATGATGAAGCCATCTATCGCCGCGAGCCTTCCGGCCAGCCGTTCACCTATGAGGTGGAGGAAAGCCGGGAGAGGATCACCGTCCGGTGGTTTTTCCCGCCCACCACCAACGCGGTCCGGACGTTCCATCTGCGCTATCAGGTCCGGGGCGCGATCCGGCGATATCCAGAGGGGGATCAGCTATGGTGGAACCCGCTTCCCGCCGAACATGCGTATGAGATCCGCCGCAGCACCGTCACGGTGGTTCTGCCCCCCGGCGCGCTGGCCCAGCGGATCGCCGCCTATGGCCCGGCCGATGGGGAGATCCGGGAAGGCGGGCGGACCGTTCGCTTCCAGATCCGGCGTCCTCTTCAACCGGACGAGTCCTTCGAGATCCGTGTCCAGTTCCCCCACGGCATCCTGCCCCCCGAGCCTCCGGCCTGGCAGGTTCAGGAGGACCGCCTGCCCCTGTATAACCTGGGGCTGCTGGCCCTGGGGGTGCTGCTGCTGATCGGCGGGCCGGCCCTGGCCCTAACGCTGTGGGCAGCGCGGGGGCGGGATCCTTATGTCGGGGTCGTGCCGGATTCGCTCGCTGAGCCGCCTTCCGCGGATCCCCCGGCGATGGTGGGCGTGCTGCTGGACGAGCGGGCGGACCTGCGGGATATCCTGGCGACGGTGGTGGATCTGGCCCGGCGGGGGGTGCTGACGATCGAGGAGATCCGCGAAGGCTTTCGCCGGGATTTCGTCCTTCGGCGGACCGGACCGGAAAAGGATCTGCGGCCCTTTGAGGTGGTTTTGCTGCGCGCCCTTTTCAACGGAAGCCCGGTTCGTCGTCTGGGGGAGCTCCGCTATCGCTTCGCCCATCGCCTGCCGGAGATCGAGGCGGCGCTGTATCGGGCGGTCGCCCAGGCGGGCTGGTTTGCCGGCCGCCCCGATCGGGTGCGGGGTGCCTATCAGTTTCTGGCCTTTGCCTTCGGCGGCCTGGCGGTTCTGGCGGGCATCGCCGCGGGGAACTGGAGCGGCCAGGGGCTCTGGGGGATGTGGGCGGTCGCCGTGGGTTTGGGGGGAACCGCCCTCGCGTGGTTTCTGATCGCTCCCCATATGCCCCGGAAAACCCGGAAAGGCGCGGAGCTGGCCGCCCGCTGGCGGGCCTTCGCCCGGGGATTGCGCCGGCTTCAGCAGATGGCCCCGGATGAGGCCCGGGCGCGGCTCGAGGCGTATCTTCCCTACGCGATCGCCTTCGGGATGGAGCGGCGGTTCCTGCAACAGTGGCAGGAGCTGGCTCCCGATCTCCCACCGCCGCCGTGGTATCGGCCGTGGATCTATCCTCGTCCGGCTTCCGCGCCGGGCGCACCGGGGAGGGTTCCGGGCCATGCCGCGCCTGCTCCCTCTCCGGGGGGGCTGGGGGTTCCCTCGCTGGATGAGGCGGCGAGTGCCCTGACCGGAGGTTTGAACGCCTTTGCGGAGAGCCTGACGGGTATGCTCAACACCGCTGCGGATGCTTTCATCAGCCGTCCGCCTTCCGATCGGGGAGGCGGCGGGCGCTGGAGCGGCGGCGGGAGCTTCGGCGGCGGGGGTGGCGGAGGGGGCCGGAGCGGGTTCGGCTAATCCGTGGCGGCGGGCAACAAAGCCGCCCATTCGCCAGCGATTCTCACCCAAAGGGGGAAGCCACATGCATCCACGCACGATGCAGACCCTTGGGGTCATCATCATCGGCGTCAGCCTCTTCCTGGTGGTGGCCTTCTTCAGTTTCCTGGCCATCCAGCGGGTCAGAGCGGAGCTGACACCGGGAGGCTTCGCGCTGGGGGTTTTCCTCATCTTCCTGGTGTTCTCCCCCCTGCTCATTGCCGGGCTCTATCTGTGGCGGCGAGGGGCAGTGGAGGCCCAGGAGGCGGAGGTGGCGGAGAAACAGCGTCGGCTGCTGGGGATGATCCAGGCGCGGGGGAAAGTCGCGCTGTCCGATATCGCCCTGGAGCTGCGGGCGACCCGGGATCAGGTGCGGGCGTGGATTTACGATCTGGTGCATATGGGGCTTTTCTCCGGATACATCAACTGGTCGGAGGGTTTGTTGTATTCCGCGGAGGCCGCCGCCCTGCGGGACGCCGGCAAGTGCCCGAACTGCGGTGGGGCGCTGGAGCTGGCCGGGAAGGGGGTGATCCGCTGCCCCTATTGCGGCACGGAGATCTTCCTCGCCCAGTAACGGTTCTTCCCCCGCCTTCCTGCGGCTCAGAGGGCCACAGGAAGGCGAGATCGCCCGTTCGGCCGCTTGCAAGGGCATGAATCCTCCAGGAGGGCCTATGGCGGTTCGTGCACGCACCTTGAAAGAGGCATTGAATCTCTTTGACCCCCGGGTCCCCCTGTCCGGGCGGGCCATGGCGGCGTATTACGTGGAGCGCCCCGATGTCCCCACCCAGGAGTTAAAGGCCTACCTGGAGGCGATGGATGAGCCGGTGAAGGTGCTCTTCTCCGGCCACCGGGGGAGCGGCAAGAGCACCGAGCTCAACCGCCTGACGGGCCTCCTGAAGGGGCGCTTCTTCATCGTGCACTTTTCGGTCCTGGAGATCCTGAACCTCACGGACCTCACCTATGTGGATCTCATCCTGGCCATCGCCCTGCGCCTGCTCCAGCAGGCCACCGATGAACGCATTCTGAAGGGCCGCAAGCGGAGCCTGGTGGGGGTGGGGATGCTGGAGGACCTTTACCGCTGGCTGACCCATGAGATCGTAGAGGAGGAGATGGTCAGCCCCTCGCGGGAGACCTCCGCTGAGGCTGCCCTTAACCTCCTGGCCCTGAAACTCGAAGGGCGGGTCAAAACCGAGAGCAGCACCCGGCGGATGGTCCGGGAACGGGCGGAGTTGCGGCTCTTCGAGCTGGTATCCCGGACCAACCGACTGATCGAGGAAATCCGCTCCAACGCCCGCCGGCCCGTCCTGGTGGTGGTGGAGGATCTGGATAAGCTCTCTTTCGAGCGGGCCCTGGGGCTTTTCCTGAACCATGCCGCCCTGCTGGCGGAGCTGCGCGCGCATATCCTGTTCACGTTCCCCATCGCCCTGCGCTACGCCCGCGAGTTCCTTCAGATCCGCAGCCACTTCAGCGAGCGGTTCATCGTCCCCAATGTGATGGTCCACGATCGCCAGGGGCGGCTGCGGCCGGAAGGATATCGGGTGATGCGAGAGATCGTGGAGCGCCGGGTGGAGCCCTATCTCATCGATCCGGAGGCGATCGATCTGGCCGTTCGGATGAGCGGTGGGATCCCCCTGACGCTGATTCAGCTGATCCAGTCGGCGATCCTGCACGGGCTCGCCGCCGGCCAGGATCGGATCGGCCTCCCCGAGATGCGCAGCGCCGTGGTCCAGCTCCAGAACGACTATCGGGGGACCTTGCGGCCAGAGGATTATGGGGAACTGCTGCGCTACCATCGCACGCGGGCCTTTGTCAACAATGAACGCACCCGGGAGTTCCTGGCGAATCTGAGCCTTCTGGAATACAGCGATGGGGAGCCCTGGTGCGATGTCCATCCTATTCTGCTCCCCCTGCTGGGGGAACAGGAAGGCGGGTGAGGCTCGCCCGCTTCTGGGGTGGGTGGGCGCGCCGGAGGCGCACCCGTCCCGGAATGATCCCGGCTCATGTCCTGAATTCGTCCGGGAGACTTACGGCCTATCTTCTCCCCGGGAATGGCGCCGCTGGATTTTCCCACGATGGGCCTGGGGGTGCCGGGTGGGGCGCCCTGGGCGCCCCACCCCCCGTATCCCGGATCCCTCCCCCAAGCTCATGGGTTCAGACGGTAGCCGTAGCGACGCACCGTCTGAATCCAGCGCGGACGCTTGGGATTGGCTTCCATCTTCTGGCGGAGGTTCCAGATATACCAGCGGAGAGCCTGCAGGGATCCCTCCTGGGTTCCTCCCCAGATCGCGGTCAGCAGCTCGTCGATGGAAACCACGCGCCCGGCCCGTTCAGCCAGATAGACCAGGAGGGTATACTCGATCGGGGAGAGATCGAGGGGGTGGCCCTGGAATCGCACCTGACGTCGCTCCCGGTCGATGACCAGGGCCCCATTCCCCACCTCCAGGATCGGGGATGCCGCAGGGGGGGCCTGGCGCACCCGCCGCAGGATCGCTTCCACGCGCGCCAGTAACTCCTCAACGGCGAAGGGCTTCACGATATAATCATCCCCCCCCAGAACCAGCCCCCGCACCCGGTCCGGGATCTCCTCCAGAGCGGTCAGGAAAAGGATCGGCACTGTGGAAACCCGCCGGATGCGCCGGCAAACCTCCCAGCCCTCCATGTCCGGAAGCAGCACATCCAGGATCACCACATCCGGGTTATGAAGGTCGAACAGGGAAAGCCCCTCGCTTCCGGTGCCCGCCGCGAGCACCTCGTAGCCGCTCTGGATCAGGGCCCGCGTCAACAGATCCCGTAACAGCACGTCATCATCAATGAGCAGGATCAACGCTTTCCCATTCATCATCGGTTCCCTTCACCTCGACCAGAGGGTTTGTGAGAGCGGGATCCTCCTGGCCCGCTACGCTTTTCGAAAGATGCGAACAAATCTATATTTTCCGAATTGCTTTATGATTTTAGCTCAGCTTTTCCTCCGGGGCGGCCCTGTCCATCCCGGGATCTTCCCCGTCTTTCCACTGGTGAGGCCGTTGGCCCCGGGGAACGCAACCGATTCGCTTCACCACCCATACCAGTCCGGCGGCCAGGCCGGGCGAGGCGGGGGGCGGCGGGCGAAGAGGCGAACCAGCAGCCAGCCGGCCACGAACCCGCCGATGTGCGCCCACCAGCCGATGCCTCCCACCGATGGGCTTGCCGTGGTGATCGCTGCCATGCCGTTGATGAACTGAAGCAGGAACCACATGACCAGCAGCAAGGCGGCCGGGACTTCGAAGAAGCCCAGGCCGAAAAAGAAATAAGGGGCCAGCACTGTCACCCGCGCGCCCGGGAAGAGCACCAGGTAAGCGCCCAGTACCCCCGCGATGGCCCCGCTGGCGCCGATCAGGGGGACACGGGAGCCGAAGAGGACGAAGGTCTGGATCAGGCCGGCGATGACCCCGCACAGCAGATAGAAAACCAGATAGCGCAGATGGCCCATGCGGTCTTCCACGTTGTCCCCGAACACCCACAGGTAGAGCATATTGCCCAGGATATGGGTCCATCCGCCATGAAGGAACTGGCTGGTGATCAGGGTGACCAGCCAGAAGGGATCCGCCTGCCCCAGCAAAGCCCCCCAGATCCGAACAGGCACCGCCCCCCATGTGAACAGGAACCGATCCAGGGTCCGCGAAGGCAATGAGAGCTCGAATAGGAAGATCATGACGTTCAGCAGGATCAGCGTCCAGTTGACGAGGGGGATCGTCCGGCTTCGCGGGCTGTCGCTGATCGGGATCATTTAGAAATCCTTGGCGAAAAGGTCAAAACCCATTATACCTCCTCTGGAAGAAACCGCGGAGCGGAGGTGGCGTGTTATGCGCTGTCCTGGATCGATGGGTTATGGGTGGGCGCAAGGGGAGAAGGTTGGAAGGCTCTTCCCCCAGAGGAGAAAAAATGCCCGGGGGCCAGGCTGCCCCCGAAAGCCTTCCGGGAGAAATCCCATATATCCCCGGTGATCTGGCTTGACGGAGAACGCGGGGCCGGGCATAATTGCTTATGGAGGGATGGCCGAGCGGCTGAAGGCGGCGGTCTTGAAAACCGCTAGGGGGCCTGAGAGCCTCCTCGGGGGTTCAAATCCCCCTCCCTCCGCCTGATGGGGGTTTCGGTGGCCCGAAGTGGGCCGCTGGGGAAGCAAAGGGGTGATCCGGGTGGCTGGGAGACCGGTCACCCGGATCGATTTGTTCTCTATGGAGGGGTGCCGGAGTGGCCTAACGGGACCGCCTGCTAAGCGGTGGGGGGTGCGAAAAGCCTCCCTCGAGGGTTCGAATCCCTCCCCCTCCGCCTGCGAACGGGGCCGCGCATACAGCGCTGCCCCGTTTTTTATCCCCGGGATTCTGATGGGTTCTACATGGGATCTTGGGGGTCGGATTCAGGCAACGGGTGGGCTGGGATGGGGGGAGAAGCGGGCCTGGACGCTTTTCCCTCTTCCCTATCGGATGACCCGTCGCGCCGCCTGCTCGCACAGGCTGCGCCCTCCGGCCTCCAGCCACTCCTGAAGCCGGGCGCTCTGGGCCGCTCCCCGGCGAGCATCCTCATAGATGCCGACCCCCCAGTAAACATAGCGTCGGGTCTCCGCACCCCAGCGTTCCGGGCGTCCGATGACGGTGTGACCCCCGTTATAGCCGGCCAGGGCCTGGGCCACATCGCCCTTCGCCTGGCGCAACGCCTCCGCCAGATACGAAAGCCCGGCGCGCGCATTGGTCTCTGGGTCCCACGGATCCTCCCGGGCTCCGAAATGGAAGGGCATCACCTGGAAAAGCCCGATGGCCCCGCTGGAGGATCGGGCCAGCGGATCCCCACAGGATTCGATCTGCATCACCGTGGCGATCAGATTGGGGTCCAGGTTGTAAGCCTGAGCCCAGGCCAGGATCTGCGCCGACCATCGCTGCACCTCGGGGGTAAACAAAGGAGCCAGTGCCCCAACCTCCGAGGGGCGGGAGGGGGCGGAAATGGGAGCGGTGATCCGTTCCATGGAGGCGATGGCCTCCTCTGGATTCAGGGACATGGCTACCACCCCGGCCAGCGGTGTCAACATGAGGGCCGCCAGCACGGCGATTCCAAAGGGAAGACCGCGCGTGATCCAGCGTTGCGCTTCCAGGGTGAGCATCGCATCCACCTCAGCAAGCGTTCGAGGGCCAGGAAGAGCCGGGATGGTGAGTAGCCGGAGAAACTGCCCGCTGGACCACCCCCAAACGCGATCGGTGCGGAGGGTAGGGGTGCACCATCGCTACGCCTCTACCCTCTGCGCCCGACCGATTAACGCGAACTGACCCGGTGTCGGCGCAGTGCCTCCTGGTCCTCCGGCACCATCAGGCGAGGCCCGGGGGCGGCCCCTCGCATCTCTTCCGCTGCCTCCGGCGTCTGAGCGATCCGGGCGTCTGCCCATACCTGGAGGCGATCGATGAGCCGGCGCAGCGCTGGCAGCAGTAGCCCCATCATCGTGCTCACCAGGAGGACCCGGCCCGTCCAGACCAGAAAGGCCGTGGCGGTTGGGATATAAGGCATAATGGCGTTGACCAGGGCCGTGCGGGGCGTGCCGGGCTGCGCCAGCGGCGAGGCCATCAGCGCCAGGGTGACAGCCCACCACTTGAGCAGGGCATTGGCCCCTGAAGCGAGAAGCCAGGCCACCAGCACATACCAGAAGCCGGGCTTCTCCCGCTCATTGGGGATCGAGAGATAGAGCAGACCCGATAAATCCACCAGCCACAGGCCCAGGGCCAGCAGCATCCCCCAGGTCATCCCATCGGCCGTCAGGTTGCCGAAGAGCGTGGTCAATGCATATTGAGACGCCGAGTAATTGAACCACTCCAGCGCCAGCCATCCCCCGGCCATCATCAGCCCGACCACCAGCGGTACCCCGATCTCCGCGCTCGAGGCCGGAGGGGAGCCTGACATCCCCTTCTCGCGTCCCGGTTGGGGGGCCAGACCCTCCGGTTGAGCAGTCTGGAACCAGTGCCAGGCCATCCGAACCTCCTTAGAACATTTGTTCTAATCCGCACCCTCATCATATCACTGGATGGATGGGGCGTCAAGTCCAGGCCTTCGCGGGCGCTTCTTCTCACCCGGGCTCTGGGCGGGGGATCTCCTGGAGGTGGGAGATTCATGCTGCTGGGAAACAGGGGGCAGGGCGTGGAAAGAGTGCGGCGTCCTGCACAGTCCGCGCGCGGGAAGAAGGCGTATCCCAACAGGGCCTTATTCTGGCAGCGTGGACAGCCAGAGGCTCAGAAGCTCATGTTCCTCAGGGGAAGCCGGTGCGGTTCCTTCCATCCGCTCGATCGGCCAGAGCAGGGGATGGCCACAGAGCGGGCAGATGGGGGAAATCCCGCTTTCCACAAAGCGAAGGGCGCGTTCTTCCAGCTCCACGATCCACTCTTCCGTCTGCGCCCGATGTACCCATGCGCCTTCATGGGCCTGACACTCGGCCCGATCACAGAACAGCTGGATCTTCTCCATTCGAACGGTTCCTCCCGATGAAAGTGACGATCTCCCGTCCTATTTAAGAAATTTCGCCGTTGAGCTCCCTCCCGGGGCTTCTGGAAACGGCCTGACCCCAACGAAGGGTCCAGAACCCAGGCCAGTGATGTCAGCCCGAATGCTTTCATTGTCCTTCAGGCGCACGCATATGTCCACTTTGTGTGGTCCTCCAGGAGGCGGATGCCCGATCCGTGATGGTTCCATATCCACACTGTTTCGCAGGATCCTCGTAACTTACGATACAATCATAGGGATTGGGGCAGCGATTCGGCGGCGCCGGGATTATCAGAGGCCGGGAAAGGCATATCCAGCGAGATCGAGGGAAGAGGGATGGAAGTGGAGATCCGACCCCTGCGCACTCTGGAGGAGATCGAGGCGTGTGTGGAGCTCCAGCGCCGGATCTGGGGCTCGGATGATCTGGATGTGGTTCCCGCCCATGTGCTCATCACGGCGGCCCATAACGGAGGGGTGCTCCTGGGAGCCTTTGCGGGCGGCCAGCTGGTGGGGTTCGTGTTCGGTTTCCTGGGAACCGATGAGCGCCGGGGGCGGGAGGCCCCCGCAACGGTCAAGCTGAAGCACTGTTCCCATCAACTGGGTGTGCTCCCCGAATGGCAGGATAAGGGCATCGGCTACCAGTTGAAGCTCGCACAGCGCGAGGCGGTTCGCAATCAGGGCCTGCGGCTGATCACCTGGACGTATGATCCGCTGGAGAGCCGCAACGCCTACTTCAACATCGCCAAGCTGGGGGCAGTGTGCAACACCTATATCCGGAACGCCTATGGGGAGCTTCACGATGCTCTGAACCGGGGGCTGCCCACGGATCGTTTCCAGGTGGACTGGTATATCGCCAGCCGGCGGGTGGCGACTCGCCTGAGCCAGGGGCATTTCGCGCTGTCCCGCTCCTCCTTTGAGCAGGCCGGTGCGGTGCTGGTGAACCCCTGCCGCTTCGATGAGCGGGGCCTGCCGATCCCTCCGGAAACGTTCCAGACCCCGGACGTCGGCTTCTGGCTGGTGGAAATCCCCCACCGCTTCCAGGAGATCAAGCGGCAGGATCCGGGCCTGGCCCGGGCCTGGCGATTCCACACGCGGGAGCTTTTCGAAACCGCCTTCGCCCTCGGTTACCTGGTGGTGGATTTCGTCCGCGAACAGGAGCCGGGGAAGCCTCCCCGCAGCTTCTACGCTCTGGTCCGGGCTCATCTGACCGGGAGGGAGCCGTGGAGCGTCTTCGCCCGGGATCTCGTGGACCTTCGGGATGCGGAGTGATCGCGGATGCGGCTCTGTCGGTTTCAGGATCCTGCCGTCTTCGATGAGCTGGCGGAGGCCTGGAGCGATCTGCTGCGCCGGTCCTCGGTGGATGCCCCCTTTCTGCGCCCGGGCTGGCTGCGGATCTGGTGGGAGCATTTCGGGGAGGGGGAGCTCCACCTTCTGACATTTGAGGAAGAAGGGCGGCTGATCGGCATCGCTCCCCTGCGCCGGATCGTCCGGGATGGCCGCCGGGTTCTGGAGACCTTCAGCGAGGAGGTCACGGATTATCTGGATCTCCCGGTGGAATCCGGTCGGGAGGGGGAGATAGCCCATGCGCTTCTGTCCTGGCTGCTCAGCCTGGGGGCGCCGGAGTGGGACCTCCTGATCCTGTGGAACATCCGGGAGGATTCCCCGATGTATCCCCTGTGGCCGAACCTGGCGTCCGCTTACGGCCTGACGGCTCGGGTGGAGCCATTAACGGTGTGCCCGGTGCTGCAATTGCCTGCGACGTGGGAGGCTTATCTTCAGATGCTGGATGGGAAGGACCGTCACGAGCTGCGGCGCAAGATGCGCCGGGTGGAGGCGCTGGAAAACGTCCGCTGGTATATCCTGCAGGAGGAAGGCCCGGATACAGAGGAAGCCATTGAGGCATTTCTGGATCTGATGGCCGCCAGCAGCCCTGAGAAGGCGGACTTCCTGAGTGAGCGCATGCGCACCTTCTTTCGTCACGTGATCCGTTATGGCTTTCGGGAAGGATGGGCCCGTCTCTCGTTTATTGAGATTGAGGGCGAGAGGGCGGCGACGTATCTGGATTTCGATTACCGGGATCGGATCTGGTTATATAACGCGGGTTTCCATCCCCGTTTCGCAGGCCTGAGCCCCGGGGTGGTCCTGCTCGCTTATCTGATCCGTCAGGCGATCGAGCAGGGGAAGCGAGATTTCGATTTCCTGCGGGGAGATGAACCGTATAAGTTCCGCTTCGGGGCCCGGGAGGTGCCCCTGTATCGCATCGTGATCTCCCGGGTGGGGGAAGGGAGCGCCTCCGCCCCCTTGTGAGCAGGGCAACTGCTTGCAGTTGCCCTACGGGGAACGGGAAATATCTCTTTATGGAAACCCAATCTGCACGGACCCACTCCACGTCCTCAGGAGGTGCCCCATGGCGGTCGAGCTGAAGGTTGTGCAGATCGAGAAGCCGGATGAGCTCAATGTGATCCTGGGCCAGAGCCACTTCATTAAGACCGTGGAGGACATCCATGAGGCGCTTGTGAACACCGTCCCCGGCATCAAGTTCGGCCTGGCCTTCTGCGAGTCCTCAGGCCCCGCCCTGGTCCGGGCCAGTGGGACGGATCCGGAGCTGGTGGAGCTGGCGAAGAAGAATGCACTGGCGGTCGGTGCCGGCCACTTCTTCATTGTGGTCCTGGGCAAGGGCTACTACCCGATCAACGTCCTGAACGCCATCAAGATGGTCCCGGAGGTCTGTCACATCTACGCGGCCTCCGCCAATCCGATGCAGGTGATCATCGCCGAGACCGAACAGGGGCGGGGGATCCTCGGGGTCATTGATGGTGTGGCCACCCGGGGGATTGAGACGGAAGCGGATGTCGCTCATCGTAAGGAGTTCCTGCGCCGCATCGGCTATAAGATGTGAGGGGTGAGCCATCCGCCGGTGGGGCTCGACCCGAGATGTCCCCCCATTGGGGGATGGTGGTTTCCCTCGATTCCGAGGTAGGGAGGAACGAGTCCACCCCGCGAAGGCGCCATCGAATGTCGAATGAAGGAACCGCCCGGGCGGGGAGGGAAGGGAAGAGTTTGCGGGCGGGACGGGTTGTCCCGCCCGCAGGATCCAGGGGATATGCGGATGGGGCCTGTGGTGCTGGTCTTTCTGGATGGCGTGGGATTGGGAGAGCCCGAGTCGTCAAACCCCCTCTTCCTCCCCGGTCTTCCCCGGCTATCCGCCCGGCTGGGTCGTCCGCTGGTGCGGGGGTGTGGGGGAGAAAACGGGGATCTGCTCTGCCGTGAGCTGGATGCGACCCTGGGCGTGCCGGGTCTCCCTCAGAGCGCGACCGGCCAGACCGCGCTGTTCACAGGCCTGAATGCTCCCGCGCTCATCGGCGGCCACCGAACGGGCTATCCCTCCCCCGAGCTGGTGCGCATGCTGGAGGACCACAGTCTGTTCCGCCGGGCGCGGGCTGCAGGCTTCCGACCCACCTTCGCCAATGCGTATTCGGAGCTCTACTGGCAACTGGTCGCCCGGCGACGGCTGCGCCCTTCGGTGACGACCTGGATGAACCAGCTGGCGAACCTGCCGTTCCGGACCTTCCAGGATTTGCAGGAGGGACGGGCGCTGCTCTGGGACATCACGAACGCCTTCGCGCCGGAATGGGCCCGACGGCATGGTCGGCCTTTCCCGGATCTGCCGCCCGTGGCGCCGGAGGAGGCGGCGATGCGTCTGCTCGGGTTGCTTGAGGAAGCGGATCTGGTGCTCTTCGAGAGCTTCCTCACCGATCTGGTGGGCCATCGCCATCTGCCCCCGGAGCCGGTCCTGGAGACGCTGGATCGCTTCCTGGATGCCCTGCTGGGGCATCGGCCACCGGAGGCGACTGTGATGGTGACCAGCGACCATGGGAACATGGAAGATCTGCGAACCCGGCTGCATACCATGAACCCGGTTCCCCTTCTGGTCGCCGGACCGGGGGTCGAGGCCTTTCGAAACGCCACCTCGCTGCTCGATCTCACCCCCGGGGTTTTGAGGGTTCTGGGCGCGTAGCGGATCGCTGTTTTCCACGGCTTTCTGGGCCATAGAAAAAAAACGTTCAGAGGTTAAGGGGGCGGCGAAGGGCGCTCCCCGGTGTAGGGCAACTGCAAGCAGTTGCCCTACGGAGAACGGGGAGGCTCCACTCAACGATCTGCGGTTGTCGTATTAAGGGGGCGGCGAAGGCGCTCCCCTCTCCTCATCCTCAGCATCTTCGGGTTCCGGGTTTTTATGCGCGCCTCAGGCGTCGCGGCTTCTCTTTGGCCCAGGCGAGCAGTCGCTCCAGCGGCCAGGTGTTGGCGATATCCTCCGGTGTGGCCCAGGCCCGCCGGGCCACCGCCACACCGAAGTGGATCAGATCGAACTCCCCGGGGCTGTGGGCATCGGTGCTGATCACGAGCTTGCATCCCAGCTCCAGCGCCCGCCGGGCCAGGATGTCCGGGAGATCCAGCCGGGCCGGGTTCGCGTTGATTTCCAGCAGCGTCCCGGTCTCCGCGGCGGCCCGCAGAATGGCCTCCCAGTCGGCGTCCGCCCCTTCCCGTTCCCCCAGCAACCGTCCGGTCGGGTGGGCGATGATGTGAACATACGGATGACGGATGGCGGCCAGGAAGCGGGCCGTCACCCGTTCCCGATCCTGCCGCAGGCCGGTGTGCACCGAGGCGACCACCAGATCCAGAGCGGCCAGGACCTCATCGGGGTAATCGAGGCTGCCGTCGGCCCGGATCTCCACCTCCGCTCCGTGAAGCACGCGGAACCCATCGCCCAGCTCGGCGTTCACGGCCTCGATCTCCCGACGCTGTTCCCACAGCCGTTCCGGCGTCAGGCCTTTCGCCACCCCCAGGCTCTGGGAGTGATCGGTGAGCAGTATATAACGATAGCCTTTGGCCTTCGCCGCCCGGGCCATCTCCCGGATGGAGGCCTGACCGTCGCTCCAGGTGCTGTGGACCTGCAGGTCGCCCTGGAGATCTTCGATCTCGATCAGCCGCGGGAGGCGACCCTCCAGAGCGGCCTCGATCTCCCCCCGGCCCTCCCGCAGCTCCGGCGGGATGTAGGCGAGACCCAGGCGGGTGTAGACCTCTTCTTCCGTTGCGCACAGGATCTCTTTCTCCGTCTCCACCCGGGTGAGCGCATATTCGCTGAGGCTGTAGCCGCGTTTGAGGGCATGTTCCCGAAGCTGGATGTTATGTTGCTGGCTGCCCGTGAAGTATTGCAACGCCGTCCCCCAGCGTGCGGCCTCGATCACCCGCAGGTCGGCCTGTAAGCCGGTCCGCAAGCGGACGCTGGATTTCGTGGAACCCTTGAGGAGCACGGTCTCCACGATGGGAAGCGTGGTGAAGCGTTCCATCACTGCCTCGGGATCTTCAGCTGCCACGAGGAAATCCAGGTCGCCGATGGTGTCTTTCATCCGGCGGAAGGAGCCAGCGGCGGCCAGCCGATGCACGCCGGGGACCTCCTGGAGAGCGCTCAGGATCTCCTGAGCCAGGGGCCAGGCCACGCCCAGGGGCACCCGTCCGGCGATCTTACGGCGCTTGACCGCTTCGATGCCGGCCAGGATCTTGCTCTCGAGCTTGGCGCCGAAGCCGGGCAGGTTTCGGAGCTTCCCCGCGCGGGCGGCCTCCTCCAGCTCCTCGACCGTTGTGATCCCCAGCTTCTCCCACACGGCCTTAATGCGTTTGGGGCCCATGTCGGGGATCTGGCGCATCTCCAGGAGGCTCTGGGGGATTTCCGATTTCAGGCGCTCGTAAAGCTCGAGGCGGCCGGTGCGGAGCAGCTGATCGATCTTCTCCTCGATGGCCTCGCCCACACCGGGGATGGTGCGCAGGGCGCCTTCCTGCCAGAGGTCATAGATATCCCGTCCCAGGGCGGCGATGTTCTCCGCCGCCCGCCGGTAAGCCATGACCTTATAGGGGATCTCCCCCTGGATCTCCAGCATATCGGCGATGTTTTCGAAGATCTGGGCGATCTCCTGATTGGTCCATCGCCGTTCCATCGCCGCCTCCCCGGATCGCTTTCCTGAGGGCAGAAGGATCCCTTTTCCCATGCCGGATGGTTGATGGGGTGAGGCAGGCTGCAGAGCTACCTGCCCCGCCTTTTCTGGAGCAAAGGGCCTTCAGCGATCATCCTGATTTCATCATAACTCAAACGGGTTCAGAAGTTACACGGTGGGCTTTCAGGGCTGGCCTGGTGCGCAAAATTTCCAGCATGGGGAATCCTCCGTCTGGTGTACACTTCACCGGGGAGGGGGGAGGAGGCGTTCCTGTTCCGGAGTGGGGGCCGCCGGGGCGGCCTCTTCGGAAGGCAGGGCGCGGATTCCGCGCAGGCCCAGGGCGGCGAATCCCCCTACCAGCACCATCAGCAATCCGGCCCCCATCAGCACCGGCCGGGGCCCCCAGAGCTGGCCGAAAAGCCCGGCGCTTCCCTGGGCGAGGGCCAGGGCGCTGTTCACCACGAGGTTCACCAGGCTGTCCACCCGCCCGCGCAGGGGATTGGGGGTGATCTGCTGGATCAGGGTGGCCAGCCCGGCCCGGGCCACCACCACACAGAGCCCCATCGCGAAGGCCGCCAGGAGCACGAAGGCGAAGGTCTGGGCCCGACTGAAGGCCACCGTGGCCAGGCCGGCGGCGGCCAGGAAGAGCCCCGCCATTTGATGCGTGGGGATCCAGTGGCTCAGCAACGGCACCACCCCCAGCCCGATGGCCAGGCCGATCCCCATCATAGCCATGGTCAGGCCGAACCCCCCGGCCCGCACCTGCAGAACCTCGGCCAGGAAGGCCAGGCCGAGGACCTGCACCACACCGATCCCGATGGTGGCGAAGGGCGTGATGGCCGCTACCCCTCGAAGGGAACGCCGGGTCCACACGAAATGAAGGCCTTCCAGCAGATCCCGACCGGGAGAATTCCGCCGGGCTGGCTGGGGCCGATTCACCGACGAAGGGAGGCGGATCCAGGCCAGGGTGAGGGCGGAAACGAGGAAGGTGAGGCTGTCCAGGATGAAGGCTGCGTAGGGCCCGAAGCGATCCACAAAGAACCCGGCGGAAACCCCGCCTGCCACCAGGGCCAGGATGTAGCTGGCCTGGAGCATGGTGTTGGCCTGGAGCAGGTGAGCCGGAGAAACCAGGGCGGGGAGCACCGCGTTCCGGGCGGGATAAAAGAAGAGCCCCGCAATGGCCAGAGCCGAGGCCAGCGGATACAGCCGCCATAGATCGGCGTTGGTCTGCACGGTCAGCGCGCCCAGGACGATCAGCGCCCGCGCCACATCGGAGCCGATCAACACAGCACGACGCGGCCAGCGATCCGCGAAGACCCCGCCCCACAGCCCGAAGAGGATCTGGGGAAGGGTAATGGCCAGCGCCAGCCCCCCGAACGCGGCCCGGGAGTTCGTCAGGCGGTCCAGCAGGCTTAATCCGGCGATGAAGAGGAACTGATCGCCGACCTGCGACAGAAGCTGGCCCACCCAGAGCAGGGTGAAGGACCTTCCGAAGGGCCAGAGCTCTCGTCCGCTCAGCCGGGATTTCCTCATTACTGGATTCACAGCGGCAGCTCATAGATCCGATAGATCTTGTAGATCCGCCCGCCCATCGCCTGGATATCCCGATTCATCATCAGGTTGTTCTCCAGCACCCACGACATCTCCGCGCGCCGGTAGCCCTTCGGCAGGGCGGCTTTCGCGGTCTCGTAATAGAACAGCGCACTCACCCCCTGGGAGCGCCAGCTCTCCACAACCCCCATGGCGAAGACCCGGATCGTATCCACCACCCGGCGCACCTTCCAGTAATACAGGAGCTTGAGCAGCGTCCACCACTCCGGGACGCCGGGGCGGGGGTAGGCCTTTCGCAGGGCCTGGTTCATATCTGGAAGGGTCAGGGAGAACCCGATGGGTTCCTCGTCGACCTCCGCGATGAACACCAGATCGGGGTCCACGAATTGGATCAGCTGCGCCGCCATATGTTCGATCTCCGCATCGGTGAGCGGCACAAAGCCCCAGTTCCGCTCCCACGCGGAATTGTAAACCTTTTTGATGCGTTCGAGCTCCTCCCGGAAGCGCCGGATATCCGCCCGGCGCACCCGGAATTTCGCACGGTTCTTTAACTTTTCCACCACCCGGACCAGCTTCTCCGGCCAGTTGAAGACCTCCACCGTCAGCTCATAGGCGTAAAGATCCATCGCCTTCTGGAAGCCGAAGCTCTCGATGAAATCCCGATAGTAAGGGGGGTTGTAGGTCATCAGGATGCGAGGCGGGTCGTTGAATCCTTCGATCAGGAGGCCGCATTCCTCGTTGGTGCTGAAGGTGGTCGGCCCGCGCAGCGCCGTCATGCCCCGGGATCGAACCCAGTCCCGGGCCGTGGCGAGGAGGGCGTGGGCGGCTTCCCGATCGGGAAGCACTTCGAAAGCACCGAAGAAGCCCACCTGTTCGTCATGGAAGGCGTTGTGCTGATGGTTGATGAGGGCTGCGATGGTGCCCACCGGCTCCCCATCCCGTCGGGCCACGAAAAGGGCGACTTCTGCGTGCTGATAAAAGGGGTTGCGCTGCGGATCGAAGAAGGTCATCCGCTCGCTGATCAATGGGGGAACCCAGTAAGGATCGCCCCGATACACCCGCCATGGGAACGTCACAAAGGCCCGGCGCTCGGCCGGGGTTCGGCATTCATGGATGGTCAACATGCATGCGCTTCCCCTGTTCAGTTTTTCAGGACAAGAGGAGGAATCCTCCAGGACCTGCCCCTGGCTGGGATTTTGGGGCCGAGCTGACCGCCTTCGGCGGCCGACTCGATCCCAGCGCCTCTCTTTCCCACTCTCCTTCACGCCAGAAACGCCAGCGCGCGGGGGAGGATGCGGAACGTCGCCGGAGCCTCCCCGATCAGCTCTCCCTCGGCCTGCAGGAACATCCGCTCTTTGGCCTCCACGTGGATCTCCTTCGCGCGCCGCCAGGTGATCTTGGGATGAGTCAGATGGGTTCCCCGATAGACACGGGGGAGATTCCAGAGGATCTCCCCTTTCCCCAGATCCCCCAGGAGGATGACATCGAACCATCCGTCATCCACCTCCGCATGGGGGGCGATAAACATCCCGCCCCCGAAGTATCGTCCGTTGCAGACCAGCACTGAGTTCATCCGCCCCGAACGTTCTTCCCCATCGAACCGCAGCATGACGGTCTTGTTCTGATACAGGATCAGGGTGAGGAAGAGATACACCAGATAGGTCCCGGTGGCCCCGAAGGCTTTGATGCCCCGGTTGGTGCGATCGGCCACTTCTCCATCGAACCCTAACCCTGCGGCGTTGATGAAATAGCGGGTGACGGTTTCCCGGGCCCGCCGGCAGGTGACCTGGCCGACATCCACATGGTGAACCCGTCCCTCCCGCAACCGCAGGGCCGCGGCGACCGGATCCCGGGGCAGCCCGAAGGTGCGCACGAAATCGGAGCCAGTGCCCAGCGGGAGCATCCCCAGGCGGATGGCTTGCATGCGCCCCGGATCTTCCAGGGGGAGCCCGTTCAGGATCTCATGGAGGGTTCCATCGCCGCCGACGCCGACGATGGTGGTGAAGCCGGCCTCCAGGCCCTGTCGGGCGAGAAGGGTGGCATGTCCCGGCTCCTGGGTGAAGACGACCTCCATGGGAATCCCTTCCACGCGCAGGCGGGCCTCCAGCCCGCCCCATCGTCGGCCGGTTCGCCCATTGCCGGCTACCGGATTGACGATCACCCACCAGGGTTGTTCCGACATAGGTTCTGTGCCCTCCCGATGGGATGGTGGATTCTGTGATGCGCAGGTTCCGTTCCTCCCACTCCCCGAATCCGGGCGTTTTCGTCCATCTCGTTATCGCATGAGGGGTTTCCCTGTTTCGGGTTGAGGATCGTCTCCCCCTTTAGGGCCTCGAACGGATGATCCCTTTGACGGCTCAGGAAGGCCATGGTATGCTCAGAACGGCAAATCCTCAAGCCATGGAGCGTCCCCGATGGCCAGATCCCGCACCGAGTTGATCGTGCAGCGGCTGAAGGATCTCCAGGCCAGCACGCCGGATATCGAAGCCTCAGCCCTGGTCTCCGTCGACGGGCTGATCATCGCCTCCGCCCTCCCCCGGGATGTGGAGGAGGATCGGGTCTCGGCCATGTCGGCGGCCATGCTCTCCCTTGGAGAACGGATCGCCAGCGAGCTGGGGCGGGGCACGCTGGATCAGGTATACGTGCACGGATCGAACGGCTACGTGATCCTGATGGCGGTGGGTCAGGAGGCGGTGCTGACGGTGCTGGCCCGGGAGAACGCCAAATTAGGCCTGGTCTTCCTCGATATGCGTCGGGCGGCTCAGGATCTGGCGAAATTGATGGGATAGGGTGAGAGGGGTGCGGGGCGCTCAAGGCGCCCCGCACCCCTTTATGGGGCCATAGGTTCTCCCGTGGCCCTTCAGGCCGCGGGGGATTTCTGAAGCCGGTCGCCGAAGGCGATCGGCTCAGCCCCCCAAGAAGATTTTCTCTGCACAGGAACCCTGGGAGGCGTGCATGACCAAATACATTTTCTGTACGGGCGGCGTGGTGAGCAGCGTTGGGAAAGGGGTGGCCGCAGCGGCCCTCGGGCGGGTGTTGAAGACCCGGGGGCTTCGGGTGACCATGCAGAAGCTGGATCCTTACATCAACGTGGACCCCGGGACAATGAACCCCTTCCAGCATGGGGAAGTCTTCGTCACCGAGGACGGCGCGGAGACGGACCTGGATCTGGGACATTATGAACGCTTCATCGATGAGAACCTGACCCGGGCGAGCAATGTTACCACCGGGCAGATCTACGCGGAGGTGATCGCCAAGGAACGTCGGGGCGACTACCTGGGGGGAACGGTCCAGGTCATCCCTCACATCACCAACGAGATCAAGCGGCGCATCGGCCTGGTCGCCAAAGCCCACCAGAACCCCGATGTGGTGATCGTGGAGGTGGGCGGCACGGTGGGCGACATCGAGGGCCTTCCCTTCCTGGAGGCTATCCGGCAGATGCGGCGCGATGTCGGGCGGGACAACGTCCTCTACATCCATGTGACCTGGCTTCCTTACATCGGCGCCACTGGGGAGCTCAAAACCAAGCCGACCCAGCACAGCGTCAACACCCTGCGCAGCGTGGGCATCCAGCCCGACGTCATCATCGCCCGGGCCGATCACCCCATCCCCGACAGCCTGCGGGAGAAGATCGCCCTGTTCTGTGACGTGGACCTGCGGGCGGTGATCCCGTTGCCCACGGCAAAAATCCTTTACGAGGTTCCCCTGATGCTGGAGGAAGCCGGGCTGGGGGCCTTCGTGGTAGAACGGCTGGGCCTCCCGGGCCGCGACCCGGACTGGACCGAGTGGTCCCGGATGGTGAGCGAGATGCGGCGCCCGAAAGAGAAACTCCCCATCGCCCTGGTGGGCAAATATGTGGATCTCCACGATGCTTACATCAGTGTCCGCGAGGCCCTGATCCACGCGGGCGTGGCCCATGGGGTGGACGTGCAGATCGAGTGGATCCCGGCGGAGGACCTGGAGCATGGTCGTTGCTGGGATCGCCTGCGGCGGGTCCATGGGATCGTGGTGCCCGGTGGCTTCGGTTATCGAGGGGTAGAAGGAAAGATCATGGCTGCCCGTTACGCCCGGGAGCATAAGGTTCCCTACCTGGGCCTGTGCCTGGGGATGCAGGTGATGGTGATCGAGCTCGCCCGTCATGCCCTCGGCTCCGATGAGCCCAATAGCACTGAGTTCAATCCCCATACCCGCTATCCGGTGATCGATCTGTTGCCGGAGCAGCGGGACATCACGGACCTGGGGGGGACGATGCGGCTGGGCGCGTATCCGTGTGTGCTGGTTCCGGGAACGAAGGCCGCCGAGGCATACGGGGTGGATCTGGTCTATGAGCGGCATCGTCACCGCTTCGAATTCAACAACGCCTATCGGGATCTCCTCCAGCGGGCTGGGCTGGTGCTGAGCGGCCTTTCGCCCGATGGACGGCTGGTGGAGATCGTGGAGCTGGCGGATCACCCCTTCATGCTGGGGACGCAGTTTCACCCGGAGTTCAAAAGCCGGCCCAACCGTCCTCATCCGCTGTTCAAGGCCTTCATCGCCGCCGCAGCCGCCCGGCTGGATTAAAGTCCTTCAGCCTTTTCATCTCCCTCCGAAGGGCCGCACAATGGCGGAAAGCTGGGCGGGCGATGGCCAGGGCTGGATCCCCTGGTCGGGCGAGCCGGTGTTTCCCACGCCTCCCGGGCGGCTCGCCGCACCACCTCGGAGGGGTCATTCAAAGCGCTCCGCAGGGCTTCCCGCGCCCGCGGATCGTCGAAACTCCCCAATGCCTCCACCACGGCCAGGCGCACAGGGAGGGGGCTCTCCCACCGCAACAGCACCACCAGGGCCGGGATCGCCCGGGGATCCCCGATTTGCTTCAGGCTGCGCACGGCCGCTTCCTGAACTCCGAAGTCCCGAGCGTGGAGGGCGGCTTCGATCAAAGAGGGCACCGCCCGGGGATCCCTGAGCTGCCCCAGGATGGTCGCTGCGGTGGCCGCCCGGGTTCGCTCGGGATGCCGGAGGGCGCGAAGCAATTTCTCGAAGAAATCCCGCTCCTCCGTCAGGGGAGCGCCGCAGGTGGGGCAGATGGTCTTCTCCCCTGCGGGCAGCTCGGCCCAGCATTCCGGACAGAATCGGGTGAGCCGCTCCATCCGATGCCTCCTGCTGGATGTTCAGACCCCTCCATCCTCATTCAGATCCAGCGCTGTCGTCTGACCCCCCTGAAGACGGCGCAGCGCCTCCCGGAGCCGGGCGTTCTCCTGCTGCAGGCGGCGGACCACCTCCTGGAGCCCCGTGCTCATTGTCTCAATGGCTCCATGGCTGAGCTCCCACCTCTGCAACGCCTGCTCCGCCTGGAAGAGGCGGAACTTCATTACCGCGTAACGCCCTTCCATTTCCACCAGGCGCCGGATCAAACGCTCCACCTCCTCCGCGGAATGGGTCCCGGCGGCCACGCCGGAGAGGATTACATGCCCCTCCGCATAAGCTGCCCCCAGCCCCAGAAAATAGAGCAGGCCCTCTGTTTCGCTCAGGCCCCGGGATTCCCAGAAAGCCCGCCAGCGGCGCGCTGTCTCTTCATCCACTTCGATCGTCCAGCGAACCATTGTTCTCTACCTCCCCAGCAAAGAAAGCTACCGCGCGAATCCAGGCTATGCGTTCTTCATGGCTCATCGGCTCATCGCGATAATTCCAGTCATGCTTGCGGATATATTCCCGTAGATCCCCCAGAAGACGCTGAAGACGCCGGGCGGCGTCGCGGGCCAGCCAGGCGAAGGTCTGAGGCGCCCGGCCACGAGCACAGGAAAGCGCCATCCGCAGGTGGGGCAGACACAATCCATCTGAGGTTTTATAGCGCTCGCAGACATCCGCCTCCACTAGGCCTTCGATGAGCCATTCGGCATAGGCCTGGGCCGTCTCCTCTCCCAGCCGACACACCCGACACCGCTGATATCCCCGCAGGCCCGGGATTTCATGGCGGGCACGTCCCCGATGGGGGAGACGGGAGAGAAACCGGCCCAGCCGCCGGTGAAGGGAAGGGGGATCCACGGCGGATGGCCGGGCGAGCGTCTCCAGGACCGGAATGATCCGTTGCAGGAGATCTTCGTAAAGGATGGCGTTTCCCAGCCCATCCCCGTAACGACGAGCCTCCAGGCGTTGCAGCTGCCAGGCATGCCGGCTGCAAAATCCCAGCCCCGCCGCCCATTGCTCCCGGGTTGCAGGATCGTTCACGTTCTCCCAGAGCAGGTTCTCCAGGTAGCGGGCCTCAGCCTCGCGCTGCAGGCGACATAGCGGGCAGCCGGGTTGTCGCATCGCATGCTTCAAATTTGCCAGTCCCCAGCTCATCCCCTTGCCTCCCCAACAAAAAAGCCTCTATCCCATCCGCGGGATAGAGGCTATCAGCCACGCCCAGGGCATGGCGGTTCGCGGGAAAAAGCCCCCGCCCGGCGAGCCTCATCGCCGGATCCGTTTTCATCATTGATTTTACACCGACATTCTCGCCCCATCCAGCTCTGAAAGACACGGCGTCGGCGTGCGCTCGCAGCGGGATCTGAACACTTCCCGAACATCTGGTGTGCTAAACTGAAAGCCAGCCTCTTCAGCGCCGCAGGGATCCTGCCAGCGGGAGGAAGTCCCATGCCGGAGCGGATTAACCTGTGGAACATGCCTGCGTGGGCCCAGCCGGTGGTCTATGCCTTCCATGCGCTCTGTCTCGCCATTTTCCTCTTTTCCTTCTACCGGCGCATCCGGATCTGGTGGGCGGTGGGCCGGCCAGAAATGCGCTTCGATCGCATCCCGGAGCGCCTGAAACGGGTGCTCATCTACGTCCTGGGGCAGCGGCGGGTGATCCGGGAGCCGGTCGGAGGGCTCTCCCACGCCTCGCTGTTCTGGGGGTTCGTGATCTTCTTCATCGGAACGACCCTCGCCTTCATCGATGCGGATATCTTTAAGTTCCTGCGCGGGGAGGTCTATCTGGCCTACGAGTTCGTGCTCGACCTTTTCACTCTGCTCGCGCTGATCGGACTGGGGATCCTGGCGTGGCGCCGCTATGGGACGCGCCCGCCCAAATTGAGTTACGGCCGCCGGTTCGATCTGGCGCTGGTCTGGCTGCTGGTTCTGATCGTCACCGGCTGGCTTCTGGAATCCTTCCGTATGGCCGTGCAGCGTCCGCCGTGGGGACCCGCCTCCTTTATGGGGTGGAGCCTCGGCCAGGCCTGGATCGCCATCGGCCTCGGTGAAGACATCCTGCGCCCCCTCCATCAGGCGACCTGGACCTTCCATGCTGCCCTGGCTGGCCTCACTTATGTCTTCATCCCGGTGGGCTTCCTGGTTCATATTGTCTCCTCCACCCTCAACGTGTTCTTCTCTCGCCTGGATCGACCCAACGGGGCCCTGACGCCGATCCCGGATCTGGAAACGGCGGAGCGGCTGGGGATCGGGACGTTGCGGGATCTGACATGGGTGCAGCTGCTGAATGGGGAGGCGTGCACGGAGTGCGGGCGGTGCCAGGCAGCCTGTCCGGCTTACGCCGCAGGGACCCCCTTGAATCCCAAGCAGGTGGTGCTGGACGTGCGGAACACCCTCCTCGCGGTGTTGCCGCCCACCCTCAATCCCTTTGCGCCCATCCAGATCCAGGAGGATCGCCTGGCCCTGGCCGGGGCAGTGACGCCGGAAGCGGCCATCTGGGCCTGCACCACCTGCTATGCATGTGTCTCCGAATGCCCGGTGCTGATCGAGCACGTCGATCTCATCGTCGGCATGCGGCGATACCTGACTCTGATGGAAGGAGACATCCCGGCTTCCCTCTCCAACACTTTCCGCAACACCGAACGGACAGGCAACCCGTGGGGGCAGCGGACCTCGCGGCTGGAGTGGGCGAAAGGGCTGGAAGTGCCGGTGATGGCGGAGAAGGGGGAGGCGGAGGTCCTTTTCTGGGTGGGGTGCGCGGGTGCTTTCGATCCCAACGGCCAGCGCACCGCCCGGGCCATCGTCCGCCTGCTTCAGGCCGCCGGGGTGGACTTCGCTGTGCTGGGGGATGAAGAGACGTGCACCGCCGAGTGGGCCCGCCGCGCCGGCCATGAGGCCATGTATGTCGCTGCCACGGAGGCCATTCTGGAGACGTTGCGGTCCTATCGGTTCCGCACCCTGCTCACCATGTGCCCGCATTGCTACAACACCTTCCGCAACGAATACCCCCAGTTCGGGGGGCGGTTCGAAGTGGTTCACCACACGGAGTTCCTGGTGCGTCTGGTGGAGGAGGGCCGGCTGAAGCTGAAGCGGGGAGTGGGGGAGCGCTGGACCTTCCACGATTCCTGCTACCTGGGCCGTTACAATGGGATTTTCGACGCGCCCCGGCGTCTGCTGCAGGAGAGCGGAGTGGAACTGGTGGAAATGGCCCGGAGTCGGGAGCGAGGGTTCTGTTGCGGCGCAGGCGGCGCTCAGGTGTGGATGGATACCCCACAAGCCCGTCCGATCCATCTCCAGCGCCTGGAGGAAGCGATAGGGGTGAACCCCCAGGGTGTTGCGGTCGCCTGTCCGTTCTGCCATCTGATGCTGACTTCCGCCGCCCAGAGCAAAGGGGTGGTTGATCAGATCCCCATTCGAGACGTCGCCGAGGTGATGGCGGAGGCGCTGACCCATCCGTCGATCGGATAGCAAAGTGTGGAGGACTGACCAGGACGCTGAAGATGGGCAGCATTTGAGGTGGCCCGCGGCCTCCGGCCTGGCCTTCCGGAAACCGGCAGGAGGGGCTTCAGCCCCGACCTTCAGCCCCAATGGATGTCGCTGCTGAAGCGGCTCCTACCGGTTATGATCGACCGCGCGGCGAGACCACTTGGTAGGGGGGCTTCAGCCCCGACCGTCGCCGCTCAGGAAGATGGTGAGCCCTGCCCCTGATCGGAGAGGGGCAGGGCCGGGATTCTTTCTCCGCCCCATCTCCTCTTCCTGGAGGGGAGCATTCCTGATGAAGGAACTGCTGGATCGCCTGGAATCCACCCTGAACGATCTGCGGTGGGCGGTCGCTCAGGTCCCGCCCGATCGGGAAGGGCGTCGGCCGCCGCCGGCCCTGGGCGACTGGTCGGTGCGGCGCCAGCTTTACCATCTCTGGTTCTATGAGCATCATATTGCCCTGCCACAAATCCGCTACGCCCTGGGCCTTCGGGGTCCGCTGGCTTCCGGCGAGGTGCCTGATGAGGATCTCTCCTGGCCCCGGGAGATCCCGGCTGCGACTTGGCTCGCCCGTCTGGAGGAGGTTCGCCAGGAGACCCTAGCCCTGGTCCGCCCGATCCCACCGGAGGTCTGGGGCCGACCGGTGCCCGGAACCGTCTGGGGGACGCAGACGCTGGCCTGGATCGTGACGAAGACGATCCAGCACACGTATGAGCATATGACGACAATCCTTCAGATCGCCCTGTTCTGGGAGATGGCGGCGGCCTTTGAGCCGCGATGGGAGTTCGAGTGATCCGGCGAGAACGATGGATCGCATACGGCCTCCGGATTGTGATACAATTCCCTGAAGAGGGAGGCATGTTATGGCGCTGACGGCGGAAGATTTGCGGGATCTGGTGGAGCTGTTGCGGGCGCATCCCGAGTGGCGGGAGGTCCTGTGGGCCCTGCTGGCCTCGGAGGAGATCCTTCGCCTGCCGGCGGACCTCGCCGCTTTCCGCGCTGAGGCCGAGCGCCGCTTCGCGGAGCTGGCGGAAGCGATCCGCCGCCTGAGCGAAGCCTTCATCGCCCACCGTCAGGAGTTCCTGGCCTACCAGGCCCAGAATGAGGCCCGCTTCGCCGAGCTCAACGCGGCCGTCCGCGCCCTGATGGAAACCCAGCGTCAGCTGGTCGAAACCCAGCGCCAGCTGGTCGACACCCAGCGACAGCTGGTGGAAGCCCAGGGCCGCACCGAGGCGAACCTTCAGCGGCTGAGCGAGGCTTTCATCGCCCACCGTCAGGAGTTCCTGGCCTACCAGGCCCAGACCGAGGCCCGCTTCGCCGAACTGGCCGAGGCAGTCCGCCGCCTGAGCGAGGAATTTGCCGCCCACCGCCAGGAGTTCCTGGAGCACCGCCGCGAGTTCCTGGAACACCGGGCGGAGACGGATCGTCGCTTCGCCGAGCTGGCCGAGGCGCAGCGGCGCACGGAGGAGAGTCTTCGCCGTCTGAGTGAGGAATTCGCCGCCCACCGTCAGGAGTTTCTGGAATACCGGGCGGAGACCGACCGCCGCTTCGCCGAGCTGGCTGAGGCCGTCCGGGTCCTGGCCCAGCGGGTGGATCGGGTGGAGCGCCGTCTGGAGGACCACAGCCGGGACCTGGGGGAGCTCAAGTCGATGCGCCTGGAGGCCCTCTACCGCGAGAACCCCGGTCTGTTCCGCCCGCTGCTGCGGCGGGCGGCCATCCTCCCCGACTCGCGCAAGCTGGAGATCCTGGAGGAAGCGGAGGCGGCCGGGCGGATCACGGGGGAGGAGGCGGATCGGGCGGCTCCCCTGGACCTGCTGGTGGAGGGGTTTCACCGGCGGGAGGACCGCCGGGTGTATCTGGCGGTGGAGATCTCCTGGCTGGGGAGCACGGAGGATGTGGCGCGGGCGGCGGAGCGGGCGGGCCTGCTGGCCCGGGCGCTGGAGGCGGAGGTGATCCCGGTGGTGGCGGCGAAGGAGCTGACCGCTCCGGCCCGGGGGATGGCCCGGGAGCGGGGGGTGTGGTGGCTCCAGGATGGAAGGGCCTTCGCCCCCGAAGAGATCCCCGAGGAAGAAGAGGAACCGGGTTCGGAGGCCGCTTGATTCTCATTGTTTCCCTTTGAGGCTTTGGAGGTTGAGTGGGGCACCCGAGTCGCCCCCGCTCGGCCCTCTGAAAGTCTTCTGCCTGGGCTTGTCCCTTTCAACCTGCTATACGCCCTATCCTGCCTCGCTCATCTGCCTCAGGAAAGCCATGGAAACCCTGGCCGCATCCAGGCTCAGCTCCAGGATCACAGGCCCGGCGAACCGATGCACTTCCAGAATCTGGAATAGCTTCCGCACCGGGACCTCCCCCTCTCCGAGAGGAAGATGGTCCGCCCAGGCCACAGAGCCGTCTGGCCTCCGCCGATAATAGCCATCGTGAAGATGGATCTCCGCCAGACGAGGGAGACAACGTTCCAGGGCTTCTTGAAAAGGATGGGGTCCGGGCTGCTGCGAGATCACATGGCCGGTATCAAAGCAAATCGAGAGATCGAAAGCCTCGGCCAGCTCCAGCGTGAGCTCCAGCGGGAACTGGATGGTTTCCACGGCCAGAGATCGAGAGGACAATCCGGTGCGGCGCAGGAGCTCCTCCAGGCTCCGGGCCGCCTGCTGTTGAAACCGGCGCATCAGCGCTCCTCGCGCGGCTTCCGGGACAGCCGGGGAGGTGAAGAACTCAGACGCGAGAGGTCCTGCGATATGAAGGACGTAGACTTCGGGCTGCAGCGGAGCCAGTCGGAAAACGGCATCCACCAGGAGATCCACGGATGCGCGGCGAATGCCCTCCACCGGGCTGGAGGGGTCCAGGGACCACAGGGGAAGGTGGACGGTGAAGTGCACGCCCCGCGCCTCCTTCAGCTCATGCAGGCGACGGAGGACCGGGAGGGAAAAGGATTCCGGGAAAAGGACCTGGAGGTCCGGGTTCAGCTCGATGAGATCAAACCCCTCATCTGCGATCCGTTCCGTTAGCTGGGCCGCATCGACTCCGGCCGCTCCGGTCGCGCGCTCCATCCATGGCCGGGATAACTCCAGCAACAGAGAAGCCTGAAGCAATTGAATGCCGAATCGGAGGGCCATACGAGCTCCTCCCCGCACTAACTTGAATTTATGAGGTGGGAGTTTGCATCCGATGGGGAGCTCGCTCTTCCAGCTGGACGATAGATGGAATCCCCATCCCCATGGCTCCTGTAAGCGCGCACGCAAGACCTCCGGCCAGGAACCACACCTGCACGCCCAGGGCATCGGCCACGGGCCCGGCGATGGCCATGCCCAGCGGTGCCATTGCTCCCACCACGCTTCCCATAACCAGAAGGACCCGACCCTGCATGCCCGGAGGCACCACCGCCTGGAGGATCGCGAAAATCGGGCCGTTGGTCAGAACGTTCATCACGCCTCCGAGGAACATCGCCCCTATGGCTGCTGGAAAGGCCGAGGGAGGCAGCAGACCCAGCGTCAACAGTGCGGCGCCCATCCCGATCAGGCCAGCCAGTGTCGTGTGGATGCGGCGCCGGAATCCCCCCCAGGCCCCAAGTATGAAACCGCCGCTGATCACCCCGATCCCCCACGCCGACTCCAGCCATCCCAGCTCCAGCGCTCCACCATGGAAATGGCGCGTGACAATCAGGGGGAGCAGGGCGAAGGCCGGGTTCACTGCGAAATTGATCAGGGCGCCCATCCCCATCAGCGCCAGCGCTCCAGACCACCGCCGCACATAGTCCAGACCCTCCAGCATCTCCTGCCACCACGCAGAGCGGCTAGAGGGATCCCGGGATGGGCGGGGGATGGCGATGAACAGCAACATCGATACGGCCAGGGCGGCGGTGAGCACATCCACCATCAGCACGCCGGGAAGGGAGAGAAGGCCCAGCAGGATGGCCCCGGCCGGTGGGGCGATCATATTGAGGGTTCCCTGTAGCGCCTGATGGAATCCGGCGATCCGGGCCAGATGACGCTCGGGAACCAGCATCGGGATGGAGGCCTGGAGAGCGGACCAGTGGAAGGTCTCCAGCAGCGAGCGGAGGAACATCGCCCCGTAAACCGGACCCAGATCGAAGGTTCCCATCAGCGCGAGGATGGCCAGCCCCAGGGTGATCCCGGCCATCCCGCCGTCTGCGGCCAGCATGATCACCCGGCGATCCCAGCGATCCACCAGGGCCCCGATGGCCGGGCCCAGAAGGATGCCGGGCAGGAGGGCCAGCAGCGTGGCGATAGAAAGTGCTGTGGCGGAATCGGTAGTCCGGGCGATCCACCAGACCAGGGCGAATTGAACCAGCATGCTGCCGAACAGGGAGAGCGCATGCCCGGTCCAGAGAGCCCAGAAAGCATGTGAGATCCGGGATGGAGAACCCGATGGGATATCCGGCGTTCTCTCCACAGGCATCACTCCAGTGACCCGTGTTTTGGCCGGTTGCATTCCGGCCTGATCCACCCTGCGAGTGGGGGCCGCCGAAGGCGGCCGGCCCGCCCCCGGCGCCCTCAGGGAAACCCGATGGCCACGCGCTTATTCCACAGTGATCTCCACGCGCTCTCCCTCTTCTTCATCCACCACTTCCACCAGCTTTCCAGCCACTCCTTTTCGCAGGTGCTCCAGCAACTCCTGAAGTTGCCCCCCGGGGATCCCGGAGATGAAGCGTCCGCTGATCCGGAGGCCCAGATCCGCCAGACTCAGGGGAATGCTCACGTGAACCCGCTGGCGCCCGGAGGCCACATCCGTTACCCGGATCCGCAGCCAGCGCGCGGAGGGACCAGAGGACTCTGGGGCCGCTTCGGCTTCCTGGAGCGCCTTCAGCAGCTCCAGGCCCTGTTCCGCGGTGATCTGGCCAGCTTCGATCATCTTCAGAATCCGTAAACGCTCTTCATCCCGTGCCATCGTAACCTCCCGAGAACCGAAAAGGTCTGGATCATAAGGTGGATGGGCGCGTCGGAAGCAAGCCTACCCCGGGATATCTCTGGGAAATAGCCCCCCGCTATCCCGCCTTCAGGTCGCAGCGCATCCCGATCAGGGTGCGGATTGGCTGGAAGCCGAGGGAGAGCAGGGCTGCGGAGAGCGCCGGTTCCTCGCCGGTAAGGGCCATCACGGGAAGCCTGGGTGGGATCCCCATCAGGGCGGTCTCCACCAGCCACCGGGCGTGCTGAGGGGTTCCGGAGCCAGCGAGAAAGGCCCGCAGGGTCAGCGCGCCTTCCCGTCGGATCCAGACGGCGATGGCCACGATCTCCCCGCCTTCGGTTTCAAGCATCCAGAGGGTTTTCCAGCGCTGGCTGAAGGGCCAGGGGGCCAGGGTCATCGGAAGCAGGCCCAGAGGTTCAAATAACCGCATCGCCGGATTCTCCGCCGCAGCGATCCAGGCAGAGAGGGTGGATGCCTCTCCAGGTCGGGCAGGCCGCACCCGATAGCCAGGGATCCCGGAGGACAGGGTCGGGAGGAACGGTGCGCGCCAGGCCTCCCGACGCCAGATCTGAATCCGCCCGATCTCGACGAATCCCAGCGATCGATACAGCCGAAGGGCCGGGGTGTTGTCCGCTCGAACCTGCAGGGCGGCCCACTGGGCCCCATGGGCCCGGGCATATTCCAGACAGGCAGAGACCAGCGCTCGGCCGATCCCCCTTCCCCGGAATTCCGGGGCCACCGCCACATTGGCGATCAGCCAGCCTTCCAGGCCCGGCCGGAAGCGGCGGACCATGGCGTAGCCCACGACACGCCTGCCTTCCACCCACACATAGCCTGGCACAAAGGTCTCCCCAGGCGGGAGGAACCATTCCAGACCCTTCAGCAACCATCCCAGGTGGGACCAGAAACGCATTTCCCGGATGATCCGCTGGCCGATTTCATCCAGCTCGCTGGCGAAGGCTTCTTCCAGCAGATCGGCGATTCCCCGCAAGTCCCGTCGCACATCGGCGGGACGCAACCCGCTCGTCGCTTCCCGGCCTGCGACGCGAACCATGATCATCCCTCCGAAGATCCCGCCCCGCGCAATCGTCGGAGGGCCTCTTCGTAAGAAATCCGACCCTCCGCCAGCGCCTCCAGGATTTGCAGACGCTCCTCCGGACCAAGAGGCCCCTCAGCCTCCGTCTCATACCCCATGGCCCGCAGGATCTCCTGAAGGCGCTTGCGCAGCGTGGGATAGGAGAGGCCAGTCATGCTCTCCAGGCGGGTGAATTTCCCCTCACATCGCAGGAAGAGCTCTACAAAGGCCAGCTGTTCAGCGGAAAGCCGGGCCAGCCGGCCCAGCCGAAACCGCCCCTCGATCCGCGTCTCGCAGGCCGGGCACTGCAGCGCCACAACTTCCAGCCCCTCCCCGCACACCGGGCAGACGCCAATCCACATCGTCATCCTGATCTCCATCGAAAATATGAACCTATCGTTTCAAAATTTTAAACACATTTACCGAAAAAGTCAAGTCCTTATGCGGATTTCATAAGGGGGCCACAGGGGATTTGGAGAGGGCTGGGCCTGGGCACTGTCTGAAGGGATCCCGGTTGCGGAGGGGATTTTCCCGTGGGTCCTCCATACCGGAGGGAGACGTCACAGCAGATGTCCTGCTCCATTCGCCGGGCATTCCATGGGGGGTGCCCGGCGCGGGCTTGCAATTTGAGTTAAAATGAGAAAAGTGCTCGTGCCGCAGG
This sequence comes from Candidatus Thermoflexus tengchongensis, assembly GCA_016842085.1. GTDB lineage: Bacteria > Chloroflexota > Anaerolineae > Thermoflexales > Thermoflexaceae > Thermoflexus > Thermoflexus tengchongensis. The sequence goes on along the minus strand of JAEVEX010000034.1, from coordinate 45,861 downwards.
CCTGGGGCCCGAGACGGGCTTTCATCAGGCGGGGCCTGCGCCGGGCGAGGGATTCCGGTCTGCGCGAAAGGGAGGATGTATGGCGAATGAAACACGCAAAGTCGCTCGATCATCAGGTTCCAACGGGGCAGTGGAAGCAGTCACGGCCTATGACGCCAGCCAGATCCAGGTCCTGGAGGGCCTGGAAGCGGTTCGCCGTCGCCCGGGCATGTATATTGGCTCGACGGACATCCGGGGCCTGCATCACCTGGTTTATGAGGTGGTGGATAACGCGGTCGACGAGGCCCTGGCCGGGGTCTGCACCCATATTCTGGTGGAGATCCTGGCGGATGGAAGCGTTCGGGTGACCGATAATGGGCGGGGCATCCCGGTGGATATCCACCCCCAGACCGGCCGGCCGGCTCTGGAGGTAGTGATGACCACCCTGCACGCCGGCGGGAAGTTCGGAGGAGGAAGCTATAAGGTGGCGACCGGCCTCCACGGCGTCGGCGTGAGCGCCGTCAATGCCCTCTCCGAATGGCTCGAGGCCATCGTCCAGCGGGATGGCGCGCGGTTCCGCCAGCGCTATGAGCGGGGCCGCCCGGTGACGCCGGTGGAGCGAGTTGGGAAAGCGGATCCCGCCCGCTGGTATGCCCATCCGCGCTTCCCGCCCGCGGATCATGGGACCATCATCCATTTCAAGCCGGATGCGGAGATCTTCCGCGGGGGGATCGACTATAAATTCGAGACCCTGGCCCAGCGCTTTCGGGAGATGGCCTTTCTGACCCGCGGGCTCACCATCACGCTGGTGGATGAGCGGGAGGACCGGGAGATCACGTTCTATTTTGAAGGCGGGATCCAGTCCTTTGTCCGCTACCTGAACCGCAACCGCCAGCCGCTCCATCCCATCTGGTATGTGGAAAAGACGGTGGGGGACATCCTGGTGGAGGTCGCCCTTCAATACACCGACGCCTACAATGAGACGGTGCTGGCCTTCGCCAACAATGTGAACACGGTGGATGGCGGGACCCATCTGACCGGGTTCCGATCGGCGCTCACCCGGACGTTAAACGACTACGCGCGGAAAGCCGGGCTCCTCAAGGATAGCGATCCCAACTTCACCGGGGAGGATGTACGGGAGGGGCTCACGGCGGTTATCAGCGTCAAGCTCCCGGAACCCCAGTTCGAGAGCCAGACCAAGAGCAAGCTGGGCAACGCCGAGGTGAAGGGGGCTGTGGAATCGGTGGTCGGCGAGGCGCTGGCCCGCTGGCTGGAGGAAAATCCCCGGGAGGCCAAAGCGATCATCCAGAAATGCCTGACCTCTGCCCGCGCGCGGGAGGCGGCCCGCCAGGCCCGGGAGCTGGTCATTCGCAAGAGCGCGCTGGAGTCTCTGACGCTGCCCGGGAAGCTCGCCGATTGCTCGGAGCGCGACCCGGAGAAGGCGGAGCTGTTCATTGTGGAAGGGGATTCGGCGGGCGGATCGGCCAAGCAGGCCCGCGATCGCCATTTCCAGGCGATCCTGCCCCTGCGCGGGAAGATCCTCAACACGGAGCGGGCCCGGCTGGATAAGATGCTGGCCAATGAGGAGATCAAGGCGCTGATCTCTGCCATCGGCACCGGCATCGGAGATCAATTTGATATCTCCCGGCTGCGTTATGGCAAGATCATCATCCTGGCGGATGCCGACGTGGACGGGAACCACATCCGCACGTTGCTGCTGACGTTCTTCTTCCGGCACATGACGCCCCTCATCGAGAACGGCCATGTCTACATCGCCCAGCCGCCCCTGTATCGAATCGAGGTCAAGAAGACGAAAGAGGTCTTCTACGCCTACTCCGATGCCGAGCGGGATGAAATCTTCGCCCGGCTACGCAAGCGAGGGATCGACCCGGCCGATGAGCGGCTGGTGGTGACCCAGCGCTATAAGGGGCTCGGGGAGATGAACCCGGAACAGCTCTGGGAAACCACCATGGATCCGGCGCGCCGGATCCTGCTCCAGGTGACCATCGAAGACGCCGCGGAGGCGGATCGGGTGTTCGATATGCTGATGGGTGCCGCGGTGGAGCCCCGCCGTCGCTTCATCCAGGCTCACGCCAGGGAGGTGCGGAACCTCGACGTGTGAGCGCCCTCTCCCTTCGCAAGCGACGGAAGCTCACCCGGAGCACTGGCGTCTACACCTTCGATCTGCTTCAAAAGGGCCCTGCTGGCATCGGAGGATTCTCCCTTCCCACAGCCCGCTGGACCACGGACAGGGAAATGTTGGGGGGCGAGCGGAGCGTCTTCGGTGCTCCGCTCGCTTCCATTTATCCTGCGGCTCAAAAAGTCAGAAGGAGGGAGGGCAGATCTCCCGATCCTCACCAAGCCGATCTCCTGGATAACTCCCCCGGTTGCACCAGAAGTTAAACCAATTTAACCATATCTTTCGCGCGCTTGCCATCGGTTTTCAAGAAGAAGATGGACAGATTTGAAAAATATAAGCAAAATATGCAATGAGCTTCCCGATTTGTGGGGTGGAATAGGGAAATCCGGGGATCTGGAGGGCAGCCGGAGATACGCCCTCCGGGCTCCTGGCGTCTCGGATGATCCTTTCGAGAGGAGATTCGGCACCGATGCTGAATGGATGGCTTGCTGAGGTCCGGGGGATTTTCCTGGGGCAACCGATCCCGGAAATGAACTGGATTGCGCTGGCTCTGGCGGCGGCCCTGGGCGCGGCGCTGACGTTATTGATCCCCATGCTCCTCCCCCGACTCTGGGGCGCTCTCCAGCTTCGAGCGGGAGGGCCATTCCATGAGGCGAAGTTCCAGCGCGCCTGTTTGAGAACACCGCCGGTCCTTCCCCATGCAACGGGCCCGCTATCCAGTCAGATCGGTCTGGTTCCTCTTCGACAGGTCTTTGTGAACCCTCCGTTGCGAGTCCTCCAGAAAGCCGCCTCCCAGCCCGAAACGGGAATCCGCTGGTGGATCGTGGGGGAGCCAGGAGGCGGGAAGACCACGCTCCTCCAGATGCTGGCCCTTTGCTGGTCAGAGGCAGCGCAGGGCCGTTCTGGACCTCTCCTGACGCTTCTGCAAGCGCTGGTTTCCACCGAGTTCCTTCCCCCGGGCCGGGCGTTCACGAATCAGATCCCCTTCTGGTTGCCTGTTGCCCATTATCGGCCTCAGGTCCCGCTGAGCCAGCAGCTCGCCGATGGCCTGTATCGCACTACCCGTGGCGCTCTCCAGATCCCGGCGGAGATCCTGGAGCGATGGCTTCAGCAGGGCCGATGCGCGTTGCTGGTGGATGGGTTTGGGCAAAGCGGGCGTGCGGACGCGGAAGCGGCTTTGCTCGAAGAGCTGGAGCGACTGGCTGCGAGGACGGGTTGCTCGATTGTCGCGGCAGGGGCTATGCAGGCGGTCCAGCTGGTAGGTTTCCACAGTTTCGCCCTCGATCCATGGACGGAGGAGCAGATCCTGGCCCTGGCGGAGCGCTGGCAGGCAGCGACGGGGTCCGGGAAATGGTTCATCGCGTCCAGAGAAGGGCCCGGCGCGTTCCTTCGGGCTCTTCAGGAGGATCCGGAACGCATGGCCCTTGCTGGAAACCCCTGGCTGCTTTCCGGGCTCCTCGCGGTCTTCGCCCAACACGGTGGCCTTCCTTCCCGCCGCTCGATCCTCTATTCGCAGCTGGTCGGGGTTTTGCTGGATCGCCCGCAGGCGCTCCCGGTGGAGGAAGAGCTTCCTGCTCCTTTGAAACTTGCCACGCTGGAGAACCTGGCATGGGCGATGCTCCTGTTGCGGCGATCCTCCCTCCCCGCCGCATCGGCAGAGGAGTGGCTGGCGGATCTGCTTCGATCCGACGGGCGCTTCGAGCCCGCGCAGGTCCGTCTGGCCCTCGCCTGGCTGCGGGAGCGATGTGGGCTGGTCACTCCAGGCCCCGCGCTCGCCTTCCTGCGGCCGGCCTTTCTGTTCACTCTGAGCGCTCGTGTGGCGCTGGCGGATCCGGGCCGGCGGGCCATGTTGTTGCGGCAGATCGATGACCCGGACTGGCATGAGGCGGTGGTGATGTTTGCTGGCCTTGCAGAGCCAGCCATGGCTCGCGAGCTTCTTTCCCGCCTGCTGGATTCCGAAGATGACTTCTTCTATTCGAGGACCCGGCTGGCCGGTCGCTGTCTGATCGAAGCGCCGCACCTGCAGGTGGAGCTGCGGGATCGGATCGTTGAGCGTCTGCGCACATTGCTGTTGACCACTCCTTATGCGCTCCTCCAGGAGGAGGCCGCTGCGATCCTGGCCCGTATCCCTGGCCAGATGGAATGGCTGGCGGATCAGCTCCGCAGGCCGGATCTCCCCACCGGGACGCGGGGGTTCATTGTGGAAGCACTGGCCCGGGAGCAAGGGGCCCGGGCTGCCGGGGTCCTGGCCCTGGCATTGCGGGATCCCCGTGTCCCCGGGCCGGTGCGGGAACAGATCGCCGAACAGCTGGGGCACCTGGGTGATCCTCCTCTGGCCCGGGACCTGCTGGATCTGGTAGGGGATGAAAGCGTGGCCGTGGAGCTCCGGCGTAAGGTGGTGATGGCCATCGCGCGGATGGGGGATCGATCACTGGGGCCGGCACTGGTGGAGCTCCTGGGCCTCCCCTGGTTGAATCCGGCCATTCGAGAGGCTCTCCTGGAGGCTCTCCGGGCGCTGGGCGATGCCCGCCTGATCGATGAGCTGATCCCATTGATCCGTGATCCCAATATGCCCGTGGAATTCCGGCGTCGGATCATTGGGATCCTCGGCGCATGGATCGAGCCCCGGCAGGTGGAAACCCTTCAAGCTCTGGTTGAGGATCGCGATCTGGACATCAGTTTGCGGGCAGCTCTTCTCAACGCCCTGGCCGAGGCGGGATTTCCTTCGATCATCCCGTGGCTGATGGGCCTCCTTCGAGAAAGCCGCTGGCGGCGCGCGCTGGATTCCATATGGACGCGGGTTCGGACCCTCCCGCCGTTCCTGGTCCAATGGATCGATCGGTTGACGGGCCTGGCCACGTGGGTTCAGGAGGATTTCTCCCGGCTCATCCTGCAACGCCAGGCGATCATAGCCCTGGGTCTGTTGCGGGATCGTCGTGCGATCCCGCTTCTGCTGCGGATCCTGAAAAACCCCCAGGTTCATCCTTCCCTGCGGGCGCTGGTACCGGACGCGCTGGCAACGATCGGAGAGAGCTCGGTGGTGCCGGAACTCCTGACCATGCTTCAGGATCGTGGGACCGATTCCGCGATCCGGGAGCGGATCGCTCTGGCCCTGGGCACGATGAAGGCCACGTCGGCCATCCGGGCCCTGCTGGATCTCCTGCGGGATCCTATGGAGGATCCGTTCATCCAGGCCCGGGCCGCTCTGGCCATCGGTCTGATGCGGGATCCTGCGGTGGCCGTGGAGCTGGTGCCGCTGCTCCGTCAGGAAAACCTGCCTGTGACCGCCCGTCGGGCCATCGCCGATGCCCTGGGGACGCTGGGGAACCGGGAGGTGATGCGCTCGCTGGTCCAGCTCCTGCCGGAGGAGCGGATCCCCGCTTCCGTGCGGCAATCCATCGCGGATGCGATCGGGGCGCTGGGTGCCGTGGAGCTGGGGGATGAGTTGATGTGGTTGTTGCGGGATGAGCGGATCGATCCCCATGTGCGAGGGGCCATCGCCCTCACGCTGGCCACCCTTCGCCATCGTCCAGCTGCTTCGGAGATCCTCTCCTTGCTCTCGGATACCCGGATCGATCCCTCCATCCGTCAAAGCCTGACGGAAAGCCTGGGGAGCCTGTGGGATCCCTCGCTGATTGCTCCGCTGGCCCGCCTCGCCCACGAGAACGCGCTGGAGCCAGCGGTCCGCCAGGCCATTGTGCGCACGCTGGGAGAATATGGGGGGGCGGAGGCCTTCCCAGCCCTCTGGGTCCTGGCCCGGAACGCGGAGGCCCCCATGTCCCTGCGCCGGGCGGCGGCGGACGCGATGGTCACGAGCGCCAGCGTGGAATTCGAAGAGGCGCTGGTATCGGCCGCCCTGGACCCGGAGATCCCTCCTTACATTCGGGGTCGGGCGCTGGAGGCCCTGCGCCGGGTGGGCAGCGATGTGGAAACCGTTCAGGCCCTGGTGGCCGCGCTGCAGGAATCCGACATGCCGAATGCGGTGTTTCATACGCTGGTAGAGGTCGCCCGGCGGGCCCGGGTTCGCCTTTTGCGAAAAGGGGAAGCCACCCCCTGGATCTCAGAGGAAAACCCGGCCCAGCGTCCGACCGGGAAGCGTCACGAGGAGTTGTGATCCCCCGGCATCCATAGGGCAGCCGGCAGGGATGAATTCGGAAGGGGCGGGCCGCTGAAGGCGGCCCGCCCAGCCCTTAAATCGCTCATTCCCCAAATCCGGGCAATCCTCAGGGTGGGCTCGCCGCCGAGCTCCCTCACCGCGCCCCGGAGCGACGAGGGAGGGACGCCGCCCCCTCTTCCACCGGAATCGATACGGCTTCTCCTCCTCCCTGGACCCGCAGGCGGGTCCCATCTTCCCACCGATAAAGCCCCACCCAGATCTTCAACGGGGCCCTGGATAGGGACTCCGGGAGGATCACCGTTCGGGTCTCTCGAATCCGGTCGCCGGGCTGCCAGAGCCCGGTGTTGTAGGCTCCATTCATGATCCCCCCATCCCGTTGAGCAACCGGGGGAGAAGCGGGGGGCCACTGGCGGGCCTCCGCCTCCGGATAGATGTGCACAAACACGCTGTAATCCCGGGAGGGCGTCCCGATCGCTTCCCAATCCAGGATCACCGTGAGGTGGCGTCCGCTCCGCTGGGCGATCCCTCCTTTCAGGGCGATTCCATCCTCGAAAACGGCCTGTAGATTGGATCGCATTCGATCGGCGGGTTCCGCCCACATGGCCCGATATCGAGGGGTGTCCTCCCCGGGCCATGGCTCCGGAGCGTGCAGGGAGATCAGGGCTTCGCGGGGGAGCCAGCGCCGCAGAAGGGGGACCGGTTCATATTGCCATCCGACGACCATGGCCGGGGGAGGGGGCGGTTCTGGTGGATCTTCCTCCAGATGGCGGATGCGCACAGCCGGTTGATTCCAGAGCAGGAACCGCATCTCCGCCCGTCCGGCCCAGAGGCGCTCTGACAGGATCACGGTGCCATGGGGATAGGTGTTCAGGAACGAACGGATCTCCTGCGCCGCTTCCCAGGAGTCGAGGGAGAAAGCGCCCCGGACGCGTGCCTGAGCCCACCAGGCGGGATCGAAGTAAGCCACCGTGTGCCAGGGGAAGCTGAGCCCCAGGCATCCCCCCAGGATCGCCGCGCGCCCCCAGGGGGTCCGGAGCCATCGCCCGGCGATCCCGGAGAGCGTCCAGAGGCCGGTGGCAGCCCAGAAGGCCGCCACTGGCAGCACCCCACTGGCTCGCAGATAGTGCGGTGCTTCCGTCGACAGGAAGGTCGGAAGCAGCATGAGAAATCCCCAGATCGCCGTGAAGGGAGTCCGCCGCGTGGCCTGGATCCCACCGGCGAGGAAGGCAAAGGCGAGCAGCGGATCGAAGACCGGACGGCTGTCCGTGTTATGCCGGGGATAGTCATCGCCGCGTATGAAGAACATGCCCCCCACCCGTGCCGCCTGCTCCAGAGCGACAGAAAAGGGGGGGCGCTGGCCGTTAAAGGCGGAGGTCTGTTCCCCGCGCAGGATGAAGTCTGAAGGATGAAGGAGGAAATAAATGGCCAGGGGAGTAGCCGTGAGCGCAGCGCTGATCAGGAAGAGAGCGATGCCCCGGAGGGGAAACCGCCGGGGATCCCGCCAGCGTCCGAGAGTCAGGCCCATCGCGATGGGAAAGATCGTCATACGGGCGGCCAGATAGGTGTAGAACCCGCCTCCCCAGATAAGCCCGGCGATCGCCCAATCCCGAGCCCGTCCGCTTCGAGCGGCCCGGGCAAACGACCACAGGGTGAGCGCTGCAGCCAGAGGAAACAGCCCGGCTCGAAATCCCACCCGGCTGAGGTTCAGCGGCCAGAGCAGGAAGGCCACAAGGATCCCGCTCAGCATCCCAACCTCCCAGTGCCGGGAGAGCGTCCAGGCCATGCGGAAGGTGGCCGCCACGGTGAGCAGGCCGATCATGCTGGCGGTGAGCCGCAGCGCATATGGGGTAGGGCCGAGGATAGCGATCGCGCCGGCGACCAGGTAGATAAACAGGGGCTCACGACCGTTGTTCTCCGGGAAGAAGAGGGCCGGATGCCCTTCCAGAACCCACAGGGCATCCAGGCCGTAATAGGCCTCATCATACCAGAGCCCATAGGGAAGATGGGGGAGATCCGTCCAGCGGAGGAGCGCGGCCAGCCACAGCAGCCCTGCAATTGCTATCCAGCGGGTCCATGCGTGACGAGGCATCGCAGGCTCCGATGAAGATTCCATCGAATCCCTTCTTTATGACGTAGGGAGCTGTGAGGGGTTGGAGGTCGCCGAAGGCAACCCCCAACCCCCGAATCATTTTCCCTTCCCTCGGCTTCGAGCCATGGAGGGGAAAGGGGAACTCAGAACAGCGAAACTTCTCCGGCGATGATCTTACGACGTACCACATGGATGTTGGATAGATGTTCGTCCACGATCGCGCGCACAGCCTCCTGGATCCCTGGGGTGAGCTGGCCGGAGCGGACCCGGACGGCGGCGTTGGCGATGAGGGGTTGATCGAGCGGTTTGCCGATCTGAGAGAGAAGATACACAGTCGCTTCCTGGATCTCCGGCAGGCGGGCCACGATGTCCCGGGCGATCTCCAGCGCCAGCACGTTGTAGACTTTCCCGACGTGGGAAATCGGGTTCTTCCCCGCGGCGGCCTCCAGGCTTGTGGAGCGGAAGGGGGTGATCAGGCCCGTGATGCGGTTCCCCCGGCCAACGGCCCCATCGTCGCCCATTTCCGCGCTGGTGCCCGTCAGGGTCAGATAGAAGTCCCCCCGCTTGGCGTGATCCGCGGTGTTCACATCCACCCGCACGGTCCGCCCTTCCAGGGCCGGCAGGCTGGAGACGAAGCGCTGGAGCGCCTCCTGGACGCCGCGCTTGGCCTCTTCGTATTCAGCGGGATCGTGGACGCGGGTGGCGATGAAGGGCACGGCCACTGTCAGGATGACCTGATTCCCCTGGCGTAACCCCATCACCTTGACGTCCTCGCCGATGGGGAACTGGTTGATCAGCTCGTAGTTCAGATAATGGGCAGCCTGATAGACGGCTTCCTCCAGGCCGCTGCGGGGCCAGTGGGCAACGCCGAAACTGGTGTCATTGGCCGTGACCTGGTGGACGATATCGATGAGCTCGCTGGCGCCGCGCCCGGCGAAGCAGTCGATGATGACATGCTTCACCGGATCCAGATAGCGCATAGTCTCCCGCAGGTAGGCCCGCGCGGCCTCGATGGCGATGGTCTCCATGGGGATCGCCTGGCCGTTATAAAAGGGAGTCCCACGTCCGGCGATCTGGATCCGGATGGGCTTGAGCAGCTCCCCGCCGCCGAAGCGGACCGAGACCTCGCCGGCGACCAGCTGGACCTTATCGAAGTTATGGTGGAGGGCCCCGCCGAGGTGCTCCTCACACCAGCGAGTGTATTCCCGGCTGATGCGCTCGGCGATCCCGTCGCACAGGCTATCGGGATGTCCAATGCCTTTCCGTTCGACGATCTCGACCGGGAGGTCCTCGATGTAAGGGCCGCTGGCCTCGGAAACCACGATATTGCGCATCAGAGTCCTCCTTCCGTTTGGATAGGGATGGGGCCGAGCACGGCGCAGAGGGTGCCCACCCGGCCTCGAAGAATCTTTTTCTCTCCCGTCCTGTTCGATCGGAGCCCGACGGCGTTTGTCCGGTGACAATAAAACGCCCCTCCGGGAGGAGGGGCGGAACAAAACAAAAGCCTCTTCTGGGAAGAAGAGGCCGATCGCCGCTGCGGGCCACCTCATCTCCCAGACGGACCGTCTGCCGGACTTGGCACCATCCCCGCGAGCGCTCCGCCGGGGGGCGGCGTGCTCCCCGGTCGGCCCTGATGCTCCGCGGGAGGTTGCCGAGGCTTCATCGGGCCGGGTCCCTCCGCCTCTCTCGATGAGTGCCGCGCTCTATCGCTTTTTGTGCTTATCTTACCACAGATAGGGGAGACGTCAACCCGCTCGCCTGTGTTCCTCAAGTGACGATTGATTACGGGGCTTTTCAGAAAGGCAACTCCTGCTCACAACCCGGGTGATTCAGCCCACTGCTCGCCGTGCGCTGCTTTGACAGGGAAAGCGGATAACACACGTTCTTCGCTGATGAGCTCCGCTGCGTATTCGAACGCCTGGCCGGTTCCCACCGATTTTGTGATTATCTTACCACAGGCGATGCGAATGTCAATAAATGTGTTTCCTCCTTCCCAAAGTCGACCCCTGTTTTTTTCAAACAGCCCCACTATAAAGGGAAAGTCCTGTGTCCATCCCTCAAATGATCCCCAAGACTTCAATAGGCTGCAGGGAGGGGGAATCAAACGTATAATTCACCGGGAAGCGGATTCCATTCGCCGCGCCCCAGATCTGTGCTCTTCCGGAGGAGGCCCCTATGGATTTCCAGCTGAGCGATGAGCATCGCATGGTCCAGCAGATGGTCCGCGAGTTCGCCGAGCGGGAGATCCGGCCGGTTATCAAGGAGCACGACCGGGCCCAGAAACCGATCCCATGGCTCTTCGAGCGGATGGCGGCCCTGGGGCTCCTGGGGATCTGCATCCCCGTGAAATATGGCGGCGCCGGCATGGATTACATCTCCCTGGGTCTGGCCTGCGAGGAGCTCGAGCGCGTCGATAGCTCCCTCCGGGTGGTGATGTCCGTCCACGTGGCCCTCAATTCCCTCTCCCTCCTCCAATGGGGAACGGAGGAGCAGAAGCAGCGATACCTGGTCCCTCAGGCGAAGGGAGAGAAGATCGCCGCCTACGCCCTCACCGAGCCTGGCGCGGGATCCGATGCCGCCGCGATCCGCACCACAGCCCGACGCCAGGGGGATGTTTACATCCTGAACGGGGAGAAAACATGGATCAGCCTGGCGGATCTGGCGGATCACTTCCTGGTGATCGCCAAAACGGATCCCGAGAAAGGCCACCGGGGGATGTCGGCTTTCATTGTGGAACGCTCGTTCCCTGGCGTGAAAACCGGCACCATCCACGGCAAGCTGGGGGTTCGTGCGGGCAACACCGGATGGATCGTCTTTGAGAACACTCCGGTGCCGGTGGAGAACCGTTTGGGGGAGGAGGGGGAAGGCTTCTACATCGCCATGGCGGCCCTGGACAACGGGCGCTACACGGTGGCGGCAGGAGCCACCGGGCTGATCCGGGCCTGCCTGGAGGCCTCGGTGAAATACGCCAACGAGCGGATGACCTTCGGCCGCCGGATCGGGGAGCATCAGCTGGTCCAGGAGATGATCGCGAAGATGGCCGCCAGCTATGAGATCGCCCGTCTGCTCTATCTGCGGGCCGGATGGATGAAGAACATGGGGATACGCAACACCCGGGAAACCAGCCTGGCCAAATGGTTCGCCACCGAGGCGGCGGTTCAGGCGGCTCTGGATGCGATTCAGATCCACGGGGCCTATGGCTATAGCGATGAGTATGATGTGGAGCGTTACCTGCGCAACGCGAAAGGTGAGGTGATTTACGAGGGCACCAGCCAGATCCACACTCCTGCAGGCGGAATACGCCCTGGGCTATCGCAAGGATCGCCCCCTGCGCTGTGAGTTGCCAGCCTACGATCCGGAGATCTGGCGCGCCGAGCCAGCGATGGCCTGAACCTGCCCTGAACAACTTCTGTCCAAAATGATCAAGAATACGCCGCTGGCCTCTTCCTGGAGGCCTTTGGGAAAGGGGTCATCCTGTCTCCCGGAATGGGAGCGCGGCGGCGGATGACCTGTAAGTGAACAAACTGGAGCAGGGCGGGCGACTCCACTGCCGCCCTGCTCCAGTGCGGATATCTTTGCTGGAGGGAACCATGCACATTGTGGTGCCCATCAAGCAAACCCCGGATACGACCGCTGTGCTTACCGTCGACGCATCCGGGCGCATATCCTGGGGCGATGCCCCGCTGATCGTGAACCCATGGGATGAGTTCGCCATCGAGGAGTCCCTGCGGTTGAAGGAGAAATTCGGGGGGAAGGTTACGGTCATCACGCTGGGCCCGGAGTCCGCGAAGGAGGCGCTGAAGCAGGCCGTGGCCATGGGATGCGATGAGGCCATCCTTCTTCACGATCCTGCCTTTGAGGGCTCCGACGCGGTGGTCACCGCCACCATCCTGGCCGCGGCGATCCGCAAGCTGGGCGCGGTGGACCTGGTCTTCATGGGCAAGGAGAGCGTGGACGGGAACTCCGCGCAGGTCCCGCCGGCCCTTGCCCGCCGCCTCGGCTGGCCGCTGCTGGCCTATGTGGGGAAGATCCGGGAGATCGATCCGGCTGGGCGGACGATTGTGGTGGAGCGCATTCTGGAGGAGGGCCGCCAGGTGGTGCGGGCGCCGCTCCCTGCGGTTCTCAGCGCGATGCAGATGAACGAACCGCGATATCCCTCCTTTATGGGTATCCGGAAGGCTGCTCGTATGCAGATCCCGGTCTGGACGGCAGTAGATCTGGGGCTGGCCCCGGAGCAGGTGGGCGCGGCCGCTTCGGCAGCCCGCTGGCCTGTCGTCTTCGCCCCGCCGAAACAGGAGGTCCAGTGTGAGTTCATCCAGGGGGAGTCGCCGGAGGAGATCGCCCGCCTCTTGGTGGATCGGTTGCTGGCGGAGAAGGTCCTGTGAGCTTTCCCTTCGCATAGCTCCTGAGGGATTCCGGCTTACGGAGGACATCCATGAGCCATGTCTGGGTCTGGTTGGAGCAATTCCAGGGGAAGATCCCCTCGATCGTGTGGGAGACCATGGGAGTGGCCCGGCGGCTGGCGGATGTGCTGGGAACCGGGGTGACCGCCGTGTGGATCGGGGGAGCGATCGCCAATCAGGCCGAAGAGGCCATCGCCATGGGCGCGGATATCGTCCAGGTGGTCGAGCACCCGGCGCTGGCCGATTTCCGCTTCGAACCCTATCTGGCCGTTATGACCCATCTGGCCAAGGAAGGCACCCCGCAGGCCATCCTCATCGGCTCCACGGCCCGAGGCCGTGAGCTGGCCGGGGGGCTGGCGGCGGAACTGGGGACGGCGACGCTGGTCGATGCGCTGGAGGTCTCCATCGAAGATGGTCGCATCGTTGTAATCCGGCCCATCTATGAAGGCAAACTGTTCGCCCGGACCTATGTCGAGCGCTCTCCCGCGATCGTAACCATCCGGGGGCGTGCCTTCCCCAAACCCGATCCCGATCCCGGTCGAAAAGGGGAGATCCGTCGGGTTTCCATAGAGCTGGATCCCCTGGCTTTCCCTACAGAGGTCCTGGAGTGGATCCAGGAAACAGAGGGGGAGATCAGCCTGAACGAGGCCCGTATTGTGGTGGGCGGCGGGCGTGGAGTTGGCGGACCGGAGGGCTTTGAGCCCCTGCGGGAGCTGGCCCGAGCGCTGGGGGCCGCCCTGGGGGCCACCCGGGCGGTGGTGGATGCGGGGTGGATCCCCTACAAGTATCAGGTGGGCCAGACCGGAAAGACGATCAGCCCCGATCTTTACATCGCGTGCGGGATCTCCGGTGCCATCCAGCATCTCTCCGGCCTGCGGGGGGTGAAGGTCATCGTGGCCATCAACAAGGATCCGGAGGCACCGATCTTCAAAGTCGCCCGCTATGGCGTGGTGGACGATCTCTTCAAGATCGTCCCGGCTCTCACGGCGGAACTCCGTCGCCGCGGATTGGCGAAAGGATGAGGCTCCTATCGGCTTCCAGGCGAACGGATATGCGGCCTTGCGGGACCGCTCTGGACATCGGGCAGGGTTTTTCGAGCATCCCGCCTGGTTGCATACCGTTCGCCTCCCCATGGGGAGCTGGCCCCAAAGAATTGGAGGTGGAAGTGATCAGATCTTTACTGCTCTGCCTGGCTGTTCGATTCCTGTAGGACTTACGCAGTTGCCTGCGCTTCCCCCTGTGCTCAGGCTGTCGGCGGCCAGCCGGCGAGCTGACCCGACCAGACCTGAACAGGAAGGGGGCGACCGGGAGCGCCCACGACCCCCTGTCCCCATTTGGGGGACTGGAGCTTCCGGAAACGGGCCATGCCCTTTTCCGGATCTCCCGTTCCCCCAATGGGGAGTTTCGCCTGTCCCCGCCTGGCGATGTTCCACGCCGCCAGGACATGGCGATTTCCCTTCAACCCGCATCCGGGGCACACCAACTCCACCTGCCCCCTTAGGTTCCCCCCGCATACCGGACAGGCTTTGCTGGTGCCCCGTGGGTCAATCCACAGCAGGGGAACTCCGTAGACCTTTGCTTTGTGGCATAGGATGCGATGGAACGTTCGGATGCTCCAGTGATTCAGCAGTCGCTGTCGAAGCCGCCGCGGCATAGAGCGTGCGATCCGCCTCTTCATTCCCCGCAACGATTCCAGAACCAGCGCGCCGCCTGTGCGCATGGCCATCCAGACCAGTGTGCATGCCACCCCATGCCAGAATTCCCGAGTTCGGTTCCGGCGTCGCTGGCTATGCTTGCGGATAATCTTTTCCCTTGCTTTCGGGTTTTGCTTTCCCCGGGTTCCGCGGCGAATCCGGCGATCATGATCGGCGCATTTCATCGCCGCCCACGACGTGTCCATCGTCCAGGCGGCCCCGTTGCTTTCAAAGCCATCCAGACTCCGCTCGTTGCTGTCAATGCCGCAGACAGCACGAGGCTCATAGCGCGGAAGATCGGGGAATTTCAAGGGGATAATGAGCCTTGTCCGGCTGATCGTCGGTTCTCCGAAGTCACACTCTCCACGCGCCCAGGCTTCGATCAAGCGCCGATACTTCCCGTGAGGTCGAAAACGGAGAACCACCGGATGTGCTCTGGGTCTGATGGTGATTCGGACAGTCAGGTGGGTTCCATCCCACTCCCAGCGGAAGGTGCTTTTGTCCACATAAACCCAAGCCTCCCCGATCTTCGGCCTGTCCCTCTTCTCGCGCCCTCGCCGCTTCCGCCGCCGGAAGGCGTGGACGATGGCCGCCGCCGTCCGGGCGGATTTTTGAACCCACCTGGAATGGAGTTCTGGAAACCTCTCCCGAAAGGACGGGTAAAGCGCTTTGACGATGGTATGGGTGGCCGTCTTGTTGTTCTCCAGCGCCCAGGAGACGGCTTCCATAACCATCGCCTTGCAAGAGCTTAGAAGCCGATCGATCTCGGGATTGGGCGGAAACTGGAGTCGGATGGCCAGCGTCGTCATGAGAAGGCCCCATGGCTTTGTTCCCCATCGCCATTATAATGGGGAACCCCGGGTCTTTGCCATTCAGGGTGTCAGGCCCGCGCTTCTACCCAACTGCGTAAGTCCTATCCTGATCGGCGGGAGTAGCTGAGGCCCTCACGAACCTCAGGGTATCCCGGAGGATGTTCAGGGCGAACCCCATCAGGATGGCAGCCAGGGCCATCAGAAGTATCGCATAAGGGATGATCCCCAGAATCCTCGTCGCTCCCCCGCCGGCGGCCAGCAGGATCAGCCACACGTAATCCATCCACACGTGGCTGATATACATCGCCGTGAACCCTTTCAAGCCCAGCCTGGAAGATTCCTCGATCAGGGGATAGCCCACGGTGAGCCACCAGGCCAGGAAGTAGATGTTCAATCCGGTAAGCGCGGCTCCAACAGCCAGGGCCTCCCAGGGACCTGAGATCGATGAACGGCCTGGAGAGATCTCGCCTCGCAGAACGGCAATGGAATCTTGAAGAAGAAGATAGGAGAAGAAGAGGAGAAACAGGACAATGACAGCGTTCATGGGCACCTTCAATCGGCCGAGGGCTCCTCTCAGAAGGCCGGCAAACCGGTGAAGGATCGCCACGTAGGGAAGCTCCACCATCATGTGCCCCAGGGCAATCAGAACGCCTCCCCATGGACCCAGGATCGCGCCCACGGCAGCGGCAGAAGCCGACAGGGGACCGGGGCTGAGGGCCCCGCTGGGCGTGATGGTCAGGGTGGTGAGCACCAGCTTCCGCATGTTCTTCTCCATGGCGTCGATCCTCCTGCGGAACCGTGAACTTTCCTTCCTGGAGTTCTGGAGCTGAGCAGGCCCCTGAAGGCGGCCTGTCCCTCCTCGATTTCGAGAATTACGCAGCGGGTAGGATCCTCACGGACCCTCGACCAGAAAGAGGGGGATTCCGCCCACGGCGGCTTCCCCCTGCTTTTCCCGCGCAGGGTTGCACAGGGTCGGCGTGTTGTAGTTGGTGGCGGGCGGTAGAGAGAAAGTGTAAATGCCGTTGGTGGGACGCACCCCAGTCGCCGCTCCGGTGCGGACGTCGTAGATGACCCCCTGGGGCGCGACGGCGGTCACCGTGATCGTCGCCGGGACGTTCAGGCGGGTCCAGGCCAGCAGCACCCGCGCCCCGTCCGGCCGCCGGAAAGCGAACCACTCCACCTGTCCGGTGCACGCACCCCAGTCGGTCCGGCCATCTGTGGTGCGCAGGCGCCAGAGGGGCGTGGCTCCACGCAGATGGGTGGTGACCAGCCGATAGGCGGCCGCCGCCGGGCGGGCGCTTCCGTCCAATGGCACACAGATGTAATCCGGCGGGTTCCGGTAAAGACCGAAGGCGTCCTCTTGGGGAATGTTGCCACAATCGTCGTGCAGCATAAAAAAATAGACCACGCGGGCACCCATCCAGATGGCATAGGCTGTGCTTTGCACCAGATAGGCCGCCTGTTCAGTCATCGTGCCCCGATACGGGCTATCCGGATTGAGAGGGGGGCGCATGGGATCGTCCCACACCGGCAGGCCGCTCTCGTTCACCCAGAGCTCCTTCACGAGCCCGAAGGATTGAAGAGTTCCCTTTACCTGGTTCAGATAGCGAAACGTCTGCCATGCATAGCTGTAACTGTGGATCGGGAGGACATCGAAATACCAGCCAAAAGCGTCCCGCAAATCGGGATCGGGGTCATTCTGGAGCGTCCTCAGAACTTCCTGCAGCCAGCCAGGCTTCTCGAAGATCGCCAGCCCGCCGAACAGGATGCGGGCCTGGGGATCCGCCTGACGCGCGGCGATGGTGCCTACCTTCAGCAGGCGGGCGTAATCCGCCGCGCTCCCGCTCCAGAAGGACGAGAGGTCCGGCTCGTTCCAGATCTCCCAGGCGCGGACCCCGCGCCCGGCTGGCCATCCAGGCACCTCGCGGCTCGCCGTCCCACCCGGTCGGTAGCGGGCGACCGCCTGGTAGACGAAGGCGGCCCATCGGTTCGCCGGATTGATGGTTTTGCCTGGACCGGGGCGATCGGTCCCATCGGTGAAGACGGGCGCATAGAGGCCAGCCGGAGGATTCGCCGCGGCGATGCGGATCGGCGCATCCGGGGGGATATCTCCGGACGGCTGACGGAGGATCGACCCGCCGATGGGCGGTTGGGCGGAGAGGCCTCCAGCGGCGTAGAAGCCCGGGGTGCCCATCAGGATCAGGGAGACCTCAAAGCCCTGGGCGAGGGCGTCCCGCAGGGCCTGATCCACATGGGCCCATTGATAGACCCCAGGAGATGTTTCCACACCGCTCCAGTAAAGAGGCCAGCGGTCCCAGCGGGCGCCCAGCCCCCGTGCCCGATCGAATCGGGCCGGGTCGGCGGGCTGCTCGGCCGATGTGATGAAGACCAGTCCGAAATCCACTCCGGAAAGGGCCTGTGGCTCCTGACGGACGACGAGGGGCAGATAAACGCGGAACGGGGAGGACAGGGAATTTCCCTCCCGGGTTCGAGCCGGCTCCCGGGGGAAGGCTTCCGGGATCGATGGGGTCCAGCCGCTGCTTCCCAGCAACACAAGGATCATGGCCCATACGCCGCGGCGCGTCCACACGGCTTTCCCTCCATGGCCAGGCGGGAACCGCCCCACGCCGGCCTCAGGAGCCGCCTGCAGCAGGGACAGCCTGTGCCGGAGCGGGCGCGCGGTGATCCCATAGCATACGATCGGAGTTCGCATCGAAATCCATCTGGATCAGCCCGTGTTTCTCCGCTGCTGCATAATTGAGCTGGGTCCTGGACGAAGGCCGATTCACGCTGCTACACGGCGTGGGGAGGACAAAGGGATATTTTTGTGCACACCCATCTATCTGAGAAATCCGTGGCTTTGCCTGCCCAGAAGCTTTAAGGCCATCATAATCAGAAAACACGGGTCCGCCAAATCGGATCTGCTGGAGCCTCCAACCGGGCCGGGTCATAAGGAAGGGGTTCATGAAAGATCCTCCGGGGGTGAGAGGCCGGGCAGGACGCGCCTGTTTCGGTACCGGATCCAGTGAACCTGGAGGCCTGGGATGCTATCCTATGAGCGTGCGAAGCCCCGTGTGGCCCTGATCCACTATACGGCCCCTCCAGTGATCGGAGGGGTAGAGGCCGTGCTCGTCCGCCAGGCCCGCATCCTGGCGGCCGCCGGCTATCCGGTGCGGATCATTGCCGGCGTGGTCGATCTGAGCATGCCCGGGGTGGAGATGGTGGCGATCCCGCCGATGTATGGCGGATCGCCGGAGATCGCCCCGCTCCAGGCAGCGTTGCGGGAGGGTCGTCTTCCCGATGAATTCCCTCAGTGGCGGGAGCGGCTGCGCCGCGCGCTGGCGGAGGCCCTGCATGGAGTGGATGTCGTCATCCTCCACAATGTTTGCACCATGGATAAGAACCTTGTCCTCTCCGCCGCTCTTTACGATCTGGTGACAGAGGATCCCCGACGCTGGATCGGATGGCACCATGATGCGGTGATCCTGCGATGGGGGATGCCTCGCTTCCCCGGGGAGCCGTGGGATCTGGTCCTCCGGCCATGGCCGGTGATCCACGTAACGGTTTCCGAGGCCCGCCGCCGGGCTCTGGCCGCTGCCTGGGGGATCCCGGCCGCGCATATCCACGTGATTCCGAACGGGGTGGATCTCGGGGAGTTCTTCCGCTGGAGTGAGCTCACGCGGTCCATCGTGGAGGCCCTGGGCCTGATGGCCGCCGACGTCATCCTCCTGATGCCGGTCCGCATCACCCGCCGTAAGCGGCTGGAAGACGCTCTGGCTGTCCTTCGCCATCTGCGGGAGCGAACCGGATGGGATGCCCGGCTTCTCGTGACCGGTCCTCCGGGCGCCCACACGCCGGCCAACCGGGCTTATCTGGAGGAGCTGCGCGCCCGGCGGGCGGCGTGGGGGCTGGAGGGGGCGGCGCATTTCCTTTATGAACATCTGGGGAAAGGGCTACCGGACGAAGCGGTGGCGGATTTCTATATCCTGGCGGACGCGGTGCTGCTCACCAGCGAGGAGGAGGGGTTCGGGCTGCCCGTGCTGGAGGCCGGGCTGGCCCGCCTGCCCGTGTTCGCCCGCGAGCTCCCCTCTCTGCGGGAGCTGGGCGGAGAGGATGTATTCCTTTTCCCCGAGGGAAGCGGCCCGGAGGCGCTGGCGGCGGCCATCGCTCGCTTTCTGGAAACGGATCCAGTGGCCCGGCTCCGTCGACGGGTGCGCCAGCAGTTCAACGCCGCCCGCCTGATCCAGGAGCGTCTGATCCCGCTGCTGGAGGAAGCCCCCACGATGGGTCGGAGGCTATCATTATGATAGAATCAGGTGGGGAGGTTTCGGATGGGGTTCACGGTTCGGGATTTCAACGATCTGATCCGCCTGCTGGATCGGCATCCGGAGTGGGTGGAGGCGTTGCGCCAGCGCCTGCTCACGCAGGAGCTGCTCACCTCCCCCCGGACCCTGCGCCGGGTGTCCACGCGGGTGGGCCGGGTGGAGCGGGCGGTGGAGGATCTGAAGGCGACGGTGCAGGATCTGGCGCAGTCGGTGCAGGATCTGACCCAATCGGTGGCCGCCCTCCTCCAGGCCCAGCAGCAGCGCGATGAAGCCTTCGCCGCTTTCCGGGCGGAGGTCGACGGCCGCTTTGCCGGGCTGGCGGAAGCTCAACGGCGACATTATGAGGAATTTGCTGCCTTCCGGGTGGAAGTGGATCGCCGCTTTGCGGAGCTGGCGGAGGCCCAGCGGCGCACCGAGGAGAGCCTCCACCGCCTGTCTGAATCTTTCACCGCCCATCGCCAGGAGTTTCTGGAATATCGTGCGGAGACGGATCGCCGTTTCGCCGAGCTGGCGGAGGCGCAGCGGCGGCACTATGAGGAATTCGCCGCCCATCGCCAGGAGTTCCTGGAGCACCGTCAGGAGTTTCTGGACCTCCGTCGGGAATTCCAGGAGCACCGCCAGGAGTTTCTGGAATACCGTGCGGAGACGGATCGCCGTTTCGCCGAGCTGGCGGAGGCGCAGCGGCGGCACTATGAGGAATTCGCCGCCCATCGCCAGGAGTTTCTGGAATACCGGGTGGAGACGGATCGGCGCTTTGCGGAGCTGGCGGAGGCGCAGCGACGCACGGAGGAATCCCTGGCTGCCCATCGGGCGGAGACCGAGCGTCGCTTCGCGGAGCTGGCCGAGGCGCAGCGGCGGCACTATGAGGAATTCGCCGCTCATCGCCAGGAGTTCCTGGAATACCGGGCGGAGACCGAGCGTCGCTTCGCCGAGCTGGCGGAGACCGTCCGGATCCTCACCCGGCGGGTGGGGGATCTGGATGGGCTGGTGCGGGGATGGATCCACGAGGATCGCTATCGCACCCGCTCTCGCCGCTACCGTCGCCTGGTGCGGGATCCCCATATTCTCTCTCCGGAGGAGCGGGAGGCGTTCCTCCGCCAGATGGAGATGGCCGGCCGGCTCACTTCCGAGGAGGCGGCCGAGCTGGAGGAGGCCGATGTGCTGGTGCGGGGTCGGTCCCGGGCGACGGGGGGCGAGGTTTTTCTGGTGGTGGAGGTTTCGGCGACGGTGGATACGGACGATGTGGAGCGGGCGGTGGAGCGGGCGGAGATGCTGCGGCGGGCGGAGCCGGGGGTGGAGGTGATTCCGGTGGTGGCGGGTCCGGCGATTCATCCGCAGGCAGCCCAGGCGGCCCGGGCTCAGGGGGTCTGGTGGCTCACCGACAGCCGCCCCTACGCCCCCCACGAACTCCCCACGGAACACAAACCCTCCTGAGCGGATCCGTCATCTCTGTCTTCTGTCTGGCTCGTTCTCCTTTCTGGGGCAGGCACCGGAGCGCTCATCCCGGTTTCGGAAATCGCATTGGGGGATCTTTATCCAGTATTCGGCTCACCAGCTGTAAAACCCCTTCCCGGTCTTCCGACCCACGAGGCCGGCCCGGACCATCTGACGGAGCAGAGGAGCGGTTCGATAGATGCCGTTCCGGTGCTCTGCCTCCAGGGCGTCCAGGATGGCCACCACCAGGTCCAATCCGATGAGGTCTCCCCATTCCAGCGGCCCACGCGGATAGTTCGTCCCCAATTTCATGGCCGTGTCGATATCCTCGGGCGTGGCAATTCCTTCCATCACGGCAAAGGCGGCCTCGTTGATGAGGGCGCAGAGGATCCGCGGGAGCACCATCCCCACCGTGTCGCGGACCATTTCAATCCGGAGCCCGATTCGCTCCAGATAGGCCCGGGCGGATTTCAGCGCAGCGGAATCGCCAGCGAGCGGGACCGCCAGTTCGACCGGAGCTTCCCGGGTCAGGGGGGGCAACGCCGCGAACCCCACCACCCGGCCCGGTCGCCGGGTCCAGCTGGCCACCTGAGTCGCTGAGACCGTGAGGCACAGGGAAAGCAGGGGTGCTTCAGGGGAAAGTGCTTCGTCGAGGGTGGTGATCAGCATCCGCTTCGATTCAAGGGGGAATGGGAGGACCTCCAGGGCAAGGGCAGCGCTTCGGGCCTCGGCCTGGAGGTCGGGGGAGAGGGCAAGGGGAGGCTCCCCTTCGCAGATCAGGACGGCCGCTGGATAACCCTGCTCCAGGAACAGCCCGCCGAGGTCCTCCGCAAAAGCCGCAGCGCCCACGATCAGGATGCGCTCCTTTAAAGGTTGAGTTCCCATGGGATCCTCCTCAGGGATCCGGCTGTGAACACGATCAGCATGTTACTCGTATTCATACCATCCTTTCCCGGTCTTCCGCCCCAGCCGGCCGGCCTGGACCATCTGACGCTGGAGGGGATGGGGGCGAAAGCGGGGTTCCTCGAAAAACGCGTGATAGATGCTCTCGCTGACGGACAGGTTTACATCCAGGCCGATCAGATCCATCAGCTCGAAGGGGCCCATCCGGAATCCCAGGGCGCGAACCAGCCGATCCACCGTGGGGGGATCGGCGACGCCTTCCCCGATCAGACGCAGGGCCTCCAGATAGAAGGGACGGGCGACGCGGTTCACGATAAAGCCCGGTGTGTCCTTGACCACCACGGGGGTCTTCCCCCAACGCCGGGCCAGATCGACCAGCGCCCGCACCGTTTCTTCGGAGGTCGCCAGGCCCCGCACCACCTCTACCAGGCGCATGATCGGGGCCGGGTTAAAGAAGTGCATGCCCGCCACCCGGTCCGGGCGCCGGGTGACAGCCCCCAGGGCGGTAATGGACAGTGAAGAGGTGTTGGAGGCCAGGATGGTCCCGGGAGGGCAGATGGTGTCCAGCTGGCGGAAGATCTCCTGCTTGAGCGCCAAGTTCTCCGGCGCGGCCTCAATGACGATCTCAGCCCCGGCCAGATCCTCCAGGGTGGCGCTGAGCCGAAGCCGATCCCGGGCGCGCCGGGCTTCCCCCTCATCGAGCCGTCCCCTGGCGGTGGCCTCCCCGAGCCATGCCTCGATCTGGGCTGCTGCGCTTTCCAGGGCACCGGGTGCCACATCATAGAGTGTGACCTGCACGCCATGGGTGATCGCCACATAGGCGATCCCTCGCCCCATCGTTCCTGCCCCTACAATCCCCACATGCTCCACGATCCTCACCTCCTTTTCGCGCCGATTGGAAATCGGCCTTGCGAGGCGCTTGCGCGCCGGGCGTGGGCTTGCGCACCGATTGAAATCGGTCTTCGAAGGCGCTTGCGCGCCGGATGCCGGCCTTCGCCGGCATGAAAGCCACCTTTCGGCCGGCGCAGGCCGGCCGGTGGCCGATCGCGCCGATTGAAATCGGCCTCGTGAGGCGCTACGCGCCTTCCGTCGGCCTCCGCCGACGGGAAAACTCCCGGCCAGCGCAGGCCGGACGCTGGCCGGAGGCCGATCCGGTCGAATTCATTCGACGCTCTCCGCGCCGGGCGTGGGCTTGTACGCCGATTGGAAATCGGCCTTGCGAGGTGCTTACGAGCCGGGCGTCGGTCTGCGCACTGATTGAAATCGGTCTTCGAAGGCACTTGCGCGCCGGATGCCGGCCTTCGCCGGCATGAAAACCATCTTTCGGCCAGCGCAGGCCGGCCGCTGGCCGAAGGCCTCTTGAGGTCGAATTCATTCGACGCTCTCCGCGCCGGGCGTCGGCCTTCGCAGCCGGCCTTTGGCGGAAGGCCTTGGAGGTCGAATTCATTCGACGCGCCCCCCACCATCATCCACGACGCCGCTGGAGAAAGGCCTCCACTCGTTCGCGATGCTCCGGGGTGCGGGCGGCTGCATCCTGAAGATGCGCTTCATATTCCAGGGACTGCTCCAGGGTGAACGTCAGCGCCCGGTTCAGGGCGCGCTTCAGCCAGCCGACTGCCCGCGGCGGCAGATCCCGTAGCCGTACAGCCCACTCCCGGGCCGTCGGCAGCACCTGTTCCGCCGGCGTCACCGCGTTCACCAGCCCCCAGGTTAGCGCCTGGGCGGCCTCCAGCCGATCGATCAGGGTCGCAGCTTCAAAGGCCCGGGCATAACCCACGAAGTGGGGGAGAAACCAGGTGGAGCCGGAATCCGGGATCAGGGCGATCTTCGCAAAGGCATTGAACACGAAAGAGGCGTTCTCCGCCATCACCCGGAGGTCGCAGGCCAGAGCTAGGCTGCAGCCCGCCCCTGCCGCCACCCCATTGATCGCAGCGATGAACGGCTTCTCGGTGTTGCGGATACGAAGGATGAGAGGGTTATATCGGGTCCGTAGATGCTCGCCAATCGATGTCGCTTCCTCCGGGCGCTCGTAGCGCTGTCGCATCTCCGCCAGATCCTGCCCGGCGCAGAATCCTCGCCCGGCCCCGGTGAGGATCACCACACGGACTGCGTCGTCACGCTCGACAGCACGCAGGGCCTGTTGCAGTTCCTCAAACATCCGCTCGTTGAAAGCGTTCAGGACATCCGGGCGGTTCAGGGTGATGAGGGCGATCCCATCCTGGACTTCATAGAGCAACGTTTCGTAAGCCATCGTGATCCTCCCCCTTTCTTTGAGGATGTTTGAAAGGCTCAGGAACATCTCCCCTTTTCCCCTCTCCGCGCTGCTAAGCGGCGCGGAAAGGGGGAGAGAATCGTTCATGGGCTGGGGGTCGCCGAAGACGGCCCTCAAGAAATCCGGGCGAAGCTTAATCCTCTTCCGCGGGCCTCAACGCCGTCAGCCCTCCGATCAGGAGTGTAGCGAATCCCGAGGCTATGGGGAAGAGCGCTCGAGCCCCTGGGATTGAGATCGGAAGAGCTGGTCCTCCCAGGGTCAGCAGCGTGTAGGTGATCCATCCGGCGATCCATCCCAGCAAGGTCGCCTGCCAGGCCCGATCCAGGCTTCGGCGTCGCCCCAGGGCAAAGGCGATGGCGCTGAAGCCCAGAATGAGCAGGTTGCTCCATCCAAAGGCCTGCCACCCGGAGGGGGAAAGGCGCAGGACGGCCAGTCCCGGGGCCCGCGGGGTGGGCGTGGGCGATGGCATGGGCGTCGGGAGGATCGTGGGTTCTGGAGGACGGGTTGGCGTGGGCGGCACAATCGTGGCAATTCGTCCCGGACGATTCTTCTCAATCTGGATCTGAAGCCGGTAGGAAAGGCGTGCCGGCTCGCTGACCGCACGGATCTCCAGCGATCCCTCGCGATCCAGCGGGATATCCGCCTCCGCAAATCCATCCCGGGTGCGGGCGATGAACGGCCCAATGCTTCCCTGGCCGGTGTAAACGCCGGTGAATGATACCGGAGTGCCATCGGGAACGAGAAATCCATCCCGATCGTAGATGGGGCCGGCCCAGACCCGCAGGGTTTGCCCTACCTGAACCGCGACCGGAGTGGGCGTGCCCGGAGACGTCCCTTCCCGGGGGCCAACTCCCAGAGGGATCACCTGCCCGGGGTCCGGTCGCAGGCGATCCGCCAGATCATATCCGAGGGCCGGAATGGAAATGGGAGGACGACTTCGGGGGGTAATCGCGCCGAACAGGACGCGGGCCATGATCTCCATCGCCGGAGGGACATGCGTCCAGATCGCCTCATAGCGGCTCAGACGGGCGATCTCCCGGGCAGTCAGGGGATAAAGCGCCCCGAATCCCCAGAAGACCACTTTCTTACCGGCCAGGAGATCCGCTCGTTCCCCCAGGAGGAGATGAGGGAGACTGGAAGCCGGATAGGCTGGATGTTCATCCAGGGCGGCGATCACCATCCAGGCGGCCCGCTCGAAGTCCGGCCGCAGGTCCGGCGCCTCTGGAGCCTGGGAGAGGAAGGCCATCACCTCCTCGAAGGAGCGCACCGAAATCTGAGCCGGATCCAGCGTGCCGCCGCTGGCGGTTTGCAAGGCCCGGGTCAGGGTCTCCGCAGGCAACAGCGGTTGCTCCGGGCATGCTGCGCAGGCCCGAACGGTCCGTCCATCCACCAGGATCAGGATCGGCTCCCCCGGTTGAGGGATGGGTGGAGGATTCGCTCCCGGCGGATAAAGGCGCGCCACCGCGCTTTCCAGGGCCTGGCGGACCACCTGGAAATGCGCCGGGGTTCCCACGACCTGGCGGAGCTGCTGAGCGTTAGGGAACACAGCTCCAGTGGCGAAGCCCGGGTAGAGCGCGTATTTCAGACGCAGGATCCGCGCGACGGCGCTGTTCACCAGATTCTGGAATGCCAGATCGGTGGAATACTTTTCGCTGAAGAATTGGATGACCTCCGTGGCATGGCGAGCTGCCTCCGCCGGACTCGAGTGAAGATCCCCCAGCCAGATCAGATCGTTGCCCGCCATAAAGGCGTCCAGGGCGGCGCGGCGGAAATCAATCCCTCCCTGCTCATCGATATACAGTGTGCGAAGAACGGGATGTCCAAGAGGAGGGGAGAGCAGAACGCCGCCACTATCCCGCCAGGTTTTGATCTCCGGTAGCGTGAGCAAGGTTCCCAGGGCATTTCCATCCACCGCCAGGGGGCGAGTCCACTCCTGGGCGCTCCCCCCAAAGCCCCGGATTCGCACCACGGAAACCTGGACCGCCCGAAGCAGGGGGCGGCCTGTCTCCGTGGGCGTTCGCATCAGCTCCAGGAAGGGGACGAGATCGAAAGCAACCAGATCTTCTTTGGTGAGGATCGCCGTCCGTTCCGCCCGACCGTAGGCGCGGCCCTCCCCCGGGAAGGACCCGGGTGCCACCAGCAATCGCCCTTCGCTGCCGGCCAGCAGACCGCTCAGATAAGCCCGGGCGATACGGCTCACCCATTGGGGATCTCCCCCGAAAGTTTGCGCACCGGCATCTCCGATCTCCGGTCGGGGCTCCAGCAGGACATCCAGGGGAGGGCCCAGGAGCAGGTTCACCCCCACCGCCCGGAGTTCTTCCCCCAGCGCCTGTCCAACTGCCTGAACGCGCTCCGGGTCCCATGTGGCACCCATGGCCAGGGGTGAGGGCAGCGGCATCGCTCCGCTGGTCCATGCGGAAAGGGGAGGGCCGTCGCCCTGTTGTCGCAGCCCAATGAGCAGAGGAATAAAGGGGTTGAGGGTGGCTGCCTGCTGCTGGAGCGAAAGGGTGATGGAAAGCAATTCAGAAGGGGTGTCACCCAGGTTGGTGAAATTCCCCTGATCCGGGCTCAGGACCACGCCTCCAATTCGCTGCTCCGTTAGCAGGGAACGAAGCGGATGGTCCGGGCGGGTGATGGGCCCGGGCAGGGTCACCAGGAACAGTTGCCCCACCTTGGCCTCAGGGGGCATCTGGGCCAGCAGGCGGGCGATGAACTCATCTTCGCCCCCCTGAGCCCCAACCGGAGCGACAGGAAAAAGCCCCAGGGCTAACGCGATCGCCAGCCCCCAGCGGATCCAGCGGCTCACCGTTCGAACCTCCAGCGTGGAACGAGCCCCTCTTGATGAAGTGTGGCCTCGTCGTTCCGGTTCAGGAGCTGCGCAGCCGGCCTCCCCGAGTGGGAACTCAACGGCGCCCGTCCTGCGGTTGTAAACCCGGGGTTTGAGGGAGTGGGACAGATCGCTTCGCCGCCTCCTCCAACCTCTTCCTTAAAAATCTTCCGGAGGATCTGAGGTCATTGACCCCGAGCGTATCAGCCGTTGATGCTCGATCTTCATGCATCGATCCATCACCACCAGCAAACCAGCCTCCCGGGCGCGTTGAGCAGCCTCAAAGTGGATCACCCCGAGCTGCATCCAGATCACCTTCGCGCCTTTCGCAATGGCCTGCTCCACGATCTCCGGGACATAGCGGGCGGGCCGGAAGATGTCCACCACATCCACCGGTTCGGGGACCGAGAGGAGATCCGGGTAGGAGGGTTCTCCCAGGACCTCTGGGATGGTCGGGTTTACCGGGATAATGCGGTAGCCCTGACGCTGAAGATAGGAAGCAACCTGATGGCTGGGCCGTGCAGGGTCCGCCGAGAGGCCGACCACCGCAATCACGCGGGCTTCGGTCAGAATACGGCGCAGCGTGGCATCGTCCTGAACGGTGATCGGCTCCGGGATGACCACCTCCACCTGCTGCTGATCGAGGAGGACATCCCTTCCCAGAAGCCGGGCTTCCACCCGATAGCGCGCGCCGGGGTCCGGATGCCGGAGATGGAGGACGTAGGTCGGCCGGAGCTCCATTACCCCCATCACGGCCATCGAGTGGATTTCCTCCCCCCGTTCATTATAGAGGATGAGCTCCAGCTCAGGGGGATGGGGAAAAGGGGCGAGTTCCAGCTCCACCACCACTCGTCGCCCATCCGGCATGGGAGTTGCCCGAAGGGCATGGATCCGGGGGGATTCCATCTGATCGGGGTTTCGTTCCATCGTGACCTCCAGAAGGCTTCCACGTGCAACATCCAGCAGGAAAAGCCCATCCCGAAACGAAAAAGCCGGGCCCTTTCGCGCCCGGCTGATGGCTTCAGCGCCCCCGGCGGGATTCGAACCCGCAACACAGGACTTAGGACGCCCTTGCTCTATCCTGTTGAGCTACGGGGGCATTGCCCTCCCTGTTTATTATAACTCAACTTGTCGCACGGATGGATCTGCGGGCGCGACCGGGTTTTCTGTATTCTCCGGGCATCCGCCGTTGGACCCGGATCCGGGAGGCCGGATGGCCCCCTCCCAACGGCCGTTTCATCCGGCTCCTGAACGTCCCCCCGGGTTCCGGACGAACCGGCGAGGCGATCCTGCGGGATGCGCTGCCCGCTAACCGAAGGAAGCCGCCACCCAGTCCCCAATCAGCCAGTAGCGGAAATCCTCCCCGCGGCTGCAGGCGATGGCCGCTACGATTCCATACACCAGAGCCCCTAACGGGATCAGGCTGATCAGGCATGCGAAAGGATAGAGGCACACCCCGACCACCAGCGCGGTCAAGGCAAGGGCCAGCGCCCAGATAACCCCCGCGACCACGCCGGCAACAACCCAGGCGAACAGCTGGAACACCAGAGACTGGAGCGCGTGGAAGGCCACATAGCGGGATCGCTCCCGATAAAACAGATAGATCAGGAACGCGGCGATGGGTCCGCCCAATCCGGTGGCCAGGTTCAGCAGAACGCTCAGATGCGCCAGCATCGCCCACTGTCGCTCCTCGGCAGAGAGACCGACTTCGGAAGAGGGAAGAGAAGGCTCGTTCATAACAGCCTCCACGGGGATGATCTTTCGGTGCTTTATAAGTCCCGCTGGAATCCGCGACGCAGGCCCTGAACTTGCCCGACAGGAGGCGCGATCGGAACCTCTGCGCCACAGGCTATTATGCAACAGGTCGGAAAGGGTTGCAGGTCGGAGTTCACACCCCCGTTGACGATGAATCCCGTGTTTTTTACAATGAGGATCAAGATCCCCACAGGGTCTCTGTTCTATGCGACATCCGGATCACCAGATGGTGGGGCGAGGACGCCGGGCCTGGTGGCTGGCCCCTCCGGCCCCGGAGGCGGTTCGGGCAGCGCTGCGGCGATGGCCGGACCTGCTCCAGGACCTCCTCTATCATCGAGGGATCACATCCGCGGAGGCGGCCGATCAGTTTCTGGCCCGCGACTGGTCCGCCGGGGATCCATTCCGGCTGAAAGGAATGGAGCCGGCGCTGGAACGCCTGGGGCAGGCGATCGCAAGGGGAGAGCCGATTGCGGTCTACGGTGACTACGATGTGGACGGCGTCACAGCGACCGCGATGCTCGTCCAGGTCCTCCAGGCCCTCGGTGCCCGGGTCCGCCCTTATATTCCCCATCGGGAAACCGAAGGCTACGGCCTCAACGGCGAGGCGCTGAGAAGCCTGGCCGAAGAGGGAATCCGGGTGGTGATCACCGTCGATTGCGGGGCGCGAGCCGTGATGGAGGCGGCGCTGGCCCGCTCCCTGGGCCTCGATCTGATCGTGACGGACCACCATCTGCCCGGCGAGGTCCTCCCGGAGGCCGTTCTCATTAATCCCAGGCAGCCGGACTGCCCTTATCCGTTCAAGGAGCTGGCGGGAGTGGGAGTGGCCTATAAGCTGGTGCAGGCCCTGAAGGTCCGCTACCCTCATGCTTCTTTCGAGCCGGAGGATTTCCTGGATCTGGTGGCCCTGGGGACCGTCGCCGATATCGTGCCGTTGCTGGGGGAAAATCGGGCGCTGGTGGCGCGTGGGCTGGAACGGCTGCGGGCGCCGGCCCGCGTCGGTTTACAGGCGCTCTATCAGGTCGCCGGCCTGGAAGCCTCGCGGGTGGACCCATGGGCGATTTCCTTTATACTGGCCCCACGTCTGAACGCGGCGGGACGTCTGGAGCACGCCCTGGCGGCTTACCGCCTCCTGACGACCCGAGATCCCGCGGAGGCCGCGGCTCTGGCGGAGGAGCTGGACCGTCAGAATCGGGAGCGCCAGGTCCTGACCCAGGCGACGGAGGAGGCCGCCCGCGCGATGGCGGTCCCGGAGGACCGGGTTCCCTGGTTGATCTTCGCGGCCTCCGAGGATTTCCGCCCCGGGGTGGTGGGGCTGGCGGCTGGACGGCTGGCGGAGTCGTTCTATCGCCCGGCGGTGGTGATCAGTCTGATGGGTGAGGAAGGGCGGGGATCTGCCCGCAGCATCCCGGAATTTCATATCACCCAGGCGCTGGATGCCTGCGCCGATCTGCTGGTGCGCCACGGAGGCCATGCAGCCGCCGCCGGGTTCGTGGTGCGGCGGGAGAACCTGGAAAGGCTCCGGGAGCGTTTGGAGGAGCTGGCAGCCCAGGCGCTCAGCGCCCGGGAGCTCCAGCCGACCACCATCGTAGAGGCCGTGTTGCCCCTTCAGGACGTCACCTGGCGCCTCCACGAGTGGCTCGCACGGCTGGAGCCTTATGGATACGGCAACCCGGCCCCTCGTTTCCTCAGCCGCGGTGTGGTGGTCCGCTCCGTCCGGACCGTGGGGAACGATGGTCAGCACCTGCGGATGGTGCTGACCGTTCCTGGGGGCGGTCCGGTTTGGGATGCCATCGCATTTCGCCAGGGGGATCGGGTGGCAGAGGTGCGCGCGGGGATGCCGCTGGATGTGGTCTTCGAGGTGCGGGCGGAGCACTGGAACGGCGAGCCCCGCCTGACGCTCCTGGTGGAGGATTTTGCTCCCTCCTCCGGGCCTTCGATGGTTCCTCTCCCATGGTCTGGCCTGGAGCATCGGGAATGAAGCGACACGGGTTTCTGCTGGTGGGGGTGACGCTCAGCGTCGTCCTGCTGGCCTGGACGCTGCATGGTCTGCATCTGGAGGAACTGGCCCGGGCGCTCTCCGGGCTGAAAATCCCGTGGCTCCTGATCGGGGCCCTGTTTTACTTTGTTGCCGTGATCCTGCGAACCTGGCGATGGGGGATTCTGCTCCATAGCCTGCAATCCACTGGCTTTCGGGATCGCTTTATTGCGTTAACGATCGGATATATGGGGAACAATCTCTATCCGGCCCGCGCCGGGGAGCTGTTGCGGGCTTATGTGCTCCAGCGTCGGTGCGGCGTCCAGGTGAGCACGGCTCTGGGAACCATCGTGGTCGAGCGCGTGCTGGATGGGCTGATGGTCGTGTTCCTGGCCCTGGTGGCGCTGCTCTTCTTCCCGCTTCCGGCCTCGTTGCGGTCGGCGGTGATGGTGGGAGGGGTGGTGTTCGGCGGAGCGCTCCTGATGTTGCTGGGGGTGGCCCGGAACGCGGCGAAGCTCCACGATCTGCTGGAGCGGACCTCACGACACCGGCTGGGCCTCCGCATGGAACGGGCGATGGCGTTCCTTTCCCGGTTCCTGGACGGCCTGACGGTTCTGCGGAATCCCGCCCATGCGTTAGCCGTCGGAGGGCTCACGGCTCTGATCTGGCTGGCGGAG
Source organism: Candidatus Thermoflexus tengchongensis (assembly GCA_016842085.1). GTDB lineage: Bacteria > Chloroflexota > Anaerolineae > Thermoflexales > Thermoflexaceae > Thermoflexus > Thermoflexus tengchongensis. The sequence continues at coordinate 14,459 of JAEVEX010000034.1, read as the reverse complement.
GCAGGGACCTACAGTCTGGTGATGCAGGCGTTTCCTTTTCAAGCTTCGTTCTTTTCCCTTCTGGTGATGACCGCGACGGTCAACCTGGCCACGGCGCTCCCATCGGCCCCCGGCTATGTGGGCACCTTCGAGGCCCCGGGGGTTGTCGTGCTCCGGGCGTTTGGGATCCCCGCCGGTGCGGCTTTTACATACACGCTGCTCCTCCACCTGGTTCTCTGGCTGCCCATCACACTCCTCGGCCTTTTCCTGTTCCTGCGAGAAGGGCTCCGCGGGATTCTCCATCCCGTGGATGCTTCCATTTCCTCGTCCTCTTAAGCCGGATGCCGCGGGATGCACGTGTTCTGTTCCGCTCTGGAGATTCCGGGGGTGGGGTGGTGTCGAAGGCGTCCGGCCCAGCCCCAATGAAGGGGAAAAAGGGGGTATACTGCCCCCAGATTCAGGTCCGATCGCCCAAGTCCGAGCATCAAAGTGGACCCAATCTTCCGTCTGGAGTGGAAGCGCTGCGATGTCCCGTTACGTTCTCCGCCGTATAGCGGCGATGGTCCCGGTGCTCTTCGGGATCCTGCTGGTGGTGTTCGTGATGGTCCGCCTGATCCCCGGGGATCCGTGCCTGGTGATGCTGGGGGAGCGGGCCACCAAAGCCCAGTGCGAGGCCTTCAAGGAGCGCTTCGGCCTCCATGATCCCCTTCCGGTTCAATTCGTTCGCTACACGATCCAGATCCTCCAGGGGGATCTGGGGACCTCCATCAGCACCGGGAGGCCGGTGGCGGTGATCCTGGCCGAGCGGCTCCCCATGACCATCGAGCTCACCATCGGGGCGATCCTGTTCGCCACCACCGTGGGGATCACTCTGGGGATCCTCTCCGCCATCCATCAGAATTCCCCGGTGGATGTGATGACGATGGTGCTGGCCAACATCGGGGTCTCCATGCCGGTGTTCTGGCTGGGCCTGATGCTGGCCTATGTGTTCGCCCTGGTCTTTAAAGATACCCCGCTCTTTCTCCCGCCCTCGGGGCGCCTCTCGCCCGGGATCACCCTGCCGCCGCTGACCCGGGTATGGGGCCTGGAGGGGGTGGAGGGGTTTCCGCGGGTGGCGCTGATCTTTCTTTCCAATTCCATGCTCTTCAACAGCCTGATCACCGGGAACATCGCTGCGTTCTGGGATGCCGTGCGCCATCTGATCCTCCCCTCCGTGGCGGTGGGGACGATCCCGCTGTCGATCATCGCCCGCATGACCCGCTCCAGCCTGCTGGAGGTCCTGGGGGAGGATTATATCCGGACGGCGCGGGCGAAGGGGTTGCGGGAACGGATCGTGCTGGCCCGTCACGCCATGCGGAACGCCCTGATTCCCATCGTCACCGTGGTCGGCCTTCAGACCGGGAGCCTCCTCTCCGGAGCGGTGCTCACCGAGACGGTGTTTGCCCTGCCCGGGGTAGGAACCCAGCTCGTCTCGGCCATCCTGGCCCGGGACTATCCGGTTGTTCAGGGGTTTACCCTGGCGGTGGCGATCATGTTCGCCCTGGTGAACCTGATCGTGGACCTTTCCTATGCTTACCTGGATCCCCGGATCCGGCTGGAATAGCCGGCTGTTCCCTGACGTATAAGGACCCGTATCCCATGCTCAGGAAGGACGGGAAGCGATGAGCGCGATCGCGCCTCCTCTGACGAGGGAGCTCTCTGTGCCCCGGCGCTCGCCGACCATGGAGGCCCTGCGCCGCCTGATCCGTCATCGATCCGCCCAGGTGGGCTTTTTCCTGCTGGGCCTGATGGTCTTCGTGGCGATTTTCGCCGATGTCATCGCGCCCTACGACCCGATCAAGCCCCTGAAAGATGTCCAGCGCCGGGCACCGCCATGCATCCATCTGCTGGGTTGTCCGCGGGATCAACCCCAGCATCTTTTCGGGATCGATGGCAACAACCGGGACCTGTTCTCCCGGGTGATCTATGGCTCCCGGCTTTCGTTGCAAATCGGTTTTTCGACCATCACCTTCGCCATTATTGTGGGCGGGCTGCTGGGCGCTATTGCGGGATATGCGGGAGGCTGGGTGGACAATGTCATCATGCGGGTGATGGACGTGATCCTGGCCTTCCCCAGCCTGTTGCTGGCCATCGCCATCGTCAGCGTGCTGGGGCCGGGGCTGATCAACGCCCTGCTGGCCATCGGTTTCGTCTCCATCCCGGTCTACGCCCGCATCGTCCGGGCAGCCGTCCTGGCCGTGAAGGAGCTGGATTACGTGATGGCCGCCCGGGCGGTGGGCGCTTCCCCGCTGCGGGTGCTGTTTGTTCACATCCTCCCGAACGCCCTGACCCCGCTGATCGTTCAGGGTACCCTGGGGATCGCCACCGCCATCCTGGACGCGGCGGCCCTTTCCTTCCTGGGGCTTGGGGCGGAGGTGCCGAAGCCGGAATGGGGGTTGATGCTGGGGGAGGAGCGGAACAGCGTCTTCAATGCGCCCCATCTGGTGTTTTTCCCCGGCCTTGCCATCATGCTGACGGTGCTGGCCTTCAACCTGCTGGGGGATGGCCTGCGCGATGCGCTGGATCCCCGGCTGAGCTATCGGGGGTATGAGAAGCGGGTATAAGGCTCCAGCCCTCCAGGCGGACGGGCCTCGAGGGCACCCGGGGACGCGGGATATCGCTCTGTTTATGGGAGCAAGGCCCCTCCCGCCCATGGAGAGACGTCAGACGGGGCCCGCGAAGGCTTGGCGGATTTCTTAAAGGAGACGTATAACTTCTTAGGAGTTACGCAATCCACCTCTTCCTGGGGCCTTTTGGGGGAGAGAGACCATACCGTCTCCTGGAGCCGAAGCCCAACGACAAAGGTCCTGCTTCTTTCGAGGACCGTAGATGGCAGGAACTGTGGCTGATCCTGATTAGGGAGCTGTGAGGATATGGAGAAGCGGAGTCCGGTTCGGATGCGTGCGGCACAGATCCGGCAGGCTTTCCTGGACTTTTTCGCGGCCCGGGGCCACACCATCGTCCCCAGCTCTTCCCTGGTGCCGGTGGGAGATCCCACCCTGCTTTTCACCAACGCGGGGATGAACCAGTTCAAGAACGTCTTCCTGGGCCTGGAGACCCGTCCTTATAAACGGGCGGCCTCGGTCCAGAAGTGCATGCGGGTCTCGGGGAAGCATAACGACCTGGAGAACGTCGGCCCCAGCCCGCGTCATCATACCTTCTTCGAGATGCTGGGCAATTTCTCCTTTGGCGACTACTTCAAGCGCGAAGCGATCCATTACGCCTTCGAATGCCTGACCCGGGTCTACGGCCTGGATCCGGAGCGGCTGGTCTTCACAGTTCACCAGGATGACGATGAGGCTTACCGGGTCTGGGTGGAAGAAATCGGGGCCCCGCGGGAGCGGGTCTTCCGCATGGGGGATAAGACCAACTTCTGGATGATGGGGGACACCGGCCCATGTGGGCCAACCTCGGAGATCCACTACGACTGGGGGCCGGAGTATTGCACCTGCGGCGATCCGAACTGCAGCGTGGCCCTGGATAACGGCTGCGACCGCTGGCTGGAGCTGTGGAACCTGGTGTTCATGCAGTTCGATCAGAAGGCCGACGGGAGCCGGGTGCCCCTGCCCCGACCGGGGGTGGACACCGGGATGGGGCTGGAGCGCCTGGCAGCGGTGCTTCAGGGGGTATTCTCCAATTACGAGACGGATCTCTTCGTCCCCATCATCGAGCGGACCCGGGAGATCCGCGGGCACACCCGCGCGGAGATGGAAGCCCACATGGTGGCCTACCGGGTGATCGCCGATCACACCCGCGCGGCTTCCTTCCTTATCGCCGACGGCGTGCTGCCGGGGAACGTCGGCCGCGGCTACGTGCTGCGGATGATCATCCGCCGCGCCGCTCGCTTCGGCCGTAAGATCGGCTTCGAGGAGCCGTTCATGGCCCGGGTGGCCGAGGCGGTGATCGAGATCATGGGCGAGCATTACCGGGAGCTGGTGGATCGCCGGGAGCATATCTTCCGCACCCTCACTCATGAGGAGGAGCGCTTCCTGCGGACCCTGGATCTGGGGCTCTCCCGGCTGGAGGAGGTGCTGGAGGAAGTGGCCGCCCGCGGCGAGCGGGTGGTGCCGGGCGAGGAGGTCTTCCGGCTCTATGATTCCTACGGGTTGCCCCTGGAGATCACCCGGGATGTGGCCCGGGAGCGGGGGTTCGCCGTGGACGAGGCGGGCTTTCAGCGGGCGATGGCCCAGCAGCGGGAGCGGGCCCGGGCTACCGAGCGCTTTGAGCTGGACACCGAGCAGCTCGCCCGCTACCGCCGGCTGCTGGCGATGCTCCAGGACAGGGGCCTGGTGGGCGATCAGGGGGTGGAATATGACCCCTACAGCGGGACGGAGCGTGAAACCACGGTAGCGGCCCTCCTGGTGAACGGGGAGCCGGTCCAGGTCGCCCGTCCCGGGGATCGGGTGGAGGTGGTTCTGCCGGCCACCTGTTTCTATGTGGAAAGCGGCGGCCAGGTGAGCGATATCGGCCACATCGCTCGTTATCCAGAGGGCGGTGGCGACCCGCTGTGGGAGATCGAGGTGGAAGATACCCGCCAGCCCATCCCCGGTCTCATCGTCCACATCGGTCGGGTGAAGTCCGGCCATCCCCGGGTAGGGGATCCGGCGTGGGCGGTGGTGGATTTCGAGCGCCGCTGGGACATCATGCGCAACCACACGGCGACCCATCTCCTGCACGCCGAGCTGCGCTCCCTGCTGGGCTCCCACGTGGTCCAGGCGGGCTCTCTGGTGGCGCCGGATCGCCTGCGCTTTGACTTCACCCACGGGACGCTCCTCAGCCAGGACGAGCTGGATGCCATCGTCTACGACATCAACACGGCCATCCTGATGGATTACCCGGTCAACGTCAGCTATGAGCCGTATCAGCAGGCCATCGCCAGCGGCGCGATGGCTCTGTTCGGCGAGAAATATGGGGAGATTGTGCGGGTGGTCCGCATCGGATGGCCCGATGAGCCGCCCATCAGCGCTGAGCTCTGCGGCGGAACCCACGTCTACAACACCTCGCAGATCGGCGCCTTCGTGGTCACCTATGAAGGCGGCGTGGGCTCCGGCGTCCGCCGTCTGGAAGCCGTCACCGGCCGGGAGGCGGTGCGCCTGATCCAGGACCGTATGCGCCGCCTCACCCATGCGGCCACCTACCTGGAGGTGCGGCCGGAGGAGGTCGATCGGAAGGTCCTCGATCTCCTGGATCGGATCCAGTCCCTGGAGAAGGAGCTGGCGCGGCTGCGCCGGGAAGTTGCCCGTCAGGAGTTCGAGGCGATGTTCCGCCAGGCCGAGCGGGTCGGGGAGATCACCGTGCTGGCGGCCCAGAGCCGGGTGGGGGATATCGAGCAGTTGCGGGAGATGACGGACTGGTTCCGCGAGCGGGTGCGGACCAATGGGGTGATCGTGCTGGCCTCGGTCATCGGCGGGCGTCCGAATTTCGTGGCGGCGGTGACCCCGGACCTGGCGGAACGGGGTCTGGACGCGGTGCGGGTGGTGCGGGCGGTGGCCCAGGTCGTCGGCGGAAGCGGCGGCGGCCGGCCCACGCTGGCCCAGGCGGGTGGCCGCGACGCCAGCAAGATCGGCGAGGCCCTCCACCAGGCCCCTCGCCTGGTCTCCGAATGGCTGAAGCGCTCGACCGCCTCCTGAGTATCTGCCTGTCCTTCTATCCGCTCGCAGAAAAGCCGGGGAGGCGGCTGCCCGCCTCCCCGGCTTCCACCCGAAAGCCCGGCTGATCACCGCTGAATCAGCGGCAGGTAGTCCCGATACACCTCCGGCACCACGCGAAGGATCACCCTCAGGTCCTGCACCTCTCCCTCAACGGGAAGCGCCATCGGCGCCCACGGCTTTGCCTGCACCTGCACGGTCGCAGTATAGATCCCGAGGGGCTTCCCTGTCGGATCCACCCGGAACAGGAGAGGCTGGCGATAGGTCCCTGAAGACGCTTCCACGTTGAGCGGGAAATCCGGGCTGGAGCTCCCCAGCACCGTCCACTGGAGGAGCTCTGGAGAGCGGTTGCGAACCCAGAAGGCTCCGCGCAGAAGGGCGGGCGCATCCACATCCGAAAGGAGCAGCTGCGGGGTGTTCCAGACCGGGCGGGCCGGCACCGGGTTCTTGGTCATGTTCCGGAGCGCTGTCTCCGCTGGACGCCCTTTGATATCGTAGAAGCCCATCTGATCGCAACTGCCCGGATTGTAAAATCCGTAGTTAAACAGAAGCATCGCCCCCATCCAGGGCCAGTTCGTCTCCGCCCACTGATAGGCCTGAACCAGATCGTCTGCCTGCTGCTGGGGGGAGACCAGCTGCCAGAGCCGGCCGCTGAAGGAGGGATCGTTCCGGCATTCCGGGCGTCCCACCTGCTCGGGGTCTATCAGCCAGCCGAATTCCGTCGCCCAGATGGGCTTATCCACGCCGAACTCGCTCGCCATGATCTGGCGGATCACTTCGACGGTGCGGAAGCAGAAATCGTTCGGCCCGCACTCTGGAGAGCCCGGCGCGGCGGTGGCGGGGGCGGCGAATCCATACGGATGAAAGCCCAGGGCATCGAAGCAATTCGCCGCAGGACCCGGTAGGGGAGACGGCTTCCCACCGGACCAAAGACCTTGGTCCAGTCAAAGCCCATCGCCCCGATGCCCGAATCCGCGGAATTCAACGGGTTGACGCCGTAGCCGAGATGAGGGACGGATTGGGCGCGCGTCCCCGAGGAGATGGAAGAAGTCGCCAGGACGATCCCCAGGCCAATCCCCACCTTCTCCTGAATCGGATCCGCATCGGTTCACTCCCCTTCGGTTGGGTGAAAGTGGTGAGGGTTTTTATATCATTGGGGTCTGGAGAGAACAAGCAGAGAGAGATTTTCCGGGAGAGCCAGGCTCCCATCACGGGGGGCTGGGATGGGGGGCGGGCCGCCGAAGGCCATCTATTCGGATTCAATTCTGCAGCACAACTCCATATGGGCGGGGGAAACTCGAAGGGAACGCTACCGTTGCCACCAGTCTTTCCGGGATCGGGGATCCATAAACACGTTGTTATCCCGCACCCCTACATCGATCTGCACGTCCCAGGCCCGGCCAATCGGCTGCCCACCCCGGACGGCTGGCAAGTACCCTCGCCCCCTGGCGTTCCATTGCTGGTAGAGCCTCAGGAGGGAGGGTTCCACACAGATCCCGGTGATGTAAACCGTATATCCATATTGGGTGCTGTCCTCACCGGTATATTTCAGGGTAATCTGCTGAGTATCGACGTATAGGACCAGCGCATCAAATCCGTTCCCAATATCATAGCCACTGTCGGGAACGTAGATGACCTCGCCCCGGGCGACTCCGAAGCCCGCGATGGTGACGGGAGGCCATCCGGGGGGTGGCGGCAGTCGTCGATGATTTTGCCAGTCCCAGCCGTTGTTTTTATAGACGTTCCGGAAAACCGGGATCCGATGATCCCCGAAAAGGAAACGGAACTGCGGCGCACGGGAATCGAAATCCCCGCCATAGTCCACCAACCCTTTATACTCATTGACGGCCACATATCCCAGGAGGAGCAAGTTATAGTCCGGGTTATCGGCGACATTGGAGGAGGTCGGTGAGATGACCGGGAAGGTTTCATAGGAGGTGCCGGGGATCGGATCACAGACGCTGCGGGAGACCAGGGGTAGATAAACCCGATAGGTCGCCTGCGGGCTGTAGGGGAGCGGGAGAGCCGGAGAGGCGGAGGGATGGGCTTGTGAGGCGGGAGGGGCTGCGTTTTCCACAGAAGTCCCATAGAAGATCTGTGCCAGCCCAAGAAATACTCCCCAGGCAGCCCCTGCGATCCATTGTCGTTTCCAGAGCATCCGAACCTCCCTGCCCGTGATCGAAAAATATGGCGAAAGTGTAGAGGCGCTCTTCCCTAAATGATCGAAGCAACACAGTGTCGTTTCTTTCCCCTTCCTCTCTCCCCGCGGCCCGAAGGGCTACAAGACGGGAGGAGAGGAAAGAGAATATTCCGGGGCGGATCGACTTCAGCAACCCACCTGGCTTCCAGAGTTCCCTATTAACGAACTTCAGCTTCCGGTTCCCAGGAGGCTATGGACTGGGTGCTGCTCGAAGCCACGGAGAACGACCAGGTGTAGGTCTGCCCGTTTACCGTGAGGGAGACGGTGTAGCGCGAGCCCGGGTTCAGGGGATCTCGCGGGATCAGAACCACGGCATCCCGGCTGTTCAGGATGGCCCGGCCCAGGGACTCCTGCGTTGAATCCTTTGGGTTCCTGTAGGTGGTTTCATCGAATACGCAGTGCTCCACCGGGACTCCATCCCGCCACAGCGCATGGCCGCTCACGTTTGGGGTCAGGGAGCCCGTGCCCAGAAACAGCAGGATGGGCAGGCCCGTGGGGGCGCTGTAACCACATGAGGCCAGGGGATCCGGGTATTCTCCGACCTGGAAGGCGCGCAAAGGCGTGGTGCTTCCATCGCCGGGCCAGCGAATGGGGAAAGAGACACCTGCGACGCTGGATCCCCAGCCGCGGAGGATATCCAGAGCAGCGCCCATTTGCCATTTCCCATCGGCTTCCCGATACGATCCATAGCCGACCCGGGTCAGCCGGGGATCCAGCATGCCCACCGCATGGAAGGGGGCCTGCATCCACACGTCGATAGCATAACTGTCCGGAGCGGTGGCACTAACGCTGACCATGATATTCGCATTCCGCCCACACGCATCCCCTTCCGGGGTATACTACCAGTTCTTGGGATCTTCCTCGTGCATGATGACATCGTTTTTCACCATATATCGAGCGTGCTTCCAGCAACCATCATTCCAGGCGGGCTCTTCCGCCACCGGCGGCAGCCCGGCCATCGCACGATAGGCGTTCAGGCGGGAAAGCCATTCGGGGGAAGGAGGAGCCGGCGCCCGGAGCACCAGGGGAAGGAAAACCCGATAGGTAGCAACGCTCTCAGCGGCCTCAGCGTGAGCGGCTGTCTCTCCGGGAGCTATCGCCGGGATGCCATGAGCGCTCCCTCTATAGAGGACCCATCCCAGCAACACCAGCCCCACAATCCCTCGCCCGATCCCCCACCGGCTCATCGTTCCGGACCTCGAGTTTGATTAAGGTTGGTTATAGCCATTTTACTCGGTTGGGTGTCGGTTGTCAACCCTGTAAGCGGCGCGTAGGGCTTTTCAATGCTTTCGCAAAAGCCTGACCTCCATAGGGGTGCAAGGGGCGAGAGCCCCCTGCCGGGGGGTTGTGGGGGGTGTTCCCCCGACTTCTGTTTCCATAGAACAGGAGCCCGGCTCCGAAAGTTCTACTGCGGTAAGACGTATACGTGGGTGGGATGCTGAAGGTACCCTGTATGGCCTCTAAAGCTCCGAGGGGGAACATCGGTGGATCGATGGGTTCGGGGTTTGGTAAAGCCATACGGGCCCCTGGCTCTTTCCTCAGGGGCCCGGACTTCTGGCGGAGGGGGTGGGATTCGAACCCACGAGGGGCAGAAACACCCCTACGCGCTCTCCAGGCGCGCGCCTTCGTCCACTCGGCCACCCCTCCGGACACTCTAATTATACCAGATTCGGCGCTCGGAGAGGCAGGCGGGAACGCTCTATTCGCCCTGCAGATGGAGAAGCTGCTGGAGCGCCCGGCGCCCGAAATCCCCGAGGGGATCCAGAAGGATGGTTTGCTCCAGCAGGCGGCGGGCTTCCTCATGCTGGCCCCTCGCCGCCAGCACCATGCCCAGGCGGTAACGGATCGATGGCCGGTTCGGGTCCATCCGGAGGGCCTGGCGGAGGAGGTGTTCCGCTTCCTCCCACTCCCCTCGAAGATAATGGGCCCACCCCAGCCACTCATAGCCTTCCACTCGCTGAGGGGCCCGCTGAAGGATCTCCTGAGCCGCCTCGACGCCTTTCCCGATCCACACCTGATGACCCAGATACAGCGTGGCCAGCATGATCCAGATCTCTACGTTCTCCCGGTCGGCCTCCAGGGCCTGGCGGAGCCAGCGCTCCGCGGCCAGGAGATCTCCGGCCAGCATGGCCGCACGCCCTCGCTCCAGAGCGTAAAGGGGATCCGGATCCAGCTGATAGGCAGCGGCGAATCGCCCCCGGGCTTCCTGGTATCGTCCATGCTCCAGGAGATAAAGACCCCAGAAATAATGAACCTCGGGAAGAACGGCGGAGCCCGCGCTCGCCCGCTGCAGCCAGGCGGTCCCATCCAGCCCCAGGCGTCCCATGGCGTAACCGAGAGCTGCCATCGCCACAGGATCTTCGGGATGCGTCTGGACCCAGCGGGCCAGGGCCAGGCGGGCTTCCCCCCAGTATCGCGCCCCCAGCAGGGCGAAACCCCATCGGCGCAGCGTTTGATCCTGCGCGCTCTCTTCGCAAGAACGGCGCAGGGCGCATGGCGCAGGCAGGAGATCGGCCCAATCTTTCCAGGGGGAGGGAAGGGGAGTCAGGAGAGCTCGTGCCGCTTCCGGATCCCGGGCGCCCTCCAGGAGGCCCCATCGGAAACGGATCTGCGGGTCATCGGGATGATGGCGCGCTCCGGTCTCCCAGGCCCTCCGGGCATCCTCTTCATCGCCGAGGGCGATGGCGGCTTCCGCCCAGCGCCAGAAGGCTTCCCGATCAGCCGGTGTGTGGAGGGCCCAATCCCGCCAGCGCGCACGCGCCGATTCCCATTCCCCGCGCACCGTGGCGATCTCCGCCAGACCCCGGAGCGCCCACGGATCCCCGAGTTCCATGGCGCGCCGCCAGGCTGCGTCCGCCTCTTCCAGCTCCCCCAGGGCGGTGTGCGCGCGGGCCACGCGATGCCAGACCGCCGGGTCCATCGGGCGCAGGGCCCGGGCGGCCTGATAGGCCCGCTGCGCCGAGAGACCCTGCCCATCCGCCCAGAACGCATCCCCTTCCCGGATCCAGCGCGCCGCTGGAATCCCGGAGGGGTCCGTGGTCAGCAGCATGGAGAGCGCGATCAGCCCGCTGATCCATATGCCCCGCCGTATTGGAGATCCGGGCAGGCGCTGGCGAAGCCATGTCCGGAGAGTGCGGGTGGAATTAAAATTGAAGAAATCGCGAAGGGCGACCCGGAGGCCGCCCCTGCGGTCGGAATGTTTCTCCAGACTGGAATCCTCTCCGGGGAATGGAACCATGGCGCTACGGGTGGCCATTGTGGGGGCCGGCGCGGCCGGCCTGGCGGCGGCTTACGATCTGACGCGTGCAGGAGCCCGGGTGGTCGTCTATGAGGCGGCCTCCCAGGCCGGCGGGCTGGCCTCCGGCTTCAAAGCAGAAGGCTGGTCCTGGTCTCTGGAGCGATTCTACCATCACTGGTTCGCCTCGGATACAGAGATCCTTCGCCTGATCCGGGAGCTGGGCCTGAGCCATCGCGTGCGATTCCCCCGCCCGATCACGGCGGTCTGGTATGATGAGCGGCCCTATCCCTTTGACAGCCCCCTGGCGGTCCTCCGTTTCCCCGGTCTTTCTCTGATCGAGAAACTCCGGATGGGGCTGGTGATCGCCTATCTCCGCCTGACTCCCCGCTGGGAGCCGCTGGAGCGGGTGACCGCTCACGAGTGGCTTCCCCGCTATATGGGGCGGCGGGCCTACGAGCGGATCTGGCAGCCGCTCCTGGAGGGGAAATTCGGGGAAGCTTACCCCGAGATCAACATGGCCTGGTTCTGGGCCCGCATCCACAAGCGCAGCCCGCGGTTGGGGACCTTCGAGGGCGGTTTCCAGGCGTTTTTCGATCTCCTGGTGGAACAGATCCGCCGCCAGGGCGGCGAGGTCCGGCTGTCGACCCCGGTGTTCCGGCTGGAGCCGGTGGAGGAGGGGTGGAACGTCGAGGCAGCGGACGGCTCCGCGCTTTACGATGCCGTGATGGTCACCACCTCCCCGCGCCTGCTGGTCCGGCTGGTTCCGGCGCTGCCGGCTTCTTATGTGGGCCAGCTGCTGGCCCTGCGGTCCCTGGGGGCGGTGGTTCTGATCCTGGCGCTGGATCGCCCGCTCACCCGCGGGGTTTACTGGATCAATCTGCCGAAGCGAGCCGGCTTCCCCTTCCTGGCCCTGGTGGAGCATACGAACTATGTTCCGGCGGAGCACTATGGCGGGGAGCATCTGGTCTATTGCGGGGATTACCTTCCGCCGGATCATCCGTATTTTTCCATGTCACCGGAGGAGCTCCTGCGGATATTCCTGCCGGCGCTCCCGCGCTTTAACCCATCCTTCCGGCCGGAGTGGGTCCGTCGCTACTGGGTCTTCCGGGAGCCCTACGCCCAGCCGGTGGTTCCGGTGAACTACTCCCGGATGATCCCGGACCTGCGCACGCCGCTCATCGGTCTTTATTTCGCCAGCATGAGCCAGGTGTATCCATGGGACCGGGGAACAAACTATGCGGTGGAGCTGGGCCGGCGCACGGCCCGCCTGATCATGGAGGATTGGGCGCAGGGCCGTCTGAGGTTGCGGATGTCGATAGGGGTCGCGCCGGCCGCGGCTTCGATCGATGTGGAGGGATCCCATGGCCGATGAGGAGCTTCTGGCCGTTCTGGCCGCCCAGCCGTTGTTCCGCCGGCTGGATCCCGAAGAGCTGGCCCGGGTGGCGGCGCGGGTGAAGATGAGAACCCTCGCCCCGGGCGAAGAGTTATTTATCGAAGGCGAGACGTTCCCCGCCTATTTCATCCTCCGCTCCGGGCGCCTGGCCCTGCTGCGCATTGACGCCGACGGCGTTGAGCGCCTGGTCCGTCACCTTCAGCCCGGGGAGGGGATCGGCGCCCATGCCCTTTTCTTAAACGACCCGCGGGATGTGACCGCCATGGCCATCACGCGGGTGGAAGGCTGGCTGCTGGAGAAATCCGAGTTCGACGCCCTGCTGGCTGAGCATCCGGATCTGATCCATCGCCTGGAATTGCCGCCGGATGTGGAGGCGCGCCTGCGGGCGCCCCGTTTTCCGTGGCTGGAGCCGGAGGAGCAGGTGCTTGCGGCCATCCATCGACACTGGTTCAGCGTGATCCCGGTCCTCCTGCCTCCCCTGGTGCTCCTCCTGGTGTTCATCGTGCTGACCACCTTTCTGGTGGCGGAGCTGGGCTGGTGGCTGGCGCTCTTCCTCAATGCGATCCCCCTGGTTCTCCTGGGCGCTCAGGTATGGAACTGGTGGGACGATCAATACATCCTCACCACGCGGCGGATCGTTCACATTGAGCGGGAGCGCTGGCTGTATATATTCCCGGGGCCGGAAACCCGACAGGATATGCCGCTGGATCAGATCCAGGAGGTCCAGATCCTGCGGCGCACCCCGCTGGCCAGCCCCTATCTGTTCGATTTCGGGGATATCGAGGTGGAGGCGTTCAGCGGGCGCATCGCTTTCTCGAACCTGCCGCAGCCCGATGGGATCCGCCGTCTGATCTATGAACAGATCGACCGTCTGCGGGCGCTGCAACAGGCGCGTCAACGCTATCGTTTGCAACAGGAGTTGCGGCATCGCCTGGGTCTGACCCCCGCGCCCGCGGAGGCGGCCCCCGGGTTGTCCCCTCCGCCTCCCCCGGGTCTGGTCGGGCGGATCGGGCTGATCCTGCGGGCGGTGGCTCGCTACCTTTTCCCGCCCCTTCGGGAGACCGTGGGCGATCGCATCATTTACCGGAAGCACTGGGTGGCTCTGTTCCGCTCCATCGGGCTGGGGCCGCCGGTGGCCCTGGGGCTGTGGATCCTGGGATGGGTTCTGCACGCCCATCATGTCTGGCCGATCGATCGGATCGAGCCGGGGATCCGCTGGGGCGCTCTGATTCTGAGCGGGATGCTGCTGGGGGTCTGGTGGTGGTGGCGCTATGAGAACTGGCGGAACGATGAATATATCCTGACCCCCAGTCAGCTGATCCTGTCCCAGCGTTTGCCGATGTTGATGCGGGAAGAAACCCAGACGGCCAACCTGGCCCGCATTCAGAGCGTGGAGTATACGATCCCATCGATCCTGGCCCGCCTGCTGAATTACGGCCACGTGATCGTTCGTGTCCCAGGCGGGGATTTCCACCTGCAGTATGTGGGGGGTCCCCGGCAGGTGCAGCAGGAGATCACCCGGCGGATGGAGGCCTACCGCCGTCGCCTTCAGGAGGAGGAAGCCGCCCGGCAGCGCCGGCATGTGGTGGACACCATCGCCGCCTACGATCGCCTCCGCTTCGGTCCTCCCGGGGTAGGAGGGCCCGGCGCTTCGCCGTGAGCTCCGGGTTTTCTCTCCAGGACATCCGCGGCTGTTCTCCCGTTCCGGGAGGCGGGATGGGCCCCTCCTCTCCGGCTCCAAAACCTTCCCAGGAGTCAACTATAAGGCTTAGACGGGTGTGGGTTGTGGCAGGTCCTGGAAGGGGACCTGATGGCGGAGGAGGTGATAGAGCATCCCCAAGGCTTTACGACTCAGGATGACCAGGGTTTCGCGGACGGCTCGCCCCTGATGGCGGTAGTAGGCGAAAGCCTGGGCGAAGCGACGGGTGTAGCGTTTGAGGGCGGCGGCGATGAGGTAGAGGA
>JAEVEX010000023.1 GCA_016842085.1 Candidatus Thermoflexus tengchongensis | reverse complement strand
CCGTAATCCGGACAATCTGGGTTCCAGCAGAAGGAACCGGGCGAAACTAATCGTGTGTGTTCCATTTTGCTCCCTCAACCGTCTTGATGCGGTAGATTATATATCAACACGATTGAGGGAGACTACCCATCTTCAAAAAGAAGAGGAAACGCCCGCACGCGTCCTCCGAAGGGATCACGCTCCGGGTGGTTGGTGAGCGTGATCACCTCATCCCCACGGGCCAGAAGGCGCCGGGCGATGAAGCGCCCCGAAAACCCGAAAGCCCCCGTCACGACTACGCGGCGGGATCGCCGGACATTCATCATTTCTCCACGCTCCATGGGGTAACGGGAGAAGGCCTCACGGCATAACCGAACTCCTATACAATAATACATAGGGCTGATGCGGTTAAGTTCAAATTCTGAATCGGAGACCTATCTTCCCCAGAGGAGCGATCTATGCGGTTCGCCCAGCTGGTGGATTACTTTGAGCGGCTCGAAGCAACCACGAAGCGCCTGGAAATGTTCGATATCCTCAGCGAACTGTTCCGGGCGTGTGAATGGGAGGAGATCGACAAGGTCGTTTACTTCTGTCAGGAACAGCTGCTCCCGCCCTTCCGCGGGATCGAGATCGGCATGGCCGAGAAATTGATCCTCCGGGCGATCGCCCGCGCCGCTGGCGCCAGTGAGGCAGAAGTCACCCGGCTGAACAAAGAGCGCGGCGATCCCGGCCTGGTGGCCGAAGAATTGCTTCAACAACGGAAAACCCACCCGGCCAGGATGAGCGTGCAGGAAGTCTATGACGCTCTCCTGCGGATCGCCGAAACGACCGGCGAGGGAAGCGTCGAACGCAAGATCCAGATGCTCGCCGATCTTTTCCAGCGATCCTCTCCAAAGGAAGCCCGCTACATCGCCCGCTTCGTCCTGGGACGCCTGCGGCTCGGGGTGGGGGATCCCACCATCCTGGACGCCCTTTCCAAAGCGGTCGTCGGCGATCGGAGCCTGCGGCCGGACCTGGAGCGCGCATATAACCTGTGCTCGGATCTGGGATTGGTGGCCCGAACCCTCTTCGAGCAGGGCATCGAGGGGATCCGTGCGTTCCGCATTCGGGTGGGGAACCCCATCCGCCCGGCCCTGGCGGAGCGCCTCCCCAGCGCCGAGGAAATCGTGGAGAAACTGGGCCGATGCGCGGTCGAGGTCAAGCTCGACGGCTTCCGCTGCCAGATCCACAAGGCTGGCGACCATGTGGAGATCTTCTCCCGTAATCTGGAGCGAACCACCCCCATGTTCCCCGAGCTGATCGAGGCCGTCCGTCAGCAGATCGCGGCCCGGGAGGCCATCCTGGAAGGGGAAGCCGTAGCGGTCAATGAGGAAACCGGTGAGATCTATCCTTTCCAGGTCACCGTCCAGCGAAAGCGCAAGCACGGCGTCGAGGAAATGATGCGAGAATACCCCCTGGTCCTCTTCGCCTTTGATCTCCTCTATGCCGACGGCCATGATTACACCCCACAGCCCTACGCTGTCCGCTTCGAGGCGCTATCCCAAATGATCCGACCGGACGGCCGCATCCGCCTCGTCGATCGGATCGTCACCGATGACCCTCGCGTGATCCAGCAGTTCTTCGACGAGGCGATCGAACGCGGCATGGAGGGTATTGTAGCCAAACGCCTGGATGCCCCCTATCAGGCCGGCGCGCGCGGTTTCCACTGGATCAAGCTGAAGCGCTCCTACAAAGGCGAGCTGAGCGACACCATCGATGTCGTTATTGTGGGCTACTTCCGGGGCCGCGGCATGCGGGCGAAGTTCGGCATCGGGGCACTCCTGGGCGCCGTCTATGATCCCGACTCGGATACCTTTAAGACAGTGGCCAAGATCGGCAGCGGACTGACGGAGGAGGAGTGGGTGCGGATCCGGGAGCTGCTGGATCAGATCCGGACGGAACACCGACCGGCCCGGGTAGAATCGGTCCTCGAGCCTGATGTGTGGGTGGAGCCCAGGTATGTGGTAACTGTCCTGGCTGATGAGATCACCCGCTCGCCGGTTCATACATGCGGGAAAACCGACGAGGAACCCGGCTATGCCCTTCGCTTCCCCCGGGTCGTGGGGTGGATCCGCGAGGACAAAGGGCCGGAAGACGCCACCACCGTGAAAGAGATTCTTTCGATGTTCCAGATGCAGAAACGGGTGCAGCTCACAGGGTGATCCGCGATCCAGCCCGCCGGACGAAGCCGGGGGAGGTGAAATGTGCAATCCCGGTCGGATCTGAAGGGCTGGACCGTCAGGCAGCGACCCAGCCCTTCAATCCTTTCCCATCTGTGACCTATTGCCCTGCTTATTGCCCCGCTGGATGTGGGACACGAGGCGGGCCAGCTGGCTCTGCCCGCTTCCCCCTCGAGAAAGCAGAAGTCCACTTGCGGAGCCCTGGAAACACTGAGATCGCGAGGATCCGGTAGATCAGGAGCCCCAGCACACTTCCCCCAGCCGCCTGATACATCAGGCGCACGCCCGCTTTCGTCGCATCGGTCCCGCTCATCAGCCCGTGAACAGTAACCACCAGGAAGACTACAAAACTCAGATAATGAATCCGCCGCCACGTCTTATGGCCGATCTTCCGCCGCACATAGAAAGACAATCCCACCAGAGCCAGCAGATACAATCCGATCTGCCCAAATCCGACCCAGATCGGTCGATAATCCGCGCTGGAAAAGGGGATCAGAATCCGCATCAGCGTGAACGAAATATAGCGATCACCCAGCAGAATCAATGCGTGAAACGTAGAAAGCGCCAGGCTCAGCAGTGCGGTGTGCTGATGGAGATCGAAAGCCGCTGGCCCTCCTGGCCAGAGGCGGGCGATGCGGCCGGTAATCATCAGGCCCATGAGCATGGAGAGCCAGAGCAGGCCATAAGCCACCAGCCCGCTGGCTCGGGAGAGATACCAGTAAGCTTTCGGTGTGGGGCCCTGCAGAGATCCCGCCAGAGCCGGCAGCCAGACCGGCAGCACCAGGATGGCCAGCAGGGCTCCTATAATGCCGGAAAACAGCAGCTCCACCATCGTGGAGAGAGCCATCAATGTCTGATCGAGCTGATCCAGCTCACGAGGTTCCATCTTCTCCCCCTGAATCTATGAGGATGATCGGGATCCTGCCCACTCCATGAACCAGCGTGAGCTCCACATGAGCTCCCCATCATATCGGACAACCAGCCCGGCGAAGTCCGGGCGCTTCTCCAGCCATTCCAGCCCCTCCTGACTGCCCAGGATAAAAACCACTTTAGCTGCGACCTCAGCCTCATAAGCCGTCGGGGCTACCACGGTGACGGCAAGCACATCCGTGCGGGCCGGACGACCGGTCCGCGGGTCGATCAGATGATGGTATTCCTCTGCCCCTCGCCGCCATCGACGGACATCCCGGCCTGAAGTTGCCACACCGCCTCGAGCGATCCGGAGAATTCCCAGGAGGGGAGGGTCTCCCCATCTCTTCTTAGATGCCAGGCGTGGGTCCGCTACACCGATGGGCCATGGCTCCCCATTGGTCATGGGCCCGCTCACTGCGATATCCCCGCCGGCGTCCACCAGAGCAGGCCCATAGGGCTTTAACCGCTTCACCGTCTGATCGGCCGCCCATCCTTTCACAATCCCCCCCAGATCCAGCCGCGTCCCATTCGGAAGCATCACTGCCCGTCGCGCTGGATCCAGCCGGATGAAGGTCCAGGTCCCGCTCTGAAGCTCCTCTACCCGGGAGTGCCCCGGTCCCTCCTGGCACACCCGCTCGAAAGAGCGATCATAGCCGGCAGCCTCAAGCGCTGGAAGAACCGTGGGAACCACCAGGCCCTCGCTCAGCTGGGCGGCCAGGAGGGCAGCCCGAAGGACCCTCCACATCGTAGGGCTGACCTGAACCCAGTCCCCCGTCCTGTTATTCAGGCGCTGGAGCTCGCTATCCTCCCGAAACCGGCTCAGGCGACGCTCCCAGGACGCAAACCAGCGAGGGACCTCCTGGAGCGCCGCGGCGGCGTGGATGGATTCAGAATCCACCATTGCTTTCATCTGACAACCCATCGCCCGAAAAGAGATTGAAAACATCGTTGTCTCCCCCCAGACGGATCGAAAAAATTGACGCTCCTGATCCCAGCACCCGACCGAATATTCTCATCAACGGGAGGATTGGGTGACGGCAGCAGGCCGGGAATTCGACGGCGCGGGGACCCGGAGCACCCGAGGTGCCGGAGGTGGTGGGGCCTGAACGGATCTGAGAGCCGGCGGGGAAGAAACGCGCTGACGAGGTGGAGCTTTTGAGGAGCGGACAGCCCGCGGAGTTCCGCTACTGTTCCGATCCGGAGCTGGAACAAGAGTAGGCAACGGCTCCAGCTCCAGAGCAGGCGTCGGTGGCAGCGGCTCTGGGGACGCCTCCGCGGTTTCCTCCGCAGGCTGTTCTGGAGCTGCGAACATCACCCACAGCCCGAGGAGGGCAGCCAGGGCCCCGCTGGTCAGCACTGCCTTCATCCCGCTGGCATTTCGCTCACGATGGACCTTTCCCCGCATCCCAGCTCCTCCAGGAGAGGGATTTTTTCAGCATACAGGCATATGTCGCTCATTCACCGCGCTCAGTCATCATCTCCATGCTCTTCTTTCTCTTTATCTTCTCTGTGTTCCTCTTTCTTAACCTTACGCTCTTCTTCTTTACGCCCTCCGTCCGCAGAGGGTCCCGTCTGGACGACCGGTTGGGAGGGACCGGGCTCGACAATCTGAATCACAGGTGGAATGCCGTTGTAAAGAATGCGCCCGGTGTTCGCATCGATATACAGAAGACCCTGGTCCAGGGTGACCTCATAAGCGAGAGTCCCTTCGAAGAGCACCAGTTCGGGCTCCTTCATCAGAGCGGATCCTGGCGCGGCGTTCATGGCGATCCAGATGGCCCGAGCCGGGGAGATCGAGACTTCAGGCTCAGCGGACACCCCGGAAGCTGAAGGAGCTGGGGAGGGATCTGCGGGGCGCTGATCCGAAAGTTGAGCTGAAAGCTCCTGGATTTGTCGGTAGGCCTGTTCCAGTTGGGCGTTCGCTTCGGCAATCATCCGGCGATAAGCCTGCTCTCGCTCCCGAAGCAACGTTTCGAGCCCCGGATCAGGATCAGAGGCCACAGCCGTCGACATCGCAGGCGTGGGCTCAGCCGTGGCATGATCCCAGGTCATCTGACCCACCATCGCCCCCAGAATCACCAGGGTGAACGCTCCCAGGATCCATGCGATGCGATGCATCCATGAGACACCCATTTCTTAATCCTCCCGTTCGATCTTCAGAGCGACGAAAGTGCCATCTGCCTGACGCCGTGCCTTGACCTCCACGCGATCCCCCACACGGGGATCTCCCCGGATTTCCGTATCTCCGGTCACCTGCACGGCACGTCCGTCGATGATCCATGTGGATCCGGAGATCGCCTGGAGCACTCCTTTCCACTCAATGGTTTCCTCTTCTTCTTTGGGCGTGCGGGTCGGCTCAGGCGTCCGGGTGGGTTGAGGTGTCCGGGTTGGCTCCTGCGTCTTCGCCGGAGCGGGCGTGGGCATTGCCGTCGCTGGCGGCAAGGGTGTAGCAGTTGGAACCGGCGTTGCCGTCGGTAATGGTGTGGGCGTCGGCCGGGGGATCCGCGTCGGAACCGGCGTGGGGGGTTCCGTCCGGGTCTCCGCCGGCGTTCCGGTCGGCTCGGGTGTCGGCACAGGAGTCTCAGAGATCACCTGGATACGCACGGCAATCAGCTGCCCTTCCGGCCCCAGAAAGGCCGTCACCCTCGCTTTCTGATCTGGGGCTGCAGGCCCCAGGATCTCCGTTTCGGGGAAGATCTCCACCGGCACACCCCCGATGCGCCAAGTTGTCCCTTCCATCGCTTCGATCCGGCCTTCCCAGCTCACCGTTCCAGAGCCCCGTCGCTGAGCGAGGGCCCGGTATTCCTCCCAGCGGCGGGCCGCCATGGTCTCCTCCACCAGACGCCGCTCCACCGGGTCCAGCGTCAGGGCCAGCCAGACCTGCTCTTCCATACGCTTGACCCCATACAGGGGGTCCCCAGGCAAGCTTCCCTGGGCCAGGACATGGAGGAGCCCGGCAATCAGGAGCATAACCGCGATCGCCGCCCCCACTGGCGCATATCGCAGCCCTCCGAGCAGAACCATGGCCCATGGGCGGCGGGAGGAACGCAGGGCCTCCGCGCGCTGAAGGAAGGCGGTACGGGAGGCCAGCTCCGCACGCAGGGAGGGGGCGGGAGGGCGCGCGGCTTCCAGGATCCGGGCAGCGCGCAGAACCGGGGCCAGCTCCGGATAGCGGGTCGTTACTTCCTCCAGCGTGGCCCCTTCCCGGAGCATCCTCAATGCTTCTTCCAGGACATCCTCACGCTCCGCCATCGTCGTTCCTCATGTCCTTTAATCGTTTCGCGAGGGCCGCTAAGGCCCGATGCTGAAGCAATTTCACGGCTCCCACACTTTTCCCCAACTCCTGGGCGATGCGGGCCAGCGGGAGATCCATCCAGAAACGCATCAGGATCACTGCTCGCTGGTCCGGGGTCAGATGATTCAGGGCTTCACGGACCCGTTCCCGCGTCACCACATCCCCTTCCTCCTCCGCTGCCTTTGAGCCGCCCCAATCCTCCTCCAGCGGGACCTCGGGATGCCGGTAATGGGCCCGGTGATGTTCGGCCACCAGATGATCCGCAGTCCGGAACAGCCAGGCCGCCAGATGGCGATCCGGCCCTCGTCCCCGATGGAAGGCCTCGAGGAGACGAAGGAAGACCTCGGCGGTCACATCTTCTGCAACCGCTCGCTCCCCCACCCGGCCGAGCACGTAGAAATACACCATCCGGTAATACCGCTCGTGCAGCTCGGACAGGGCTTCCGGGTCCAGAGACCGCGCGCGTGCCAGCAGGGCCTGCTCGTCTGTCACCGTTCCAGATCGCTCAAGGAAGGTTTCCACCGTCGATCGACCCCATCGTATCCGCTCTGACAGGAAGACGCCACCCACACGGATTCCCGGTCCGGCCATTTGACACGCCCATGATTTACGCTGCGGAATTCAGGTCCAGGGCCAGATGGCCGTTCCCCCTTCTTTCCTCCCACCCAGGCCTTCGGGCTACGGGAAGGGAAAAAGGGGGCCGGGTTGGGGCGCCCCTGGCGTCCCGCCCGGCCCCAGAGCCCTCCCTGATTCTTCAATCATCGTGATCGTCGTGATCGTCTTCTTCATGACGATCCTCATCCTTGTTCCCATCCTCACTCTTCTTCCCTGAATCATCCTTCTTCATCTCGTCGCTGCTCTTCTTCCCCTCGTCCCGCTTCTCCTGAATGCCCCCTGAATCCTTCCCGGACCGATCCTCGAGGTGGATTCGAACGGCCCGGACAGAGCCATCGCTTTGAAGGAACCCTTTCACCTCCACCCAGGCACCGACCGCGATGGCGCCATCGATCCGCGTGCTCGCATCGACCCGGACGACCCGACCGGCAATGCGGTATCCGTCCGCGAGGATCTCCTCCACGGCACCCTTGAACTCCACTTCCTCTTGTTCCTCTTTGTCTTCCACGTGGATGCGAAGCGCCAGCACCGTGCCGTCCGCCTGAAGGATCCCCTTCACCTCCACCAGGGTCCCTACAGCGATCGGGCCATCGATGCGGGTCGTGTCGGTGATCAGGACCGTGTGCCCGCTCACCCGGTAGCCATTGGGAAGGATCTCCTCCACGGTGCCCTTAAACTCGATCTCAGGTCGGGCCTCCTCCGGCTTCTCCACGTGAATGCGCAGGGCCAGGACGGAGCCGTCCGCCTGGAGAACTCCCTTCACTTCCACGAAGGTCCCCACGGCGATCGGCCCATCGATACGGGTCGTGGTGGTCACGATCACCGTCTGGCCGGCGATCCGATATCCATTCGGGAGGATCTCCTCCACGACCCCCTGGAACTCCACCTCCGGCCGCTCTTCCTTTTCCTCCCGCTGGATGCGGGATGCCAGGATCGTTCCATCCGGTTGCAGAACGCCCTTCACCTCCACAAAGGTCCCCACGGTGATCGGACCCTCAATGCGGGTGGTCGTTGTCACGATCACGGTTCGCCCCGCGATCCGGTAGCCGTCGGGCAGGACCTCCTCCACGACGCCCTTGAATTCCACCTCCGCCGGGGGAGCCTCCACCTCGATCCGCAGAGCCAGAACTGAGCCATCGGCCAGGAGGATGCCCTTCACCTTTACGAAAACGCCGACCTCAATCGCCCCCTCAATTCGGGTGGTGGTCGTGACGACCACCGTCTGGCCAGCGATCCGGTATCCGTTGGGCAGGACCTCTTCCACCACGCCTCGAAATTCGATTTGAGGGATGGGGGTGGGCAACGGAGACACCATTGCCCCTCCTGCCGTTCCGGCCACCGATCCGCCTGAAGATTGAACCCGGATCATAGTGGCATTCAAAGCCCCATCCGCCTGGGCTCCCTCGACCTCCACCCGGGATCCCACCTGGATCTCCCCCAGGATCTGGGTCTGGCCGTTCCAGCGAACCAGCCGGCCGGAGACCTGAAGGCCATCGGGGAGGATCGCCTCCACCGTTCCCTCCCAGCGCGTTGCGCTTCCTTCCCCAGACGCTGGAGCAGTCGTGCAGGCTGTTAGCACAAGCCCTATCCACGCCAGCAGGAAGACTCCGAAACGGATGCCCTTTTTCATGAGGCCCTCCCATCTTTGGGATACTGAACCCGGGTTCGCTTATCATGTCGGAAATCACCTGGAAAAGGTTACGGGGGTGGAATTCGAAATTTGGGGAAGGCCAGGGGCCACGTCTCAGCCATCGGTTCGGCACGGAGAAGGCTAGGGTTGTATAATGTAGAAAAGTCGACCAGGAGGGGATTCGGAAGATGGCGCACGTTGACTGGCGGGAGCGAGTGGTCATAAATCCCGAGATCCACCATGGAGAACCATGTATCCGTGGCACGCGGATTCCGGTGAGGGTGATTGTGAGCAGCCTGGCGGAAGGGATGTCCTTTGAAGACATCCTTCGGGAGTATCCCCAGTTGAGCGCAGAGGATATCCGGGCCGCCCTAGCCTATCGCCAGCGTCGAATTTGACAGGCCCCTTTTTTCACATTACAGTAACTGCGGAATTTCGGGGCGACGTGGGGAGTCCGCGGGGAAGCGGGCTGAGAGGGTGCCCTGCCGGCCGGAGGCCGGCCCCGGCACCGACCCATGGAACCTGATCCGGGTCATGCCGGCGGAGGGACGGTCGCCATCGGTTTGCTCCATGCCCCGCTCCATCCCTCCCCATGGAGATCGCCCCCGGGGGAGTTCGTGAGATGTCCCTCGACCTGCGGGTTTACCTGGTTCTGGATCCGGCGCTCACCTCCGGGCGATCGCCGCTGGAGATTGCGGAAGCAGCCCTTAGTGGAGGGATCACCGCCCTGCAGTTGCGCTGGAAGTCCGGGCCGTTACGGGAGATGCTCCGGCTGGGGGAAGCCCTGCGGGCGCTCTGCCGGCAGTATGGTGTTCCTTTCCTCATCAACGATCGCGTCGATGTCGCCATGGCGATCCATGCCGACGGTGTCCACCTGGGCCAGGAGGATTTTCCGCCGGAGCTCGCCCGGCGCCTTCTGGGCCCTCAAGCCCTCATCGGGGTCTCCGCCCGCACCCCTGCCCAGGCTCAGGCGGCGGAAACCGCCGGCGCCAGCTACCTGGGATCAGGCTCTATCTTTCCCACGGCTTCCAAAGCGAACCCGGTTCTCATCGGACTGGAGGGGCTGGCGGCTGTCGTCCGCTCCACCCGGCTTCCAGTAGTGGCCATCGGTGGAGTAACCCCGGAGAATGCCGCCGCGTGCATCCGCATGGGGGCTGCCGGGGTGGCGGTGATCTCCGCCATCACACAGGCACCGGATCCACAGGCTGCCGCGCGTGCCCTGCGACAGGCCGTGGATGAGGCGCTGGCCGAGCGGGCGAAGCACCTCCGGCCGGATCAGGGCTTATACCGCTGATCCCCTCGCAACGCCCTGGGATTCAACCTGCGCCGTTGGGCACCCCTCCAGGCTGGATGGCTCCAAAAGCCTCCAGGAGGAGGCTGGCGGCGTAACTCCTGGATCCTTAAAGGATCAAAGACTGGAAGGACCTCCCGCTCTGAGCGAGTCTCAACATCCTTGAATCAGGAGGGTGGCAATGACAACCCTTCCGCGCGCCCTGACGATCGCCGGCTCGGACTCCGGTGGGGGAGCGGGCATCCAGGCGGACCTGAAGACCTTCGGTGCCCTGGGCGTTTACGGGATGAGCGTGCTCACGGCCCTCACCGCCCAGAACACCCAGGGCGTTCAGGCCGTCTTCGAGCTCCCTCCCGAGTTCGTGGCGGCCCAAATCGACTCCGTGCTGGGCGACATCGGCGCCGATGCGGTGAAAACGGGGATGCTGGCGAATGCCGCCATCATCGAGGTGGTCGCCGAGAAATTGCGGGAATACCGCGTGGAGCACCTGGTGGTGGACCCGGTGATGCGAGCCAAAAGCGTGGATCCTCTGCTTCGCCCGGAGGCCCAGGACGCGCTGATCCGTCACCTCTTCCCCCTGGCGATGGTGGTCACCCCGAACCTCCATGAGGCGCGAGCGCTGGTGGGGCGGGATCTCCGGAGCCGGGCGGACATGCGGGAGGCGGCCCGGATCATCCACGGGATGGGGCCGCGCTGGGTGGTGGTGAAAGGCGGCCACCTGGAGGGAGAGGATCACAGCGTGGACATCGTGTTCGACGGGCGGGATTTCTATGAGCTGGACGCCCCGCGGGTGGACACGGTGAACACCCATGGGACGGGGTGCACGTTCGCCTCGGCCATCGCGGCGGGGCTGGCGAAAGGCCTTCCGCCCCTGGAGGCCATCCGTGAGGCGAAAGACTATTTGACGGCGCTCCTCCAGGCCTCCCGGGCCTTTAAACTCGGCCGGGGCGCTTACGGCCCGATGGATCACTTCGCCTTGCTGAAAGCCCGCGCTTATCCCGGATAGAAAGCAGGACACCCGCTGCCGGGCTCCCATTCCGGAAGGCGAGATGGCTCCGCCCCCTTCTGGGGCCGTAGGGAGCCCCTTCAACGCTCCCACGGCCCCAGAAGCCCTTGACAGCCCGGTTTCACCTCCACCCTTCTATGGCCAGGCCGAGGATCCCCACCAGGACCGTGAGGATGGAAACCCATCCCAGGCGACGCAACCAGGGTCCCTGCAACCCACCCAGCCGGGCCATCGGCACGTGGAAGAGCAGGCTGGCCATGGAGGCCAGCACCACCCCCAGCCCGGCGGCTTCCGTAGAGATCTGTCCCTGAGCCGCCAGGGTCGCAGCTGCCGCCGCCGTCGAGGCACTGCTCACCAGCCCGCCCAGGAACGTCGCCACCATAAACCCTCCGGGCCCCAGGAAGCGATCCGCCAGCACCACCACCGCCCGGATCACCAGATAAAACGTCCCGAAGAGCAAACTATGACGCAGCGAGAAGGGAAAAGCCAGACGGATCGCCGGCGCGGCCGAAGATGAGCTCCGTCGAAGGATTCGAAGGACCATCAACCCGGTGAGGCCGGCCATCAGCCCCACCGCCAGCCAGCCGTGGAGCAGCGCGGCCGGCGCGAAGATCCCCAGGATCAGGCCGTTGCGGGCCATCATGGCGATATTGGCCAGCAGCATCCCCTCCAGGGCCAGATCCAGCGCCTTCTCCTCCTGTCCCCGACATCGCCGGGCCAGCTCCGAAACCGTCGCCGTGCTGTTCACCAGCCCGCCGAGGATCCCGGTGAAATGGATCCCCCGGGCGCCGTAAAGCCGCAGCAGCGCGTAGTTCACCAGCCCGATGGCCGAGAGGATCACCACCACCAGCCACGCCGCCCGCAGGTTGATCAGGCCCATGGGATCCACCGTCGGAGGCAGGCCCTCCGGCAGGAGGGGATAGATCACCAGCGTCAGCACACCGAAGAGCACGATGGAGCGAAGCTCCTCCAGGGAGAGCCCCACTGTGAATCGGACCAGCTCCGCCTTCCAGGCCAGGAGCATCGTCACCAACACGGCGGTAGCCGCCGCCGCCAGGAAATACCCCTTCGCGACCACGATGCCCAGGAGCAGCGTCACCAGCAGGGCCACCGAGGTCGTCATCTCCAGGGAGCGGTCCACCAGCATGCTGCGGATATTGAGGATGCTCACCAGGGCGATCGCCGCGGCCAGGACCAGGAAGGCGGCTACGGGATGGATCAGCCAGGCCAGGCATCCCGCCAGCGCCGCCAGCGCGAAGGTGCGCAACCCCACATCTTTATGCGCCCATTCCCGCTCCAGCCCGATCAGCAGCCCAATCCCCAGCGAGATCCCAATCGGTTCAATGTATCCACGAAGGTCGCCCATTACAGTATCGCGATCCTGGGGCTATTGTAGGACAACTGCTTGCAGTTGTCCTAACATGATTATGCGCGCTACGTGAGATGGGCCCCGCCGGTCACATCCAGAACCGCGCCGGTGATGAAATCGGCCTCGGGCAGACACAACAGCAGCACGGCGTTGGCCACATCCTGAGGTTCCTCAATCCGCCCCAGCGGGGTTTTGCTCACATATTCCGCGCGCACTGCCTCCGGATCCATCCCCCGCAGCTGTCCCTCCCACACGATCTCACGCTCCTGCATCGACGTGCGGACAAACCCGGGGCAGATCAGATTGACCTTGATATTATACTTGCCCACTTCCACCGCCAAACTCAGGCCGAAGCCGATCACCGCCCACTTGGAGGCCGCATAATGAGCCAGCAGAGGGACGGCACGATGGCCGGCCATGGACGCCGTGATGATGATACGACCGCCGCCCTGGCGGATCATATGGGGAATGGCTGCTTGGCAGGTGAAGAACACCCCCTTCGTGTTTACATTGAAGTTGTAATCCCACTCCTCCTCGGTGAGATCCTTAGCCCAGTTCATTGTGGAAACCCCGGCGTTCGGGCAGACAATATCCAGGCGTCCCCATTTGGCGACCACGGCATCCATCACCGCGACGTTGTCGGCCTTCTTGGTGACATCGAGACGCCAGGATTCTGCCACCCCGCCGGACTGACGGATCTCCTCCGCAACCTGACGGGCCCACTCCTCGTTAATATCCGTCACCGCGACATAGGCCCCTTCTTGAGCCAGGGTTCGGGCGATGGCCGCCCCGATCCCGGTTCCTGCGCCGGTTACCACCGCAACCTGTCCATCCAGGCGCCCCATGGGTAAACCTCCTTGGAAGTAAAGTGGCTGAAACTTACACGATCAGACCGAGAAGAAGATGAGGTGGCCCCCCTCTTCCCTCGCCTTCTTCAGGCCCGAAGGTCCTTCGAAGGAAACCAGTGTCCAACTCCTATCGAGGTTTTACCCTCCGGACAGCCGACCCGCGCGAGGGAAAAGCGGTTTGAGCGCCTCATAAAGGTCTCGATAAAGGCGATAGGCCTCCTGATACCGTTGATGGGCTTCCGGATTCGGCTCATTCCAGTAAGCTGGGCCCGCAAAGGCCTCGATCTCCGCCCAATCCTGGAACAGGCCAGCGCCCATCCCGGCCACGAAAGCCACTCCCAGGGCCGAGCCGGGATGCCCGGGATGAGCCTCCACAGGGAGCCCCAGAACATCGGCGGCGATCTGCCGCCACAGCTCGCTGCGCACCCCGCCGTCGGTGGCTAGCACCCGTCGGATGGGATAACCGCGTTCCCGCAGGATCTCCAGATGGTGCTGGAATCCATAGATCACTGCCTCGAGGATGGCGCGGAACATATGGCCCCGGCCGTGGCTCAGGGTAAGCCCAAAGAAGATCCCCCGGGCCTCTGGATCAAAGAGTGGGGTCTTCTCCCCAAGGAAATAAGGCAGGACGATCAAGCCATCGGAAGCCGGTGGAACGGCTGCGGCCTCCTGATCCAACCGACGATAGGTTGTGGAGCCCCCCTCTTCCCCCAGCACCTGGGTAACAAACCACTTCACCAGAGAGCCGGAAGCCGCCATGCATCCGTTCAGCAGGTAACGTTCGGGGATATCGTGATAATCAATGTAAAGCTGGGGATGGGTCTCCAGACGATCCATGCAATACAGGATATCTCCTGCAGCGCCGAACTTGATCAACAGATCTCCATGCTCCCGGAGGCCAGCAGCCAGCGCGGAGGCTACGTGGTCCGCGCTCCCGGCCACCACCAGCGTTCCCGGTGCCAGACCTGTTGCCTCCGCCGCCTCCCGCGTAACCTCGCCCACGATCTCTGTGGGAAAGCGCACGGGTGGGAAAAGCTCCTCGCGCAAATGGCTGGCCTGCAAAAACATCTCATCCCATGTCCGCCGGTAAATATCAAACAGGCCGCTCTCCACCGCCCAGTTGATCTCCAGCGACCATGCCCCGCTCAGCCGGTGAGCGATATAGTCATAAGATCCCACGACGTGGCGGGTGCGGCGCCACACCTCCGGCTCATGCCGCTGGATCCACATCAGGCGGGGGCCGACGTGCTGCTGATTGGTGTAACCGCCTGTCCGGGCGAAGAGCTGCTCCTGATCCAGGTTCCGACGGAGCCACTCGATCTCTTCCACGGCCCGCGCATCGTTCTGGAGGATAGCAGGACGCAGGGGATGCCCCCTCTCGTCCAGCAAGACCAGGGCAGGCACCATCCCGCTGCATCCAACCACAGCCACCTCTCGCGGATCCCGATTCATCAGAAGCTGCCGGCAGACGGAAACCACCCCCTGCCACCAGTCCGCCGGGTCCTCTTCGGACCACCCCGGATGAGGAGAGCGGAGATCATGGGGAGCATAGGCCTCCGCCACCTGCTCCCCGCCTGGCTCGATCAGAACCCCTTTCACCCCACTGGTTCCCACATCGATTCCCAGAGCGAAACGCGCCATCGCGGACCTCCTGATCATCCTTTCAGAGCGCCTCCTCCCAGGCCGCGCACCAGATACCGTTGCACAAAAAATGAAGCGATCATCACCGGGATCACTGCCGAGGTAATTGCCACGGACATCTTCCCCATATCCACTCCCCGGAAGGTCCAGTAGCCAGCGATCGCCACCGGCAATGTCTTGGAATGCCCGCCCGCCAGCATCAGGGCGTAAAACATCTCATTCCAGGACATGATGAAAGCGAACAGCCCGGCGGCGGCCAGGCCAGGGCGAGCAGCCGGCAGGACAACCCGAACGAAGGCCTGCCATCGCGTGCATCCATCCACCATCGCCTGTTCCTCCAGATCCCGCGGCACATCTTCAAAGAACCCGATCAGAAACCACGTCACGAGAGGGGCGATAAACGTGAGATGGGCGATGGCCACTGCCCAGATCGTATCCAGAAGCCCAACATAGTAAGCCATCAGGAAAAAGGGGATGATGAAAAGCGCCGGCGGCATCATCTGGGCGGCCAGGATCAGAAAGCGCAGCCCTGTTCCTCCGACCCGGAAGCGAGAGAAAGCGTAAGCGGCAGGTGCTCCGACGATCAGGGAAACCATCACCGTGAGACTCCCCACCATCACGCTGTTCAGGAAATAGCGGGCGAAGGGGGAGTTCAACCAGACCTCTGACCAGTTCACACCGGTTGGCTCGAACCCGAAGAGGGAAGGACGGCTCAGCTCCACCGGCGGCTTCAAGGAGGCCAGGAAAATCCACAGAAAGGGGAACAGGACGGCCACCGCGGCGATGGAGAGCATGCTGAATCGCAAAAGGACAGGCCATCGCCGCCCCCAGCGCAGGATCCCGCGGGCGGGCATGGCCTTTACGGCGATGCCACGAGCCAGCCCGGTCATGTCAGGGCCTCCTGACGCCGCAGACTGCGGAAAAGAAGCACCACGAGGACAAAGATCACCAGTGCAAGCGTAATGGCCATCGCCGCCGCTTCTCCCAATCGGAAATACAGGAAGCCGACCCGGTAGATGTGGAACAGAATCGTCTCGGTGCGCTCCCCCGGCCCGCCCCTCGTGATGGCGTATACATATTCAAACACACGAAAGGCATCCAGCATCCGGATCAGGATCGCCGCCAGCATCACCGGGCGGATAAGGGGGATGGTTAAGTGTCGGATAATTTGAAGCTCCGATGCGCCATCCACCCGCGCGGCCTCGAAAGGCTCCACCGGCAGGGCCTCCAACCCCGCCAGAAGCAGCAGCACCATCAGCGGGGTCCATTGCCACACATCGATCAGGATCAGGGAGAAGAGCGCAAGATCAGGGCCAAACCAGTCGATCTCCAGCCCCAGGGATCGTAACCAGACCGGGATGATCCCCAGCTGATTGTTCAGCAGGAATCGGAACATCAGGCCAACGGCGATGGGGGTGACGAACATGGGCGTCAACAGGATCGCCCGGAAGAGATTCTGCGCGGGCACCGGCCGCCAGAGGAGATAAGCCACCAGGAAGCCCAGGAGGAGCTCCAGGCTCACCGCACCGAACACGAAAACCAGAGTGTTCTTCATCGCAGTCCAGTAAGAGGGATTGTCCAGCAGCCCTCGATACTGCTCCAGCCCGACCCAGCGGACCTCGCTCAGGGCGGTGAGCCGGTAATCGTGCGCTGAGATATACACGGCGAAGGCCATCGGATAACCCTGCACAGCGAGCAACAACAGGATCAGAGGCAGAACCATCCGGCGGCCCAACCGTCGGTCCCGATGTCCCATCCCGCCTCCACCTTCGAAAGAATAGTCCGGGGGAGGCTGCCCGAATCGCCTCCCCCGCGATTCGACTCACTGGCCCAGGATGCGACGAACCTGGGCCGCGGCATCCTTCAATGCCTGCTCCGCAGTTTTCTCTCCAGCTACCGCCGCATTCAGCTCGGTGCCCACGACCTGAATGATCTCCTCCGCCTTGGGACCTCGGGCCAGAGGTTCCGCATCCTCCAGGATCTTCAGCACCGTCTCGTAATAGCTCTGCCCGAAGCCCTTCTGCCAGACCTCCGGATCCTTCATCGCGCTCACCCGAACGGGCGCCCCGCCCAGGATCACCCGTTGCTTCTCAACCCGCTTCGAGGTCACCCACGAGATAAAGCGCCAGGAGGCATCCTTGTTAGGTGCATTGCGCGGGATGGCCCAGTGCCAGGCGCCCAGCACCGCCTTGCCGCCGGGGACCTCATACAGCGCGAACTTCCCGGCCAGGTTGCCTGCCGGCCCCTGAGGGTTGTTCAGCGTCGGCAGCATCCAGTTGTAGCTCATCATCGTCGCCGCCTCTCCGGCCGCCATGCTCCGAAGGGCCTCATCAAAGCCCCAGTTCAATGAGTTGGGAGGAGCAGCGGTTTTATACATCTCGATGTAAAGCTCCAGCGCGCGGACAGCCTCCGGGCGGTCCAGGATCACCTTCCCCTGATCGTCCAGGAGATTCCCCCCCGCGGCATAGAGCCAGTTCTTCCACTCCTCGAAGACCTTATAGCCTCGCTGGGGCTGCATCGCCGCCCCGTAGATCTTCCCACCGCTCTGCTCCTTGAAGAACTGAGCGATCCGAACGTAGTCCTCCAGCGTGGTCGGCGGGGCCAGCGGCTTCCCGTATTTCTTCTGATAGGCATCCCGATAAGCGGGGTCATCGAAGAGATCCTGGCGCACAATCAGGCCCAGCGCGTAATTATAGAAGGGGATGCCATAGATCTTGCCGCCCACAACCCCGATGTCCCGCACCGGCTTCACGAAATCCTCGAAGTCGTAGTCGGGGATCCCCCGGATTCGATCGTCCAGAGGCTCCAGGAAATTGCCAGCGACGAATTCATCCATCCATGGATTGTCAACGATGATCACATCGTAAGTCGCCCGGGGAGCCATGAATGAGGCGAGGATTTTATCCCGCATCGCGTCGTAAGGCATGGCGTCGATAACCACCTTGATCCCCGGGTTCTCCTTCTCGAAATCCGGCAGGAGCTTGCGGATGACGTCGGTATCCGGCACCTGCTCCATAATGATGGTCAGCGTGACCGGGGAAGGAGCCGCCGGCCGGCATCCGAGCAGCCAGGATGCCAGCATTCCCAGCGCCATCACAAATCCAGCGATACGACGGAACATCTTTCACCTCCTTTCTTTTCCTTGACTTAACTTGCCCCGATAGGCTCCGATCAAGAAGGCAGTGAGATGTTTCAGCCCCATTTCTCCCTCTCTCTGAGGCCCCAAAATCCCCTACGAGAAGACTGGCTGCATAGCTCCCGGATTGTTTGTGCGCCCTCTACAGTGAGCCGTTTGGCCACCATCCTCCGGGAGCGAGATTCCTCAATGAGCCCGCACAGGAGCAGGAGCGCTGAATCAGAGGGCCCGGAGACGGCGCATCCGTGCTCCCAGATAGCTCATCAGCATGAAGGAGAGGAAAGATACATAAATCAGGAACGCCGTGATGGCGGAAGCCACCCGCATATCATTGCGGATCTGCTGAAAGAGGCGCAGGGGAAGCGTTTGGGCTGTAAACCCGGCGACCATGGACGTCACCTCGAACTCCCCCATGCTGATGGCGAAAACGAGGAGGGCGCCGGAGAGGATGCCAGGCAGAACGTTAGGGATCAGCACGTAACGCATCCGCTGCCACAGGTTGGCTCCCAGGCTGGCCGCCGCCTCGCTGAGAGTCCGTTCATCGATGGTCTGGAAAGCAGCCAGGACGATTCGGAACATGAAAGGGAAGCCCAGGATGGTATGAGCGATGATCACCATCCAGAGCGTCCCGGTGAGCGCCAGAGGAGGACGGGTGAAAGCCTGCAGAAGCGCGGTGCCCACCACCAGCGGAGGAAAGATCAGGGGCAGGATCATCGCTCCCTCCCGCAAGCGCTGCCCCCATTTCGACGCCATCCGGTTCAGGGCGTATGCGGCAGGGACAGTAATCAAGACATTCAGGAGAACCGCGCTCGAGGCCACGGTCAGCGAGACCAGCAAGGCCTCATAATTGGCAGGGCGCGTGAGGATGGCCTCATACCATCGCAGGGTGAACCCCTGGGGCAGGATGTCCTGCCAGAACACGCTGAAGGAGAAGATCACGGGCATCAGCATCGGAACGACGATATAAAGCACCAGGAACACAAACAGGATCCACCGGATCATGTCCCCCTCCGCGCCAGCCGCCGGGCACCCCAGCTCAACAGGGCCAGGGCCACCCCGGTGATGGCAATCAGCACGATGGCCAGCGCTCCCGCCTGGGGCAGGTTATAGGTGGATTCCGAAGCGTGGGAGTAAATCTGCAGGGAGAGCAGGTTCTTGGCCATCCCGACCAGGGCCAGCACCGTTCCAAACGCCCCCATCATCCCGGCGAATTGAATGCTCATACCCGCCAGGAAACCCGGCAGAAGCACCGGTATCACCACATACCGCCAGACCTGCCACGGCCGGGCACCCAGATTGCGGGCTGCTTCAATCAAACTGGGATCCAGGTTCTCAAACACAGCGGCCATGCTCAGCGTCATCAGGGGGATCTGAAAGAAGGCATAAACCATCACGATGCCCGGCCAGTCATACAGGTTGAAATACACCGTAGGAGGAAGATTAAAAGCCCGGCGGACGATCAGGTTGAGCACACCGTTGCGGCCCAGAAGGACAATGAAAGCAAAGGCCACAACCAGCCCGGAAAGGGTCATCGGAAGAGCATAGAGGGAGAGCAGGAAGTTGCGCCAGCGTGAGGGCAGCCGGACGGCCAGGGCCGCCACGAAGGTTCCTCCAATCCCCCCAACCAGGCTTGCTGCCGAAGCGAAGAGGAGGCTGTTCCGGATCGCCACCCGAAATTGAGGTTTCGTGAACACATTGATGTAATTCTGAAAGGTAAAGGTCCCATTTGTGTCAAATAGGCTCCGGACGGCCATGTTGATCAGGGGGTAGATCTCAAACAGGCCAAGAAAAAGCAAGAAGGGAAGCAACAGCAATACTTCAGCCCGCAAGAAGGAGGCCAGCCACACCACCTTCCGCCGCTCCATCGGCTTGCGAACTGCAGTTACCGTGATATCCGGCATGGTTCTCTCCAGCACGAATTCGGAAGCCCTGCGCCGGATGCCGCGCAGACGAATAACCTCAGGGCTTACGCCGTTCGTTTCGAACAGAAAACCATCAGACCCTTCTCCTCTGTAGCACCAGAGCGCTCCAGGAAGAGAGGGGAGGATCCTTCACAGGCCGAGTGAGGCGCCTAAGGCACCCCACTCGGCCCCAGGGAAGAAACTGACCGTGTAACTCCTGTGGCTGGCAGGCTGAGGACATCCTTCAGCCCGAAATGGCAATCTTTACTGAGCTCCCGTAGCCTCCGCCCACGCCTTCTTCAGATCCTCCGAGATAGCCGCGTCCTTGGCGTAATCAATCATCACCACCTTGGCGTATGCCTCCTTGGGCGGGAACTTGGCGGCCACCTCGGGCGGAATCTGGACCTCCGGGTTGATGGGGGTGACGAAGGCCTGGGCGTAGAGCTTCTGGCCATCCCCACAGAGCAGGAACTCCATAAACAGACGAGCCGTGTATGGATGCGGCGCGTTCTTCGCGATGATCACCCCGCCGCCGCTGGCGATCGTCCCATCTGCCGGGATCACCACCTCGCTGGGGACGCCCAGCTCTTCCTTCCATTTCAGGAGGTTGTAATCGAAGTTGATCAGGATCCCGATCTCGCCCCGCTGGAACTTATCCACCGTGACCTTGGGATCCACGCTGGCCACCAGCCCCATCTTATGGAGCCGGCCCAGGAACTCCGCACCGGCCTTATAGTTGTAAGGATCCCCGCTCACCGCGTAGGCAGCAGCCTCCACCGTATTGATACCGGTACCTGTGGCGCGCGGATCCAGATACCCGATCATGTTCTTGTATTCGGGATTCTCCAGCTCCTTCCAGGATCGCGGGATCTTCTTAATTAGATTGGTGTTCACAATCCAGCCCAGGGTACCCTTGTAGCCTACGTACCAGACAGAGCCCGTGTTCGGATCCTGGCCCTTCTGCCCCTCTGGAAGCTTATCCCAGCAGGAAACCTTGTAATCCGCTGTGAGGCCTCGCTTGGCCAGCTCGGCGGCGAAGGCCGGTTTGAGGTCAGCGACATCGTTCTTGCTGGCGTTCTCCTCTGTCATGCGCGCCAGCACCACCGAGCTCCCCATGTCAATGTCCTGCTGGGTGATGCCAAAGCGCTTCTTGAACTCCGCATAGATCCCCCCATAGTTCGCCCAGATCTCCGGCATCCCGTAGGAATTGATTACCCCGCCCTCCGCCTTGGCCTTCTCCGCCAGAAAGGCGATCCGCTCCTCAAAAGACATCTGCTCCAGGGTTTTCGTTGGAGTGGGCGGAACCGGCGTAGGCGTGGCGGGGGCCGGTGTGGGTGGAGCCGGAGGTGCCGGCGTCGGAGTGGGCGTGGCGGCCGGCGCACAGGCCGCCAGCAGAAGCATTAGAACCATACCTAAAACGATCCCTTTAGAACGCATGGCGACCTCCTCCTTTCTGGAGTCTCATGGGTAAGCTCCGAGAAACTCCCTTGCTCGAGCGGGCCATTCCAGGAATCGCTCGATTGTTCCCTTGGGTGATCCCGGCACGATTTCAATGACCAGCGTGGCCTGAGGGCTGATCCGTCCGATCGATCGCAGGAGCTCCTGTACGGAAGGCTCGGAAAGGTCCGGGAAACCATGAACATCGAACGCCCCGTCATTCCAGTGGAGATGGAGATGACGGACCCGGCTGTTCAAAGCGTGGAGGAAAGTAACCGGCGGCCACCCCGCCAGCAGAGCGTGACCGGTGTCCAGCGTGAAGCCTATGGATGGATCCATGGACTCAAAGAACATCTGGACCTCTTCCGGTGTCCGCAGCAGCTCCCATGGCTTATAGAGGTTCTCCACCACCACTTCGACGCCGACGATCCGGGCCATCTCCCCGATCTCCGCCAGGGAAAGGGCGACCGCCTGCAGGTGCTGAGTGCGCAGCCGATTCAGCTCCCGGATCATCCAGGCATGGTCTGGATGATCCGGGGGCGGGACATCATACCAGTTCACATCCCCCGCGTGGAGATTCAACCGCTGAGCCCCAATCCGCGCGGCAAACATCAAATCTTCCCGGGCCACCTCCACCGCAGCCTGACGCACTCGCGCGTTGGGGCTGGAGAGATTCACCCCAAAGAAACGACCATGCACCGACAGCGACCATCCATACTGTTCCCGCCACTCGCGCAATCGCGCCTCCCAAACCGGATCCGGCTCCTCAGGGGCGCGGATCTCAATCCATGAGAAACCCGCCGCTCGCAGAGTCGGGAGCCAGCGCTCAAAAGCATCCCCATGCTCCGCATCCGGCCCCTTAAACCCAAAAGCCGTCATGATCACCCCGACTCCTTCGGCACGAGATGAGCCGATTCTGGATGAAAATGGATCCAGACCGGCGAGCCGACAGGGAATCGAATCGCCTCATCGGAGGAGAGATCCACCAGCAGCGTTTCCCCATCGCTTCGAACCGTCAAACGGCCGATAGGGCCCAGGAAGGTTACCCACTCCACACGTCCAGGGATCCGGTTGTGTTCCGGGGGGATCTGATCAGGGCTGGCGGCGATCTTCAAACGCTCCGGCCGAAGGGCCAGGTAAACTTCCCCTCGCCCATGGATCTCCACGCCTCGATGGACCTGGAAAGCAGTCCCCTTCCAGAGGAAGCGCCCATCCGACTCCAGCCGGCCCGGCAGAAGGTTCATCGTCCCGACAAACATGGCCACAAAGGGTGTCCGCGGCGCGTTGTAGATCTCCGCCGGGGTTCCCACCTGCTCGATCCGCCCCATATTCATCACCACCACCCGGTCCGAGAGGGCCAGCGCTTCTTCCTGATCATGGGTGACATAAAGCGTGGTGATCCCCAACGTCTTCTGGATGCGCCGGATCTCCCCTCGGAGCTCCTCCCGGATCTTAGCGTCCAGAGCCGATAGAGGCTCATCCAGAAGCAGCACCTTGGGACGCATCGCCAGCGCCCGGGCCAGGGCAACCCGCTGTCGCTGGCCACCGGAAAGCTGATGGGGATAGCGATCCTCCATGCCCTCCAGATGGACCAGGCTCAACATCTCCTTCACCACACGCTCCCGCTCCTCCCTGGGACGGCCCCGGATCATCAGCGAGAAGGCAATGTTGTCGGCTACGGTCATATGCGGGAAAAGGGCATAGGTCTGGAAAACCATCCCGATGTTCCGTCGCTCTGGAGGGACTTCGTTGAGCACCTGGCCGTCCACAATGATGCGACCAGCGTCCGGCCGCTCAAACCCGGCGATGCACCGAAGGACCGTGGTCTTGCCACATCCGGATGGCCCCAGGAGAGAGACCAGTTCCCCCTCTTTTACTTCCAGGGTGAAATCCTGAACCGCAATCACCCGACCGAAGCGCTTGGTCAGACCTTCCACCTCTACCCGCGCCATGGATCTCACCCCTCTGCCCGGAGCCGCCGCACGATCGCCATAAACGACCGCACCCGTTCCGGATCCACCGGATTCCAGGTGATCCCATCCACTTTCAGGCTGGACCCCACGATCACCCCATCGGCAAAAGGCAGCAGATCGGCAATGTTGTCGTGACGGGCACCGGTGTTGATGAACACCGGGATCGATCCCACGGCCTCCTTCACCGCTCGCAGGTCCTCCACCCGTACCGGCATGCTGGTCATGGGCCCTGAGACGCAGATCGCATCAGGAAGGCTGGAGAAGGCTACGGAGCGGGCCACCTCCGCCAGCGGCCGGCTTCCCACGGGAGCAGCGAACTCCGCATTGATGTTGAAAAGCAATCGTACTCCCTCCGCACCGATCACCCGGCGATAACGCAGGATTTCCCCTGCCGAGGGGCTCCAGAACCCCATATCGCTGGCGTAAACGCCTGTAAAGACCTCCCGCACGAACCGGGCACCTGTGGCATGCGCAACGGCCAGGGCGGCGAAGGGATCCCACAGGATATCGATCCCGAAGGGCACCTGGATCTCGTCACGCAATCGCCCCACCACAGCAGCCATCGCAGCGACCGTCGCCGGATCCGCTCGCAGGGTATAAGGACGATCGCTCTCATTGCAGAACATCACCGCATCGATCCCGCCCGCCTGAAGGGCGTGCAAATCCCGCCGGGCCCATTCCAGGATCCCCTCCATCCCCTTTTCCGCATCATAGAGAGGAGCCCCGGGCAGGGCCGGAAGATGGATCATCCCGATCACCGGCTTGGAAACCCCAAAGAGCTCCTGCAACCAGGACATCCGATGGCTCCTGCTATGGGAATTCCAGCAATCGACGCATGGACTTTACGGTTGAGGCACCGTGCGCTCACGTCGGGCCGCGGCCTGGTCCTCCATCACCGGCACCACTCGCACCTCAACCCCGAGCTCCCGCAGCCGGGCGATCATCCGCGGATCCGCTCCCGCATCGGTGATCACCCGGTGCACCCGCTGAACCGGGCAAATCGCAGTGAAGGAAACATGGCCCAGCTTGGTGTGATCCGCGAGGACAATGATCTCGCGGGAGCGCTCCAGAAAGACCTTCTTCACCTCCACATCATCCAGGCTGAAATCCGTGCACCCGGCTTCCGGGTCCAGGCCAGCCACTCCCATAAAGAAGCGGTCATAGTAGAACTGAGCAGCCATCCGCAACGCGAGAGGGCCAACGATCGAAAGTTCCTTCTTGCGCAGCTGGCCGCCCAGGAGAAACACCGAGATCTCCGTGTTGGCCAGCAGCTGCGCGATGGGGACCGATGCTGTGAAGACCGTGAGGTTCCGGCGGGGACGAAGGAGACGGGCCAGCTCGAACGTGGTGGAACCTACATCCAGGGCGATCACATCGCCCTCGCGAACGAAATCCAGCGCCGCGCGGGCGATCGCCCGCTTCTCCGGCAACTGAACCCGGGCCCGTGTCAAATAAGGGATCTCGTGGCCGATCCCGGGCGTGCCCAGGGAGGCTCCACCCCGGGTGCGGACGATCAATCCCTCCTCCGCCAGGACCTGCAGATCCCGACGGATCGTCGGCAGGGAAGCCCCCGTCAGCCGGGCCAGTTCCTCGGCCGTAACGAAGGACCGCTCGCTCAGAATCTGCAGGATCTGCTCCCGCCGAGCCGCCCGCATGAGCACCTCCTGCGCTTATCTTAATCGATCTTGATTGAAATGTCAAGTATCAATCAGAATCGATCAAAACTTGCGCAGCAAACGCCAGGAGGGGTTGCCGCTCTATAGAAGGGGTTGGGGAGGCGGCGAAGCTACCCCCTTTCTCTTTATGAGGGAATCAGGGGGATAGGAGGCCCGGTCCACAGAGCTTCCCTGGCGCCATGCGAGCGGAGACCAGCAATAGACCACCCGGGAGACGTTCAGCCATGCGTTTCCCCAGAGCTTTTAGAGGCTGAGCAGGGCACCTTCAACGCTCCGCTCAGCCCTCAACGGATCAGCGCCCGGGCCCTCGGGGAGGCCATTTGGGGGGCGGCCCGGGTGAAGGTCGAGGCGGAACGGTGGAGGAGAGCACCTCACGGGCCCGATTCGCCCGTTCCAGGGCCCGCTCCAGCGCCGGGCGGGCGGCCGGTGGAACCCGAGCGCGCAGGGCCAGGAGGATCGCCTGATGTCGCTCAATGGCCTGCAGGGCGCGCTGCCGGAGAAGGGGATGATCCGGATGGCGCTCGGCCAGGAGGATCAGTCGAATCAGCAGACGGGCGGAGCGCTGAAGAACGGCCGGATGCACCGGACGGCCCTGTCGCTGTAACGCCTCGATCTCTTCGGAACGCCGCTCCAGCTGGCGCACCAGCACCGGGACGGGATCCCCCTGCCATTCCGCCCAGGTCAGCTCGAGAGACTCCTTCCACAACTTGAGCCCGTAGAAGGGATCGCCCGGGAGACTGGCGTCCGCCGCCTGCGCCCCCAGCGTCCCTCCCCCGAAGAGCAAGGCGAGGAGCAACCCGGCGATCAGCAATGCGGAAACCCATCGACGCCCCCGAAGCCATCCCCAACCGGAGGCCTGCGAAGGCCTTGACCGCGCGATCACCCGGGCTCGCCCTTGAAGAACGGCTTGCGGACGCGGGGGCGGCACGGGGACCTCCCGCAGCCGGAGAGCGGCCTCCAGCAGCGGACGAAGCTCAGCCGCGTAGGCGGGGTAACGGGCCAGCACCTGCTCGATGCTGGCACCCGCGGCCATCTCATCCAGACAACGGGCCAGGACCTCTTCAAAGGAAAGATCCTTCATAGGCATCCCATCTCCTCCATCCGCCGTCGCAGGGCGGCCAGCGCCCGGTGCTGCAGCGCCTTGATGGCATTGGGCTGCTTCCCCATCAACCGGGCCGTCTCCTCCACGGAGCGCCCCTCCAGAAAGCGGTGGAACAGCACGTCCTGCTGATCGGGCGTTAACCTCTGCATGGCCCGCCGGATGCAATCCCACTGGGCCTGCGCTTCAATGCGCTCGATCTCCTCCTCCACACCAGGGGCACGCTCCGGATCCTCCAGCGGCGTCGCTACGGTGCGCGGCTGCGCGCGGTAATAATCCGTCAACAGGTTTCGGGCGATGGTATACAGCCAGGCCAGAAACGGGCGCCCCTGTGCCCGATACCGGGGCAGATGCTCCAGCATCCGCACGAAGACTTCCGCCGTTAGATCTTCCGCAAGCTCCTGGTCCTCCAGCCGGATCCGAAAGTAGCGATAGATGGGGAGATAAAAACGATCGTAGAGCCACCCCACCGCCTCGGGATCGCCCCCCTGAGCCCGACGGATCATCTCCGGTTCGACAGTGGCCTCCTCTGGACGAACCGAATGCACCGGAACAGGGGTCATTTCCATCGAAATCCTTTCCTATGCATTTAACGGATATTCGGTTCAAGCGTTACGAATCGGACTCTGAAAAGAGCACTCGAGGGCATGGGGCCCACCTTCGGCAGACCCCTACCCTGCTCCTCGCTCGAATCGAATCCGGAGAAGTTCTCCCCGTCCTCAACAGGAAACCGCCCGGAAGAGCTGGCGGATTCGGCTCTTTAACTGTAGACTCAATGAAGGGAAAGAAAAACTGCTGGGGGTGAGCGGAACATGGAAGGTGCTCCGCTCGCTCTCAAAGCCTTCAGAGAAAACCAGCCGCGTAACTCCAGAGAGGAAAGTTCAGAGGCGACCCTCCATGGGCTCTTCCAACCCGCTCTGGATCCCGGAGGGGGGCATCCTGGCTGAGCGGGCCGATCCCGCAGGCCACTATCTCCACACACCAGGAGGTTCCCATGGCCATGAGCCAGACGCTCCGCGAGGCCATGAACGACCAGGTCCGCCACGAGCTCTACTCCGCTTACCTTTATCTATCTATGGCCGCATACTTCGAAGCGATGAACCTGCCCGGGTTCGCCCACTGGATGCGGGTGCAGGCTCGTGAGGAAGTGGGTCATGCGATGAAGTTCTTCGATCACCTCTGCGACCGGGGGGAACGCGTCATCCTTCAGGCGATCGAACAGCCCCCGGTGGATTTCGCCTCCCCCCAGGAGGCCTTCGCTCAGGCCCTTCAGCATGAGCGCCGGGTCACCAGCCTCATCCAGAATCTTTACCAGATCGCCGTCCGCGAGAACGATCCCTCCAGCCTGCCCCTGCTTCACTGGTTCCTGGAGGAGCAAATTGAGGAAGAAAAAAGCGTGGAGCAGATCCTGGAGGCGCTCCGGCGCATCGGGGAGGATGGGACGGGGCTGGTTGTGATGGACCGGGAGCTGGCGCGGCGGGAGGCCGAATAACCGCGCGCGATCCCGGAGGATATCCGGGGCTGAGGCGATCAGGCTGCCTTCCGGCCTTCAGAACGAAAATCCGGCCTTCCCTTCCTTAGGCAGCGCTTTCATAGGAGGCGATTGGCCCCTGGCACCCGCCTCTCACGAAAATCCAACGGAAGCCCGAAAGCGTAAGCCCGCACGGTTTCCCGAGAAATCCTTCGACCGCCGGATTTATCGGGAACCTTTCAGGTGTCGATCGAAAAACGCGGTCATCCGCTGCAGGAAAAGCGTCCAGGCCTGACCCTGGAAGGCGTGGCCCTGGCCTGGATACTCGAAATACTCCACTTCCTTGCCTGCCGCAATCAGCGCATCCCGGATGGCCTGGGCCCATTCCGGCGGCGTCGTTGTGTCAGCGGTCCCCTGATGGATCTGCACCGGGGCGGTCACATAATGGAAGTAATAAATTGGGGAGACCTGTCGCAGGAACATGGGATCGCTGCGAGCATCGGCATATGCCTGGGCCAGAAATGGATCCTCCATGCTCCGGGCCCCGCCGAATCCCCGCCGGGTGTTCACCAGATCCGCGCTGACCGGCGCATAGAGGACCGCTGCCCGGATCCGTGGATCGATGACGATCGCGCGGGTGGTGACCCCGCCTCCCATGCTGTGCCCCCACATCCCGATGCGCTCAGGATCCGCCTGGGGAATGGAAGGAATGGAGCTGATCAGATTCAGAGCATCGATCACCAGGCCCATCCGGAAGAAATCGGGGCCGGAATCGGATCCCGCCCATCCCCGGAAATCCGGCGCCAGGGTGATGTAGCCCCGGCGGGCCAGATAATCGGCCGGTCGCCATGTATCCGAACCCGGCACATACCGGCTGGGTGGGATGTATCCGTGATTCAGAACAATCACGGGGAAAGGCCCCCGGCCATGAGGGATCTGCATCACGCCGGTGATGGTCAGGCCATCGCTTGGATAGGCAATGAGATAGCGGGTATAAGCTTCCGTCCGGGTGACGACAGCGCGGATCTCGATCTTCCCGCCAGGGTAGATCCGCCGTCGCATGCCTTCGATCGTGTATTCCGCCAGCGGGTGCGGGGTAGGCGATGGTGTAATGGTGGGGGTCGGGATGGGCGTGGGCGTCGCGGTGGGCGCTGGCGTCGTCGTCACCGTGGGGATCATCGTAACAGGGGTCGCTCCACGCGAGCGCCCACACCCTGTGATCAGCACCACCAGGCCGACCCGCACGGCGAATCGGAGCATGGTCTCCCACCGATTCATCGCATCCCTCCTGCACCAGGATCCAGATGGTATAGGCCATTGAATCCGAATATGTATCCCAGGGATTTCAAGATAAGCGAGACCACCCCGGATGATCCTCCGCTGTTTCGCAACCGGGAAAGGAGGGCAACGCCCTTCGGCTGTCACCTCAAGCCCTTTTATTTCTCCTTCATCAGGACATGATCTCAGGTCATCCTGAGAAAACATTAAGAGAACGAGCGTTCGCGCCCAGAACCATTCCAGGATCCGTTCTCAGCGGACTCTCAGGTT
This sequence comes from Candidatus Thermoflexus tengchongensis, assembly GCA_016842085.1. GTDB lineage: Bacteria > Chloroflexota > Anaerolineae > Thermoflexales > Thermoflexaceae > Thermoflexus > Thermoflexus tengchongensis. The sequence goes on along the minus strand of JAEVEX010000023.1, from coordinate 80,792 downwards.
GTTATGATAGGACTTACACGGTTGAACTCAGAATCTGAAAAGTCGGGATAGCCCTCTTTCCACGCTTTCTTTCTCAGGGCCAGGTGGAGGGAGGAAAAGACGATTTGAGAGCGGGCGAAGCTTCGAAAGCGCCCCGGTGAACAGCGAAAGGGAGGGAGGATGCCACGGATTCTCATTGTGGATGATGATGAGAAACTGCTCCATATGCTGCGGCGCACACTGGTTTACGAGGGTTATCAGGTGCTTACGGCCACAAGCGGTCTCGAGGCCCTGGCCCGGCTTCAGGAGCAACCGCTGGATCTCATCATCCTGGACTGGCTGCTGCCGGGACTGAGCGGTGTGGAGGTAGCGGCTCGTCTGCGCGCGGCGGGGGATTCCACGCCCATCCTGATGCTGACCGCCCGGGACGCGGTGGAGGATCGGGTGGAAGGTCTGGATAGCGGGGCGGATGATTACCTGGTTAAACCCTTCGCTCCCGCGGAACTGCTGGCCCGGATCCGGGCCCTGCTGCGTCGTGTCGGAGCTTCCCAGCCCGAGCGTCCCCTGACCTACGCAGACCTCTATCTGGATCCCACGACCCGGGAGGCGCGGCGCGGATCCCGCCCGCTTGTCCTCACGCCCCGGGAGTTCGAGCTCCTGGCCTTCTTCATGCGCCATCCCCGTCAGGTCCTTCCCCGTCAGCGGATCCTGGAGGAAGTGTGGGGCTATGACTTCCGCGGCGATGAGAACGTCCTCGAGGTGTATATCGGTTACCTGCGACGGAAGATGGAAGCCGGAGGCGAACCGCGCCTGATCCATACGGTCCGCGGCATCGGCTATGTGCTGCGGGAGGCCTGAGATGTCCATCCGCCTGCGGCTCACCCTCTTTTACAGCGGGATCCTGGTGTTCACCCTTCTGGCCATCGGGCTTACGGTTTACTGGATCCAGGCCCGCCTCACCCTGCGAATTCTGGAAGACGCTCTGGCAGATGAAGCCCGGCGACTCATGACCTCCCCTCGCTTTCGGCTGGAGGCTATCGATAATCCGGCCCGGAAGCTGGCCGCTCCAGAGACCTATGTGCAAACCCGCCGGCTGGATGGAGAGATCCTGGATCGCACCGCGAACCTGGAAGGGGCCGAGCTTCCCATCAGCCCGGCGGGCCTGACGGCGATCCAGCAGGGTCGAGCATGGATCGAGGTGGCCGATATGGAAAACGGACGCCTGCTCATTTATAACCTTCCCGTTCGTCAGGATGGGCAGATGCGTGGGGTGCTGCAGCTCGGCCGTTCCCTGGCTGATTACGACCAGGCCCAGGGAACCCTCGGAAGGATCCTCTTCACAGGCAGCCTGGCTGCCCTGGCCGCCGCCTTCGCCTCCGGATGGATGCTGGCGGGGATCGCCCTGCGCCCGATCCATCAGATCACCCGGACCGCGCGGGCGATCGGGCAGCTTCGGGATTTCAGCCAGCGGGTTCCCTACTCGGGGCCATCGGATGAGATCGGAGAGCTGGCCTGGACGTTCAATGCCATGCTGGAAGAGCTTCAGGCAGCTTATATGCAGCTGGAACATGCCTTCCAGGCTCAGCGCCGCTTTGTGGCGGATGCCTCCCATGAGCTGCGAACGCCACTGACCACCATGCGCGGCAACCTGGAATTGCTGCGCCGGGAGCCCCCTATTCCTCAAGAGGATCAGCGGGAAGTGCTGGAGGATCTGATCGCGGAGTGTGATCGGCTGATCCGCCTGGTCAACGATCTGCTCGCCCTGGCTCGAGCGGAGGCCGGCCAGGCCGTGCGGCGAGAGCCGATCCCGCTCCGCCCGCTTCTCTCCGAACTGGGACGCCAGGCCCGCCGGCTCGCCCGCGAGCAGAGCATCGAAACCCCGGAAGCACCGGAAACCCACGTCCTGGCCGACCCGGACCTTCTGAAACAGGTGCTGCTCATTCTGCTCGACAACGCTATCCGATACACGCCCCCCGGTGGACGGATCACCCTGCGGGCTCGGGCCGAAGAGACCTCCATCGCGCTGGAGGTGCAGGACACCGGCCCGGGCATCCCACCGGAGATCCTGCCTCACATTTTCGAGCGCTTCTATCGGGGGGATCCCGCTCGCACCGGAGGGGGAGCGGGATTGGGCCTCTCCATCGCCCGCGCGCTGGTGGAAGCAATGGGAGGGACCATTGAGGTCGAGAGCCAGGTGGGAGCGGGCAGCACCTTCAGGATCCGCCTGCCTCGCTCCTGATAGGGGATTTTGGGAGCTGGGCGGGGACCTTCGGTGCCCCGCTCGGTTCGTAGGAAAATGAACGGCGCAACTCCGGCGAAGATCGATCAGGAGGTTCTCTATGCGGAAACCGCTTCTCTTCCTCGGGATATTCTCCTTCCTTCTCGGGGCATGCGGTCGGGGTCCGGCTTCCCCCTCGCCTGTGATCACCCCTCCATTCCCTCCTGCAACCCCGACCTTCCTCCCACCGCCTGGGCCCTCGCCGTCTCCCACCCCAACGGCGATGCTCACCCCACCTTCTCCAACCCCACTGGCTTCCACACCCTCCCCTACCTCACCGGGATCTTTTCCGATTCGGGTGGAGGTGGTGGCTACCGGGCTGGAGGTGCCATGGGCGCTGGCCTTCGCGCCCGACGGCCGGATCTTCGTCACAGAACGCCCCGGGCGGATCCGGGTCATCGAAAACGGCCAGCTCCGCCCCGAACCGGTAGCGGTCCTCCCGGTGGCCGCGACCGGTGAGGGCGGATTGATGGGCCTGGCCCTGGATCCGAACTTCGCTCAGAACGGCTATCTCTACGTGATGTATACCTACCGGGCGGGCGGCGCGCTCCGCAACCGGATCTCCCGGCTGACGCTGCGGGGGAACACCGCGGGGGAGGAAGTGATCCTGATCGATCATATCCCGGGCGCCGGGATTCACGATGGGGGGCGGCTGGCCTTCGGCCCGGATGGCAAGCTCTACGCCACCACCGGCGATGCGGCCCAGCGGGAGCTGGCCCAGCGACTGGATAGCCTGGCCGGAAAGATCCTCCGCCTCAACCCGGACGGATCGATCCCCGCGGACAACCCCTTCCCGGGCTCCTATGTGTATTCCTATGGCCACCGCAATCCCCAGGGCCTGGCCTGGCATCCCACCACCGGCCAGCTCTACAGCACCGAGCATGGACCCACCGGGGAGATGGGGTTATGCTGCCTGGACGAGCTGAACCTCATCCGCCCGGGGAGCAATTACGGATGGCCCCGGGTGACGGATGCGCCGGGGGATCCCCGTTTTGTGGATCCCATCCTTCATAGCGGGCAGGACACCTGGGCGCCGGCCGGCATGGCGTTCGTCACCGGCGAGCGCCTCGCGCCGTGGAACGGCCATCTGTTCTTCGGGGCGCTGCGCGGGCAACATCTGCACCACGTGGTGCTGAGCCCGGATGGGACGGCGGTGATTTTCCATGAAGAGCTCTTCCGCGGGGAATTCGGGCGGATCCGGGATGTGGTGATGGGGCCCGACGGCGCGCTCTACTTCACCACCAGCAACCGCGACGGGCGAGGACGGCCCATGCCCGGCGATGATCGGATCCTGCGGATCGTGCCGGGACCTTAGTAAACGTAGGGCAACTGCAAGCAGTTGCCCTACAGTAATCGCCGGGGATAGGTCAGCCTAGCTCCGCTCGCGAAGTCCCCTGGAGGGCAGCGGCCGCCAGGGCCCGAAAGAACTCGAGGACCCCCACGCCGGTCACGCAGGAGGTCTCAAAATACGGCGTGCCCCATGCCCGGGCGAGGGATTCCGCTTCCAGGCGGGAGATCTCGCGGGGCAGATCCGCTTTGTTGCCCACCAGGAGAACGGGAATGGATCCGAGGTGGCTCCGAAGCTCCTGCCACCATCTCAGGAGCTGGTAAAAGGAGAGGCGGTTGCTCAGATCGAAAACCAGCGCCCCGGCCGCGGCACCCCGATAGAAAAGATCCCGCAGGGCGGCAAAGCGCCGCTGCCCTCCGACATCCCACACCACCAGACGCACCGCCATCCCCTCGACTTCCACCGGGCAGATATGGATGTCCACCCCAATGGTCATGCGACGGCGGGGATCGAAGGCCCGTTGCAGATAAAAGGTGGCCAGGGAAGTTTTGCCGACGGTCGCTTCCCCAACGAGCAAGACCTTCCGCACCGGGATCGTCGATCTCCGATCCTCGGAGGAGGCGGGGAGGATCGCCTCCAGGTCTGATCCCGGCGAAGCCGCCGGGAGGACCCAATCCCATGGCCCTTCGGGGGCCTTGCAGGCCGCCGAAACCCGGGCGCTCAGCTGGATCAGGAGAGGGCGCGGTTCCGGCCGCTTCCAGCTCTCCAGCCATCCCTCCGGCACCTCCTCCGCGGCGACCAGGATCGCGTCCGGAGGTTCCTCGGGGATCGGCTGAGCGAGCGCTTCGCGCAGGGGAAGGGTCAGGATCTCCCAGCGCGATGCGGCGGACTCCAGGAACCCCGCATAGCGGGCCAGGTCTGCTGTCTCGATCACCAGAAGGACCCGCCGGCGTGGAGCTGTCATCGCTCACCTCAGAACAGCATATCCGTGAGATCCCGCTCACGAAGCAGACGCCGGCGCCAGGAGTGGATCTGAGGCACGATGAAGGGGAGCAGCCGCATGCAGTAATAGGGGGGAATAATGGGGATGCCCACCAGATCCCCGAAGGTGATCAGCAGGAAGAGGTGCTCCATGGATCCTCTCTGGCGGAGGTTCGCCCGCACCATATCGTGCAGGGCCATCCCGTAAAGGATCTCCCCGATCGCCCGCCCCAAACGGCGCACCGGCTCCCAGCGCATCCGGACTCCTCCCAACTTCATGGCCTCATGGGCCACGAGCGCTCTGTCCACTTATACCTGTACCTGCTCTGTACCTGGCCCGATCCGCCCGGGGGATTTTCAAGGGTTGGGGATCCCCTTCGACCGCTCCCAACCCCCTGGGCGAGCCCCGGCCGCCATCACCCGATGGCCATATCCGGCCGCGGTCCCTCCTCCGGCCGGATGGGCGTTTGATACCAGCGCACGGCGTCTCCCAGCCGGGCGCGCATCTGCCAGCCCAGGCTTTTGGGAGCCGCCTCAATGGCCCGCCGCAAGCGCTCCAGGCGTTCGCGGACGCGCCCCCGCGCCGGCTCCTCCCATCCTTCGACCTGCCGGGCCGCTCGCTCCAGGTTCATGGTGACCGTTCGATACCACCCCCAATCCTCCGCACAGAGCCCGGCGATCACCCGCAGATCCACCGTCTCCGGTTGTTCCCCCTCCACCACCTCGTGGTCCAGCAGCAGGACCGCGATCTCCAGCAGCTCCGCTTCCCCGGCTTCCACCACCTGCAGGCGGGAAAGGAGGAGCCAGGTGGGCGGCAGGGCGATCTCCTCACGACTGAGCACCGCTGCGAACTCCATCCGGTGATACATCTCATAGGCATCCAGGAACACGTCGACGGGCCAGCCGGCCTCCGGCTTGCGGAAGTGGAGGCGTCGAGTTCCGTAGAACGCGTTGAACCGAGCGAGCGGCTCATATCCCTGCTCCTCCATGAAAGCCGCCAGGGCCTTCCCATGCCGGGAGGGGGCGGCAAGCTCTAACCCCGGATAGGCGGGGGTCGGCAGGTAACGGGCCGCGGAAGGGGAGTGATAGGCGATCCCCACGCTCCCCAGCAGGCGCATCAGGAGCCCCTGAGCCCGGGCCGCTTCAACCAGGCGGAGCCCCTCGTTCACCAGATCCTGGATCAGGGTGGAGAGCCGGAGGGTGCCTGCCCGGGGGGCCCGGGATTTGCGGGGCGCCGCCGGCTGCTCCTTCAGGGCGGCGCTCAGCGATCGGATCAGCGGGTGGAGGGCGAGATCGAGCAGCGGCCGGTTGATCGAGCGGGCGCAGCAAACCCCCAGGATCCCTCCCGGGATCCGCCGGAGGAGGAGGCGCCCTCCGGTGAAAAACAGCTCCACCTCGGGCACCCTCCGGCGGGAAGCCTCCAGCGCGCTGAAGGTTCGGGTGATGAGCCGCGCCGCCGAAGCGAGGGCCTCCGCCGGGTAACGCTCCGGGAGTGTGCTTCCCTGAACCGCTCCCTCCTCATGGAGCAGGAAGACCCCTTCCACCCCCGGAATGGCATTCACCTCCTGCAACAGCTCCTCGAACGCCATCCTTTCTCCTTTCTCCCTTCTCCCTGGGGCCCGGTGGTCGCCCGGTGAGAGGCGGAATCATTCCCTCAGGCCAGCCGGGCCAGCGCCTCGGAGAGGACCAGCGCCGGCGAGGCCTGAGGGGAGAGCACCAGGCCGATGATGAACGGCGAACGCAGGAGGATCAGGAGCCGCCGCTGGGACTCCGAGACAACGGCATGCTCGAAAGCGCCGAAGGGAAGAAGATCCGCCAGGGCCTCCGCAGTCGCCGCCAGATAGACCGCCACCGCCCCTTCCGCCTCTCCCTTCCCCTCTGGAACCTCTGCGGCCATCACCACGCCATCCGGACCGCAGATCACCACGCCGAGAACGCCCTCGATCGAACGAAGGCGAGCGATCCATTCCGAGGGGAAAGGGGTCGTCGCGCTGGCCGCATCCGGGGAGCGAGCGGCCCTGCGCATGCCGTCCAGCAATAGATCCTGCCAGGGGCGGTAAAGGGTGCGCTCGGGGCTGCGGACTTCATCCTCCAGGACGAATTGCCCCTCCGTCCATCCCAGCAATCTCCACAGCGCCGGCTCCCCCCGGAGATCCCCGCAAACCGCATGGACAATCTCGCCATCGGAGAAATAGATCTCGCCCTCCCACTCGCCCTGCCGGAGTCGGAGTCGCGCAGATGCTCGAGACCGGCATCCGGTTTCGATCAGCGCGGCCAGCGGGATCTCCCGCAAGCTCCCGGTGGTTGCCATCACCGCCCTCCTCTACCGTTGCCACAGGCAACCGTCAGACCTGGGAGAGCCAGGGTGCCCAGAGCCAGGGTGCCCCTCCAGATGGAGCCTTCGAGACCGGAGATCCTGTTCAGGTGGTCCCCTGTTCTTTAATGAAAGCCTCGAAGTTCGCGGGATGAGGGCATTGAGGTTGGCCGATGGGGATCTTTCCTTAACAGTGACCTCCCTCCACCCTGGAAAGGGCAGACTTTCCCCACTGGAGCCCGACTACACCAGTTCTAATTTTAAAACCGTCCTTCGAAAGAGGAAAGTTGCTGAATGCGATGGGGGCAACCTGCGATTCAGCCGGACCTGGGTGGCGGGGGATGGCTGCGGCTAAAGAGGGCTTCGGATAGAGCCTGACTTGCGCCGGGTTTTCCCGTCCAGCAGCCAGAAGGGGATGCTGCTGCAGGTGGAGGATCAGGTCGAGCCTCAGTCAGCAGATCTGGAGGTTCATCTGGAGGTGGAAGGGAATCTCCCCACCCCTCCGCTGCCGGTGAAAATCGCCCTCTACCGGTTGCTCCAGGAGACGCTGAACAACGCGGCTCGCTACGCCGGCGTCGCCCATTACACCGTCCGGTTGCGCGGTGAGCCCCACGGGCTCTGGCTCGAGGTCCGGGACGAAGGCCATGGGTTCGATCCGGAGCCCTATCTGCAAAACCCCTCCCCCGAAGCGATGCGCCACTTCGGGCTGCGGGGGATGCGGGATCGCGCGGAGCTGCTGGGCGGCCGATTTGAGATCGAAAGCGCTCCAGGCCGTGGAACATCCATCCGGGTGTGGCTGCCATGCTGAAAGGGAAGAGCGGGGTTCCCCGTCGGATCCGAGTTGTGCTGGCCGATGATCACCCCCTGGTCCTGGAGGGCCTGCGGGCGATGCTCCGGGCCGAGGAAGACATGGAAGTGGTGGCCGCCGTGACCGATGGGACGGAGCTGATCCCGGTTGTCGAGCGCCATCGCCCGGACGTGGTGGTGCTGGATCTCCAGATGCCCGGCCTTTCCGGATGGGATTGCCTGGAGGCGATCCGCCGGGCCAGCCCGGGAACCCGGGTGCTCATCCTTACGGCCTTCGGGGACGGCGAGTTCATTCAGATGGCCATTGAACGCGAAGCCGACGGCTTCGTGCTGAAGACAGAGCCCCCCCAGCAAACCGTCACGGCCATCCGGCAGGTCGCCCAGGGCCACCTGGTGTTCCCCCAGGCCGCCCGGCGCTGGCTCAGCCGGCGCATCCCGGAGGGATTGCTGGCCCTTACCGAACGGGAACGCGAGATCCTGGCCCTGGTGGCGGAGGGCCTGAGTAACGCCCAGATCGCCCAACGCCTCGGCGTCCGGGTGACGACGGTGAAATTCCACCTTCAGAACATCTTTCAGAAGCTGGGCGTGCGCAACCGCACGGAGGCCGCCCACTTCTACTTCACCGCTCGCTCCGGCCGGCTTCCCCCGGAGAAATCCCCATAAGCGCCCTACGCCTTCGGGGCCGTCCTCCCCCCTCAAACGGCGAGCCGTGCCCTCTCCTTTGGTCGGGGAAGGCCTCTTCCACCGACGGGCCGGGGAAGCCCTTCTCTCAGGGCGTCAGAACCCCCCGAAGGGATATTGTGAACGCCGATGCGAGCCGATACGATAACAGCACCCGCCGTAAACCCGTGGCGGAAATCACCCACAGGATCTTCACCTAGAGGAATGGAGATGCGTGCCGCGCTGGAGCGAATCGAGATCCGGGGGCCTCTCGAAGCACCCTTCGAGGAGATCCTGACCCCCGAGGCCGTGGCCTTCGTCGCGGAGCTGGCCCGGGTCTTTGAGGAGGAGCGGCAGCGTCTGCTGGCCCGGCGCCGGGAGCGCTACGCCCGCCTCGCGGCTGGGGAGCGTCCGGGCTTTCCGCCGGAGACGCGGGGGATCCGCGAGGGGAACTGGCGGGTGGCCCCGCCCCCGAAGGATCTCCGCTGCCGGTGGGTGGAGATCACCGGGCCGACGGATCGCAAGATGGTGATCAACGCCCTCAACTCCGGCGCCCAGGTTTTTATGGCGGATTTCGAGGATGCGAACGTCCCGACCTGGAGGAACATGCTTCAGGGGCAGTGGAACCTTCGAGAAGCGGTGCGGCGGACCATCCGTTACATCTCCCCGGAGGGACGGGAATATCGCCTGGCGGAGGGGATCGCCACCCTGATGATGCGTCCGCGGGGGCTGCATCTGATCGAGCCGCATCTGTGGGTGGATGGACAGCCGGTCGCCGGGGCGCTGTTCGATTTCGGCCTCTTCATTTTCCACAACGCCCAAGAGCTCCTGGATCGGGGAAGCGGCCCCTACCTCTATCTGCCCAAGCTCGAGGGTTACCTCGAGGCCCGCTTCTGGAACCAGGTCTGTGAGGCCGCGGAGGATCGGCTGGACCTGCCGCGCGGATCCATCCGGGTCTCCGTCCTCATTGAGCACATCCTGGCGGCCTTCGAGATGGAGGAGATCCTGTATGAGCTGCGGGAGCGGATCACCGCCCTCAACCTGGGCCGCTGGGATTATATCTTCAGCATGATCAAGGCCTTCGCCCACGATCCGACGATGATCCTCCCCGATCGCAACCGGCTCACGGTATCGGCGACTCCCTTCCTGCAGGCAGCCGCCCGACGGCTGGTGCAGGTCGCCCATCGGCGAGGGGCCCACGCCATCGGTGGGATGTCCGCGTATATCCCCCGCCGGGATCCTATCGCCAACGAGCGGGCCTTTGCGGAGGTGCGAGCGGATAAAACCTGGGAGGTCCAGATGGGGTTCGACGGCGCCTGGGTCGCCCATCCGGGCCTCGTGCCGGTCGTCCAGGAGGTCTTCCGGGAAACCCTTAGGGGACCGGATCAGATCCATCATGTCCCGCCGGGCGAGGTCACGCCGGAGATGCTCCTTCAGATCCCCGAAGGCCCCATCACGGAAGAAGGACTGCGAAACAATATCTCTGTCGCGCTGCAATACCTGGGGGCCTGGCTGGCCGGGCGCGGGGCCGTGGCCATTTTCCACCGCATGGAGGACACGGCGACGGCCGAGATCGCCCGCTCTCAGATCTGGCAATGGCGCCGCCATGGGGCCTGCCTGAACGACGGGCGCCGGGTGGATCAGGCCCTCTACCGCGCCCTTCGAGATCAGGAAAGGGCCGCCCTCGAGCTGGCAGGCCGGGAGGAAGATCTCCGCCTCCGGGAGGCCCAGGAGCTGCTGGACTTCCTGGTGGAGTCGGAGGATTTTATCCCCTTCCTCACGGAGCCGGGGATGGCCTATCTGGAGGCCACGGTCTCGCCACAGGCGCGAATCCAGGAGGCAGGAGTCAACTATAAGGCTTAGACGGGTGTGGGTGCTGGCAGGTCCTGGAAGGGGACCGGATGGCGTAGGAGGTGATAGAGCATTCCCAAGGCTTTACGACTCAGGATGACCAGGGTTTCGCGGACGGCTCGCCCCTGATGGCGGTAGTAGGCGAAAGCCTGGGCGAAGCGACGGGTGTAGCGTTTGAGGGCGGCGGCGATGAGGTAGAGGACGTGGCGGAGCAGGGGGTCGCCCCGTTTGGAGAGGCGACAGCGGCCGGCGAAGCGGCCGGATTGGTGGAGGGTGACGTCGAGGCCGGCATAGGCGATGAGGGCTTTGCGGTCGGGGAAGCGGTCGAGGGGGCCGGTGAGGGCGAGGAAGAGGGCGGCCAGGCGGGGGCCGATGCCCGGGATGGTCCGGAGGAGACGCCAGGCCTGGGGGTGATGCTGGCGGACGGCCTGTTGCAGGGCGGCGAAGCAGCGGGCGCGCAGGGTCTCCAGGAAAGCCCAGCGGTCCAGGAGGAGCTGGAGGGTTTGCGCCCGGATGGGGTCGTGGAGGCCGAAGGAAGCCCGGGCCAGGGCCTGGAGGGCCTCCAGGTCCAGGCGGTGGCGGGGTGGGAGGACGCGGGAGAGCTCCTGGCGGGAGGCGTGGGCGATGGCGTGAGCGGAGGGGAAGTGGCGAAGCAGGGTGCGCAGGGCTTTGGGGAAGCGGGCGCAGGCACGCTCCAGCTCGGGGAAGAGGAAATGGAGGAGCTTGGAGTGCGGTGCCCAGGCACCGCACTCCTGGAGGGGTGCGGGTCAGTTCCTGGGCCAGATGCTGGTCGAGATGGGCCAGGGCGCGGAGGGGGGTGGGATCCTGGAGGGGGGCAGGGAGGGCCTGGATGGTGAGCGGCTGGCGGAGGAAGAGGGCGATGGTGTAGGCATCCAGGTGGTCGGTTTTGGTGCGGCGGCGGGAGCGGGAGCGGGCGAAGTCCCGGACCTGGAGGGGGGAGAGGCGGTGGAGGGAGACGTTGGGCCGGTGCAGGCGGAAGAGGTGGGCTTCGAGAAGGGCGGAATAGGGGCCGGAGGCTTCCAGGCCCACCCACCAGAAGTCGGCGTGCAGGGGTTCCCAGGTGGCCAGGAAGCGCTGCCAGCCCGGGTGGTCATAGGAGAAGGTCTCGATCTGTTCGTGGAGGATCTGACCCGAAAGGGCATCGACGATGAGGAAAGCGGCGGTGAAGGTGTCTTTAGCCACATCCAGTCCGATAAAGCCCTGTCGGTGCATGGGTCACCTCCTACCGGAGAAGGGGATGGGGCCTGGGGGGAGGAGGTGCGGAAGGACGGTGGGCCTCCCACCCCCAACCTCCCGGTTCATAGGGGCTCTCGGGCCCAAGCAACTCATCGGGGTTGGAGGGAGGCCGGAGCTGAACTCCTGGAGGGGCTTTTCCGCCCACAGCGATGGCGTTCTTCCGGCCTCCTCCCCTCAGGCCAATCTGGTCCATCCTGATACATAGCACGAATCCTTATAGGAGGTGCGCGATGAGCCGGGATGGCACGCTGTGGATGGCAGAGGCGGAAGCGCTGGAGCAGCGCTGGGCGACGGATCCTCGCTGGAAGGGCATCCGTCGCGATTACACGGCCCTGGATGTGGTTCGCCTGCGGGGATCCGTGCGGATCGAGTATACCCTGGCCCGTCGCGGGGCGGAGCGACTCTGGCAGCTTTTGCATACGGAGCCCTACGTGGCGACCTTCGGCGCCCTCACCGGGGCCCAGGCCGTCCAGATGGTCCGCGCCGGGCTGAAGGCGATCTATGTGAGCGGCTGGCAGGTGGCCGCCGACGCCAACCTCGCCGGGCAGACCTACCCGGATCAGAGCCTCTATCCCGTCAACAGCGTTCCCGCCCTGGTCCGCCGGATCCAGAACGCCCTGCTGCGGGCCGATCAGATCGAGTGGCTGGAAGGGCAAAGGGAACGCGACTGGCTGGTCCCCATCGTCGCCGATGCCGAGGCCGGGTTCGGGGGGATCGTCCACGCCTTCGAGTTGATGAAAGCGATGATCGAGGCAGGGGCGGCGGGAGTGCACTTCGAGGACCAGCTGGCCGCGGAGAAAAAGTGCGGCCATCTCGGGGGGAAGGTTCTGATCCCCACGGGCCAGTTCATCCGCATCCTGAACGCCGCCCGGCTGGCCGCTGATGTCCTGGACGTGCCCACCCTGCTCATCGCCCGCACCGATGCACGGAACGCCACGCTGCTCACCAGCGACATCGATGAGCGCGATCGCCCCTTCCTGACCGGGGAGCGGACCCCGGAGGGGTATTTCGTTGTGCGCGGTGGGCTGGAGAGCGCCATCACCCGCGCCCTGGCCTATGCCCCCTATGCCGATCTGCTCTGGTTCGAGACTTCGCAGCCGGACCTGGAGGAGGCCCGGCGATTTGCTGAGGCCGTCCACGCCCGGTTTCCGGGCAAGCTGCTGGCCTATAACTGCTCGCCCTCCTTTAACTGGAAGCGTTATCTGGATGACGCAACCATCGCTCGCTTCCAGCGGGAGCTGGCCGCCATGGGCTACCGGTTCCAGTTCATCACCCTGGCCGGATGGCATCTGCTCAACCTGCACACCTTCGAGCTGGCCCGATCTTACCGTCTCGAAGGGATGGCGGCCTACGCCCGCCTTCAGGAGGCGGAGTTCGCCCGGGAGGCGGAGGGCTACACCGCCGTCCGGCATCAACGGGAGGTCGGGACCGGCTACTTCGATGCCGTCGTGATGGCCGTCACCCGGGGAGCTGCCGCCACGATCGCCCTCGCCGGCTCCACGGAAGCCGAACAGTTCCATTGATCCGCCCGCTATGGGGGGCATGGAGGAGAGACCAAGCGGCCCACGAATCGGGCCAGCAATCCCACCTCCCATGGCCTCCCTCGCCGTTTAGGGGGCGGAGCCCCGCTTCTCACCGGCCATGTGCCCCCTAAACGCCGCCACTGGCATCGCTTCAGATGGCCCGGATGCATCGTCCTCGCCGGCCCTGGAATGGCCTGCGCGACCTGGCAGATCGCCACCACCTGTAGAGATAAAGAAGGTCGTGGCCCTCCTGAGCCCATCAAAACCCTTCTGGCTCATAAATTCTGGCTTCTTGCTTTTACCCGAACATCGTCGGGTCAATGCGCTGTATCCCTGGGACAACATCAAAACTTCTGTCCGCGGTAATGATCTCGTGGATGTTGTAATGTTGCATAACAGCCAGGTGGATCAAATCCCGAGGACTCAATGTCGGATATTCCTCTGCCAGTTCACGAGCCCGTTGCACATCTCTATCCTCAACTGGGAGGATATGCCCCAACATGATACGGCGAAAGTAATCGAACACTTGAAAGCCTTTTTCCCGTTCACCAATGTGAAGGTAGCGATACAGGATTTCCTGGAGGACTTCTGCATCCGTGACTGCCTCCAGTTCGCCCCGGGCGATGGCCCGGATCACGCGCTGCGAAGGTTCCCGCAACGGGTGAAGTACGCCCGCTGCATACATAGGGATATTGGTATCGATAAAGACAGGGCTCATTGTGACGTTTCTCCCAGGTGGGCGGCTTCGATTTCTCGCTTCATATCCGGCCAGGCCGCAACTGGGGCTTCAATCTGGAATAGAGCCTCCGCGGCTTGCATGCGAGCCTGCCGCTCCTGGACGAGCAAAAACTCGATAGCTTCTCGCACCAGTTGGGCCACTGAAATCCCCCGTTGGTGCGCTTCCTGGCGCAGTAAGCGCATCATTTCCGGGGGAAGCCGTATCTCAAGTCGCTCACTATAGGTGCTCATATGAAGACCTCCGGATTCCGGTTCCGGACAAAGACACCGTATAAATAGTATACACTTATTCTCTAATCCGTCAAGCAAAAGCGGGCTTGTCTCATGGTTTTTCAAAGTTCTCACAAGGATAGGGTCAACCGGGCCATTCCCTCATCGGGCATGGTCGCCACAAGGCGCCGGGCATCCAGAATATAGGGTGCTGGCGCCAGCAGACGCAGCACGGCCAACGCCCGGCACCGCTTTTCCACCACCTTCCGCACCATGGGGGCTTTGAGTAAGCCCGCGTCAGCACGCATCACCTTCCCTTGCTAACGGTAGCTCCTCCAACAAGGCCCGTGCCCCCGTCCGCTCATCACCGCCCTCCCGCCTCCTTGGAGCCCATACCGTGCCCAACGCCTGCCCCGCGACCGTCAACACCCCCAACGCCCCTGCCCCCGTCTCCCGCTGGCTCCGCCGGAGCGCCTTCCCGTCCACCAGGTCATGCGCTTCCTCCGGCAACAACGGCCGTAAAGCGGCCACCAGCGCCTCCCCATCCACGAAGCCAGCTGCAGCCGGAGACGGGGATACCGCTTCTGGCGTGGGAGGAGCGGTTTTCCCAGGAGGCCTGTCGCGGCGCGCCAGGCAGCTCAGGAGTGGCTGGAATAGCCGGATGCGTTGCTGTTGCGGATGAAGCCGGCGGGCTGTCCTCCCAGGCAATCCCTCACCTCCCCCTCATGACTTGACAGCCTATCGATCCGCGATAGTATTGTTATGAATCCTAATCATTAAGGATTTTAACGATCGACGATGGGAGAAGGGGGAAGGGATCTGGGCCGGTTACGTCAGCAGGTGGTGGAGGCCTTCTGGGAGGCGTTCCCGCCGCTTTGGGGTCAGATCCGGGCCCATATCCGCCGGCAGGCGGTGGAGCGATACGGGATCACAGTGGAGCAGTTCCACATCCTCCGCCACATCCGTAAGGGCTATCGCTCGGTCCGCGAGCTGGCCGAGGTCAAAGGGATCAGCCGCGCCGCGGTCAGCCAAGCGGTCGACGCCCTGGTGAACCGGGGCCTGGTGACCCGCCGCCCGGATCCCGCTGATCGACGGCGTGTGCAGCTGGAGCTCACCCCGGAAGGGCATGCCCTGCTGGAAGCCCTCTTTCAGGAGGCCAGCCTCTGGCTTCAAGAGCGTCTGGCCCCGCTTCGGCGCAGGGAGCTGCAAAGCCTCCTCCTTGCCCTGGAGATCCTGAGGAGGATCGGCACCCATGAGGGCGATCTTTAAGCTCCTCCGCTTCCTCCGCCCTTACTGGCGGGATAGCATGCTCGCTCTCCTCTCCCTGATCTTAGTGGTAGCTCTGGACCTCTCAATCCCCCGCATGGTCCAGCGCCTCATCGACCATGGCATCCTGCCCGGGGATCTCCGGGAGATCCAGCGCGCTTTCTTCATGATGCTGATCCTGTCCGCTCTCGACGCCGCCTTCGCCCTAATGAACAACGCGTTCTCGGTGCGCGTCAGCGAGGGCGTGGCCCGGGATCTACGGGAGGCCCTGTTCCTGCGGATCCACTCCCTTCCCCTTCCGGCTCTGGACCAGTGGTCCACCGGTGGCCTGATGGTCCGGCTCTCCAGCGACGCCGCCGCTGTCCAACGGCTGGTGCAGATCACCCTGCGGATCGGAACCCGGGCACCCCTTCTGATCGCGGGAAGCATCCTCCTGATGTTCCAGACCGATGCGCGCCTGACGCAGGCGGCGCTGCCCCTCCTCCTGTTGACTTCGGGGCTGATCGGGTTCTTCCTCTGGCGAATGGAGCCGCTCTTTGCAACCGTCCAGGAGCGGCTGGACCGTCTGAACATCATCCTGCAAGAGAACATTGCGGGTGTCCGCACGGTCCGTGCCTTTCATCGCGGGGATGATGAGAGGCGGCGGTTTGAGCAGGCCAGCGCGGCCTTCACGGAGCGGAACATCCGGGTCATGGAGCAGATGGCGCTGATGGGCCCTTCCCTCAGCCTTTGTCTGAACCTGGGGATCGTTCTCGTCGTGTGGATGGGCGGCTGGCAGGCCGCCCACGGCGGCACCACGCCCGGGCGGATCGCCGCGTTCGTCAACTATCTGCAGACGACCCTGAACCCCCTCCTGATCCTGGCGAACCTGGCCCAGGTGTGGGCCTCTGCCTCGGCTTCCGCCGTGCGGATCCATGAGATCCTCGATCAGAGCACTGAGGCAGAAGAGCCCGAGGAGGCGGTGGACAGGCTTCCCGCGCTGCGGCCCCGTGTGGCTCTAGAGGATGTCTCCTTTCGCTATGAGGGCTCCGCCGGAGCACCGGTACTTCATAGAATCCATCTGACCCTGGAGCCGGGCCAGATCGTGGCCATCCTGGGGCCAAGCGGCGCTGGGAAGTCCACCCTGCTGCACCTTCTGCTCCGGTTCTACGATCCGACGGAGGGCCGTATCACCCTGGATGGCCTGGATCTGCGGCGGCTGCGGCGGGAGCGTTTCCTCGCCCGTGTGGCATGGGTTCCCCAGGAACCCTCCCTCTTCTCCGGGACGGTGCGGGATAACATCCGGTTCGGGCGCCCCGACGCCCCGGATGAGGAGGTGATCGAGGCAGCCATGGCGGCGCAGGCCCATGAGTTCATCATCCGCCTGCCGGAAGGATACGACACATGGATCGGCGAGCGAGGAGTGACGCTCTCCGGGGGCCAGCGCCAACGGATCGCGATCGCCCGCGCCCTCCTGATGCGCCCGGATCTTCTTCTCCTGGATGATGCCACCAGCGCGGTGGATCTGGAGACGGAGAGCCGCATCCTTCGATCCATCCGCGAGTGGATGCGGGAGGGGCTCTGCATCATCGTCACCCAGCGCCTCAGCACGGCCCGTCGCGCCGATCGCATGGTGGTCATGGAGGGCGGCCGCGTTCTTGGGATCGGCACCCATGCGGAGTTGCTGGGTTCCTGCTCCCTCTACCGGGAGATCTACGCAGCGCAGATCGACGAGGAGATCCTGGAGGTGGCCGGATGATGTGGGGGATCCGGCGGGCAACTTCGACGGTCGAGCGGGTGGTCTCGCAACGGCGAGGAACCGATCGCCCATCGCGCCTGGAACAGGCGCGGGATCCCCTCCAGGCCATGCGCCGGCTGCTTCGATACCTGCGCCCTTACCGGGCTCGCCTGGCAGGGGTGGGGGCCCTGGTGTCGATCTCCACGGTGGCCAACCTGATCGGCCCCTATCTCGTCGGGCGCGCCGTCGACTCCTGGACGATCCATCGCGACACCGCCGGCATGGTCCGCATGGTCCTGGCGATGCTGCTGGCCTTCCTCCTCGGCAGCTCTTCGGACGCGGTCTCCGGCATGCTGATGGCCGGGATCTCCCCGCGGGCTCTGCAGCGGATGCGCCAGGATCTGTTCGATCACCTCCAGCGCCTGCCTCTCCGCTTCTTTGATATGCGCCCGGCCGGCGAACTGATCAGCCGGCTGATCAACGATATCGATGCGGTCCATCAAGCGATCTCCCAGAACCTCATCGGCATGGCGGCCAGCCTGTTATCCCTTGCCGGCCTCATGATCGCCATGTTCCTCCTCAATCCCGTGCTGGCCATGGCCTCCCTCGTCATGGGGCCACTGATGATCGGCTCCACAGCCTGGATCACCCGCGCTACCCGACGGGAGTTCCGGCAGCTCCAGCGGAACCTGGGGGAGCTGAGCAGTGTGGTCGAGGAATCCATCAGTGGGATCCGGGTGATCCGCGCCTTCCGCGGCCGCGAGCGGCTGATCCAGACCTTCCGGAGCCGCAATCAGGCCGTGTATGAATCGGCGGTTCGGGCGAACACCTACGCCCTCCTGCTGATGCCTCTGACCAACCAGCTGGGGAACCTCTTCGTCATCCTCATCGCCGGCCTGGGTGGATGGCTCGCCCTGCGGGGGGCGGCAACGGTGGGGACCATTGTAGCGTTCATCAGCTACGCGCGGGCCTTCGTTCAGCCCCTGCGGCAGATCTCCAGCATCTACAATGCCCTCCAGGCCGCGCTGGCCGGCGCGGAGCGGGTCTTCGAGATCCTGGATCTTCCCCCGGAGCCCCCGGATCCGCCGGATGCGGTGTCCCTGGATCGCGTGCGCGGAGAGCTCTGCGTAAAGGACCTGAGCTTCGAGTATGTGCCGGGGGTGCCCGTGCTGCGAAACATTTCTTTCCACGTCCGCCCCGGCCAGACCGTCGCCATCGTAGGGCCCACCGGGGCGGGGAAGACCACCCTGGCCAACCTGCTCCTGCGCTTCTACGAAGCCGAGCATGGCTCCATCTGCCTGGATGGATACGATATCCGAGAGGTGCGCCGTGGGGATCTGCGCCAGCAGATAGGGGTGGTGCTCCAGGATGCTTTCCTGTTCGCCGCCACAGTGATGGAGAACATCCGTTATGGACGCCCGGGGGCTTCCGATGAGGAGGTCATCCGGGCGGCGCAGCTGGCAGGGGCCGACGTGTTCATCCGCCAGCTGCCTCACGGTTACGTCACTGTTCTCTCCGAGCAGGGTAGCAACCTGAGCCGCGGGCAGCGCCAGCTGCTGGCCATCGCGCGGGTCCTCCTGACGGATCCGGCTGTTCTCATCCTGGATGAGGCGACCAGCAGCGTGGATCCCCGCACGGAGCTCCAGGTCCAGCAGGCGCTCCGGCGTTTGCGCGAGGGACGGACCAGCCTGATCATCGCCCACCGCCTCAGCACGGTTCGCGATGCCGACTGGATCCTCGTTCTGCAGGATGGGGCGATCGTCGAGGCGGGGACATTTCGCGATCTTCTTGCCCGGCGCGGCGTTTTCTATCGCCTCTACATGAGCCAGTTCGAAGGGAGAGCGATTTAGCGCTTCGACCCTGTGATTCCGGTGGATTGGCGATGTTTCGACGGAAGAACTGGACGTCTCGCGATGCAGCGGATCCGACCCCGGTTGAGCTGGCCTTTCCACAGAGTGCACCCCGGGAGCACGGGATATGGGCCTCTCTGGCCCGCGCGTTCCCGGCCTTCCGCCATCGCAACTATCGGTTGTTTTTCTTCGGCCAAATGATCTCCCTGATTGGGACGTGGATGCAGAACGTCGCCCAATCATGGCTGGTTTACATTCTGACCGGCTCCCCCTTCTACCTCGGCCTGATCAGCTTCGTCTCCGCGGTGCCTGTCCTCCTGGTTTCCCCATGGGCAGGGATTGTGGCCGATCGGGTTCCCAAACGGAACCTGCTCATCCTCACCCAATCCACGATGATGGCGCTGGCCCTGGTTCTTGCCGCGCTGGCCTTCCCGGGGTGGGTCCGGCCCTGGCATATCGTGGTGCTCTCTTTTCTGCTGGGCCTGGCGAACACCTTCGACGCGCCGGCCCGACAAGCCTTTGTTGTTGAACTGGTGGGGCGGGAGGACCTCATGAACGCCATCGCCATGAATTCCGCCCTGTTCAACTCCGCCCGGATCATCGGCCCCTCCCTGGCCGGGATCGTCCTGGCGGCCTTCGGCCCTGCATGGTGTTTCCTCCTGAACGGAATCAGCTTCCTGGCTGTGATCTTCGGGCTCATGGGCATGCGGGTTTCCGATCACCCTGGACCGGGAGTGGAGCATTCCCCGCTGGCCCAGCTTCGCGAGGGCTTTCAGTATGTCTGGTACCACCGGACGGTTCGGACGCTGATCTTCATGGTGGCGGTCTCGAATCTCTTCGCCTCCGGTTATTCAGTTCTGCTCCCCGCCTTGGCCCGGGATGTGCTGGGGGGGTCCGAGATCACCCTCGGGCTGTTGACCACGGCCGTGGGGGTGGGAGCGCTGATGGGAGCACTGCTCGTGGCCGTATTGCGCAGGCCGGGTTATGCGGGACTTCTGCTCCGGGCAGCCAGCCTCCTCTTCCCCGGGCTGGTGATCGGCCTGGCCTTCGCATCCCAATTGCCCCTGGCCCTGCTCCTCCTGGTGGGGATCGGCGTGGGGTTTGCCGTGCAGAACGCCTTAGCGAACACAATGATTCAACATCTCATCCCGGACGCGCTGCGGGGGCGGGTCATGAGCCTTTACACGCTGGTCTTCTTCGGCCTCTTCCCGGTCGGCGCGCTGCTCTCGGGAGGGCTGGCGCAGGCGCTGGGCGTATCCTTCAGCATCGCGACGGGCGGAGGAATAGCTCTGGCTCTGGAGATCATCGCCCTTCGATCCCTGGATCCCCGGATCCCCCTGTCAGGGCCCTGAACCTCTCTCTCCGGCGCTTCATTCTCCGCCTAAGGGGTGGGTGGGGTGCGGGGAGGCGGCAGCGTAGGCATAGGCGGAACGATGCTTATACATGCATGGTTATTCTGAGGGTTCGCATCGCTCGTCAGAAGATAGGCGCAGTTCTGGAAGGGCTTCAAAGGCCCGGAGATCTTCACGACGAGGCCCATCCCCAGCGTACCGCCGTGAGGGACAAATTGTGGATATCGATCGTCACATCGGATGATCGAAGGGGTGATCATGAAGCAGATAGGGCCGCTGGGCCCTCCAAAGCCCGCCAGGGTAAAGGAGATCGTCATGGTGTCCGTGATGGAGATCCCCATCTGGGTATCCGGGCCATAATTGGTTACGATGATGTTGAAGGTGCACTGCGCATGAGCCCAGTCGCACTGAGCAGATTTCTGGATCCCGAAATCCGGCAGGAGCGGCACAGGATGGGGAGTCGGCCCATGGAGAGAAGTCGGAGAGGGAACCGCAACAAGGGTGGCTACAGGCGTAGGGGAGGCAGCAGGCGGACCCGCTGGCTTCGTCGGAGTGATGACGGGAGAAACAGGCATCGGCGTGAGCATAGAGGAAGCGGCTGTCTGGGTGGCTGTGAAGAGGGGAGGGGTTTGTACCAGCGTGGCCGTTGAGACCGGGGGAATGGGTGTCGATGGAAGATTCGCCCGTGTGCAGGCTGCCAGCATCACGAATATCACCCCTCTGACCAGGCGCATATGCCGGAACGCCTGAAGAGCCATGCGCCTTCCTCCTCCATCGAAGGTTGTTAGGATTCAGAACTCGTAACACAGATTAGCTGAAAACATGGAAACTGTCCTGAAGAGGGTTTTAAGATAAGCTTAAGAAAAGCTTAAAAAGGAAGCTATGCCACCTCTGAAGGAGACAGCAGTGAAGGGGTCTCCTCCCGATTCCCCGCGCGGGCGCCCGGGCATCGGGGTTGCTGAATCTGATGAAGGAAAGAGGTGATGCGGCTGGCTTCCTTAACTGTATGGGAAAGATTTCCGCCGACATCCCTGAGGCTTGAGCGTGGCGAGCCTGTCGTCGGGTCCCCTCAGGACTCTCAACAAGTTCTGCCTCCATGGCACCACCTCCAGAACGTCCTCAACCCGGGAATACCCCGAGCCCCGAAAATTGGAAAGCCCTGGGCCCAAGGCGCTCCAGCTCGACAGGAGGTCTTATCTTGAATATCATGATATGAAAATTGATTTCATATATTGAAAACCATCACAACCTGGAGCTCCCATGGCCATCCAGTCTCTCGCCCGCGGCCTGCGGATCCTGCAGCAGTTCTCGCCGGAACGCCCGGAGTGGACGCTCTCCGAGCTGGGGGAGGCGACCGGCCTGCCCCTCCCCACCGTCCATCGCCTGTTGCGGACCCTGATGGCCTATCGCTTCGTGGAGCAGGATCCGGCTACCCGGCGCTTCCGCCTGGGAAGCGAGGTGGTGCGGTTGATCGGCCCCGCGCTCCAGGCGCTTCGACTGCCTGAGATCGCCCGCCCCCACGTGCGGCAGCTCTCGGATGCCCTGGGCGAAACCGCCAATCTGGCGGTCCTGGAGGGCGGACAGGTCCTCTATCTGGTCAGCTACGCAAGCCCCCGTCTGCTCCGGGTGCAGACCTATGTGGGCCTGCTCCTGCCGGCCCACTGCACCGCCCTGGGGAAATGCCTGCTGGCCTATCTGGAAGAGGAGGATGCGCGGGCCCGCCTGGGTCCGGAGCCCTATCCGGCGCGCACCCCCTTCACGAAAACCCGCTGGCGCGATCTGCGGGCTGATCTGCGACGGATCCGCGCTCAAGGCTATGCGATCTCCTACCAGGAATACGAGCTCGGCCTGAACGCGTGCGCGGTCCCGGTGTGGGAGGGAGATCGCGTTTGCGCAGCCGTCAACGTCTCCGTCCCCCTGAGCCGCTGGTCCGCCCGGCGCCTGCGCCGGGAGATCCTCCCCGCCCTCCGCCGGGCCGCCCAGGCGATCTCCGAACAGCTCCACGCGATATCCGGACTGGCTGGAAAGAGCAACAATGGAGCGTCCACCTGATCTGCGGATTGCGGAGATCCAGCGGGCGGCCGAGGCCTTCTGCCAGTCGGTGGCCCCCGCGCTGGAAACCGACCTGGACCTCGGGGCGCAGGGGATGCCCTCGGATGGGGATTCCCGGGAGATCTACCGCCGGATGGGAGAGGCGGGCTGGATCGGGCTGCACTGGCCCCGGGAGCTGGGCGGCCAGGGCCGTAGCTTCATGGAAACCGCCGCCGCGGAGGAGGTGTTCGGCTATCACTGGCTCCCCCTCTCCCCTTACCTGCTCTCCTGCCGCACTGTGGGGAACGCCCTGCTGCGCTTCGGATCCCGGGAACAGGTGGAGATGCTGATCCCCCGTATCTGCCGCGGGGAGCTGCTCTTCTGTCAGGGGTTCTCGGAGCCAGAGGCCGGTTCCGACCTGGCGGCCCTGCGGACCACCGCCCGTGCGGTCCCTGGCGGGTTCATCCTGAACGGGCACAAGATCTGGACCTCCAGCGCCCACCTCGCGGACTGGATCTACCTGGCCGCTCGAACCGACCCCGGGGCGCCGAAGCATCATGGGCTCTCGGTGTTCGTGATCCCTATGGACACGCGGGGGATCACGGTGCGAACCTTCCCCACGATGGGCGGCGGGCGGCTGGCAGAGATCTTCCTGGACGACGTCTTCGCGCCGGCCTCGGCGCTGGTCGGCCCACTGAACGAAGGGTGGAAGGTGATGCTCTACACGCTGGATTTCGAACGGGTGACGATCGAGAAGGTCGGCGCGTTGCGCTGGATCCTGGATGAGCTGGAACAGCTCCTGCAGGAGAAGGATCCGGCCGGTCCGTGGCGCTGGACCCTCTGGCATCTGCGGGGCGGCCTGGAAGCCGCCCGTCAGCTCTGCTATCAGGCGGCCGCCCGCCTCGCCCGCGGGGAGGCGGCCAGCGCGCTGAGCGCGATGGCCAAGCTGGCCGTGGGCCGGCTGGTCCGGCGGATCGCCGGGGTGGCCCTGGACCTCCTCAGCGTTCCCGGCCTGGCCGAGGCCAGGCCCTCCGCTCTCCTCCGGGGACGCGCCGCGGCCCTCTATCGGGCGGCGGTGGGGAGCACGATCTCCGGCGGGACGGCGGAGATCCAGCGTCTGGTGATCGCCCGACGGGGGTTGAAATGTCCGAACGGATCGTGAATCCGACACGCGCTCAGGCGCTCTTCCAGGAGATCTCCCGCTGGGTGGCGGGTGGGGAGACCAGCTACGCCCGGCAGATGGGGACCTTCCCGCTGGTGATCGCCCGCAGCGAGGGCCCTTTCCTCTACGATGAGGATGGCCAGCGCTACATTGATTACTGCTGCGGCTACGGCGTCAACCTGTTCGGCCACAACCCGCCCTGGCTGGTCGAGACCGTTTTTCAGACGATCCGCACCATGGGCCCTCACTTCGCCTTCCCCCACCGGCTCTATGCGGAGGTGGGGGAGCGCATCGCCGCCTTCTTCCCCTCCATCGAGCAGATCCGCTTCGCCAACTCGGGGACGGAGGCGGTGATGGCGGCGGTGCGCCTCGCCCGGGCCCTCACCGGCCGCCCCGGCCTGGTGAAGTTCGAAGGGGCCTACCACGGATGGGCGGACCCGGTGTGCGTGGGCTGGGGGCCCTCGGATCCGGAGGCCCGTGCCCCGGAGAGCGCCGGGGTGCTTCCGGAAGCCGTGGCCCACGTGTGGGTGTGCCCGTTCAATGACCTGGAGGCCGTGCAGGCGTGCATGGAGGCCCACGGTCGGGAGATCGCCGCCATCCTGGTGGAGCCGGTGCTGGGCTCCGGCGGCCTGCTGACCCCGGTTCCCGGATTCCTGCAAGGGCTGCGGGCGCTGGCGGATCGCTGGGGAGCGCTTCTCATTTTCGATGAGGTGCTGACCGGGTTCCGGGTGGCCCCCGGCGGGGCCCAGGCCCTCTACGGAGTGCGGCCGGACCTCACCGTCCTGGGCAAGATCCTGGGCGGCGGGTTCGCCCTGGCCGCCTTCGGCGGCCCCCGGGAGCTGATGCGGCCGGTGGCCGAGGGCCGCGTCGTCCACGGAGGGACCTACACAGGTTCCCCGACTGTCCTGGCTGCCGCCCGGGCCGTGCTCGATCGACTGCAGGAAGAGGGAGCCACGCTTTATGCGGCGCTGGCCGAGCGGACGGAACGGCTCGCGCAGGGCATCGAGTCGGCCATGCGCGCCGCCGGGCTGGTCGGCCATGTGCGCCGGATCGCTTCGATGCTGCTGCCCGTGTTCGGGACCGCAGGATCGGAGGGCGTCCGGACCTATCGGGAGCTCGCGGCCCTGCAGGACGCGCCTCGCTACCGGCGGTTCTGCGAGCTCCTGGTTCGCCATGGGATCTTCGCCCATCGCTTTCCCCTCGGGCGCTGGTTCCTCTCCGCTGCCCACACTGGGGAGATCGTGGGGGAATCCCTGGAACGGATCGCGCGAGCCTGCATGGATCTGGCGCGGGAGGCGGAATGAGGGCGGAGCGGCCACTGGAGGGATTGCGGGTCCTGGAATACGCCCAGTATGTGGCGGGGCCGCTGGCCGGGATGCTCCTGGCCGACCTGGGGGCGGAGGTGGTGAAGATCGAGCCGCCCGGAGGGGAAGCGTATCGTCATCTGGATCCGTTCGCGCCCGGGGAGAGCCGTTACTTCTACGCGCTGAACCGGGGAAAGCGATCGGTGATCCTGGACCTGCGAACCGAGGAAGGGCGGCGGGCCAGTGCGCACCTGATCCGCGGGGCCGATCTCATCCTGCACAACTTCCCGCCGGATCGCGCGCGCGCCTTCGGGCTGGACTGGGAGACGGTCCAGGCGTTGAACCCGCAGGCTGTCCTGTGCACGGTGACCGCCTTCGGATCGGAGGGTCCGCTGGCGGGCAAGCCGGCTTACGATCTGATCGCCCAGGCCTTCAGCGGCCTTCTGCTCACCGGGGCGCATCCCGGGGATCGGCTGCCGGTGCGGGCGGGCGGGATCCCGGTTGCGGATCTGGTCGCCGGGCTCCTCATGGCCCTGGGCGCCCTCGCGGGCCTTCATCATCGGCAGGCGACCGGGCACGGCATGCATGTCGAGGTCTCCCTGCTCGCCGCCGCCCTGGCGGTCCAGCTGCAGGATCTGGTATGGGTGGAGGCCCTTCAGGGCCCCCCGCCCTTCGAAGATCCGGAACAGCCCGCGGGGCCGGACGATCTGAGCCGCCGCGCGGAGGAGGTGGCCCTGCGCCTTTCCCTGAACCCTTATTACCGCTGCTATGCGGCCCGGGACGGCTTCCTCGCGGTGGCATGTCTGAACCGACGCCAGCGGGAGGCCATGCTCCGGGTGTTCGGCCTCCGGGATCCGGCCGTGGAAGATCCCGACAAGATCCCGGAGGATCCCGAAGAGCGCCAGCGGCGACAGGCGCTGGTGCGCGAGATCGAGGCCCGCATCGCGGCCCGGCCGGTGGCCTTCTGGCTGAAGCAGCTGGGAGCCCATGGCGTCCCCTGCGGGCCGGTGCGTCGCCTCAGCGCGCTCTACCGGGATCCCCAGGTGCAGGCGAACCGGCTGCTGACCGTTTTCCAGCAACCCGAGGTGGGTCGCGTCTGGACATTGGGCAGCCTGTGGCGCCTGAACGGCCAGCCCAATCCGATCGGCGACCGCATCCCTCGATGCGGGGAGGACACCTTCGCCGTCCTCCCCATGCCGGAGGAGGATCGAAGGGATTGATCCGGCGCTCTCATCGGAGGCCCTCCTGTGGAATGGGAGACCCTTTCGGAAGCCCGGCTGGTGGAACAGTCCTTCGCGCGGTTGCTGGAAGGATGGAAGCCGCCGTCCGAATGGCAGCCCGGCCGATGGGGGGAGGATCACGACGAGGGGTTGGCCGAACACCTCAGGGAGCTGGGCTGGATGGCGTGGGTGGGAGATCCGGAAGGGCTGCCGCTGGGGATCGCCGGTGCCTTCGCCCTGGGGAAAGCGGTGGCGCCGCTCTCCCTGATCGATCAGGCGACCCTCGGCGGCGCTCTCGCCCTGGACGGCTGGGTTCGCTATGCGGCCCATGCCCGGGAGGCGGCCATCCCCCTGCCCGATGGCCTGGGCTGGGCCCCCCTGCCGCCCGCCGGATCCCCCATGCCTTACCTGGATGATCTGGGGGTTTACTGGTTTCCGACGGAGAGGCTCCCGGTTCAGCGGGAAGCATCGCAGGAAGAGGCCCGGCGGCGCTGGCGGGCATGGGCGGCGGCCACCGTCGCCTATCTCGCTGGCCTGGCCGAGCGAGCCTTCCGGCAGGCGATGGACCATGTCTTCGCCCGCCGGCAGTTCGATCGCCCCCTCGCGGCCCAGCCAATGATTCAACATTACCTGGGGGAGGCCGCGACGGTCGTCGAAGGCCTGCGCGGGCTGGTCGGCGCGACCCCAGAGCTTTCGGACTGGGCGCCCGCCCTTGTCTATGCCGGAAGCGCCGCGGTCTGGATCACCACTATCGCCCACCAGCTGATGGGCGCGCTGGGGTTCGCCGTCGAAACCGGTCTGCACCGGGCCTACCGGCGGGCGAAAGCCATGCAGATCTGGAACCGGCGAACGCTGGCGATCCTCCACCGGCTTCCGGAGGATCGCTCCATGGAGCCATGGGAAGGGCTCTTCCCAACCGGATGAGCGGGATCGCCTGCGAGGGAATTCCCAAAGCCCGGATCCCCGGACACCACCGGCGGGCGCAAGGAGGAGGGAAGCCGCGATGAGGGAAGAGACGATCCGCATCCTCTGGCTGGCGGGATCGCCCCGGGAGCGCGGGCGGCAACACGGCCGGGCGGCCGCCCCCTGGATCCGCCGTTACTGGGCGGAGCTGGTGGCCGAAGCCATCCACGCGGTCCATCCCCTCTCGGCCGAGGAGCTGGGTCAGTGGCTGCGGGAGCGGGCCGCGCCGGCCCTGGCGCTGGAGCCAGCGCTCACGGCGGAGCTGGAGGGGATGGCCGAGGGCGCCGGCGTGCCCTTCGAGGCCGTCCTCGGCCTCAACTTCTACGAGGAGATCGCCGATCTGATCCATGCGCGGGGCCGTCCGCCCAGGCCGGCCGGTCCCCGCTGCTCCGCGGTGATCCTTCCCCCCGATCGGACGGCGGAAGGAGGGATGTTGCTGGCCCAGACCTGGGACGGAGCGGACTGGTGGGGGGATCCATGGCTCTTCGTCCTGGAGGAAGAGGGCCGGCGCATGGCGTATCTGGCGGATGCAGGGACACTGGGGGGCGTGGGGGTGAACGACGCCGGGCTGGGCAGCGTGCACACCGGGGTGACCCTTCGCACCCATCCCCCCGGGCTCCCCTACACGTTCATCGCCCGTCGGATCCTGCGCTCTCGCACCGTGGAAGAGGCCCTTCGGGCGGTGACGGCATCCCCTTCCACCGCGGGATGCCATTATATCGTCAGCGACGGCTCCCGGGCGGTGGACATCGAGATGGCGGGGACGGTGCATGCCGTCCGATGGGTGGAGGGAATCTGGGCGACCTGCGCGCACTTCGAAGCGCCGGAATGCGCTGCCCAGCAGCTGGCAGAGGACGTCCCGGCCAGCCGGCATCGGGTGGAGCGGTTGAACGCCCGGGCGGTCCTCTGTTCCAGGGCCCAGCCCATGGATCTCCTCGTGATCCTGGCGGATCACATCCCGGGGCCCGGCGAAGCTACCGTCTGCCGCCATCCTGGCCCTGCTTCGGACAGCCGGAGCGCGGCCGGGATCGTGATCGATCCGAGGGGACGCCGGATGCTGGTGCGGATTGGGAACCCGTGCCAGCCGGTCCCGCCGCTGGAATTCGGCATCCCGCTCTCCCCGGTTTGAGAGGAAACCGAGCGCCACGCTGTCCAGACGCGCCATATGCGCCTTTGGCGAGGATTTGATGAGGAAAGGAGGGGCCCATGACGAGCCGCAAGATCACCCGACGGGAGTTTCTGGAGTGGCTGGGACTCGGCGTCGGCGGGTGGTTCCTGGCCCGATGCGCCCCGGTGGCCACGCCTGGCCCGCCGACCGCTCCCCCAAGCCCTGTGCCCTCGCCCACCGGGGCGGTCCCTTCCCCGACCCCGGTTCCCCCTTCCCCCACGCCGATCCCCGGTCGCCCTCCGGGGCCGCCCTTCGCCGGAGGGAAACCCGGCGGGCGGGTGGTCGTTGGCTGGACCGAGGGACCGAACTCCATCGACCCCGCCCTGGGCTACAACCTGGCCGCCTGGGATGTGCTGACGGAGCTGGTGTATGCCACGCTCCTCGCCTATGACGGCCAGGCCGGGGGGCCAGCCCCGCATATGGCCGAGGCCATGCCCGAGGTCTCCGCCGACGGCCGCACGCTCACGGTCCGCCTGCGACAGGGTATTCGATTCCACAACGGCCGTGAGGTCACCGCCGAGGATTTCAAGTGGTCCTGGGAGCGGGCCCTGAGCCCGGAGCTCGCCTCATGGGCCCAGAGCTACTTTGAGACCATCGTCGGCGCCAAAGCGGTGATGGAGGGGAAGACGAAGACCCTGGAGGGGGTGGAGGTGGTCGATCGCTACACCCTGCGCATTCATCTCGTGCAGCCGGATTTCACCATCCTGAACCTCCTCTCCCTCCCCATGAGCGCGCCGATCCCCCGCGAGGAGGTGGAGGCCCACCCGGAAGACTTCGGGCGAACCTACACGGTGGGCACCGGTCCTTTCAAGCTGGCGGAATACAGCGAGGAGCGGCAACGGGCGGTTTTCGTGAAGAACCCGGACTACTTCTGGCCGGGCCTCCCTTATGTGGATGAAGTGGAGTTCCGATGGGGGATCGCCGAGGATACGCTGCTTCTGCAGCTGCAGGCTGGGGATCTGGACATCCTCGGCGAAGGGATCCCGGCGACCCAGGTGAGCCGCGTCCTTGCCGATCCCAAACTGCGCCGCCTGGCCCAACCGGTGCCGGTCCTCGCCGGGCGGTGGATCGAGATGAACACCCGACATCCCCCTTTGAGCGACCGACGGGTCCGTCAGGCCCTCAACTGGGGCGTGGATCGTTCCAAGATCGAACGGATCTTCGCCGGCCAGTCCCGGGCGTGGGGGGCGCCGTTCCCGCCGACGCTGGAGAACTACGATCGGATCTTCCAGCCTTACGGATACGATCCGGAGCGGGCGAAGCGGCTCCTGGCCGAGGCCGGTTACCCCAACGGCTTCTCGATCACCCTCACCGCCCGCTCCGACAGCCCCTTCCTCCAGGAGGCCCAGATCGTCCAGCAGGATCTGGCCGCCATCGGCATACGGGTGCGCCTGGAGCAGGTGGATCCCAGCGCCCTCCAGGATCTGGTGAACAAAGGGGAGCTTCAGATGTGGAGCGGATCCTGGTTTATGGTGCAGCCCTCCCCGGCGGACATGGTGAACGCCCTTTTCGTCTCCGACGCCTCGGACAATCACACCGGCTATGGCAACCCGGAGGTGGATCGGCTGGCCCGGGAAGCGAAGCAGATCTTCGACGAGCGGGAGCGGAACCGGGTCTATGCCCGGATCGAGCAGCTGATTGGCGAGGATGCACCGTTCCTGTGGCTGGTGTCCTTCAACTTCATCGCCGGCCGGCGCGAGCGGATCCAGAACTACCATTACCGGGGGGAATATGGCACCTATTACGATCGCCTCTGGGTGGCCGATTGAAGCCCGGCGTTCCGTGGCCATCGGGGGGGCCCTGGTCGGGGCGGTGGGATGCATCGCCCTCCTGGCGCCATGGCTGGGGGATCCCTATTATCAGGACTTCGCCGCCGGCCTGAGCCCTCTGGGGCTGCCCCTGGGCCCCAGCCCCGCCCATCCCCTGGGGACGGACACGCTGGGCCGGGATGTCCTGGCCCGGGCGGCCTTCGCCGGACGGGTCTCTCTCTCCATCGGGATCCTGGCGGCGGTCCTGAGCCTGGCCCTCGGGGCCGCGGTGGGGATGGTCGCCGGCTTCTACGGGGGCTTCCTGGAAGCGTTTCTGATGCGCCTGACGGATATCGGCCTGGCGCTTCCCACCACCCTGGCAGGCCTGGCGTTGACCGCCCTGCTGCCGGCCGGGCCCCTGCGCCCCGTGGCGATCATCACGATCCTGTTCTGGGCCTATCCGGCCCGCCTGATTTACAATGAGACCCTCCGAATGCGACGCCGGGGGTTTGTGGAGGCGGCCGTGGCGATGGGGGAGGCCCGGCATCGGATCCTGCTCCGGCATGTCCTGCCGCACCTGAAGACGCTGCTGCTCACCTATGCCCCCATGAACGCCGCTGCCGCCGTGATGATGGAAGCCACGCTCTCCTATCTGGGCGCTGGGGTGCCATTGCCCACCCCTTCCTGGGGGAACATGATCGGCGAGGGACAGGGCGCCCTGGCCTTTGCGCCGCATCTGTTCCTCGCCCCGGCCGCCTTCCTGCTTTTGACCACCATGGGGCTCCTGCTGATCGCCGAGGGCCTGAAACAAGCCCATCCCGGGGAGAGGCGCTTCTCATGGCTCGCCTTATAGGGATCCGCATTGCGCAGGGGTTGCTGACCCTCCTGGGCCTGATCGTGCTGACCTTCCTGGTGCAGTTCGTCATCCCGGGGGATCCGGTGCGGATGCTGGCTCCCCGGACCCCCAGCGCGGAGGTGGCCCAGCGCATCCGGGCTCAGCTGGGGCTGGATCGGCTGTGGTGGGAGCAGCTCGGCCGTTATCTGATCCGCGTCGCCCAGGGTGATCTCGGAGAGTCCTACGTCCGCCGGCAACCGGTGGCCCGCCTGATCGCCGGCCGGCTCCCGGCGACCGCCGCCCTGGCCCTGGCCGGGGTCGTGGCGGAGATCCTCATCGGCTTCCCCATTGGGGTTGCGCTGGCGCTTTCCTCCCGCCTCCGGCGATGGCTCTCCGGCCTCAACCTGATCCTCCTTTCGCTCCCCACCTTCGTCATCGGGCTGGCGCTCCTGCTGGCTCTCGGCTTCGGAGCCCGCCTGTTTCCCACAACGGGGGGAGCGGGCCTGCGGGAGCTGATCCTCCCCGCGCTGACCCTGGGCCTGGCCGGGACCCCATGGTATGCCGGGGTGGTGCGAGATCGTCTGGAGGAAAGCCTGGGATCCGCCTATGTGCGGATGGCGGTGGCCAAAGGGCTGCCCAACCGCTGGATTCTCTTCCGCCATTGCTTCCCTCATGTCTTTCCCGCCCTGGTGACGATGGCCGGGATGGATCTCAGCGCTTACCTCTCCGGCGTGGTGGTGGTGGAGACGATCTTCGGCTGGCCCGGGATCGGACTGCTGGCCGTTCAGGGGATGCAGACCCTGGATCGCCCGCTGGTGATGGGCACTGTGCTGGTGGGAGGCGCCGCCGTGGTCCTCCTGAACGGCATTGTGGACATGCTGCGGATGGTCCTGGATCCCCGCACCCGGGAGGGACTCGGATGAGGACGATCGTGCGGGTTCAGGATCTGACGGTGGCCTATCGACACCTCCGGGTCTTAAAGGATATTTCCCTGGAAGTGAAAGCGGGGGAGATCCTGGCGCTGGTGGGGGAGACCGGCAGCGGCAAGACCACCCTGGCGATGGCCATCGCGCGCCTGCTCCCTCCCGGGGCCACGGTCCGGGGGCGGATCGAAGTGAACGGCCATGATCTCTACGCCATGCCCGCCGCGGCGGTGCGCCCGCTGCGCGGCCGTCTCATCGGCCTGGTTCCTCAGGAGGCGATGGCCGCCCTGAATCCGGTCCTTCCGGTGGGCGCCCAGGTGGCGGAGGTGTTCCAGACGCACCTGGGGTTTTCCGCTTCCGAGGCCTGGGCGCGCGCCGTTGAAGCCCTGGCCCGGGTGCAGATCCCGCACCCGGAACGGGTGGCGCGTTTGTATCCGCACCAGCTCTCCGGGGGCATGCGGCAGCGGGCGATCCTCGCCATGGCCCTGGCCCTCCATCCGCCGCTGCTCATCGCCGACGAGCCCACCACCGCCCTGGACCGCCTCACCCAGGGCGAGATCCTCGCCCTGGTCCGCCAGCTTCAGGCGGAAAGCGGGATGGCGGTGCTCTGGATCACCCACGATATGGGGGTTGTGGCCGCCCTCGCCCATCGGGTGGCGGTCCTTTACGCGGGTCGCCTCGTGGAGCTCGGGCCGTGTTCCAAGATCCTTTCCGCCCCCGCTCACCCGTATACGGAAGCCCTGGTGCGGACCTATCGGGATCTGATCGCCGGCGGGCGCGGCGAGCCCTTCTACGCCATTCCTGGCCATCCGCCCTCCCCCGGGCAGCGCCCTTCCGGCTGTCCCTTTCATCCGCGATGTCCCTACCGCCAGGATCGCTGTCGGGAACGTTTTCCTGAGCCGCTCCGTTGGGGGGAGCGCATGGTCGCCTGCTATTTTCCCCGGGGAGACTTGGGATGAACGGCCTGGAGCCGCCTATCCTCCGTTTTGAGCGGGTGAGTCGACGCTACGGCCGCTTTGCCGCCCTGGAGGAGGTGGAGTTCGCCGTCTGGAAAGGGCGGATCCTGGGGCTGGTGGGGGAGTCCGGCTCCGGGAAGACTACCTGCATCCGCCTGGCCCTGGGACTGGAGCGCCCCTCGGCGGGCCGGCTATGGTTTCGGGGGGAGCCCTATCGCTACCGGCCCCAGGAGCTGAAGGCCATCCGGCGCCGCATCGGCTTCGTCTTTCAGGATCCCTACGATGCCCTGGATCCCCAGATGACTCTGGAAGAGATCGTCGGCGAGCCCCTGCGCGCCCACGGGTGCTGGGACGCCCGCGCGCGGGAACGCATCCGACAGCTGCTGGATCGCGTGGGGCTCCCGGACGCCTCGCTGAAGAGCTATCCTGCGCATTACTCCGGGGGCGGGCTCCAGCGGATCGCCATCGCGCGCGCCCTGGTCCTGGATCCGGAGCTGCTGCTGTGCGACGAGCCCACCTCGAACCTCGATGTATCCGTCCAGGCGCAGATCATCAACCTGCTCCTGGAGCTGCAGCGGGAGCGCGGGCTGGCCATGGTCTTCGTCACCCACGACCTCCCGCTGATCCGGCGCATCGCGGATGACCTGGTGGTCCTTTACGCGGGGCGGGTGATGGAGCGCGGCCCGGCCGAGGCCGTCGCCTCGCGCCCCACCCATCCCTATACCATCGCCCTGCTGGGCGCGGGGCCAGAAGGAAAGCGGCCGAACCCCCGGGTGGGAGGGGAGGCCGGGCCGGTACCCGTCGCAGGCTGCCCCTTCGCCCCCCGTTGCTGGAAAGCCCAGCCCCGATGCGGGGTGGAACGCCCGCCCCTCCTCCCCGTCGGGCCAGGCTGGGAGGCAGCCTGCTTCTTCCCGGAAACCCAGACACAGATGCAATGAGACGAGATCTTCCCCCTGTACAAAGGGGTGCTTTGGGAGATCAAAGCGTTTTATGTTGCCTCAGCACCTCCAGGAATGCCCGCGGGGTCAGAATGCGCAAGGTTCCTATCTGCTCTAACACCAGCAAATCCCTGTCTCCTGTCACCAGGTAGTCGGCTTCCCCTACCAGAGCATAGGCGAGGAGATCGTCGTCCTTGGGATCCCGCGTGACGGCGGGGATGGGCTCGGTGATGCGAGGGATCATATCTGCAACGCTTTCGAGGATCCCGGCCAGCTGAGCCATCTCTTCCGGGCGAATGCGCTCACGCAGGTAGGGCTTTCTCGCCACCGCGCGGACGAGTTCATCGAGCAGGGCCTCGGGGAGCAGCCATGTGAACTCACCATGAACGGCCGCGTGTATAATCTGTGCGCTGGGGCTCTCCCGTTCAGGATCCAGGAGGTAACGGACGAAGAGATTGGCGTCCAGGAGCACCCGCATGAAGGCTCAGCTCTCGCGGAAGGTCACATTCCCCTTACCTTTCTCGCTCCCTTTGCTTCCCCCGGGATCCCCAGGCCCTGGTTTCATGCGCGCCGCCTTTGGGCGCATCACCCCTCCATCCCCTACCCTCCCACCAGGGGGAAAGAGGGACGAGATGCCTCCCCATCCGCCCGGGCTCTTGACGGATATCCCATCTGTGGCATGCTGGAAGAGAGGCCTTATTTGCGGGCGAATCGGACTTTCGTTTCGGTCACTACTATAAACTGGTCAGACAATCGGTCTGCATAGTCCTGGAGCAATCTCTGAAGCACCTTTATCTTCACAGCAGATCGCTGATCTTCAAGCCGCAGGAGAATGACACCCCGATGAGGGCACCCTTCTCGGTAAATCTTTTCCCCAAAGTCCTTGTCGTTTGTTATCAGAATCCAATTCTCTGCTAAGGCTTTCTGAATAATGGCTTCATCGTCCAGACCCCGTGCCTCATCGTATACGGAAAAGACCTCATATCCCTGCCCCCGCAACCATTCCGCAACAGCAGGACCGGTGCACTCGTCCACAAGAAAACGCATTTACGCCTTCTCCACAATCAGAGGCATAAACTCTGTGCTTTCCAGCATCTTCGCGGCAAACAGAATACAGGCTTGAATGTCTTCGCGGGTGAGCCCCTTATACTCCTGAAGGATCTCCTCTATCGACGCACCATGCGCCAATAGGTTCAGGATGTATTCAACCGTCAACCGTGTCCCACGAATGACAGGCTTTCCAGCCATAACCCTGGGGTCAACCGTGATCCGCTCCAGCAATTGTTCGTCTTTCATTTGTAGCCTCCTACATTAAGTATGGACCGCCTAACAGCGTGCCGCTCGACTGCATGCGAAATGGGCGGCGAAGCGGCAACGAAGCGTGTTCGCTGAAACATCGGGATGGTCGCCTGCAGAAGTAGAAGAGAAACCGATGTGGGCCCATACGCTTGACGGCGGACATGGAGCGAGTGCCCTGTAAAGGAGATCGGCACACCCGTCTCAAGTTTAGCACCACCTGGATAAAGCTACCTGCCTATCCGTAATCAGACGCACTCCCCATCCGCCCGGGCTCTTGACGGATATCCCATCTGTGGCATGCTGGAAGAGAGGCCTTTCCACTTCGGACCGAGGTCAGCGGAGCAAGGAGCGCGGTGATGAGCGAGACCGATCGGGTTCCCCTTCTTCCCGCCTTCTCCTCCGCACCCGGGCCCTCTCCGGGCGCTACATCGGGGTCCATCGCCGTTCGGGAGGTCGCCCTGGTTCGTCAGGTGAAGGGGCTCCATCGAGCGGCCCGCGCCTTCTACGAGAACCTTCTCCGGTATGGAACGGTGACCCTGGTGGGGGGGCGCTGGAATTACCGGGGTGCGCCGGAGGATGCTCCTCAGCTCTGTCAGGATCCAGATGGATTTGTCTATCCGATCCGGGCTGTGCTGGAGGCGGAGATCGACGGGGCCGCCTGTCAGATCCAGCTGGAGCCGGGATTCGGCGAGGCCCTGAACATCCAGATCCGTTGCGCCCCCGCCGACCTGGCGCGGGTGGAAGCGTTCCTGCAGGCACACCTGCAGGAGCCGGTGATCATCAAGGTCCCCCAGCCTTCGATCCGCGGCCTGATCCAGCTGCTCGATGAGCTCCGCCGCCGGGCCACCATGACCCGCATTCAGGGGCCGGAGGGCTCCGCCCCGATCTTCGCCCTGCATCCTTCCGGGCATCTGATCCCGCTGAAGGCCCGCATTGAGGCTTACATCGATGAGGCCTGGATCAGCCTGGATTGGGAGAACGAGTGGGGCGGGAAATTGACCGTCGAGACGCCAGCGGCTCTGGCCGAGGAGATCCGGGCCCTCCTGGCGCGCACCGTGGGGCGACGCCCCCGGGTGCGTGCTTCCACCTCCTCCGCCGCCGTGGACGTAGGAGAAGTGGACTGGGAGGATCTGGGGGGACTGGAGGCGGTGCGGGCGGAGCTGCAGAACTGGATCGTTGAGCCCCTGCGCAACCCGGGGGTCTTCCAGCACCTCCGCCTGCAGCCCCCGAAGGGGGTATTGCTGATCGGCCCCCCGGGGACGGGCAAAACCACCCTGGCTCGCATCCTCGCCCGGCAGAGCGAGGCCGTCTTCCTGGTGCTCGCTCCCCCGGATGTCTTCTCCATGTGGTATGGGGAAAGCGCCCGCCGCATCGCCGAGGTGTTCGCGGAGGCCCGAACAGAAGCCGCACGGGGCCGGCCGGTATTGCTGTTCATCGATGAGATCGACGGCTTTTGCCCTCGCCGGGAAGGGGCGCATGAGGAGACCCGTCGGGCTTTCGCCCAGCTCTGCACGGAGATGGACGGCCTGGCCCCGCTCTCCGGGGTGATCGTGCTGGGCGCCACGAATCGGCCCCAGGATCTCGATCCCGCCCTGCTGCGGCCCGGTCGCTTCGACCGCAAGATCGTGATCCCCCTCCCGGATCGGAAGGCCCGCGTGGAGATCTTCCGGGTTCATCTGCGCCGCCGGCCGCTGGATCCGGCCGTCTCCCTGGAGGAGCTGGCGGCGAAGACCCGCGGGTTCAGCGGGGCGGAGATCGCTGCCGTCTGCGCCCGCGCCGCCTACCGCGCGCTGGAGGCCTTCGCCGCCTCCCAGGGGATCCCCATCTCCGAGCTGAGGCCGGAAGTGTATCAGAACCTGCGCATCCGCCGTGAGGATCTCCTGAAGGCGATTCAGGAGATTCGTCGGGAGCGTCAGGCCGCCCGCCCGCGCCCTCGAAGGACAAAGACCCCGCACTGATTTGACATCCAGAGGCCTCCGAATATAATGGGCGCTGAAGCCGGCTCACCACAGGATGGGCGGCGGGAAGTCCGGTGAGAGACCGGCGCTGCCCCGCAGCGGTAACCGGGGACGAAAGCCGCTTCGGTGTGGCCTCCTCCTGACGGCCGCACGACACGCCACTGGAGGTTCCTCTCCGGGAAGGCGCGGCGAGTAGGACGATCCGGGAGCACGAAGACCGGCCCATCCTCCCCTGCAACCGCCATCGCCTCGCGGGAGGGCGATGGGCGCAGCCTCCGGATTTCGGGAGGCTTTACCCCTACGCCGGCGGTTCTCCCGCGCCATCCTTTCCTCGACGGAGGGCGCGATGATCATGTCGACCGCCTCATGGGAGCGGACGGCGCTTCATCGTTACCTGCAGGAGACCGGCCTGCCGGAAGCGCTCCGCGATCCGATCCTGAAGGAAGCTCAGGAAAGCGCGGTGGACCAGCTGGATCCGTCCCAGGCCCTGGAAGCGCTGCTCCTGCTGGTCACGGCGCGGATCTGGGAGGACCCGCTCTACGAGCGGGCGGCCGCGGCGCTGATGCGCCGGCGTATCCTTCTGGAGGCGCTGGGCTCCGACCGCCCGGACTATGCATCCTCCTTCCCCGCCTATATCCGGGAGGGGGTGCGGCGCGGGGCCCTGCACCCGGATCTTCTCGTCTACGACCTCGATCGGCTGGCCCAGGCCCTGGTCCCCGAGCGGGATACCCTGCTGGCGTATATCGGGCTCGCCACCCTCTTCGATCGCTACCTGATCCGGGATCCGGAGACCCGTCAGGTCCTGGAGCCGCCCCAGTTCATGTGGATGCGGGTGGCCATGGGGCTGGCCTTGCGGGAGTCGGACCGCGAGGGATGGGCGGTGCGCTTTTATGAACAGATGAGCACCCTGCGCTTCCTCCCCAGCACTCCCACCCTGTTCAACAGCGGCACCCCTCACCACCAGCTGGCCTCCTGCTATCTCTACGAGGTGCTGGACAGCCTCGATCACATCCTGGACGCCGCGGCGACCTTCGGGATGCTGGCCAAATATGCGGGGGGCATCGGGGCCTCCGTGACCCGCATCCGGGCTGTCGGCGCGCCAGTGCGGGGGATCAACGGCCGCAGCGGCGGCCTCAT
This sequence comes from Candidatus Thermoflexus tengchongensis, assembly GCA_016842085.1. Classification (GTDB taxonomy): domain Bacteria; phylum Chloroflexota; class Anaerolineae; order Thermoflexales; family Thermoflexaceae; genus Thermoflexus; species Thermoflexus tengchongensis. The sequence continues at coordinate 43,079 of JAEVEX010000023.1, read as the reverse complement.
CCCTTTCCTGCACCTCTATGACGCCCTGATCCACGCGATCAACCAGGGAGGACGGCGGCGAGGAACGATGGCGGCGTATCTGGAGCCATGGCATCTGGAGATCGAGTCCTTCCTGGATCTGCGACGGAACGCCGGGGATCCCTACCGGCGCACCCCTTCCCTGGACACCGCCCTCTGGATCCCCGACGTCTTCATGGAGCGTGTGGAGGCCGATGCGGACTGGTATCTGTTCGACCCGCTGTATACGGGGGATCTGGTCGATCTCTACGGAGAGGCCTTCCGGAGGCGCTATGAGGAGCACATCGCCCGGGCGGAGCGAGGGGAGATCCCCCGCCGCGCATGGCGGAAAGTGCGCGCCCGCGAACTGTATCTGCGGATCCTCGCCGCCCTTCTGGAAACCGGACATCCGTGGATCACCTTCAAAGATAGCAGCAACCTGCGCAGCATGCTGCGCCACGCGGGGGTCATCCATTCCCTGAACCTGTGCACGGAGGTGGCGCTGCCCACCAGCCCGGAGGAGATCGCGGTGTGCAACCTGGGCAGCGTGAACCTCGCCCGTCATCTGAAAGACGACGGAAGCCTGGATGAGGCGGAGCTGGCCCGCACCGTTGAGATCGCCATGCGCGCCCTGGACAACGTGATCGATCTGAACCTGTACCCCTCGGAGCGCGCCCGCCGCAGCAACCTCATGAACCGTCCGGTGGGCCTGGGTTGCATGGGGTTCGCAGAGCTCCTGAGCCGTCAGGGTCTCTCCTTCAATGACCCGGAGGCTGCGGAGTGGGCCGACCGCATCGTCGAGCTTCTCTCCTTTCACGCCATCCGGGCCAGCTGCGCCCTGGCCCGGGAACGCGGGCCCTTCCCGCGATTCGCCGGCAGCGAGTGGTCCAAAGGCCGTCTGCCCTTCGATACCCTGGCGGACCTCGAGCGGGAGCGCGGGCGGACGATCCGGGTGGACCGCCGGGGCCGGCTGGGCTGGACGGTCCTCCGGGAGGCAGTGCGTCAGGGGATCCGCAACGGCGCGGTGATGGCCATCGCTCCCACCGCGACCATCGCCCTGATCGCCGGCACCAGCCCCAGCATGGATCCCTATTTCAGCAACCTCTTCGTCCGAACCACCCTCTCCGGCCGCTTCGTGGAGTTCAATCCGTCGCTGGTCCAGACGCTGAAAGCTCTGGGGTTGTGGGAACGGGTTCGGGAGCAGCTGGTGGAGACTCAGGGCGATGTATGGGCCATCCCGGAGATCCCCGAGTCGGTGCGACGGCGCTTCCCTACCGCCTTTCAGATCCGGCCGGAGGCCCTGCTGGAGATCACGGCGCGGGCCCAGAAGTGGGTGGATATGGGCATCAGCCGCAGCCTCTACTTCACGTCCGAAACGCCGGCCGATATCGCGGAGGTTTATCTGGAGGCCTGGCGGAAGGGCCTGAAGGCCACCTATTACTGTTATGTGATGCCCCGCATGCGGGCGGAGCCGGCGACGGTGCGGGTGAACAAGGCCGTGCAACGGCCCCGCTGGGTGGAGGCAGTGGAGGCGGAGCTGCAGGCCGACGCTGCCTGCGCCCTGGATGGCTCCTGCGAGGCCTGCCAGTAGGGGCGATGGCCTCGCCATTTCCCTTCCTGATCTCTCTTCCCAGGAGGCCAGTCCATGCGATCCGCGCACGGGTTGATCGGTGGCGATCCGGTGGAGCCGCTGCGTCTTTTTCCCCTGCGGTATCCGTGGGCGTATGCCCATGTGCAGCAGGCCAAGCGCAACACCTGGTTTCCTGAAGAGGCACCCCTTCACGATGACGTTCAGGACTGGCATGAGCGCCTCACCGAGGAGGAGCGCCAGGCGGTGGAAATTCTGCTGGGCTTCTTCAACCCCATGGAATCCATGGTCACCAGCAACCTGGTGCTGGCCCTTTATCCTTATCTCACCGCCCCCGAGATCCGCCTCTATCTCGCCCGTCAGGCCTGGGAGGAAGCCAACCACACCATGGCTTTCGAATACGTGATCAAGACGTTGCCCCTGGATCGGGAGCGGGTGTTCGCTATGCTGGAGGATCATCCGGCCGTGGCGGCGAAAGCGGATTTCCAGCGTCAGCTCACGCTCGAGATCATACAGCCAGGCCTGGACCTGGGCACGGTGGAGGGACGCCAGCGCTTCCTGCGGAACCTGACAGGCTTCTTCGTGGTTCTGGAAGGGATCTTCTTCTATTCCGGCTTCGCCTTCGCCCTCTCTTTCCGGCGCCGGAACCTGCTGCGGGGCCTGGGCACGATCATCGACTGGGTGCTCAAGGATGAGAGCCTTCACCTTTCGTTCGGCGTGCACCTGATCCGGGCCTTCCTCCAGGAGCATCCCGAGGTGCGAACGCCGGCCCTGGGGGAGGAACTGCGCCGGATGATCCTGAAGGCCGTGGCGCTGGAGGAGGCCTACAACCAGGCATTGCTTCCCCGGCCGATCCTGGGCCTCCATGCGGGATCCCTCAACGCCTATGTGCGCTATGTGGCTGACCGGCGACTGGAGGAGCTGGGGCTGGGCGCCCACTTCCACACGCCGAACCCCTTCCGCTGGCTGGCCGCCGAGATCGATCTCCCAGAACAGGTGAACTTCTTCGAAGCCCGCAACGTGAATTACGAGGTCGGGCGCCCCCGCGAATAAGCTCCCTTCTTTTCGCCGGGCCGCACCGCCAGAGGGCTGATCTCTCCAGATCCGAACGGTGGATGGGCATGCCAGAGGCCCGCCCACCTCTCCCTTTCTTGACCATGAGATGCGCCCATCCCTTCCCCTCCGTAAGGGCAAAGGGTTTGCCTGAAACATAGAAACGGGATACCCTGAACAGGAACGGAGCGTGGGGGCGATCGAGCGGGCCATGCGGCGGCTGGACGAGGGGATACGACTGCCGGCCGCCGCATGACACGCAAGTGAAGTGGGACGATCACGGGAAAGACAGCGGCGGTTCGTTTTCAACCTCCCGAGGAGGAGCTTCTGATCCGTGGGTGCCCGCAGCGCCGGATGCGAGTCCTGGATCCCGAAGGGGGGTGGACGACATGGAGCGCAGGGCCCAGCGGAAGTTGAGCTCCGGAAATCAAGCGAGGAGAAAACGATGGGAATGAAAGTTCGTTTTGAGCTGGAGTTGCCAGAGGAACTACGAGAGCTGTTTGTGTCGGAGGAGGCCGCTGCCCACGCCGCCCGGGAGGCGCTGGTGCTCGATCTCCTCCATCGGGGGGAGATCTCGCAAGGGAAGGCCGCCGAACTCCTGGGGGTGGATCGCTGGGAGCTGCTCGATCTCCTGGCCAAGCATGGCCTCTCCGCACTCGGCCAGACCCCGGAGGAGCTGCAGCAGGACGTGGAGATCCTTCGGGAGGCCCTTCAGGGATGATCGTCGCGGATGCATCCACCCTGATCCTGCTCGCCCGGATCGGGCACCTGGAGCTACTGCGCGAGGCCGTGGGCGAGAGGGAGGTTTGGATCCCGGAGGCAGTGGCCTGGGAGCTGCAGGTGCCGGGAAAGCCAGGGGCCGAGGCACTGGAGAAGGCTCTGAACGACTGGATCCGCGTCGTCCGGGTCCAGGATCGAAAGCGGGTGGAGGGGTTGCCGAAGCGGCTGGGACGGGGGGAGCGGGAGGCGATCGCCCTGGCTGTGGAGCGCGGGGCGGTGCTGCTGAGCGACGACCGGGCGGCCCGACGGGAAGCACAAAGGCAAGGGGTAAAGGTGACAGGCCTCCTCGGGGTGTTGCTTATAGCGAAAGGCCGCGGCGTGATCCCTGAGGTGAAGCCCATGCTCGACGAGCTGATAGCAGGAGGATTCCGGCTCGCCCCGGACCTCCACGAGAGCGTGCTGCGAGAGGCGGGGGAGCTCCGGCCTGAGCCGGAATCCGAGGCCGAAGCGGAGGAACGGAAAGAGTGAGAAGGGCCTTCGCCCGGGCTTTGGCGGCCGCGCTCGCCATCCCGGGAAGGGAGCTGATCTCTCCAGATCCGAACGGTGGATGGGCATGCCAGAGGCCCGCCCACCTCCCCCGAAACGAGCATGCCCCTTTGACGGGCCCGCAGGTTAGAATATAATTAACCATAACGCTGTTATGGTTAAACGTTACTCCTTCCACGAGGCCAGGTAGCGCTCCTGCCCCGGGGTGAGCTGGTCGATCCGAATCCCTATGGTCTTCAGCTTCAGCCGGGCCACCGCCTGATCGAGCTCCCGGGGCACCCCATGGATCTGGCGCTCGACGTAAACGTAGGGCAACTGCTTTGCAGTTGCCCTACGGGGAGCCAATGTTCCGCTGGAGGCAGTGAAGATGCACGGCGGCTCGATCCCTGTTCAAAAACCCGGGCGGAGCCTGCGCTACGGGACCCGAATCCTAATCCCTCATTCCTTATATCCCCCCGGGGGGGATTGCCATCGTCCCCCTCCGGCGGGGATTGACCTTGCCCTTCGGGTTTCTATCGGTCACAGGGCTCACCGGATCTCCCGGATTGAGCCCCATCCGGATGAAGCCTGGCCCCTCGTCCAGGCCTTCCCCATAGGAGTGCCACGACCATGGGCCTCCCCTTCAGTCCTCCATCGCCACACTCCCCCCTGCATGGGTTCACGGAGGGATAGAAATGGCGTTGCTCCCTCGTCTCATGGAGCTCCTGGATACGCTGGATCCCCCAGCGATCCCCGAAGCCATCCTGCGCACCTTCCTGGATGAGCTGGGGCTATCCAGCGCCTGGATGGCCTGGATCGAGAACGATCAGAGAGAAACGTTTTCTCTGATCGCCGCTGTCGGGTTACCGCCGGAGCTGGAGGCCGGAGGCCAGGCGCCTCTTCGATGGTCGCCATGCCGTTGCCAGCGCATGGCGCTGCGCGGAGAGGGATCGGAAGCAGCGCTCTGGATCGGCTGCGAGCGCCTGGAATCGCTGGGCTTGCAGGCGACGCACCTGACGATCCCCCTTCGCTTTCGGGGCCATACGTATGGCGTGATGAACTTCCTGATCCCCCCGGATTTCCGGCTGGAGGAAGACGCCCGGCAATCGCTGACCCTGGCGAGCAGGCTTTGCGGCGCGATCCTGGGACATCTTCGCACCATGGATCGGATCCAGCGGCAATATGGCCGCCTCCAGAACCTGAGCCGCATCGCCCAGCTGGCCAACCAGACCCTTCCCTTGAGAGAGCTTTTAAGCCGCATCACCGCGGAGATGGTTACCCTGCTGGAGGGGGATCGGGGGGCCATTGCCCTGATGGCGGAATCGGGCGATCGCCTCCAGGTGGTGGCGGAATACAACCCGATCGGCACGCCCTCCGGCCTGGGGGTGACCATCCCCATCCCCGGCAATCCCTCCATGGCCTGGATCCTGGAGAACCGCCAGCCCCTGCCCATCGCCGACGTGGACACCGATCCCCTCCTGGGTCCGGTGCAACCTGTCCTGCAGGCTATGGGCATTCGTTCCTTGCTGATCGTCCCCCTCGTGGTCGAAGATCGGGTCATCGGCACCCTGGGGATCGACAGCGTGCGACAGCCCCGGAGCTTTACCCTGGAGGAGATCCGGCTGGCCGAGACCGTGGCCGCCCAGGTGGCCGGGGCCGTCGAACGGGCTCGCCTGCTGGAGGCGGCCCAGCAGCGGGCCGCCCACCTGGAGACCCTCCATACGATCCTTCGAGAAGCCACGGAAGCGCGGGATCTCCGGGCCCTTATGGATCGCGCCCTGACCCACCTGCGCGCCCTCCTGAACGTTCCCATCGGCGCCATCTGGCTGGAAGGGCAAGCCATCCTCCATGGCCTGCCGGAGGACTTCGGTCCCCAGAGCGCGGCGATCGCTCGCCAGGCGGGGCTGGAGCCCCGGGAACCCCTGGCCGTCTCAGATTGGGCCACCCTGCCCCCGGATCACCCTCTGCAGGCCATGCGGGAGGCCATGGCCCGCTTCGGGATCCAGGCCTCCCTCACCGTGCCGCTTCTCCACCGAGCGCAACGGATAGGCGGGCTCAGCCTGGCGGCTCGGGAGCCGCGGATCTGGCAACCGGAGGAGATCGCCCTGCTGGAGGCCGTGGGGCGAGAGCTGGGGGCCGTCGCCGAGCGCCTGCAGCTGCTCCAGTCCTTTCAGGCCCAGGCCACCCGTCTCCATGTGCTTTACCAGACGGCGCGGGCGCTGGCCGAACTCCAGGATCTCCCCACTCTTCTGGGCCGGGCCGCGGAGGAGATCCTCACCCATCTCCCGGCTGATGGCCTCAATATCTATGCCACGGACGAAGAGGATCCCCAACAGCTCCGCGTCGTGGTGGAACGGGGTTTCACCGCCATTCCGGTTATCCGAATTTCCGCAAAGGGAGCGGAGGAGACCATCACCGGCTGGGTGGCCATGCGCGGCGAGCCCTTATGGGTGGAGGATTGCGCACGCTATCCGTATCCTCCAGCCAGCCAGGAAATCATCGAACGAGAGGGGATCCGAAGCCACGCCGCGCTTCCCCTGTGGCGAGGCCCGGAGCGGGTGGGGGTGCTGCATGTGATCTGGCGGACGCCCCGGACGTTCGATGCGGAGACCCGGGAGCTCCTCCAGAGCCTTGCGGACCTGCTGGCGACCGGCATCCAGAGCGCCCGGCTGCTGCAACGGACCCAGCGTCAGGCCCAGGAGCTGGCCGCCCTCAACCGGGCGCTTCATGAGGCGCTCCGCCTTCGGGAGGAGATGATCCAGAACGTCTCCCACGAGCTGCGCACCCCTCTCGCGGTGGCGATGGGCTATCTGGAGCTGCTGGCCGAGGGCGCGCTGGGCCCCCTGAACCCGGAACAGTGGGAAGCGATCACCGTCAGCCGGGAGCGCCTGGGGGAGCTGCACCGGTATGTGGAGCTGCTGCTCACCCTGCAGGCCACCCGCGCGGGAGAGCTGGCCCGCATCCCGCTGGATCTGAAACAACTGGTGCAGGAGATCCTCCATCGCTGGAAAACCCGGCTGGATCCCGGGCGCTATCGGGTGGTGGCCCGGCTGCCTGTCGAAGAGGTGTGGCTGATCGGGGACCCGGAGGGGCTGATCCGGGCGATCGGAGAGGTGCTGGACAACGCGGCGAAATTCTCGCCCCGGGGAGGGACCATTGAGATCGCCCTGGAGGTGGAAGGAAGCCAGGTGCACCTGCGGGTCCGGGATGAAGGGATCGGGATCCCGATGGAACAGATGGAGCGAATCGGGCAGCCTTTTTATCAGCCTTTTTATCAGGTGGAGGGAGGCACCACGCGGCGGTTTAGGGGGATGGGGATCGGCCTGGCGGTTGCCCGCGCCGTGATCGAAGCCCATGGCGGAAAACTCCACATCCGCCCGCGCTCCCCTCAGGGAACCGAGGTCCTCCTCACCCTGCCTCGGGTCCAGCCTGCACCGTGAAACCGCGCCAGCGGCCATCGCAACCGATGATAGGATGTATATTCTTTTTCAGGGCTGGCTCATTGATCCAGGTAAACAGCGGCAACTCGATGACCGGCTCGGTCTCCACACCTTCGCGCTCCAGGCATTCCCGAAATTGATGTATCCGTTGGAATTCCTCCCAGGTGAGCCCCTCGCTGAAATCCTGGGCTTCACGGGCAGCGATCAGCATATCCAGCAGATGGGCTTCATCTTCCCCGGATGGCTTCGAATCGCCATCCCTCAGGAAGCCCCCGGCCCGGCCCGGCCTTCTCCCGCGGGGATCTCCTCAGGGGCGTAGGGGCGGCTGTCGGTGAGCCACCAGACCCCCTGAGCCCGGGCCGCCTGGGCTGCCCGAGGATGGATCGCCGGACCCGCCACCACCGGAATCACCTCCGCCCCCGGCTCCGCCCGCCGCAGCATCTCCGCCCGCTCCACCGCCCGCTCCACATCGTCCGTATCCACCGTCGCCGAAACCTCCACCACCAGAAAGACCTCGCCCCCCGTCGCCCGGGACCGACCCCGCACCAGCACATCGGCCTCCTCCAGCTCGGCCGCCTCCTCGGAAGTGAGCCGGCCGGCCATCTCCATCTGGCGGAGGAACGCCTCCCGCTCCTCAGGAGAAAGAATATGGGGATCCAGCACCAGGCGGCGGTAGCGGCGAGAACGGGTGCGATAGCGATCTTCGTGGATCCAGCCACGGACCAGGCCATCCAGATCCCCCACCCGCCGGGTGAGGATCCGGACGGTCTCCGCCAGCTCGGCGAAGCGCCGATCCGTCTCCGCCCGGTATTCCAGAAACTCCTGGCGGTGCTCCTGGAATTCCCGACGGAGGTCCAGAAACTCCTGACGGTGCTCCAGGAACTCCTGGCGATGGGCGGCGAATTCCTCATAGTGCCGCCGCTGCGCCTCGGCCAGCTCCGCGAAGCGACGCTCGGTCTCCGCCCGGTATTCCAGAAACTCCTGACGATGGGCGGCGAAGGCCTCGCTCAATCGGTTAAGATTCTCCTCCGTGCGCCGCTGCGCCTCGGCCAGCTCCGCGAAGCGACGCTCGGTCTCCGCCCGGTATTCCAGAAACTCCTGGCGATGCTCCTGAAACTCCCGGCGATGTTCCAGGAACTCCTGGCGGTGGGCGGCGAATTCCTCACTCAGGCGGCGGATCGCCTCGGCCAGCTCGGCGAAGCGGCGATCGGTCTCCCGGGCCTGCCGCTGCTGGGCGCGGTGGAGGGCCAGGATCAGCCGGGCGGCGCGCCGGAAGCCCCGCTCGGTGGCCTCCCGCAGGGCCGCGAGCTCCGCCGGCATCCGGCGCACCTCCTCCGAGGCGAGCAACGCCCACAACGGCTCCCGCCACTCAGGGTGCGCCCGCAGCAATTCGAGAAGATCTCGCAGGTCCTCAATGGTGAACGCCATAGAAGCCTCCGAGGGGATTTTATGAAGAAACACGGAGGGCAGGCAAATCCGCTGGAGGGGATACCCTCCGGGGATCCGATTTTCCGTGGAAGCTCTGACAGAATGGCTGGTCTGGCCTGCCCGGCCGGGATCAACCTCCCGCGCGGTTGCCGGAGGGAATGGCCTTCAGGATCCAGCGCAGAAGGCGCAGAGCGCCCGGGCGATAGGGCTTGACCACAGTGATTACTGAGGATACAGGCGATGAAGTTTGAGCCGAGCACCTGCCATGGTGAAGCGCCACGCTACGGTGGCCCGAGCCGCGTTGTGGTCCTCTTCCCACGCTCCCATCTCTCGACGGGCGAACCACTTCCGAATATTCCGCACCGTCTGGGGATTTACCTTGAGCCCATCGGCTATCCATGGGTCGGTCTTGCCCTCTGCCGAAAGCAACAGGATGCGCGCTCGAGTGAGCATATGGGCTTTCGCCTCCTCATTCCCGATCAGGTCGAGCAGATACGCCCGTTGCTCCCCCGTTAACTCTACCACATACTTCTTGGGCCTGGGCATGTCTCTTCCCTCCACCCTGAACTCTGCGGAGAGAAGAATACGCTATGAAATCACTAAGTAGTACTTGACCATCATGGCCCGATCGCGAACATATATGGTAGAGTTAACAGAAGAAGAGCGCCACCACCTGCAGAATCTGGTGCGCAAAGGGACGGCCTGCCCCCGTGAAGTGACCCGCGGCCGCATCCTGCTTCTGGCCGACCGGGGGCGCAGGAATACCTTGGCGTCCAAAACGAGAAAAAGCGTGGAGTACTGATCCGGGATCGAGGGACCATCATGCAGGTCGGCAGCATCGTCCGCTTCCGCAATCGGGATTGGATCCTGCTCCCCTCCTCAGACTCCGATCGCCTGCTGCTGCGGCCGCTGACGGGCACCACCGACGACGTGGTGGCCGTCTACCGGCAGCTGTCCGAACTGCTCGGGTATTCCTACCCAACGGAACGGATTGTCCCTTCCGCGTTCCCCCTGCCGTCGCCGGACCGGGTGGCGGATGCCACGGCCTTGCGCCTTTTCTGGCAGGCGGCGCGCCTGCTCCTGCGGGAAGGGGCCACCCCGTTGCGCTCCCTGGGCCGTATCTCGGTCCGGCCGCGCACATACCAGCTGGTGCCCCTTATGTTGGCTCTGCGCCTCAACCCCGTGCGTCTGCTCATTGCCGATGACGTGGGCGTGGGCAAGACCATTGAGGCCGGCCTTATTGCTCGTGAGCTGTGGGACCGGGGGGAGATCCAACGGCTGGCCGTGCTCTGCCCGCCCTACCTGACCGACCAGTGGCAAAAGGAGCTGGGCGAGAAGTTCAACTTTGACCCCGTGATCATCGGATCGGGTACGGTAGGGCAGTTAGAACGGCGCAAGCCCTCTCACGTCACCCTCTACGAGTATTACCCGGTGCAGGTCATCAGCATGGATTTCATCAAACAGGAGCGATACCGGGCCCTTTTCCTGCAGAAAGCGCCGGAGTTCATCATCGTGGATGAGGCCCACGGCGCAGTGCCCAGCGCCTCCCAGAGCCGTCACCTGCGCTACGAACTGGTGCGGGCCCTGGCTGACAACCCGATGCGCCACCTCGTTCTCCTCACAGCCACCCCCCACAGCGGCGTGGCCGAGTCCTTCCAGAAACTGTTGGGCCTGCTGGACAGGCGCTTTGAGTCCTGGTCCACAGAACACCTGGACGACCGGCAATATCACACCCTGGCCCGGCACTTTGTCCAGCGCACGCGCAGGGATATTGAGAGTCAATGGGAAGAGACGCACACCTTCCCCGTGCGCGAAACCCTGGAGGAGACCTACCGCCTTTCGCCGGCGTATCGCGACCTGTTCGAGCGCACCTACGCCTTTTGTACCGGGATCGTGGCCAGCGGCGAGCGCTTGGCCGCCCATCGACGCCGCATGCGCTACTGGGGCGCGCTTGTCCTCCTGCGCTGTGTCATGTCCAGCCCGCGGGCGGCCGAGGTGGCCCTGGAACGCCGCCGTCGGGGTGAGGTGCCGGTGGACCTGGAGCTGGAGGAGGAGGCCGATTACTGGCCCTACGTTTATGAACCCTCGGACGAGCTGGCCCCGGATGAAGTTCCCACCGCGCTCTTAGAAGCCACTGAAGAGGAACCGGAAAGCGGCACCCGACAACTCCAGGCCCTGGAACGGATGGCACGCGCCATCCGTGAGGCCGAGGACACCAAGTTGCAAAAAGCCATCCAGATCGTTCGAGACCTGCTGCGGGGCGGATTCCACCCCATTGTCTGGTGTCAGTACGTGGCGACCGCGGAGTACGTGGCCGAAAAGTTACAGGACGCCCTGCGGCCGGAGTTCCCCGACGTGCGGGTGATGGCCATCACCGGCCGCATGGGGGAGGAGGAGCGTCGCCTGCGGGTGGCCGAGCTCATGGCCGAACCCCGCCGCGTGCTGGTGGCCACCGACTGCTTGTCTGAGGGCATCAACTTACAAGAAGGATTTACGGCCGTCCTCCACTACGACCTGCCCTGGAACCCCAATCGGTTGGAACAGCGGGAGGGCCGCGTGGATCGCTACGGCCAGGCCGCGCCGCGCGTGCGCGTGGTGCTCCTTTACGGCGAAGACAACCCGGTGGACGGCGCGGTCATCCGGGTGCTCCTGCGCAAGGCACGGGAGATCCGCCGCACCCTGGGCGTTTACGTGCCCGTGCCCGAAAACGACGAGAAGGTCATTGAGGCCCTCGTGAACGAGATTTTCCTGCGGCCCCATGCCCGCGGCGCGCAATTAAGCCTGGACCTGGGGCTGGACCTCATTGCGGACCTGCACCGGCGCTGGGAGGAGACGGCCCGCCGTGAACAGGAAACCCGCACCCGTTTTGCCCAGCGCGCGCTGGACCCCACCACGGTGCGCCGGGAACTGGAAGCGGCCGACCAGGTCCTGGGCGACCCGGACGCGGTGCGGGAGTTCGTGCTGGCCGCGGCCCAGCGGTTGCAGCTCCCCGTGCGGCAGGATACCCGTCGCAAGGACGTGTGGCACATCCTCACCGACAAGGAGGCAACCGCCCACCTTCCCGATGTGGTCCGCTACGCGCTACCGGCCGACCGCAAAGGGACCTGGGCCGTGACCTTCACCAGCCCCACGCCGGAAGGCGTTACGTACCTGGGCCGTAACCACCCCTTTGTGGCCACTCTCGCCCAGTATCTGTTTGAGCAGGCACTGGAAGAAACTAACGTCAACCCGGTGGTGGCGCGCTGCGGCGCCATCCGCACGCGGGCCGTTTCCCGGCTCACGGCATTGCTGCTCCTGCGGGTACGTTACCGCCTGACCCGCCCCGGGTATCCAGAGCTCCTGGCCGAAGAGGTGCTCCTCACCGGGCGGGAGGGCTTCAACGGCCACTGGCTCAGCCCGGATGCCGCGCTGCGCCTTTTCACCGCCGCGCAGCCGGACGCCAACATCCCCGAGGGCGAAAAGCGGGAACTGGTGCGCCTGGTGCTGGATGACCTGAAGCCCCTGGTGACGCCCGAAACCCCCGATGAGGCCAACGGCATCTGGCAGGTCATTACGGCCCGCGCCCGGGACCTGGAAGCCGCCCACCGCCGCATTCGCCAGCATCTGGGCCAGCCCGAAAATGTGCGCCTGCATCCTCACTGGCCGCCCGACGCGCTGGGACTCCTGGTGCTGCAACCGTTGCGAGGAGGGTGAGCATGGCCGTGGAAGCGCGTGCGGTCTTCACAACGCTGACGTTGGCTCCCGCCGGGGCTGAGCGCCGCGGGCCCGCCATCCGGCTGGAAGGCAGCCTGCTGGGGCCGGATATCCTGGAGGCCCTGCAGAGCGGCGACCTGCCGGGCCAGAAACCGGCCGACTTCGGACTGCCCGCGCACGTCCCCCTGCTGGAGGAGATGGCCGCCACCTTTGAGGAGGCGCGCAACATATGGCTGGCTTTCCAGCACAAGCTGGACCGGCTCCCGCCCGAGGACCCGGCCACCACGCTGACGCGCGAGGCGTGGATGCGCCCCTTCCTGACCCTCCTGGGATACGAGTTGCACTTCAACCGGCGGGAATATTACGAGGAGGTGGGCAACTACCCCATCTCCCACCGGGCCGGGGAGAACCTGGACGCGCCGCCCGTGCACATCGTGGGCGCGCGGGATGACCTGGGCCGCGTGCCGGCTTCCGGCCGCCCGCGCATATCCCCCCACGCACTGGTGCAGGAGTTCCTCAACCGCAGCGAACACCTCTGGGGCATTGTTACCAACGGCCGCGTGCTGCGCCTCCTGCGCAAATCCACGGACGTGCGGCGCCAGTCCTACGTGGAGTTCGACCTGGAAGCCATCTTCGGTCAGAACCGGCTGGAGGACTTCGTCCTCCTCTACCGGCTCCTCCATCGCACCCGTCTGCCCCAGGGCATCGCGGGCGCAGCCGATTGCTGGCTGGAACGCTATCACCGCCTGGCCGTGGAACAGGGCAACCGGGTGCGCGACCGCCTGCGGGACGGCGTGGAGGAGGCGCTGAAGATCCTGGGCACCGCGCTCCTGCGGCACGCGGCCCGCAAGGGCGAACCCCTGCCCGACCCCCGCGCCTTCCACCAGGACCTCCTGCGCCTGGTCTACCGCTTCCTCTTCCTGTTGGTGGCCGAGGAGCGGGGCCTCATGGGCGGGAACGACCTCTACCGCGACCACTACAGCATCTCCCGCCTGCGCCGCCTGGTGGATAACCGCCGCGCCTACACCGACCACGAGGATCTCTGGCTCTCCCTGAACATCCTCTGGGAACTGCCGCGCGATGACACGCCGGTTCCCCAGTTGGGTGGACGACCGAAAGCGGCTGTGCTGGACCTCACCGTGCTGGACGGCCAGCTCTTTGAACCCTTGCCCCTGGATGCGTGGTCGGTGCCCAACCGGGACCTGCTCCGCGCCATCTACCACCTGGTCTACTACTATGACGAGGAGGCCAAAACCACCCGCCGCGTGAACTACGCGGCCCTGGACGTGGAGGAACTGGGCTCTATCTACGAGAGCCTTCTTGACCTGCAGCCTCAGATTGTTCGCCAGGACGGCCTGCCCACCTTTACCTTCGACGAGGGCACCGAACGCAAGTCCACCGGGTCCTACTACACGCCCCACGAGCTGGTGGACGAGCTCATCCGCAGCGCGCTGGAGCCGGTGATTGAGGAGCGCCTGCAAGTGGCGAAGCGAGTGGCGAGTAGCGAGTGGCGAGTGGTGCGAGAGGAACTCCACAAATATCTGGGAGGGGTTTATGAGCATTCGCTCTTATCAAGACTTGGAGATCTGGCAAAAAGGCATGGACCTGGCGGAGATGATTTACCGCCTGACAGACAGTTTTCCGCCGGAGGAACGTTTCGGCCTGGCGAGTCAGATGCGGCGGGCGGCCAGTTCGGTGCCGGCCAACATCGCGGAGGGGTGGGCTCGCCGCGGGACGCGGGAATTTCTCCATTTTCTGAACATCGCGGCGGGAAGCCTGCGGGAACTGGAGACGTACCTTCTGCTAAGCCAGCGCGTGGGACTCACCAGCCCGAAACAGGGCCAACCCATGCTGGAACTCCTGGAGGTTATCAGCCGCCAAATCCTGGCGCTGCAACGTCAACTGAGGCGGAAATAGCGCGCCTCTGGAACCGTCTACCACTCGCCACTCGCCACTCACTACTCGCCGAGCACCTGCTGCTCTCCATCAAAATCCTGGATCCCGCGGCCGGTTCCGGCCACTTCCTCCTCGCCGCGGCCCGGCGTCTGGGCAAGGAGCTGGCCCGCGTGCGCACGGGCGAAGAGGAACCCGCGCCCGAGGCCCTGCGCGAGGCGGTGCGCGATGTGATCGCCCACTGCATTTACGGCGTGGACAGGAACCCCATGGCCGTGGAACTGTGCAAGGTGGCCCTCTGGATTGAAGGGCACGTGCCCGGCAAACCCCTTACCTTCCTGGACCACCGCATCCGCTGCGGGGATAGCCTCGTGGGCGTCCTGGACCTGAGCGTGCTGCGGGAAGGCATCCCGGATGGCGCCTACGAGCCGGTGAGCGGCGACGACAAGGCCATTGCCCGCGGCCTGGCCAGGCGCAACAAGGAGCAGAAAACGGGACAACTCACCTTCCTCACCGGCGAGAGGGCCTTGAGCCTGGAGGACCTGGCCGAGACCTTCGCCACCTTTGCTGCACTGGAAGAGATGCACGCGGGCGATGTGCGGGCCAAGGCGGAACTGTATGAGGACATCCGGCGCCGGGGAGGTCGCTGGTGGACGCTGTGGATGGCCTGCAACCTGTGGACCGCGGCCTTCTTCACGCCCTTCACGCGGGAACACGCGGCCCGCGTCCCCACCACCGCGGACGTGCGTCGCTTCCTGGAGAACCCGGCCGTGGCGGACCCCCAGATGCTGGCCTGGGCCGAAGCCCTGGCCACCAGGCACCGCTTCTTCCACTGGCCGCTGGAGTTTCCTGATGTGTTTGGGCGAGTAGCGAGTAGCGAGGGGCGAGTAGCGAGTGGAGAGCAGGAACAACCACTCGCCACTCACCACTCGCCACTCGCCTTCGCCGGCTTCGACGTGGTCCTGGGCAACCCGCCGTGGGAACGCATCAAACTGCAGGAGAAGGAGTTCTTCGCCACCCGCGATCCCGAGATTGCCAATGCGCCCAACGCCGCCGCGCGCAAGCGCATGATTGAAGAGCTCCCGAAGAAGAACCCCGCCCTCTGGCAAGAATACCAGGAAGCCCTCCATGTGGCCGAAAGCACCAGCCGCTTCCTGCGCGGGTCGGGCTTCTACCCCCTGACCGGCCGGGGCGACATCAACACCTACTCCGTCTTTGCCGAGCGGATGCGGGCCCTCCTCAAGCCCGGCGGCCGGGCCGGCATCATCGTGCCCACCGGCATCGCCACCGACGACACGAACAAGTTCTTCTTCGCCGACCTGGTGGATTCAGGCAGTTTGCTAAGCCTGTACGATTTTGAGAACAGGGAAGGCATCTTCCCCCACATCCACCGGAGTTACAAGTTCAGCCTGGTCACGATGAAAGGCCGGGCGAACGGCGAACGGCGAACAGCGACCAGAGACCACTCGCCACTCGCCACTCACCACTCGTCCATGACCTTCGTCTTCTTCGCCACCCGCGCCGAGCACCTGCGCGACCCGCGGCGGCGCTTCATCCTGACGCCCGAGGATATCGCCCGCATCAACCCCAACACCCGCACCCTGCCCGTCTTCCGCACCCGCCAGGACGCGGAACTCACCCGCGCCATCTACGAGCGCGTGCCCGTCCTGGTCAACGAGCGCACGGGGGAGAACCCGTGGGGCGTGCGGTTTCTGCGCATGCTGGACATGTCCAACGACTCCCACCTCTTCCGCACGGCGGCGGAGCTGGAAGTGGCGGGGTACCGGCGGGTGGGGAATCGGTTTGTAAGGCGAGAGGCGAGTAGCGAGTCGCAAGTAGCGAGTAGTGAGCAGGAACAACCACTCGCCACTCGCCACTCACCACTCGCCTCCACCTACCTGCCCCTCTACGAAGCCAAAATGATCTGGCACTACGACCACCGCTTCGGCACCTACGAGGGGGTGGATTCCCGCTCCAGCACCCACCTGCCCACGCCGGACGAGGCCCGGCACGCCGACCCCGCCTACCTCGTCCAGCCCTGGTACTGGGTCCCCGCCGAGGAAGTGGAGGCGCGGCTGGAGGGCTGGGAGCGGGGGTGGCTGCTGGGCTTCCGGGACGTCACAAACGCCACCAACGAACGCACCGCCGTCTTCAGCCTGCTGCCGCGGGTGGGGGTGGGACACACAATGCCCCTTCTGCTTGGAGAAGAAGCAAATGCGCTTCAAACCACAGCACTGCTTGTGAATCTGAATAGTCTGGCCTTCGATTGGGTGCTAAGGCAAAAGATGGGAGGAACACACCTTACGTTCTTCATCCTTCGACAACTACCCGTCCTCCCACCCTCCGCCTACACGCCGGAAGACTTGCTCTTCATCGTCCCCCGCGTCCTGGAACTCGTCTACACCGCCTGGGACCTGAAGCCCTTCGCGGACGATGTGTGGCATGAGGCAGCGAATGGCGAACGGCGAACAGTGAATGGGGGCCATTCGCCATTCGCTATTCACCATTCGCCCCACCCTCTTTCCCCGCTCCAGCAAGCTATCCTGCGGCAATGGGCGGAAAACCGCGCCGAAACGGGCGGCCATCCCTTTGACCTGCCCGCGTGGGCCGACGCATATCCCGAAATCACGCCGGCGGATCCGGCCGTTGGGGAAGCATTGGCGAGTAGCGAGTGGCGAGGTGGCGAGTGGCGAGTAGCAAGTAGTTACCACTCGCCACTTACCACTCGCCACTCGCCCCACTGTCCTCTTCCCCCGTTCAAATGGAACGATGACCGCCGCGCCCGCCTGCGGGCCGAACTGGATGCCTACTACGCCCGTCTCTACGGCCTCACCCGCAAGCAATTGCGCTACATCCTGGACCCGGCGGACCTCACGGAGCGGGAACTGGAGGACATCCTGGATCCGTGGGAGGAAGTGCGCGACCCGCTGGACCCGGCGGGCTACGCTGCCCGCGTCGCGGCCAGCACTTTCCCCGGCGAGACGTTCCGGGTGCTAAAGGAGAAGGAAATGTGGCAATACGGCGAGTACCGCACGCGGCGGCTGGTGCTGGAGGCGTGGGAGCGGTTGGCGAGGGGCGAATAGTGAGTGGCGAGTTGCGAGTAGCGAGTGGTGCGGGGTGCGGGGAGGGCGGGTGGGGCGTGTGGGGCAAGAGATTACTTGCGATGGAGGGCGTGAAAAATGGCATCGGTCATGACACTCAGCGAGGCGCAACAGGCGGCCGTTGCAAAGTACATTGAACCCTTCCGCCGTTACCTGGACACCGAGGGTTACCGTCGATTCGAGGCGGAGCGCAAGGCCCACGTGGCCTTTTTCCAGACCGATCTGCCGCGGCGGCTGGCCGAGCTTTCGGAGGCGGACGTGGAAGCCCTCCTTGGCCACCTCTGGGCCACGGCCATGTGGGGGAACAAGGCGTACCTGGCCCAGAAAATCATCAACGACAATGGCATGGAACGCCTCCGCGAGGAACTGAAGCGGCTGGTGGAAGCAGCCGACCCCGAGGAAGCCTACGGCCACTTCCTGCGCGCGGTGAAGGGATTTGGGCCGGCATCCGTCACCGAGATGCTCGCCTACCTCCACCCCGACCGGTGCGGCATCTGGAACCGCCAGGCGCGGGAGGCCCTGCGCCTGTTGGGCATCACGCATGTCGTGAACCTGGGCAAGTATACTTTGTCCGTACAGGAGTACCGCTCCTTCAACCGACTGCTCCGAGCCATCGCCCGCGAACTCTCCCAAGCCGGAATACCCGACGTGGATTTGCTGTTTGTGGACTTGTTCCTGTACTACATCGTGAACGCGACCGAGTTGGAGACAACCCCGGTTCAGGCCGAGGACTTTGACCACAACGAAGTGCGAGACCTGATCGCCCAAATCGGGACCAGCCTGGGCTTTGACACGGACACCGAGGTGCGGATTGCCCACGGCGCGGTGGTGGACGTGGTGTGGCGGGCGCGCATTGCCAACCTGGGCATGGTCACCTACGTGTTTGAAGTGCACCGCTCCGGCTCCATTGATAGCTTGATCCTGAACTTGCAAAAGGCCCGCAACGCGCCCAGCGTGCAGAAGGTCATCGCCGTCTCTGACGAACGGCAGCTGGAACAAATCCGCCGTGAGTGCGAGGGCTTGCCGGAAGAATTCCGCCGCGCCCTTCGCTTCTGGCCCGTTTCCGAGGTAGTCCGGACGGCCGAGCACTTGCAGAAGGTAATGGAAGCCATCGAAATTCTTGGGCTTGTAGAGGAGACAAACTGAGATAAGAGAGGTGACACCCATGGAAGCCCGCAATCGAACCCTGCCGCAATGGTTCGCCCGCATTCAGGCGCGCCAGCTGCTCCTGCCCCGCTTCCAGCGCATGGAGGCCTGGGGAGACCAGGAGATCACCGAACTCCTGGAAAATGTCTTGATGGGGCTCCCTATCGGCTCCGTGCTTATCATGGAAGTAGGCGACGCGATCCCCTTTGTGAGCCGCCCTCTTGCCACCGCCCCGGAGACCGGGGACCGCGTGACGGAGCTTCTTTTGGACGGCCAGCAGCGGCTCACAGCATTGTGGCGTGCCTTTCACAACAATTACCCGGACAGAACCTACTACATTCGTCTCCTCAAGAATGCACAAGAGAACAACTTTGAAGTTGTCTCCCAAAGCCGCTGGTATAAAAACGGAAGGCGATTTCCGCTTTGGGCCGACGACCCGGCAGAATGCTGGCGAAGAGGCCTTGTGCCCATCCACCTCCTTCGTCCCGATGCGGAGGCAGAAAGGGAAACAGAAGAATGGCTCAAGCAGGCTTTGAATCTGCCGGAAAGTTGGGAAGAGGCACGTCCGGAACAGATCTTGGAGTACCACAAAATCCACGAGGAGCTCAGCAAACTCAGACAGAGGGTGGCGAACTTCAATTTGCCCTTTCTCTCCCTTCCCATTGGCACTCCTAAAGAGGTCGCCCTGAAGGTTTTCATCAAGCTCAACACAAACACGGTCAGGCTCACCACCTTTGACATCCTTGTCGCTCAGACCGAAGAAGCCACCGGCCAATCGCTGCACGATCTGGTGGCCACCTTGCGGAGCGAAGTGCCGACCTTAGAAGCCTACGGCGCGTCAGAAGATCTCGTGCTGGGCGCAATGGCCCTTCTCCAGGACCGCATCCCCAACCAGACAGGATACCTGGCGCTGGACCTGAAGCGAATGGTTACTGACTGGCCTCGGCTCATAAAGGGCACCGCAGCCGCCGTGAGGTTCCTGGATGAGGAGCGAGTATTTGACAGACAACGGCTCCCCACCGAGAGCGCCCTGGCGCCTTTGATCGCCCTCTGGGCGTTAACACCGGACAACCCTGACACCGAGGGGAATGCACGCATTTTGCTGAGGAAATACATCTGGCGCGCGTTCTTCACCGACCGCTATGAACGGGCTGCTGCTGCCGCAACGCTGCAAGATTTCCGGGCCTTGCGGGAGGTGATTCTCCACGGGGCTCCGGAGGAGCAGGTCCCCTGTTTCAGGGAGGACGAATATCCGCTCCCTGGGCTGGAAGAGCTCAAACAGGCGGGTTGGCCGAAGAAGCGAGATCGCCTGGCACGCGCCATCTTGCTTGTCTCGCTCTACGGCGGTGCCCTGGACATCGCAGACGGGACTCCGGTACACCGGGAGCACCTGAAGCGGCGCGAGTACCATCATCTTTTCCCGGTGGCCTACCTCCGAGCCATGGAATACGACGAGAACAGCGCCCACCGAGCGCTAAACTGCGTGCTCATCAGCTGGCGCACAAACCGCGTGGTGGCAGCAAAGGAGCCACTGGCGTACCTCAAGGAGCGCGCTCAAGCCAACGTCCTCGGCGAGTCGGAAATCCGACACCGGCTGAAAACCCATGCCGTGGACTTCGACGCGCTGGCCTCGGGCAACTACGAACATTTCCTGGAAAACAGAGCCCACATCGTTGAAGGGGCTATGAGGGAACTATGTGCCGGAAGACGGTGGACTACAGAAAGGTAGGAGAAAACACCACTCGCCACTCGCTACTCGCCACTCACCATTCGCCATTCGCCAACCCAGGAGGTAACCCATGCCCCGCGCCAGCATCTTCGACCTTCACCAGGCGGTCCTGACGGACTACAGCAACTTCGTCCACGCCTTTGTGCAGGTCGCGGACGAACGCCTGGCGGACTACGTGGCCCGTGCCCTCCTGGAGGAAGAGCACCTCTGGCCCGAGCCCCTGGTGCAGCTCTCCCCGGCCTATCGCCGGGCCGCCACGGTGGACGAACTGGTTGCCCAGGGCCGGCTGCACCCGGAAACCGGCCGCATCTTCCGCAACCGCCGCGGCCAGTCCTTCCGCCTGTACCAGCACCAGGTGGAGGCCATTGAGAAGGCCCGCCGCGGGGAGAGTTTTGTCGTCACCAGCGGCACGGGGTCGGGCAAGAGTTTCTGCTACTTCATCCCTATTGTGGACACCGTCGTGCGCCTGGCCCCTGCCGGGCCGGGGGAACGCCGTGGGCCGGTGGCCATTATCGTCTACCCCATGAACGCGCTGGTCAACTCCCAGCTGGCGGCCCTGGAAGGCCTCAAGCGGGCCTACGAGGAGCACACCGGCCGCCCATTCCCGGTCACTTTCGCCCGCTACACCGGCGAAACCCCCGACGACGAGCGGGAACGCATCCGCGACAACCCGCCTCACATCCTGCTCACCAACTATGTCATGCTGGAACTCCTCCTCGTCCGACCCGAGGACCGCAAACTGCGGGAAGCGCCCCCGTATCCCGGTGCGCCGTTCTTCCTGGTCTTTGACGAACTCCACACCTACCGGGGCCGTCAGGGCGCGGATGTGGCCATGCTCATCCGGCGCCTCAAGGCGCGGCTGGGCCGGGAGCAGGTCATCCACATCGGCACCAGCGCCACCATGGTGGCCCACCGCGAGGCCACGGCGGAAGAGCGGCGCCAGGTGGTGGCCGACTTCGCCAGCCGCTTCTTTGGTCATCCCATCGGCCCGGACCAGGTCATTGAGGAAACCCTGGAGCCGGTCACCATGGGCGGTCCGCCCTCGCCGGATGAAGTGCGTCAGGGCTTCGACATCCCCTTCCCGGAGGACCTGGAAGCCTTCCGCCGTCATCCCCTCATGCGCTGGGCCGAGTACGCCCTGGGGGTGGAAATGGAGGACGGCCGCCTGCGGCGCCGCGTGCCCCGCACCCTCTCCGACGCTGCCCAGGAACTGGCCGAGATCGTCGGCCGGGACCCGGAACACTGCCGGCAGCGGCTGCAGGCACTCCTTTTGCACGCGGTGCGCCTCAACCCGCCGGACGATGAGCCCCTTTTCGCCTTCAAACTGCACCAGTTCATCAGCCAGGGCCGCGCCGTCTACGCCACCCTGGAGCCTCCGGACCGCCGCCGGTTCACCCTCTGGGGCGAGGGTGAGCAAATCGAGGAGCAGCTCTACTACCCCCTGCGCTTCTGCCGCGTCTGCGGCCAGGAGTACTACCAGGTCCTGCTCTATGAGGACCGCCTGCTTCCCTTCCCCCTGGGGCTGAGCGAACTGGACGATGAGATGCAGGCCGGGTATGTGATGATCCCATCCCCCGGCGAGGACTGGAGTCCGGAGGACATCCCTGAGGACTGGTACGACGCCCAGGGCCGCCTGAAAAGCCCGTGGAAGGACCGGGTCCCGCAACCCATCTGGGTGCGGCCCGATGGCACTTTCTCCCCTGAAGAAGTGCCTGGAGCCACCAAAGCCTGGTGGCAGAGGGACCGGTTCTGGCTGTGCCTGCGCTGCGGGGAGTATTACACCGGCCGGGAGAGCGAGTACACCAAACTGGCGGGCCTTTCGTCCGAGGGGCGCTCCACGGCCACCACTGTGCTGGCCGTCTCCCTGCTGCGGCACGCGGCCCGCACCGCCGCGGCCCGCGACAAGTTGCTCACCTTCACCGACAACCGGCAAGACGCCTCCCTCCAGGCCGGCCACTTCAACGACTTCGTGCAGATGGCCGTGCTGCGGGCGGCCCTGTACGCCGCGCTTCGGGAGCGCAACGAGCTGGATTTCGCCACCGTGGCCGACGCAGTGGTGGAGCACATGGGGCTGGACCTGAACGACATCGCCGCTCAGCCGAATCTGGATCCCCAATCGGCCGCGGCCGGGCAAGTGTGGCGGGTGTTCCGGGACCTCACCGCCTATCGGCTCTACGACGACCTGCGGCGCAACCGCCGCGTCGTCCAGCCCAACCTGGAGGACGTGGGCCTTCTGCGCATCGAATACCGGGGCCTGCGCGAGGCCTGTGCCCGGGATGACGTATGGGCCTCGGTGCCTGGACTGGCCGCGCTTTCGCCGGAAGCAAGATACACCATCGTCCGGGCCGTGCTGGACCACTTCCGGCACCACTTCGCCATCTTTGCGCCGTTATTGCAGCGGGACCGCCTCCGCGAACTCAAACAGCGGGCTGAGCAGCATCTGAACGAGTTCTGGGGCGTGGACCCGACGGCAGAGGACCTCTATCCGGCCACCGCGTTTGTGCGGCTGGGGCAATCGCGGCGGGACGTCCCCGGCCGGCGGCTGAGCGCTCGCACCGCGTTGGGGCGCTACCTGCGCCGCCAGTTGAGCCTTTCCCTGGGCGAATTTGACCTCTTCCTGGACGCCTTCCTGGACGTTCTGGTGCGCCAGGGGTACCTGCGCGAGATAGACCCGATTGACGACCACCGACGCTATCAACTGGATGCGGCCGCTCTTCTCTGGCGCCTGGGCGATGGCACGCCCCCGCCGCCGGACCCCATTTACACCCGCCGCCAGGCACCGGAGGTCACCCTGCCGCCGGTTAACGCCTTTTTCCAGCAGTTTTACCAGAACTCACCCCGGGAACTGGCCGGCCTGGAGGCCCGCGAGCACACGGCCCAGGTGGTCACCCCCGGCGAGCGGGAACGCCGGGAGCGCCGCTTCCGCTGGAGCCCGCAGGACCAGCAGGATCTCGAGTTACGACGGCGCCTGCCGTATCTGGTCTGTTCCCCCACCATGGAACTGGGCATTGACATCGCCGACCTGGATATGGTCCACATGCGCAACGTGCCCCCCACGCCCGCGAACTACGCCCAGCGCAGCGGCCGCGCCGGACGGCAGGGCCAGCCGGGGCTTATCGTCACCTACTGTGGGGCCTTCAGCAACCACGACCAGTATTTCTTCCGCCAGCGGGAGGAGATGGTCGCGGGCAGCGTGCGCGCCCCACGGCTGGACCTGACGAACGAAGCCCTCATCCGGGCCCATGTACAGGCTGAGTGGCTCGCCCAGGTGGGCCTGCCCATGCGCCAGTCCATTGGCGAAGTGATTGACGTGGATCGGCTGCCGGACCTGCCCCTGCGGGAGAACGCCGCGGTGCAAATTCACCTCAGCCCCACGGCCCGGGGATTGCTGCGGGAACGGCTTGAGCGCATGCTGGCCTTTGACCGGGAACTGCTCCGCACCACCGGCTGGTTCACCGATGACTGGCTGGATCGGGTACTGGACGAAGCCCCCGAACGCTTTGACCGCGCCTTTGACCGCTGGCGGGACCTTTTCCGCATGGCCCACGAGCGGTTCCAGCAAGCCACTCAGGCCATGTGGACGGCACGCGGCAAGAAAGAGCAACAGGAAGCGCAACGGGTGCTGAACGAGGCCCAGCGGCAGCGCAACTTGCTTCTGCAGGAAGGTGTCCGCCGGGAAGAGGGCGACTTCTACCCATACCGCTATCTGGCCAGCGAGGGGTTCCTGCCGGGTTACAACTTCCCCGCGTTGCCCGTGCGGGCCTGGGTGCCCCGGGGCGAAGGGGAATTCATCGCCCGGCCCCGCTTTCTGGCCATCCGGGAGTTTGGTCCTCAGAACATCGTCTACCACGAAGGCGCCAAGTGGGAGGTGGAGAGCTTCCAGGAGCCGCCGGGAGGGCTGGCCCAGCGCCTCACCCAGAAACGGCTGTGCCTCACCTGTGGCGCCTTTGACGACCTTGGCCATGACCGCTGTCCGGTATGCGATGCCCTCTTTGACGCCACGAACAGCCTGGTCGTCTCCCTGCTGGAAATGCCCAACGTGCGCCTGCGCCGTCGCGAGCGGATCACGTGCAACGAGGAAGAGCGCCTGCGCCGTGGATACAACCTGCAGGTGGCCTACCGGTTCGCCCCCGCTGCCGGAGGTTATCGGGTGCAGGAGGCGGAAGTTCGTGTGGAAGGCCGAACCCTCTTTCGGCTCACCTACGCGCCCGCGGCCACTGTCGTGGTCATCAACCACGGCTGGCGCACCCGGCCGGAGGGCTTCCTGGTAGACCTGGAAACCGGTCGCCTCTACACCGAATTCCCCCAAACGCCGGAACAGCCGCCGGGCCAGGCTCCACAAGTGGAACGGGTACGCCTCTACGTACAGGACACGCAAAACATTCTCCTGCTTTCAGCCACCGACCCCAACTTCTGGGCCGATCCCGAGGTCCGTACCAGCCTGCGCTATGCGCTCAAGCGCGGCATCGAGCAAACCTTCCAGCTGGAGGAATCTGAGCTTGAAGCCGTCGAGATCGGTCGGGACGAGCACCTCGCGTTGCTGTTCTACGAGGCCGCAGAGGGGGGTGTTGGCGTACTCCGGCGCCTTGTGGAAGAACCGCATGCGCTGGCAGAAGTGGCCCGCGAGGCATTGCGGATCTGTCATTTCGACTTCGAAGGCCACGATCTGAAGCCTGACGCCTGTCATCGGGCCTGTTACGAGTGCCTGCTCAGCTACCACAACCAGCTGGAGGTCTACTGGCTCAACCGCCACGCAGTGCGAGATATCTTGCTGACCCTGGCGCGGAGTGAGACCGCGCCTCAGGTGGGCGAACGGTCTCGGGAGGAACACCTGGCGTGGCTGCTCTCCCAGGTAGATCCCCGGTCGGACCTGGAGCGGGAATTCCTGGAAGTCCTGTTCCGTCGCGGCTATCGCCTGCCTGACCAAGCGCAGGTGCCCATCCCCGAAGCCCACGCCATCGCCGACTTCTTCTACGAACCCAACGTCCTCGTCTTCTGCGACGGCGCAGCGCACGATACACCCGAACAACAGGCGGAGGACCGCCGCATCCGACGGGAACTCGTGGCCCTGGGCTACCGGGTTATTGCCATCCGCTACGACCGGGACATTGAGGAACAGGTGCGCACTTACCCGGAGGTGTTTGGGATAGGAGAAAGACGGGGTGATCCTGCAGGGCCATGAGGTCTGGCTTTATCCGGCTGGCTGTTGAACCGGAGGTTTTATTAGACAGCGATCCATACGCGATGGGAGCCTTGGAGCCTTGGAGTGCGGTGCCTAGGCACCGCACTCGATGGCCCGGGCCAGAGATTGCAGGCCCTCCGAGGGAAAGCCACGGGCATCCAGAACCCGCATCGTTTCCGGTCCTGGGTCCCCCATCCCATCCAGGCAAAAGCCCGGGAGGAGGATCGCCGAATCCCATCCAGAATCCCGGCCAGACATCGATCGACAAGGGCGAGAAGGACACCCCGCCTCAGCGCGCCGATCGGACACCGGCGGTCCATCCGCCAGGTCAGGATCTGGATGGCCCGCTGACGCTCGGGATCGCATATGGCCGTTTGCTCCAGGGCCTCCAGAAAGCGCTGCGCCTCCTCATATCCCCACGTGGCCATCGCTGGAAGGATGGCCTCCCACCCCTCCACAGCCGGCAGATCCCCCCGGGCCAGTCGCTCAAGGCGATAGGTGTTCTGATAGACGCCCTCATCTTCGGCATCCGAACGACCTTCCTCTCAGGGTGATCTCCTCCCGAACCCCGGCGGCCACCAGGCGCTCGTGGAGATCCCGGATCGCCTCCCTCATGAACCGGCCCCCGACCCGGCCGTGGTAATCCGCCGTCCTATGGAAGATCCGGGTCCCTGCCTGAACCATCGTCAGGATATCGGCATCGATGGGGACCCGCAGCGCGATGAGGGTGTTCGGGAATCGCCGGCGGAGCGCTTCATAGCGCAGCTGCAGCATGAACGGATTCCAGAACAGCCGGGCCTCGCCCGCACTGACCGCGTTCCCCCATAGTGATCCAGATTACAGATCGGGAAGGCGTGGCCGGTTACAATTGCCTTCAGCAAGGCAGGAGATTATCTCTTCAGACGAAAAAGGAGGCGCTCCGATGACTGGAACAACGGGGGCCGCGCAGGCGGCGAAGTGGACGGAACGGATCGTGGCCGGCGCGCTGGGGGGCGTGGTGGGCGGCCTGGCCTTCGGGCTCCTGATGGCGGTCGTGTTGGAGTGCGGTGCCTGGGCACCGCACTCCAACTGAGCGGCAACGCCCGGCCATGCTGCGCATTTACATCTCCCGGCACTGTCGAGGCTGCAGCACCGCTCTGAAGCTGTTCCGACGCCTGAAGCGCCTGCGCCCCCATATCCCGATTGTGCTCATCGATATCGATGGGCCGCTCCCGGCGTCAGAGGAGGATCCAGATATCCCGGTGATCGGCACCCCAACCTATGTGTGGGATCATCACGTTCTGTTCCAGGGCAATCCCAGTGAGGAAGAGCTGCTGGCGCAGATCGACCGCCTCAGCTCCTCATCAACGACCCATTGAGTTTCCCGCAGCCTTACAAAACAAAAGGAGGAACCACGGTGAAGAATCCGACATGCCCGGTGTGCGGAATGGAGATAGCGGAGATCGAAACAGCTCCCGCCTCCGTCTATAAGGGCCAGACTTACTACTTCTGTTCCTCAGACTGCAAAGCCGCTTTCGATACAGCCCCGGAGAAGTATGCGGGTCAGGATCGGCCAGAGGCGCCGGGCAGTTCGTCCAGCCATCTCCATTGAAATCCAGGGCGGGAGCCGCAGGGCAGGTCTCCCACAGGGGCTTTAGCGGGGGCTTTAGGGTCGAGCGGGGCGCGGAAGGCGCTCCGCTCGACCCCCAGGGAATGAGGGGCTGCGCCTTCTGCTGGAACGGATGAACTCCTTCATGGGAACGCTTCGATCCGGAAGCTGGATCATCCTCATCCTCGCCTGGATGGCATCCGGGTGTGGGACGCCGGAGACCGTTGCGCGGGAGCCTGCAGCTTCCGCGCTCCCAACCCGGCCAGGCCCCCATTCGACCCCACCGATCCTCCAGCCGCCCCCTTCCGGCGCGGAATGGGAGTTCCCCAGGACCGATTTCCGTCGATCGCTGGTTTCCTTCGACGAGATTTTACCCGGTGGACCTCCCCGCGATGGGATCCCGGCCATCGACCACCCTCGCTTTGTCCGCACCCCGGAGGCCGACCCATGGCTGAAGCCCAATGAGCCGGTGATCCTGGTCCATTTGAACGGGGAGGCGCGCGCCTATCCGCTGGACGGGTTATATCCGCCCTTACGGCCACAATCCTTACGTGGGATACGACGATGTCCACACCCCCCCATTTCTCTACCAGGGTCCTCAGCTGGATGGAAGGCTGCCGCCCATGGCGCGCATCCTGGGGGTTGAGATCAATGGCGATTCCGTGGCCTATCCGTATGATGTACCTTCAGGAGATCGATCTCTTCCAGGACCTGTCTCCTGAGGAGCTGAGGCGTCTCAGCCAGCGTGCCCCCATGAAACGGGTGCCGGCAGGGACGATCTTTTATACGCCGGAGGACTCCGCCGAGGTGTTGTTCATCCTGAAAGAAGGCCGGGTGCGCCTCTATCAGCTGCTGCCCGATGGACGCACCCTGACCCTGGCGATCCTGGAAGCAGGCGCCGTGTTCGGGGAGATGGCCCTGCTCGGCCAGGAGCTGCACGGCAGCTTCGCGGAAGCGCTGACCCCCTGCCTGCTATGTCTGATGAGCCGGAACGACGTTCGGGCTCTTTTGCTTGGTGATCCGCGCATCGTGCTGCGCATTCTGGAAGCGATGGGGCGCCGTTTGATCGAGACGGAGCGACGATTGCTGGATGTGACCTACCGTCGCGTGCCGGAGCGGCTGGCCCTGCTGCTCGCGGAGCTGGCCGCCCGCACCCCATCCCGGAGCCCGGCCGACCATGCGGGTGGCCAGACCCCCGGCATCGAGCTGAGTTACACCCATGAAGAGCTGGCCGCTCTGGTGGGAGCCTATCGCGAGACCGTCACGAAGGCGCTGAACGATCTTCAGAAACAGGGTCTTATTGAACTGCGCCGAGGAAAGGTCCTCGTGTTCGATCCCGAACGGCTGCGCCGATTCGCCAGGGTCTCACCGGCGCTTCCTTAAGAATCGATCATCGACACGGGCAGCCAGGGCCACCTTCAAGCGCGGGCTATCCGGCCTTCCGATCCTCGCACCTTCCTGATCATTGGCATGGAGGTGCGGGCCTCCTCAAAGCGCTCCCGCAGATAGGCGCCGACCCGTTGAGCGTTCTCCAGCAAGCCTTCTTCTTCAATCACGGCGATCGTCGCCAGTCCTGCCTGACACGCCAGCGGATTGCCGCCGAAAGTCGACCCATGGGCCCCTGGATCCCAGGCATCTGCCAGCTCCCGACGGGCGAGAACCGCGCCCAGAGGCAGCCCGCCCCCCCAGCGCTTTCCCCAGGATCAGGATGTCCGGCTCCACCCCCCAATGCTCCACGGCGAACCACCGCCCGGTCCGCCCCAGGCCCGTTTGCACCTCATCGACGATCAGCCGGAAACCATAGCGCCTGCAAAGGGCCTGCAGGCCCTCCAGAAAGCCCGGCGGAGGAACAAAGTAACCCCCTTCCCCGAGGATAGGTTCCACCAGGACGCCCGCCACATCTTCCGGAGGAAGAACAGTGCGCAAGGCCTCCTCAATCAGCTCAAGGGCAATGCGTCCTCGTTCCTCCGGAGAGCTTCCAAAAGGCACGCGCGGGGTGGGATAAATCATATGCCGCACAGGCCACCTGTCCGGCGCTTGACAGCCTTTATGGCCTTATACTAAAATCTTTCTGAGCAAAGTTGAAATAGATTCACATTTGTTCTCATGGCAAAGTCCCCATATCAAGGCCAGAGGGGAAGCCCCAGGACGAAGATCGAACATGCCCCGGAAATCCCATAAACGCTTTCAAACACGAGAGGAACTGCTCGCCCACGTGGCCAGCCTTTATTACGAACAGGGCTGGAATCAATCACGGATCGCCAAAGCCCTCGGGTTCAGCCGCTCCATGGTGTCCCGCCTTCTCAGCGAGGCGCGGCAGAGGAAGATCGTCCAGATCTCCATCCACTGGCCGATCCGAACGGCGAGGGATCTGGAAGATCAACTGATCGCAACGTTCGGATTGCGGACGGCGCGGGTGCTGGATGTGGAAAACCTCCCCTACCCGGAGCTGTTAAGCCGGCTGGGGAAGCTGGCGGCCCTGGAGCTGGTTCATTACCTTCGGGATGGGATGACCGTGGCGGTGACCTGGGGGATCACACTGTGGGAGCTGATCCAGGCCCTTCCTCCTCAGGCATATCCGCGCCTTCGGGTGGTGCAATGCCTGGGGGCCCTGGGCGGAACTCATCCCTGTGATACCCCGGCGATCGTGCGAAGGCTGGCCGAGACGCTGGGCGCCCAGGGTTATTACCTCCATGCGCCATTGATGGTGGAAAGCGAGGAGACCTGCCAGCAACTGCTGCAGGAGCGGATGATCAAAGAGGTTCTGGATCTCGCCCGCAAGGCGGATTTGCTGCTGGTCGGGATCGGCTCGACGGAATCCGAGGTCTCTTCGCTGAAGCGCTCCGGATCCCTCTCGGAAGAGGATCTGGCCTGGCTCCGGAGGCAGGGCGCAGTCGGTTATCTCTGCGCCCGCTATCTGGATTTGAACGGCCAGCCGATCCCCACCCCCTTCGATCGAAGAACGATCGGCCTGACCCTGGAGGAGATCCGGCAGATCCCATGCGTGTTCGCCGTCGCCGGCGGAACCATGAAAGCCCGGGCGATCCTGGCAGCCCTCCGAAGCGGTCTGATTGACATCCTGGTTACGGACAAGGGGGCCGCTTCGGAAGCGCTCAAAATCCACGCGGCGGATCGCCAGGGGGCCGTTCCCCGGCGGGCCGGGGTGTTCAGCTCCAGCCCTCCGGGCGCTTAGGCGCGGGATGGATCCCCCCTTACAAAGGAGGGCGAACGATGGAAGCCCTGGAAGCCATGGAGCGCGCGGGGGTGATCCCTATCGCGGTGCTGGAAGGCGAGGATGAAGCACGCTTTTTTGCGAATGCCATGCAAAGGGCGGGGCTCCCTGTGATCGAGGTGGCTTTCCGCACCGCCGGGGCAGCGGATGTGATCCGCTATCTGCGACAGGTCGATCCGCAGTTCATCATCGGGGCGGGGACGATCCTCACCCCGGCCCAGGCGGCGGAGGCGCTCCAGGCCGGGGCTCAGTTCATCGTTTCCCCCGGATTCGACAGCGAGCTGGCGGTCTGGTGTCGATCCGCAGGCGTTCTCCTGATCCCCGGCGTGGCGACCCCCTCCGAGGTGATGGCCGCCCTTCGGCACGGGTTGGATGTGCTGAAGTTCTTCCCGGCCGAGGCGATGGGCGGGACGAAAACCCTGGAGGCGCTGGCCCCGGTCTTCCCCCAGGTCCGCTTCATCCCCACCGGTGGCATCCGTCTCAGCAACCTGGCGGATTACCTGAAGCTGCCCAATGTGCTCGCATGCGGGGGGACCTGGCTGGCGGATCGCCGGCTGATCCGCGAGCGCCGGGCGGATGATCTGATCCGTCAGGCCTGGGAGGCCCGCGCGCTCGTGGAACGGATTCGGGCAAAGATCATCGCGTAAAGGAGGACCCGTGGCTGTCATCCGAACCGTTTGCGGCGATATCGCGCCGGAGGCCCTGGGGATCTGCTACGCCCATGAGCACGTGTTCTGTCGTCCCCCGGTGGAAGATCCCGATCTGATCCTGGATGATGAGACAGCGGCCCTCCAGGAGCTGCTCTGGTTCCGGGAGGCCGGCGGGCGGGCCCTGGTGGAGATGACCCCTCCCGATTACGGCCGGGACGCCCGCGCCCTGCATCGGATCTCGATGACCACGGGGATCCATCTGATCGCGGCCACCGGTCATCACAAGGAGGCTTTCTGTGGCCCATGGGTTCAGGATCGCTCGATCCACGAGCTGGCCGATCGCTTCATCCGGGAGATCGTGGAGGGCATCGACGGGACAACCATCCGGGCCGGGGTGATCAAGGCGGGCAGCAGCCTGAATCGCATCACCCCGAACGAGGAGAAGGTGTTCCGGGCGGCCGCCATCGCCCATCGCCACACCGGAGCCCCCATCTCGACCCACACGGAGGCAGGCACGATGGGCCTGGAACAGGTGGCCCTCCTGAAATCGGAAGGGGTTGATCCGGGCCGGATCATCATCGGCCACGTGGATCGCAAGCTGGAGTGGGAGTATCACCTGGCGCTGGCCCGCAGCGGCGTCTATCTGAGCTACGATCAGATCAGCAAAGAGAAATACGCTCCTGATCGGCTCCGCATCGAGTTCATCCGGCGACTGATCGCCGAAGGATACGGGAAGCAAATCCTGCTGGGCGGGGATCTGGCCCGCAAGTCCTACTGGCCCAGCTACCGGACCGGCGGCGGCCCCGGCCTGACCTATATTCTATGGCGCTTCGTCCCATGGCTTCGCTCGGAAGGCGTCCCGGAGGCGGCGATTGAGGATCTTCTCGTCCACAACCCGGCTCGAGCGTTCGCCATCGAGCAGCCTTAAATGGATCCCGCAAGCTGCTCCCAAAGATGCTTCGCGAGCTCAAGCCTGAGGGGAAGGAGGTGGAGGGTGGCCCGGAAACAACCGATCCGCGTGGTAGCCGCATGTGGCCTGGGGACTGGCACGGCCCTCTATCTGAAAATGACGGTGGAGGAAATCCTGAAGAAAGCGGGCATCCCGGCCGTGGTGGAGACGGCGGATGCGACCCTCGCCCCAACCATCACCGCAGACATCATCGTGACGGGCCCGGACCTGGCGGAGATGTTCCGTCAGCGAGCGCGGGCCCGGGAGATCGTAGCCGTCACCAATTATGGGAACAAGGCGGAGATCCAGGAGAAGCTGCTGGCGGCCGTTCAGCGCCTGGAGGGATGAGCCCTGTTGAGCTTCCTGGAAGCATTGAATGGGCGGATCCGAATCGTGGAGCGGGCGGGCTCGTGGACCGAGGCCGTCCGGATCAGCGGGGAGCTCCTGGCCGCGGACGGGCTGGTTACCCCCTCCTATGTGGACCAGATGATCCGGACCTGCGAGGAGCTGGGTCCCTACATCGCCATCGCCCCCGGCGTCGCCATCCCCCATGCCCGTCCGGAGGATGGCGCCCGGGCCTTCGGCCTTTCGATCGTGGTGGTCCGGGAAGGGGTTTATTTCGGCTCCCATAACGATCCGGTCCACCTCCTCATCGCCTTCGCCACGCCGGACCGTTCCGCCCATATCGAGTTCCTGCGTCAGCTGGCGGAGATCCTGGCCCGCGCCGATGAGATCGTTCAAGCTCTCATCCGTCTGGAAAGCGCGAGCCAGGTACAGGAGTATCTGAGGGACCTTCTGGAGAACCGCTCATAGGAGGTTGCCATGGAGATCCTGCGCGAAATTTTAAGTTTCATCCAGAAGTTCATGCAGGAGCCCTCCCTCTTCCTGGGCCTGATCGCCCTGCTCGGTTTCCTCCTGCTTCGGGAGCGGATCGAGCGGACGATCTCCGGGACCCTGAAGACGGCGATCGGCCTGCTCATCCTCCTGGCCGGGGTCAACCTGATGGTCCAGGCCCTGCTCCCGCTGGGGGAGTTGGCCGGCAAGACCCTGGGCCTGCCGCCGGTCCAGATCCAGATCGGCACCCAGAAGATCATCAGCGAGCTGGGGATCCAGATCGGCCTGGTGATGCTCTTCGCCTTCCTCATCAACGTGTTCCTCACCCGCATCCTGGCCCCCTTTGGATTTAAGTATATCTATCTGACCGGCCACCTGATCTTCTGGAACGCGGTGATCTTCGTCTCCGCTTTCCGTTACATCCTGGGTCTGGAAGGAGCGGCGCTGGTCATCGTGGCGAGCCTCTTCACCGGCCTCTATCAAACCATCCAGCCCTGGTATACCCATCGCTTCGATCTCTTCGTCAATGAGGAAAGCGGGTTCGTCCTGGGCCATTCCTCCTCGCTGACCGTCCTGGCAACCGCCTGGCTGTCGCGGCTTTTCTCCGGCGGCGGAAAGCGGCGGGTGGGCGATATGGAGGCCATCTACTTCCCCCGCGCCCTGGAGTGGCTGCGGGAGCCCATGCTGCTGATGGCTGCCACCTTCCTGGTGGTTTACATCATCATGGCTGCCCTGAACGTCGGCTTCGTGACGGAGGCCGCAACCAAGGCGGGCAAGCATCCGATCATCTGGGTCCTGCTGCAGGCCCTCAACTTCGCGGCCGGGTTCGCCATCCTGATCATGGGCGTCCGGATGATCATCGCCGAGCTGATCCCTTCGTTCAAGGGGATCGCGGAGCGGATCGTGCCCGGCGCCATCCCTGCCCTCGATTGCCCGCTTTTCTTCCCCTACGGTCAGGTGTCCATGGCCTACGGGGGGCTGATCGGGATGCTCACCATGGTGCTGGTCTCCCTGATCTTCGCCGGGGCGCGGTATCCCTTCTTCATCTTCGCCCCCACCATGTCCGTCTGGTTCCATGGCGCCACGGCGGGCGTCTACGGGAATAAATACTGGGGTATCCCCGGCGCCATCCTGGGCGGCGTGGTCGCTGGCGTCCTCATGGGCGTGGGCCAGGCTCTCATGTGGCCGGTGCTGGGCTTCGCCATCGGGGACTTCTTCAGCTGGGCCTCGGATACGGACTATGTCCTCTGGCCGCTGCTGATCGCCCTGATCGGGCGGATCCTGGGCCGCTGAATGCCCTCCCCTTCACGGAACAAGGGGGGCACCCGGTGTGCCCCCCCTTGTTCTTTTGGGCTCTGAGGAAGAAACGCTACCCGCCGGATTGGAGGGCGAAGCGAAGCACGGCGACGATCCTTTCAACGATCCCGGCGATCAGGGCGCTCCCCTTCTCGGGGGTGGCCAGGGTGGGATCGCCCAAAACGCCGGTCCGGGTGATCTCCGACCATGGAACCGGTCGATACAGGAAATCCGGGGGCAGCTGAGGATCCTCCCGAACAGCCCGGTCCATGCGCACGGCTTCCGGAGCGACATGGAGGACCATGGAGGTCTCGATCTCATCGGCATGGAAGTATCCCCCCGGAAGGGGACGGGAGGAGCATACCTGAATGGCGATCTCGCTGAGCCCCGGGTAGGTGAAGACATACGTGAGGGGTCCCTTCGCCTGATAGAGCCGACGGGCAGCCATCTGGAGGGCGGGTCCGTTGCCGACGTGGCCGTTGATGATGGCCAGAAAGGCTGCTCCCTGACGTTGAAGGCTCAGCCCCAGCTCGACCAGGAAATTCGCCAGGGTCTCCGTGGAGACGCTTAATGATCCGGGGAAATCCTGGAGGGACCAGACCTGGCCGTAGGGAAGCAAAGGGAGCAACACCCCGTCCATCTTCTCCGCCACCCGTTCTGCGATCGCCAGGGCCAGGAGGTTATCCGTCCCCGTCGGCAGATGGGGGCCGTGGGCTTCGATGGCCCCGATGGGCAGGATCGCCAGGCGGCGTTCCCTCAACTGTCGCCGCGCCTCTTCTCCGCTCATCTGATCCAGTCGAAGCAAAGCCATATCTTCCCTCCCTTCTGGATCAAGAGGCTTGTATATCCTGAGGATTCTGGACAGATGCCTCGGGGAATTCAGGGCATTCGCCCCTACCCGGAGGCTCCTATGTTCTTTATGATGAAACTGCCGATCTCAAAGGACGGGCGGCCACGTCCGCATCCCGGAGCGATCGCGCCGCCTGATCGCCAGGCGGTCGATCTTCTCCATATCCCTGTGATGGACCTATCCCGAATCCCGGCAAAGGAGGTGGACCATGCAGGGCTTGAGCACGCATAATCCGCTGGTGCTTATTCTGGGGCTGGTGGCCGCAGCGGGCATCACCGGGGCAGTGTACCTGCTGCACGTCGCACGGGGTAAGGAGACCCCGGAGATCCGGAAGGAGTTCAGCGCCATGTTCTTCGCCATCGGCCTGTTCGCCCTGGGCGGGTTCGTCCAGCTGGTATGGTCCGACTGGGCAGGCTTTCCGGCCGGCCATTATACGGAGCTGTTCGGGACAGCAACAGGGCTCTTCTCTTTCATGATGATTATGGCGGGCTTCTACCTGTACACCGGGCTGGACCTGCGGGCTCTCAGCTGGCCGTCCGCGTTCATGGGCCTTTACCTGCTTCAGGGCGCGCGGGCCGTGCTGGACTTCCAGCTGACCCGCACTCCCATGTTGACGTTCATACTGTGGCTCACGGCCGGCCTGGCCAGCATCGGCATCCTGCCCTACGCGTATGCGGATGAGAAGAACCGCCGTTATCTTGCTTACCTGGGCGCCGTCGTGGTGGCCCTCATGGCGCTCGCCGCCTTCTTCACAGGTGTCAACGCTTACTACGGCCATATCGCGGAAGTGATCCGCCAGCAGCAACCGTGAGCGGCAGCGGTCACGATGACCCCATGCCACGACGCGGGCGGGCGGCCCTGAAGGGCCGCTCACCCGCGTTTTTGGAGCTGGGGACGAAGCCCATGCGGATGCTCTGGAGGGCATGCGTCGAACGCCTTCCAGCCGGAGCTCCCGGAATCCTCCTGTCCCCTACCTCACCCACTGCGCACCTGGAAGTCCCGTCCCTCCCAACGATCCTCCTCGGGGTAATAAAAGGTGAACTCCATGCTGGTGTGTCCCTCCAGATCCACCAGCACCCCGTGAAGACCAAAGGGGAGAGGGCTGCTCTTCCGATCCTGAATCCCCTTCCACCCATCAAACCCCATGTGCAATACAAAGGGCTGACGGGCCTCGACCAGAAGCTTCTCTCCCGGGAAGAGCGTCCCCACGGGCACCTCCCGCCGCCAGTGGCGCACCGTGGGGCGGGGCGGCTGCCCCAGATAGCGCGCGGCGACGCGGGCCAGCCGCTCCACCGGGCCGACGTGCTTCGTCCAGGCCAGGTAGAGCTTCAGGTACTCGGCATGGGCCCACACCAGGGGTTGGGCGCTCCCGGTGGGCTTCCCGGGGAAGAGGTTCCTCTCGGGGATCGAAGCGCTATCCCAGACCTGTTCGGGAATCAGCCCGCCGCGGCCTGTGCCTCCCGCCATGGAGCGCAGATACGGCAGCGGATCCTCGCCCAGAAAGAGGGCCAGATGACCCCGCTCGCCGGTGAGGAGCGGCCAGGCCCGGCCCTGGCCCGTGCCGTCGAAGGGGCTGCCGTCCTCGTGTTCGCCGTAGCCGTCCTCCGGATAGCGGTGGTAGAAGACGCCGGTCGGCGTCTCCACCCGGAGCAGGGCGTCCACCAGCCGCAGGGAGTCCAGAATGCGGAGGTCGTCCGGACGCCGCAGGCCCACGCGCACCAGCGCCTGGAACCCCAGGTCCACCAGCGCGGCCGGCTCCAGGCTCACGCCCACGCGGTTTTTTACGTCCACGCGACCACGCAGGCCGAGGGGGCCAGGCGGCGCGAGGCGCACGTAGTGGCCGCGCGTGCCGTATTCCCGATCCAGATCGCTGTCCTCCACGTACGTCCACTCCTCGATGCGGGCGTTCCAGTCGTCGGCGAGGGAGAGCGCAAAAGCCGCCTCCTCGCCGTCGAGAAAGCCGTAGAGCGCGGCTGCGGCAAGGGCGGCCACGGTCACCGCCAGCGTGAAGGGGGAAAGCCCGGGGTTCTCCTCCCAGCGGTCCTGGGGGCTGACCGGCCCCTCCCGGGCGAGGAAGCCCGCCGCCGCGCGCACCATCGGCCGGGCGGCGGCGTCCAGGAACGCCTCCGCGGCACCGCCCTGCTCGCGCAGGGCCGCGGCCAGGAGGATGGGGAAGGCAGTCTCGTCAAGCTGAATGCCCTGCCAGTACGGCCGGCCGTCCGGGAAGAAGTTCTGCGCCCAGTGGCCGTCCGGGGCCTGCGTGGCCCGCAGGTAGGCGAGAACGGTCCGCACTTCCTCGTAACGGCCCAGGGCCAGGTAGGCGAAGGCCGTTTCCACCGCGTCCCGCGTCCAGACGAGGTGGTAGCCGCCCGGGTCGTTGCGCGTGTTCCCCCAGGGCACGGAGAGGCTGGCCACCAGCGCGCCGGGGTAGGTGCGGTCCTCATGGGCCTTCAGGACGAGGAACGAACGCCGGGCCAGTGCTTCCAGCTCCGGGTCCGGGCCGGCGAGATCGAGGCCGGCCACCTCCCGTCGCCAGAGGGAGCGCACCCGCTCGCGCACGCGCTGTAGACCCTCGGCGAGAGCGCTCTTCGCCAGGGTCTTCGCACCCTCGGGGGTGATGGCGAAGGCGAGGGCAAGGGTGCCCTCGGGCTCGGCGATCTCCCCCATGAGCGCCACGTTCCCGTCCTCCGCCCGGTCGAAAGTCCATGTCATGGCACCGTTTTTGGCGAAGTCCTGCCAGCCGTCGGAGAAGCCCACATACCCCGCGCTGCCGCAGGTGAAGGGGCCGACCAGGGCCAGCGCCTCCTCGCCTTTTTGGGCCAGGAGCGCCCCCGGCTCCACCCAGGCGGTGTTCCCCCACCCGTCGGCCCCCAGGTGGGGCGCCAGCAGGGGGTAGAGGCGAAAGCCCTGTCCCTCCAGCTGAAAGCCGATGAGCAGGACGTCCCGTCGCGAGTCGGGCACGATTTCCAGGCGAAGGCGGTAGCCGTCCCCTTCGTGCACCACGGTGACCAGGGGCAAGGCAGGATCTTCTTCGAGGATACGGTAGTTGGCCACGCGCTTCACCTCGGCCCAGAACCCCTCCCGGGCCACGATGAAGCCCAGGTCACGGATCTGGGGACGGCCCGCGGAGGGCCAGAACACCTCGTTGAGGATGCCGTGGCCCATGGTGAACCACAGGCGGCTCCGTCCCAGGGCGGTGCCGATCCGGTCCTTGTCACTGGAGGCCCAGGTCGGGGGAATGCCGGGCTTGCCGAAAGCGTTCATCGGGCTCTCCCCGCAGCGAAACGGGTTTACTTCTCTCTAATGACAGGATGCCCGCCGAAGGCGTGGCGCAGCGCAGCCAGGACGCGGAAACGCAGCTCTTTCTGATCCTCACTCTCCAGCCGGGCAAAGAAGGCTTGGGCGATCACGGGCAGGCTAACCTCGCGCTCCAGGGCCTCCATAAGGGCCCAGCGCGTTTCTCCGGTTTCCGGCACCACCGGCGCGATCCCCTCCACGCCCTGGGCCAACACGTCGGCCAGCAAGTCCAAGAGGAAGCTGCGGATGATGGTCCCCTTCCGCCAGCCGGCGACCACTTTGGCGGGGTCAATGCCGAGGTCCCTTCCTGCGTCCAGGAGCACCACCCCCTCGGCGTAGGCCTCCATGAGGCCATACTCGATGGCGTTGTGCACCATCTTGGCGTAGTGACCGGCACCCGGGCCCCCGGCGTGAACCAAGCCGCCGCCCTCCGGGGCCAGGGCTTCGAGGTAGGGCCAGAAGGCTTCGACGTGCGCCTTCTCGCCACCGACCATCAAGCCATACCCGCCCAATCCGCCGTGAATGCCGCCGGAAACCCCGACGTCCACAAAGCCCACCCCCTTCTCGGCCAACATCTGCCCGCGGCGCAGGCTGCCCTTGTAGAAGCTGTTGCCACCGTCGGCGACCAGGTCCCCTGGCCGGAGGAGGGGAAGAAGCTCTTACAAAACCCGGTCCTCCACTTCGTGAGGCCCCATGAGCCAGAAAAGCCGCGGTTTGCCGGGGAGGTTGGCCAGGGCCTCCAGCGTATCCTGGACGGCGAGGCCCGCCTCCCGGGCGCGCTCTCGGGCCTCCGCAGAAGCATCGTAGCCCGCGACTTCCAGGCCCTTCCGGTGCAGACGGCGGGCCATCCCAAGGCCCATTTTCCCCAGGCCGATGAGCCGCATCATATGTCACCTCCCAGAGGAAGCCAGCTGTGTCCAGGTTCCAGGATGGTTTGGGCTGACGCGGGTCCCTCACTGCCCGGTGCGTAGACTTCCGGTTCGCCCTCCTGCCAGGCTTTGAGCACCGGGTCGACAATCGCCCAGGCTGCTTCCACTTCCTCTTCGGAAGGGAAGTGGCTGAGGTCGCCGTGAAGGATGTCCAGGAGCAGTTCCTCGTAGGCCGAGTGAACAGGGGCCTTTTCCGGCCGGTAGCGGAGGGTGTGGGGGACGAGGGTCTCGCTTTCCAGCGAGCGGCCGTAGAGGGTGAGATCCAGCCCCACCTGGGGGCTCAGCCAGAAGATGAGGTAGCCCCGCTGGACGGCTCCCATGCACCCCGGCGGCACCTCGCGGAGGGCCAGCGCCACGTAGCCCACGTCCCGCGCCAGGCGCTTGCCGCTGCGCAGGTAGAACGGCACGCCCTGGAAGCGCCAGTCGTCCACGTGCAGCTTGAGGGCGGCGTAGGTTTCGGCGCGGCTGTCCGGCGGGATGCCCTCCTCCTGGCGGTATCCCTGGTACTGGCCGCGAGCTGCAAAGCCCTGGGCGCCCTCAGGGATGGGGCGCACCGCCCGCAGGATTTCCACCTTTCGCGCCCGTAGCGAGTCGGCGGAGAGCTGTGCCGGCGGTTCCATGGCCGTGAGGGCGAAGAGCTGCATCAGGTGATTCTGAAGCATGTCGCGGAGGGCGCCGGCGTGGTCGTAATAGCGGGCCCGGCCTTCCAGCCCGAGGGTTTCGGCGTAGGTGATCTCCACCCACTCGATGTGGCAGTTCCGCCAGATCGGCTCCAGGAAACGGTTGCCGAAGCGGGTGGCCAGCAGGTTTTCCGTCGCCCACTTGCCCAGGAAGTGGTCCATGCGGTAGATCTGGTCCTCCCGCCAGTGGCGGTGCAGGGCCTGGTTCAAGGCCCGCGCTGAGGCGAGATCGGTGCCGAAGGGCTTTTCCACCACCAGGCGCCGAAAGCCCGTGCGCTCGTCGGCCAGGCCAAGTTCACTGAGGGCCTGGGCCGCCTGAGCAAAGAGGGTGGGCGGGAGGGCCAGGTAAAACACCGCGTCCCCCTCCAGTCCCCGCAAGGCCTCGAGCCCTTTGGGCGTCAGGTCTGCTTGCTGGTAGTGGGTGCGCCGGCGCAGGACGGCCCAGGCGGCTAAATCCACGTCCGGCAGGGTTTTGAGGAAGGCTTCCAGCCGGTCCAGGGCTTCTTCTTCCGACCAGGGCTCCGCGCCAAAGCCCAGGACCTCGACCTCCCGGATCTCGCCGTGGGCGGAGAGATGCACGATGGCGGGCACCAAAAGCCGGCGGGTCAGGTCCCCTGTGAACCCGAGGATCACGAGCTTCATAACCGCTCCCTGGGGCTTATCCTGTATCTGGGGATTATACAGGCAGGGCCGATCCGGTGGACAATCCAGCGATGAGCCCCTTTATCGCGGCAGGGCAGGCCGGCGACCATTCATCGGCGGTTCGTGGACCTCTTCGATCCGATCAGGCGCGTAACGGAGAGCCTGTTTGACCTGCTCCTGGCGGATCTCATAGGCCTGGGCAACCTCCTGAGCGCTTTCCCGATCGGCGAGAGCGCGGATGATCGCCCGAACCGGAATGCGGGTGTCCTTGAGCACCGGGGCACCACGGGCCCCATCAGGGCTCACCTCGATGCCAGATGCGATCTCCTGTCGCCGATGGGCATGGTTCCCTCCCTTCGCCGATCCTGTGATAGGATGGTGTAGATGGCGAAGCAGGCCGAGGTTGCCTGTCGGGTTGGCCAGGAAGCGCATGGCAAAAAGGACCCCCCCATCGAGCGCTGAGATATGAACATCGAGGACCTGCGGAAGGCCGCCGCCGAAGTGCTCCGGCGAAACGATCGAGGGACGTTCACCGCTCCCTCCCCTCGTCAGTATCCCCATCTCTGGCTGTGGGATGCCGGGTTCGCGGCGCTGGGCTGGGCGGCCCTGGAGGACTTCGAGCGGGCTTACCGGGAGATCCGCGCCGCCCTGCAGGGCCAGTGGCGCAACGGGATGCTCCCCCACGTCGTGTTCTATGGCTGGCCCAGCGCTTATTTCCCGGGGGCAGATGTCTGGCGCTCGGACCTCGCGCCGGAGGCGCCCGGGGATCTCCCAACCTCGGGCATCACCCAGCCCCCGGTCCTGGCCTTCGTCGCCTGGATCCTCTTCCAGCACGATCCGGATCGCCAGCGGGCCGAAGCCTTCCTCCGCGAGGTCTTCCCGGCCCTGCGCGCGTATCACCGCTGGCTCCATGCCGTTCGGGATCCCGACGGAATCGGCCTGAGCTGCATCGTGCACCCATGGGAGTCGGGGATGGATAACAGCCCCCTGTGGGACCTCCCCTTATCCCGGGTCCCCACGGAAGGCCTTCCCCCCTATCAGCGGGCTGACGCCCACTGGGTTCCGGAGGAGCAGCGCCCTCGTCGCGCTGATTACGACCGCTTTCTCGCCCTCATCCTCCACCTCCGATCCCACCAGTATGGGGAAAGCGGGGTGCGCCACTCCCCTTTCCGCGTCTACGACGTCCTGTTCAATGCATTGCGCCATCGCTCGGAGGAGGCCCTGCACGCCATGGCCCGGATCCTGGGAGAACCCACCGGGGAGATCGAGGGATGGCTGGAACGAAGCCGGGCCGCTTTCCAGACCCGGTTATGGGATCCCGCCCGCGGATTTTTCCTGGATTGGGACGGAATAGCGGGCGATCGGATCCCGGTGATCGCCGCCGGCGGTTTCCTGGCGCTGTATGCCGGGCTGGCCACACCGGAGCAGGCCCGGGAAATGGTGGACCGTTACCTGAGGAACCCGGAGGCCTTCGCCCCAGACGGCGGAACGCGCTATCTGGTTCCGACGGTGAGCAAAGCGGATCCGGGCTGGGAGCCCCGGCGCTACTGGCGGGGACCCATCTGGGTCAACCTGAATGCCCTCATCGCCCACGGCCTGGCCCGCTACGGGTTCCATGAGCTCGCCGGGGAGATCCGCCGTCATACGCTGGAGCTGATCGCCCGCTCCGGATTTCACGAGTATTATGACCCTCGAACCGGAGAGGGCCTGGGGATCGGGGACTTCACCTGGTCCGCTGCCCTTTTACTGGGATGGGAGCTGCTGTAGACATCCGCCGGAAACGGAGGCCCCATGGCGCATGCGTCCGTGGTGATCCGGTTCTTCGCTCCGGTGATCGACATCACCATCAACGCGCTCCTCAACGCGGTCGATCAGAAAATGCGGGAAGGCCATCGGGACTTCCTGCTGTTGCTCTCCTCCCCGGGCGGAAGCGTCTTCCATGGCCTGAGCGCTTACAATTACCTGAAAGGGATCCCTGCCCGCATCACCACCTGCAATTTCGGCAGCGTCGATTCCATCGGCGTGGTGCTGTATTGCGCAGGAGCCCGCCGCCTGTCCGTGCCCCACGCCCGCTTCCTGCTCCACGGGATCAGCGCGCAGTTCCCCCAGCCGATCAGCCTGGAGGAGAAACAGCTGGAGGAACGCATCAAGGGCCTGCGGATCGATCTGGAGAACATCGCCAAGGTGATCGCGACCAGCACGGGGAAGCCGGTGGAGGAAGTGATCGCCGCCATGCACGATCGGATCACGCTGAACCCCGAGGAAGCGAAGGCATGGGGGCTGGTCCACGAGATCGTGCATGAGCTTTTCCCGGCCGGCGCAGAGGTGATTTCCATTCAGTATCAGGAGCCACCCCATCTGGCCTGAGCCGGTCCGTTCGATCGGGCGCTCCGGATCCCTCCGCCCGGAAAGCCGGATCGACCAGGCCCGGGCGCATTCCCGATCCGGGCCGCTATTGCCATCCCACCCTGCCAGAGACTCCCTTCCGCGTCCTGCGAGGATCCGTTCTTAGAGCCTATCCGAAAAATCGGGATTGTGCGATACTTGGGATCGCACCATAGGATAGGGGAGGGAAGGGAGATGGCTGCTGAGAACCCGGATGTGGATCCCAAGTACCAGATTCCTGACGATCTGTGG
>JAEVEX010000095.1 GCA_016842085.1 Candidatus Thermoflexus tengchongensis | reverse complement strand
CAGGACGCGATCGCCAGGCCGCAGGTCAGCGATCCGTTTCAGGCCGCGATCGGTCATCACCCGCATCTCGGGCGTGAAGCATGCCGCCAGCTGCCCCAGAGGGGTGCCGGCGCCGGTGAAGGTGGGGGAATTGGGGAGAAAGCGGAGGGCGGTGAGCATCCGGTAGAACCGCTCCTCCCACAGGGCCGGATCGCCGCCCAGCCCCTTCTCCGCCTCAGCGATGGCCCGGGCCACCCGACGGAACATCTCGGGGATCGTCTCCACCGGCCGGCCGTCCGGCCCCTTGCGCAGATACCGCCGCTCCAGGACGATGCGGCCGTTCTCCGTTAACGGGATCTCCGCCTCCGTATCGGCTTCATCCACCCGGATCTCCCAGCGCGTCGTCATGGCCGCTTCCTCCTTTATAAAGATCGCTTGGAATCGATGCGCGCCGGGCTCCATCGGCCCGCTGACCCCATGGAGCCCATAGACACCATCCGGATCTCCGCTCCCCTCGGACAACCAGAGGAACCGCCATATATGGCGGTTTATTTGACATTAATTCCTATATATGGCGAATCCGTAGGCACGATGGAGCCATCGGCAGGGTGTTCGCGGATCGGTTTCCTGGGATGGGAACAGGGCCCGAGGTCGGGCGCAGTTCAGGCCGGGCCGGCCGGCGAGGGGGCGCCTTCCCGGGCTCGGGCCTCCAGGAGGTTATCGATCTCCCGTCGGATGCTCTCCAGATCGCTCAAGCCGAGATACACGATGGCGTAGCGGATATAGGCGATCTCATCCAGCTCCTTCAACCCCGCGATGACCATATCGCCGATCTGGCGGCTGGGGATCTCCGATTTCCCCATCGCCTGGAGGCGGGCTTCGATCCGCTCCACCAGGCGCTCCAGGGCCTCCGCCGGGATGGGCCGCTTGGCGCAGGCGATCTGGATCCCCCGCAACAGCTTCTCCCGGTCAAAGGGCTCCCGTCGCCCATCCCGCTTGATCACCATGGGCGCGAGGTGGATCGGCCGCTCAATGGTGGTGAACCGGCGCAGACACCGGGGGCACTCCCGACGCCGCCGCACCGCCCGCCGCTCCGCCTCCGGCGTGGTGTCGATCACCCGCGTGTCCTCACTCCCGCAAAAGGGACAGCGCACAGACGAGACCCCTATATATAGGGTAGAAAACGGGTCGATCCGCCAGATCTTCGGATTCAGGCGGGCCTTTATCGTAGCATGGAGGCAAGGGGCTGTCAAGCGCCACCGAACGCTTTAACCTGCGAGGAGGTCGGCCGCTGAGCGCGGCTATCCCGCTCGATCCTCCAGATGGCATGTATCGTTCAGGCGGATCACGACCCAGCGCC
The DNA here is from genome assembly GCA_016842085.1 of Candidatus Thermoflexus tengchongensis. Lineage (GTDB taxonomy): Bacteria > Chloroflexota > Anaerolineae > Thermoflexales > Thermoflexaceae > Thermoflexus > Thermoflexus tengchongensis. The sequence continues at coordinate 20,816 of JAEVEX010000095.1, read as the reverse complement.
CATCCTGAACGACCAGCTCGGTCAGCGAGGCGTTATCGAAGCGAAAAGGGGAAGGCCGATCCAGGGGGAAGCCCAGCCAGCACCGGAAGAACATGGCGAAGGTCCCCCCGTGGGCCACCATCGCCACCGTTTGCTCCGGCCGGGCCATCGCCGCCTGCATCGCCGCCCACACCCGCTCCGCGAAGGCCTCGCGGGGCTCCACCCCTTCGATCGCCGCGGTCGGATCCCGGGCCATCTCCCGCCAGGCCCGCTGCAACGCGGCCACCTCCTCCCCCGGGCGTCCCTCGAAGGGGCCCTGCCTGCGCTCCTTCAAGCGCTCATCCACCTCGATGGGGACCCCCCAGGCGGCGGCGAGGATGCGGGCGGTCTCATAGGCCCGCCACAACGGGCTGCAGAGGATGAGGTCCGGCGGAGCGGCCCGCAGGCGCTCCGCCAGCCGGCGGGCCTGCTCCCGGCCCACGTCATCCAGGGGCACATCCGCCCACCCCTGGATCCGTCCCTCGGCGTTCCACGCCGTGCGCCCGTGGCGGATCAGATACAGTCGCTCCGGCATCTCAGCGGTTCTCCCGACCCGACTTCATTGTCCTGCCTGCCGCATCCCTTGAGGCTCCATGTCCCCGTCTGGCGATTCCCCACCGGGTTCCCCGACGTATTCTGAGTATACCCGATCTCCGGAGCCCTCCACGCCTTTCGTTCCCCGGGGCGCAGGCCAACGGGGTTACGGAATCTCCAGGGTCCCCACCTCCACGCCATCCCCGATGGAGCCATCCACCCGGACCGGCCATCGGGCCCCGGAGACAGGATCATAGAGGCCGACCCGGATCCGGTAAAAGCCGTGGAGATCCCGGGGCAGGATCACCCGGGTGAAGACCGGGAAAGCGTGATCGGGGGGCCAGGAGGAGATCGGCACGAGATCGTTCGGCAGCGGGCCGTCCCGCTGGGCCACCAGATGCCCGGCGGAATCCAGGACATGGACGAACATCCGGGGAGAACGAGGGACCGGCCCCACCCGCGCCCAGGCCAGCGTCACCCCGAGCAGGTCCCCCGGCCAGCGGGGCCGGCGCAGATGCACGCCCCGCAATTCGATCTTCCCCTCGAAATCGGCCCTCCGCGGCGTCAGGGACCGCCCGTGGAAGGGCGGCCATGTCTCATAATAAGCCACCCAAAGGGATCCGAACGGCTGTCCCCCGACCTCGAAGCCGTTCTCCAGCAACAGCCCATCGAAAAGCCCCAGGGGGTCCACCACGTCCTGCTGCCATCCGAAGAGCCACAGGCGCCACGGGCGGTCGGGCGGGCCATATCGTCGACGGGCGTCCTCCAGCCACGTCCGAACGGCTTCCTCCTCCCACACGGGGGATGCCGGGCCCATGAGGAGCGGGGCGGAGATCCCCATCCGGTTCCAGTAATAGAGAACCGCCCAGTTAGCCCGCAGGGCGAGGGCCGCTTCCCCCGGCCGGATCTGTCGGGCCACGTGGGCCACCGCTTCCCGATACGGATCCCGGCCACGGCCGGGATCCGCCCACCATGTCTGCCATGGACCGAGGAGCATGGCCCCCAGGGGCAGGAGGAACAGCACCCCGATCCATCCGCCGGCCCGGCGCGGCAACCCGGGGATCCGCGCGCCGAGGAGCTCCCCCAGCCGGGCGGCCCCGCCGCCGATCCCGATAACCCAGAGCGCCCACAGGAAAATCCCATAGCGGGGATGGAACAGGGCGAACTGGGGGAAAACCGTCACCAGGGTCGCGATGGTCAGGGCCAGGGTGCCCAGGGTGAGGGCCGCCCATCGGCGGGCGAAGGCGTTCCAGCGGAGCAGAGCGGCCAGGGCGAGGATAGCGGCGGGAAGCCACGTCCCTTCCCCCGGCCAGAACCCGTGGGCGAGGGCGGAGAGGATCCCCGACAGGGTCGCGGGGGGTCGGAGGAAATCCTCGGGGCGGGCGAACCGTTCCCGCGCGAAGATCAGCCAGGGGCCGACGAGCAGCAGGAGCCCCAGCATGCTCGCGGCCCATCGCCGGCGCGCCGCGGGGCGGTGGGCGTTCCCCACCCCCAGCCCAATGGCCATCGCGGCCGCCGGGAAGAGCCCGTAATAATGCGTGAGGATCGTTCCGGCGGCGAGCAGCGTCCAGATCAGGAAGCGGAGCGGCGTGGGCTTCTGGAGAATGGCTTCCATCCCCTCGAAGGCGGCCAGCGTCCCGGCGGCCAGCATCGCATACATCCGGGCTTCCTGGACATAATACAGCCAGAACGGGGAAAGCCCCATCGCCAGCATCGTCAGGATCCCCGCGGGCCGTCCCCACCCGCGCGCGGCGATCCGTCCGGCCAGGGCGGCCGCCAGCAGGCCGAACGCCACCGAGGGCCACCGCAGCGCGAACTCGCTTTCGCCAGCGATCCGGATCCAGAAGTGGAGGAACAGGTAATAGAGGAAGGGGCTTCGGTCCGCCGCCGTGGCCCGCAGCATCTCCGGGATCGGCATCCGGGCCAGATGCCAGGACCACCCTTCGTCGAACCAGAGGGAAGGGAGATACAGGCGGTTCAGGTAGACGGCGATCAGGAGAAGCCACCATGCGATCGGCATTCCGTTTCAACCTCTCACATCTCGAGCGGTGGATTCCGTGGGCACCGCCCTGAAGATCGAGTGTAATCGCGCGGCCTTCCCCCGCCAAGCCATTTCACCGGAGCGATCGTCTGGAGTTATTATCAGGGGGAAGGCTGGCACAGCGGAGCTCGAATCCGGGGGCCGGATGGGCACCTCTCCCTGGGAATGGGGACGCTCTGGCCTATGACGGGAAGCCCGCCGGGAGGTCGGGCAGGTCCTGAATATCCAGGGGATGCAGAGAGCGGAGGTCCCATGCACGTTGTGATTCAGATCCCAGCCTATAACGAAGCGGAGACCATCGGCGGGGTGATTCGGGAGATCCCGCGGGGGATCCCGGGGGTGGAGCGGATCACGGTCCTGGTGGTGGATGATGGCTCGACCGATGGGACGGGGGAGATCGCCCGCGCCGCGGGGGCGGACATTATCGTGCGGCACCGGCGGAACCGGGGGCTGGCGGCCGCCTTTCAGACCGGGTTCGACGCCGCCCTGCGTCTGGGCGCGGACATCATTGTGAACATAGACGCCGATGGCCAGTATGATCCGAGGGACATCCCGGCGCTGATCGCGCCCATCCTGCGAGGGGAAGCCGACATCGTCGTCGGCGACCGACAGGTCGCCCGCCTGGCCCATTTCCCATGGCACAAACGGATCCTATCGGCGCTGGGCTCGGCCGTCGTGCGCTGGGCTTCGGGGCTGGACATTCCGGATGCGCCGAGCGGCTTCCGGGCCTACACCCGGGAGGCGGCGCTCCGGCTGGTCATCTTGACGGACTTCTCCTACACTGTGGAACATCTCATCCAGGCCGGCAAGCGACGCCTGGCCGTGACCCATGTCCCCATCCATGCCCGCCCCACCCCCCGGCCCTCCCGGCTCCACCAGGGCCTGTGGGACTTCATCAAGCGGCAGGGGGCAACCATCGTGCGAGTTTATGCGAGCTACGAACCGTTGAAGGCCTTTTTCTATCTCTCCCTTCCCTTCTGGGGGGCTGGCCTGATCCTCTTCGCCCGGCTGGCGTGGTTTTTCATCACCGAAGGTTTCGCCCTGCGAGGTCATCTGCAATCCCTGATCGTCGCCACCCTCTCGATCATCCTGGCCTTCCTGATCTTCCTGTTTGGCCTCCTGGCGGACCGGATTGGCGACAACCGCCGGCTGCTGGAGGAACTCCTCTATCGCTTGAGGGAGCGGGAGGAGTAGCCTTGAAGGGCAAAGAGGGCTTACGTATTATGAGATTGAAATTCGGTAAAAATAATGTAAGCGACCGCCGAAAACGCTTTGGAAGCCCCTGAACACATCTGGATATCCAACCGGTCCACCACCCCTCTATACGAAATCTCGAGGGATTTTCTAGCAAACGATAAGTATAATCCTCTATTTGAAACCCACAATCCTGTAGGGCTCTTCGTAAGGTCCACCATGAAACCAGATTCTCGTAATAAAATGGAACATTAGCGACTAATCGAACAATCAGATCCGCAATGAATCGTGGGAACCAACTGAGGAATGGAATCCCATAATGCTCTTCAATTGGGAACCAACGGTTGGGTCCACTGAAGAAGCACACGCCTCCTGGCCGGAGCACCCGATGAATTTCCTGAAGAAGGCGACGCCAGTTCGGCACATGTTCATAAACCTGAGCGCAAATGATCAAATCAAAAGAACCGTCTGGAAAAGGGAGATACATAGCATCTCCAAAGCAAAAATAAGCAGATTGTCTGTGAGCTATGGCCCAATGCAAAGCATCTTCATCGATATCGACACCGATCACATGCCAATCTGGCCACAACTGAGCGAAATGCTCGGTGATCCGTCCCGTAGAGCAGCCGATATCCAGCGCCCAGCCATCCCAATGAGCAATCCCAGGCACTGCCTCTTCCAAGACAGCCTGAATCTTCCATGCTTTTCGCTGTCGAAGATAGGGATCTTTAACGCGTTCCCATTTAGACCAATAATCCCTTTGATATTTCATCCCCATTGCAATTGCCTTCTATGATATTGCTAATGATCTCCACCATCGTTTCGGGTTGGAACCATCGTCGGAGCGCAACTGTGTGGGCTCGGAAACGGGCCCACTCCTCCGGTCGTTGCAGTACCTCACGCAGGCCGGTGGCCAAGGCCTCTGCGGAGGCTTCCTCAACTACCCATCCCACTTGGCCTCTCCGCACGAGCACTCCAAGATCTCCAACATCCGTTGCGAGAACCGGCAACCCCACCTGCATGGCATCTCCGAAAACCAAAGGGATGCTTTCTATGCGTGATGGAATTACCAGACAATGGGCGGCTTTCATCATCGCCACAACCTTTTGAGGGGAGGCGTAGCCATAGAGCGATACATGATCTTTCAGCGCATAGAGGCGGAGACGCTCTTCCACCCATGGCCGCAAAGCTCCATCTCCCAGCAGGTGAACCCGAACGCCTTCTAGCTCCGGGCCCACATAGCGCAATGCTTCAATCAGCAGATCGATTCCCTTCTGTTTCTCAAAGCGGCCCACATAGAGCAGATGACAGCGTGCTGGTGGAAGGGAGGCGGGAGGAGTAGCCAGCGGCAACCGCCGGGAAGCGGGAAGGAATCCACAAGACTTTCCCCTTAACCGCCCTACCTCCTCCGCTAACCGCCAGCCATCGGCCAGACAGAACGAAGCATCTTTGAGAATACGGCGGACGATTTGCTCTCCCAGCGGATATCGATGCCTTCCCCAGATGTCGGAGCCCAGGGCCCAGACCCCGTAAGGGATTTGCTTTCTTCGCCAAGCCCAGCATGCAAGCGCGCCCGAGGGGATCGCCCACAAAGCGAGGCTGAGGTCCACCCTCAGGGTCGAGACCACGCGCTCCACAAAAGCTATGCCAACCAGCAGCAGGCTGGCGAAGCGTATGAGATTCAGCAGATGGGTGGATTGAGGGGCGAGTTCCCGGTAGCTTCCCCACCAAGGAAATTCCAGCACCCGAACCTGGGGATCCCGGATCGGCCGATCTTTTCGAGGGGTGACCACCCAAACGGTCCACCCCCGATTTTGGAGTCCGAGGGCCAGCTCGCGCGCCAGGGCCCCTGCGTTGAACGTCTCCTCGGGGCTCAAGGGATAAGACGAGGTGATCAGAAGGATCCGTTTCAACCTTCCCTCCTGAGCAGCCAGCCTATATAACGGGCATGATGGTCCCACTTCATTATCTCCGCAAGCCCTTCCAGGGGATAAGCTACGCTTAAGAACAGATAGAGACCGATCCATGGCCATCGACTGTGCCGAAACCAATCGGCCGCCGCCTCCACCAGTGTGCTCTCCGAAGTCCTCCTTCTCCTCCACGCGCCCCAGCGGCGCAGAATTGGGATCCAGGGAAGCCGTTCGGTAGCCTGACGCCGGAGAATCCGCAACCCCGTTCGCAGAAACAGCTCTTCCCAGCTTTCTCGGGATCGTGGGAACAGATAGAAGCCCTCCTCACGTTGCTGGCATAGCTCCAGGGCGATCATGCGCCCTCCAGGGCGCAGCAAACGCCCAACCTCCCGTAGGGTGTGTTCCTGGGCCTCATAAGGCAGATGCTGAAGGACAGTCACGGAGATCGCCCAATCGAACGATCCGCTACGAAACCCAAGAGCAGGGAGAGCCATCAATGCCCACTGCCCCGCTGGGGAAAGAATACGGGCCCAGTGCAACGCACAAATACCTATATCGATACCCACTGTTCGCACCCCATAATGTTGGAAAAAACGGGACCATCTCCCCGTTCCACAACCCAAATCCAGGGCTCGCTCTCCAGGCCGTGGCGGAGATGCTCGGAGCAGCGCCTGAACCGCTCGCCGCTGCCAGAAGTCAAAGAAGCGATTGAAAGGGGCAGGCATCCCCCGGTAAAGATCATGAATAATACTTAGATCCTCGGAAAGACTCTCGCTGAAGTCTCCCAGCCGAGCATCGTGACGACGCCAGAAATCCAGCACATTCTCCTGGAAACGGCTCATGGACAAATCAGGAACTCCACATGCCAAGTGATCACCTCTCCCAGTATCGGGATCTTCGAAATGTTCAGTGGCAGAAAGCGAACGCCCTGATGGATGATTCGAAACCCTGCCTGAAGAATCCATCTCCGGGCCTTCCGAATGGTCACTGGATATAGCCCATAGGCTCCGAAAGCTTTGTCGAAAGAGGCGGGACGGATTGGATACCGTGAGGGGATCCACTCTCCCCCTCTCCACCACTTTCGCCATCGGGTCATGGCAAGCGCAGTACGCTCTCCCAAGTAATGAAAAGGGGAAAATTGATGTCCACCTAACGGACTATAAAACGGAGGGAAACTGAGATAAACCCAGCCTCCCGGCCGTGTTACACGCCGGATTTCGCGAAGCAAGGTCATGGGATCTATCACGTGCTCGATCAGACTGGCACAGAGGACTCCATCGAAAGCCGCTTCTGCGAAAGGGAGACGAAGAGCATCCCCCTGAACCGGAAAAAAGGATCGCGCCGGGAAGTCCGGAGTGATCCAGAGATCCAGAGCCACCCCATGGGCACCCGCCTCCTCCAGGGCGAGCGTGTATCCCCCGACCCCGCAACCCAAATCCAACACCTGCTTTCCCTGCAACACGCATCCATGGCGAGCGAGGCCTTCCAACACCCAGCGTCCTTGATAGTGTTGAAAAAGACGGTAATCCGCCTCACTGCGGAGCCGCCGTCTTGCCAGAACCCACAAACTCCACCAGCGTCGGATGAGCCTCACACCTTTCCCCTCCGCCATAGCTGACGCAAGGTGTCGATCACGTAGAGAACGTCGGATTCCTCCATGTGAGCTGTTAAGGGCAATGAAAGGGTCTCCTCGGATATACGTTCGGCGTGGGGAAACATCCCTGGCCGATATCCAAAGGCTTGTTGATAAAACCGATGCAGATGCAGGGCTTTGTAATGGATCCCGGTGCCGATGCCCGCTTGATGGAGGATACGGATGAGCTCATTCCGATGAAAGGGTGCCTCACGAGGATCCACCCGAATAGTATACAGGTGGCGGGCGTGGACAATGTGAACATCCTCATGCGGGATGTGTATCCCTGCTAGATCCCGAAGCCCCTCGTTATAAATCTGCCACAACAGCTCGCGATGCCGTCGCCAACCCTCCAGATAGGGCAGCTGAGCAAGGCCTAGCGCTGCCTGGATATCGGTCATGTTATATTTATAGCCAGCCTCCAGCACTTCGTAATCCGGAAACTGCTCTTCGCTGTAACGACGCCATGCGTCCCGGCTCAAGCCGTGCATGCGCAGAACACGAGCCCGCTCTGCCCATGCCTCCACGCTGGTGACAAGCATCCCACCCTCTCCGGTCGTCAGGCTCTTGGTCGGATAGAAGCTGAAGGCGGCCAGATCCCCCAGTGTCCCTACCTTGCGGCCCTTATAGAATGCCTCCAGCGCATGAGCGGCATCCTCGATAAGGAAAATCCCATGACGTTGAGCAAGATCAATGAAGGCGTCCATCTCACATGGTCGCCCGGTGTAGTGCACAACGATGATGGCGCGGGTACGGGGCGTGATCGCATCCTGAACAGCCTCTGGGTCTAGATTCCCCGTCCGGGGATCCACATCCGCAAAGACAGGACGCGCTCCCATGTGGACAATCACGTTAGCGGTGGCCGCAAAGGTCATAGGGGAGGTGATCACCTCATCCCCAGGGCCGACCCCGATCAGGCTCAGGGCGAGATGCAGGGCAGCCGTGCATGAGCTCACAGCCACAGCGAAAGGAGCGCCGATGTATTGAGCGAAGGCCTCTTCAAAAGCGGCCACCCGCGGACCTGTCCCCAGCCAGCCTGAGCGAAGCACCTCTGTTACCGCTTCAATGGCTTCCTCGGGCAGTCGAGGCGCTCCGAAAACCAGATAGCGGCCACGTGGGGAAACAATGGGTGACATCGCTACCTCCCCAGGCGCTCAAGGATCAGATTCACCCGCTCTCGCATGAAATCTTCCGTCAAAGGATCGGACCACTTCACAAGCAGATAGCCTACCAAGTTCCCCTTCCAGAAAACAACCTCATGGGACCAGATCTTTCCGCTTCTCGATTCCTCGGAGAGGCGGATCCTCCAGCGCGCTTCATCGGCTGCCGTCTGGATCAAACGAAATGAGCCTTCCGATGAAGACAAGCGTCGGGCATACGCCTCCCAGGCCAAGCGGATGTCCTGGAACAGCCGTAGCTCCACCACGAAACCCTTTATGAACGGATGATAACGATCCTCCTCCACTGGATAACGCAACTCAAGGCCACGAATGGTCGGTTCGCGGATCTCGGTGCGGAGAACATAAAGCGTCCGCATGAATGGAAAATCCTCGGGTCGAAGAGCCGCTTTCTCTAAATCTATATTAGTGGGATAAGGGAAAGAGAATGTTCCAGGCATAACCAGCGGCTCAACAGGTGATTCAATATGAGAGGATATCACAGAAGGTCCACTCGCGGAAGGAGAGCGAAAGGAAAACGGGCGAAAGGGAGAACAACCCCCTACAAGGCTCATGACTCCCAGCCAACAGAGTATTCGAACTGAAAGCATGGATTCTCCTCTTCAAAAATGTTGGGGTGCGACTATGGTCGCACCCCAACATTTTAATTCCAGCACGGCGATCTAATCAAGACAGACTACGGTGCCTTGACCCCTGGGAACCCAGCTGCCACATCCCCAAACAGGATCAAGCTATTCTGATCGCCGATCACCGCAATGGGTTTATCCGATAGGATGGTGACGCTTCCCAGGAAACCCGATGGGATATGACCATCAGAGAGCTGATTGAAGGTGTAAGCATTGTTCACTGTGAAAGGCACGCTGAAGGTGCCCAGATTGCCCGAGTAGTTAAGAGTCAAATTGGCTGTCCCCCCACCAATCACCTGAACGGAGAAGGTTGTAGTCCATTTTCCTCCGCTGTATTGATTTTCGATCAAGGGCACGGCCATCTTCGTGCCCACGTCGGATGGAGCAAAGGCGGTGTAACCGATGGCCCGATCGCCTGGCCCCAGCGTGTTCGCGATATTATAAGCAATGACCAGGGGTTGCGTGGAGCTCACCGTTGCTGCTCCATAGAAATTGCTGGCCAGCGGCCCCCCGGTGCATCCTCCATAGACATTCGCGGCAGGATTCAGATAGAGACTGCCATTGGCTGGAATGGAGCAATTCAATGTCTGGTTGTTTGTGAACTGAATTTGAACAGAAGCCGGGCTCGATGCCGTGTTGATCATCGTAAAGTCGGTAGTCCATGGTCCATAGGCGTTGATATAACCCGGCATGTACAACGTGGTGCTGGCCTTACTAAGCGGCAAAGCCGAGTAGGAGACTAACAGTCCCCCCGTTGTCCGATATTCATCCACCGTGACCGCCACGGGCTGCGTCGCCGAGATAATCGCTGACCCATTGAAATTGGTTAAAGTAGGATGATCCAATTGATCTACCAGTGCGGAAGCGCCTGCAGGAAGATTCGAAATGGACTGGGTAGCCACCACGTTGCCACCGCTGATGAACCGGATCTCCACATTCGCTGGCGACGCCCCCGCGTTCTGGATCGCCATGCGGGTGTTCCAAGGACCCAACTTGGCCATCACAATCGGCGCAAAAACCACAGTAGATGGCTCTCCGATTCCCACATAGGCATCTGAGACATACTGAGATCCAGAGAGATTGTTCGCTACCGTGGCGATCGCAGAGACCGGTTGATCTGCGCTCACGATTGCAGCTCCCTGCCACCCAGCGGGCAGGGTGCCGCCCCCATCGAGCGTATGAAGGGCTGGATTAAAATATGCCGATCCCCCTGCAGGCACGCCGCTAAAGGTCTTCGTACCTGCAGAGGACCCGTCTGGATTTATAAAATTCACAACAATGTTGGCTGGGCTTGTTCCCATATTTTGAATATTAAAATCTATAGTAAATTGACCGGGAGGGGCTCCCCCTGCAGAGCCCACAATCGAAAAAAGGAGAGCAAATAGGATGATCCAGCGTAATTTTCGCATCATGGCCAACCCTCCTTCCGCGAGAATAAGGCTCTGACATATTAGTTGAGTTCCCAGGATCTTGTCTATACTCCCTTCGGATTACTTCGAGTCGGAGAATCCCCACCGTTGGGGCTATTCCCGCCCGGGATACTCACAATCCCGCCACCGGAAGATCCAGACCCGATCCTGATGATATAGGAGCTCCCAAGGGCCCGCCCGTAGCTCATCAGGTATCCAAAGAGGAGGCTGGGGAGCGTTGACCCGACCTTGTTGCTGTCCCACATAGACGTAACACCAACCTAAGCGAACCAGATCGTTCAGGATCTGGGGATCACGCACCGTCAAACGGGAAATCCATTCCCGAAGACGTGAAGGAAGATGCGGATCGGTGGTCCGCTCGATGGCATACGGGAGGGGGGGAATCAAAACTGCTCGTTGGGCCAACATGGGCAACCACCATCCCCCATCGCTGCCTACCGCATCCTGACCTCCATAGGCTAAAAACCCATTAATCAAAAACCGCGCATCCGAAGGCAGATGTATACGGATCCAATCCATTGCTTGCCGATCCGGTCGGGTCAGCATGGCATGAGAGCCGGGATCAATATCCCCAAGCCGATTCCAAGCACCCCAGGCTCCGAACAACCCGATTAGAACGATTCCCATCCGCCGAACCCATGGATTGCGCCATCCTATTTCCAGGAGATCTCCGATTGCGATACCGATCAAGAGCGCCATTGGCAAGTAGATCCCAATCCAGAAGGCGAAGCTACTGATCACTCCAGACCCCGGCAGGCCCACCAGCTGCGGATTGGCACTCAGAAAGGCTCCGGCCCACCAGATCGATAGAAATCCGATCTTATCCCGATGGTGCATCCATCCAATGATCAGGGCCAACCCTCCCAGGATCCAGCCCCATAGGGGCATGTACATTCGCAGATCTCCCCACGTCTCCAGACTCGGGCTACTTCCACCTCCAGCGGATAGGATCTGTCGCAGAAAAGCGGGGAGGCCTCCCTCCCCTAACCGCCCCAACCAGGGGATGATCAGGATTAATATGAGCCCTCCCAGAATCAATAACCGCAATATGCGCTCTCTCCATGCCGGATCAAGCAACCATCGCCCGCGGACAAGCATCCACGCGACCAAGAAAATACTGTAGAAAGCCAGGACTCGATAATGAGTTAACCCCAGGCCTGCAGCCACCAAGGCGGTTAGGAGAAGCAAGCGTAGATTCGGTTTCTGATGCTCCAGTGACTTCGCTGTCAGGAACACCGCCACCGGCAAGATGGTCTGCCCGGCCAGCTGAGGATAGCGCCCCCAGTTCGTATAAAACATCGGCATCGGCCACCACAAGGCTGGAAGGGCCACGGCTACCACACCCGCCCATGGGGATCCCCCCATCCAGCGCGCCAGAGGATAGAGGGTAAAAGCAGCCAGCCCATTTATCAGCTGGCCTCCGATCAGCACGGTCCGATCCGCAGACCAACCACTGATCCAGGCGAGAACTGCCATCTGGCTATGAAAGCCATAATGATACGTAAAGCTTGCAATCGGAGCATAGGGAGCCCAGTCTCGGAACAGACCCCCGTGATCCAGCAACAGTTGGGTGATCATCGTATGCTGCAAGCCATCTCCCCACATCGGCGCTTCCAGACCCCGCGCCGCCAACAACCGAACCCCGAAGGCCAGCAGGAGGATCCCGAGCAACACACCGTCCGGCCCGAGCACCTCTGCGCGCCTCCACTTTTGCAAGGCCCCCCATCCCTGCCGCAGCCGCCATCTCCGATGCCGATATGCCAAAGCGGCAAGCCCGCCTCCCACTGGCAGCCAGGCATATAGCGCCCCCCCATGTAGGCCCATAAAATCAGTCCACAGGAAGATAAGGGGATAAAGCGCTAGGCTGATCCCGACCGCCAGTCCCATTCGGTCCAGCCAGGGGAGGGGATCGCCGGTCCAGAACCACGCGAGTAACGCGTGGCCTGGGACCAAATAAAGCAACGTGGCCAGAATCAAAAGCCAGACCCCAGCCAGTGTCGCCCGCCCCAATTCCAAGATGATTCCCTTTAGATCGTAAGTCAATCGAAAAGCCAGTTGGGCATCCAGCGGTTCATGGTCCCGATAGGCTGCGCCGTCCAGATAGGCCTCACCTGGAGCCGCTCCCACGCGTACCGCACCTGCGCCTTCCAGTTCCAGAAAGGCATAGCGATACACGCTGTGGGAGCGGCTGTCCGGCGGGAACGAGAACCGGTAGAAACCCGGAGTAGTCACACTCTCCAGGGGAAGGGCGGCGACTGCCAGGTCAGTGGAGGACTGAGGATCGGGGCGAAGGTGGAGCAGGAGACGGCCCGTGGCTCCAGGCTCCGGCTCCAGCCAGAACTCCACGCCATTCAGCCCGCTGTGCCGGGCCACAAAGGTCTGCCCCACCGTGTGACCCGGCTCCAGGAGGAGCGCATGGGCCATCGGGCGAAGGGGTTGCGTATCCACCCAGGTACACCCCGCAAGCCCCAAAAACAGGAGCAGACAGATGCTTGTCGCTCTATGCCGCTTCTCCATTCTTCTAACTCAGAGTGAAAGCTCTTCGGAAGGCCACATATGTCCCGAACAAATAAATTCCCAAAGCCAGACCATATATCATCCCTCGTCTCAACCCCATCGGCTTCCCCTGACCCAGACGCTCGGCAAGGATAACCCAGCGATCAGGGACGGTCAGAGCATAGCCAGCCCGGAACGTGAGATCCCGAACACGGTCCGCCTCACCTCCCTCAAAGCCCCGTAAGATGGCTTCCCCCTCCGCATACTGGTCCACATCCGTTGCCCAGATCGCCACGGCGTTCCCTGGCCGTCCTTCTGGAGCCTCCAGGCAAAAGGCGAAACGTCGCCCTGCAGAGGAATCTACAGGTGAGAAGGCGAACGCATGTTCTTCGTTATCCCGCAACATCGCCATCTCGGCGGAGACGATACGCAACGGGTGTCCGTTCCATCCATCCTCTCGAAGCACCAGCCGTAATTCCCCTTGATTGCGTCGTCCATACGTGCCAATGCGGACACGGATCTCCGCTAAGCGGGGAAAACGAGCGATGAAGGTCTGGCAGACCGAATGGCCTGCGAGCAGCTCTCCAACCGGGACGGTAGCGAGCGACTGCTGGGGACCTTCCTCTGGAGCTGCCCTTGCTGCCCCCGCCAGGAAAACCCCCAGGAGCAGAAGCACACCACTTAGGGGACTCAGCGTTCTCATCATGGACATGGCCGGGGCATCACGTAAAAAGGCTGATCCACGTAGATCCACAAGCGGATTCGGCCGTTTGAAGTCCCATCCCCATCCCAATTCGGATCCCCATCCCGAATGGGATCATAGACCGTCCCGACCGTGTCCACCAAGCGCAAGCATGGATAAGGGAAATCAACCGCGGTGTTGGATCCACGAGCCCAGAGAACGGTCTTCTCCACACCCTCCGGCATACGGAAGACATAAGCCTCGACTCCAGGGATCTCGAGGGGATGGAGATAACGAGCGCCCTGAAGCTCCCGCGTTAATGTTTGATAAGCCCAGTAAGAAGGCTTCGGATTGTTGAGATCCCGATCCCGGAACAGACCATGAGCCTCCGTGCCGGGACCATCATCGAAAACGGAGAACCAGGCCATCATTCGGAGATCGACCGAGAGCCCCCGCACGAACATTTGAGCCAGCCGTTGCGCCTGACGCGCCTCACTGCTCCCGGCGTTCGGATCGCTCCAGAAACCCATCTCCGGCACGAGCAAAGGCAGGTCGCCTATCCCATGCCGCTCCATAATCCCCTGGATCTCCAGCGCCTTTTCGCGAAGGGTCGGCCAGCGAGCGGAAATCGGATAGTAATGAAAGGCCACCGCATCGATGAAGCGTCGGGCCTGGCCGTCGCCTCCCCCCAGTTGGTTCAATGCGCGTAGGGTATCGGTCAGAAATGAGCGGACAAAGGGCCCTCCCTCCTCCTCAAACCAGTCATAAGCCAGGCCACCGATGAGCACCCGAGCGCGCGGGTCCGCGGCATGGATGATGGGGGAGACCTGGGAAAGCATCGCCGCGAAACCCTCGCCGTTGTGCCCCCAGTATCCCTTTCCCCAGCGAGCTCGTTCCAGATCCCCATTGTCGGGCTCCGCGTAGAAGGACCAATAATGAACGCAAGGGGAGCCCGGGGCATCTTCCACGCCATCGCAATCGTAACGCTCGACCATGCGCGCGACGAAGTTCACCAGATCCTGGGTGTCCGTAACGGGCCCTCCAGGCAGCGCGGCCGCCCATGAAGGATTACCTGTAAAGAGCACAAAAATCTCCATCCCTGCTGCCTGTGCGTTTCGCGCTTTCTCATCGAAACTTGACCAGTTGAAATTCCCCCTGGTCGGCTCGATCGCTGACCAGGATAGGACGGTGACCACCCATCGTGATCCCGCCTCTTTCATCTTCGAAAGGCCTTCTGCTTCATTCACGGCCCCATACATCGTAATCCCGAAAGGGGATACATAGCTTGGGTCATAGAATCGCACGATAATGGGAAGATAAAGGGTACGAGTGAGAATAGAGGCAACATCCACGGCCTCCCCTGCCGCATAATGGGGTTCTATGCTTCCCGAGCGCAGCAGAACGGCCAGAAGCAACCCTCCTAAGATCAGGAGCCCTCGCTGACGGAAGGTCTTCATCTCATCCTCCATAGAAATAAAGTAACATCGTGAAGGCGAAGGCAACAGCATCCAGAACAGCCCACAGAAGGATGAACCCGAATATCCGCATGCCCTCCCACCCTTCCGGAACCCATCGTCCCCACCCGCCCGCCAGGAAGAAGGCAAGAGGCACGGCGGCAGGAAACATGTATCGCCCCTGGGCGTAATAGCGCCCTCCTGGAACGCCCAGGACGAAGAGCATCCAGCCCGCCACGCTAAAGGCCAAAAAGGCCCCCATCACCCCGACCATCCATGCAGGCACCTGCCACCGCCGGGAGCGCGGAAGCACCCAGCCCTCCAGGGCAACTGCCAGGAGAAGATATACCGTCCCATACCAGAGCCATCCCGCAGAGACATTCATCCATCCAAAACGAGCCCACAAGCTCTCAACGGTCAATCCAAACGCCCAATCCACTGTTGGCAATCCTTTGCCTGACATATTTGTGGGCTCAAAAGATCGAAGAGCCTTCTGAATCCATCGTCCCACTGGCGTTCGGAAAGACAGGAGCGCTGCATTGAAAAGCAGGAATGCCAGGGCAGCCCCTGAGGTCAGCTTCCATCCCCACCGCCTTTTGCTCCGGAAGATCCGATATCCCCCCGCGGCGGCATAAAGAACGCTCAAGGGGATCAGCGGCGCAGCCGTGTTCTTGGTCCACAAGGCAAGGCCGGTTCCACCGATGACGGCCGCAAGCCCCAGAGGACACAACCCCCGCCGGAATAAGCGGATCCATCCCCAGAGCGCCAGGGTAGCCCAGAGCTCCGCCATGGGCCCCTCGTTGACGCTGGCATTGATGAAAGTATGTTGTGGCCAGAAGACCAGGAACCCTGTGGCGGCCACTGCCCACCCCACCGGCAGATCGGCTTCCCGGAAGATCGCCCAGGCCAGAGCAATCACCATGGCGTTCAGGATCACAGAGGACGCCCGGGCCAGATACAGCAAAACGGACAGATCTTCGTGAATCAGCGGCGCCATGAACCCCGCCGCCCATAGATACGCGAGAGAGAACCGGCCACCGGGAAGTGTTCGGGAATGCCGAGCGAAGATGTCCGGGGGCAGATCCGAGATGCGCTCCGGCATCCGCTCCGGAAGCGGACGATCGATGAACTCTCCATAATGCCATGAATAAAGGGAACCAAGCAGCTCCTTCTCAAACTCCGGGAGGATCTCCCCGGGGGCCGGCAGGCGGCCCAGCCGGGCGATATGCCAAGCATATTCGAAATGGCCAGGTTCGTCTGGGGCCTGCCATGGCGGAACGACCGCTGCGTAGAGCAAGCCTCGGATGAGGGCGAGCGCAACCCAGAGCGCGGGCCATGTCCAGCGCGAGGCCACGGCCGAACACCGCTTCATCCTCCCTCCTACCGAACGGCCACCCGCGGGAGATCTGCGGGGATATATTCGCGGGGGATCTGCAACGCCCTCAACGCCACCGCGTCGAAGACCGCTTCCCCCTCGCCCCACAGCCGCAAGAGCGGTCGGACCTGCCCATCCTCAGGGCTTCGAGCGATGATCCCCACATACCGCCAGTTTCCCCCCGTGTCCGGCAAACGCAGCTCCGGATGGCCGGGAAGCCATGTCCCCACCCAGCTGCCGGGGGCCAGATCGGCCCGATAAGCAAAAGAAAGTAAGTAAGGCTCCCCGGGGGTCATGGGGACCGAACGGCTCCAGTATCCGGCCCGCGCGGGCTCCCGGCCCTCCTGCGCCTCGGTCCACAGGCCGTCCACACGGGCGGCGACCCGTCCCTGATAGACCTCCAGAGTCTCCGGGATGCCGATGAAGAGCCCCGGAGCCCACGGCGCTGCGTTGGACATGTCCGACCAGTTCCAGCCCTGAGGCTCCGATGACTTCCATTCCTCAAAATCGCCAGAAGCCAACCGATTCTCCCCCAGCTCGATCCATGCCTCCGGGATCCCCAGCAGATCCGCGGCGATGTGCCGGTCGTCGGTGCGCTCCGCTAAGTATCGACGTCCATCCGTGGATCCGGCGCATGATGGATCTCCCTCCAACCCCTCGCATGCGCGAAGCCAGCGCTGCCATCCCCATAGATCATCGGGGACTGCTTCGACATATCGCCGATAGAATGCCGCCGCCTCCCGCCGGGCCTCCGGGGTGCCCTCGTCCTCTTTTAGCATCCCCAGTCGGAGCCATGCCCGGGCAAGGTGAGGATCCAGATCCAGCGCCGCCCGATAGAGGCTTTCCGCCTGCCCTTTCTCCCCCCGTCGATGCCTCAGCTCCGCCTGATCAAACACCCAGTGAGGATCCTGAGGACGACGCGCCCGGAGGATCTCCAAGGCCTGATCGACCATCAGACCCGGCAATCCCTCCGCCGCGAGGGCCAGCTGAGCTCTGATCACCCGCCGGAGGGTTCCCAGATCCCAGATCCCGTCCTCGACCAGCGCGATCATGGCGGAGGCCTCAGCGCGTGGCAGCCGAAAATCCAGATCCACTCGAATCCTCACGCTCTCCGGTCCGAACCGCCGCAATCGCCCGGTCATCTCCTCTATGCCCGCCCGATCCCCCAGATGCCGGTAGAATTCCAGCAGACGATAGGACGCATACAGATTCCCGGGATCCAGCGCCAGAGCGCGCTGATAAAGACGGGCCGCCAGGTCCAGATTCTCGCGGCGCACCTCGTCGGCCAGCTTCAAGTAGTTGGCGACAAGAGGAAGGCGACGGCTTCCAATCCGGCCGCGCTCGTAGAGCTGGATGGCTCTTTCCGCCTCCCCGCGCATATCCAGAAGGTCGCCCAGCTCCAGGGCCACGCGGGGATCCGAGGGGAAATCCCGGAGCGCCGGCTCCAGGATCTCCAGCGCTTCGGCAGGCCGATCCTGGGCCGCATAGGCCCGAGCCAGCCAACGCCGGGCGGCGAGATGGTGCGGATCCCACGCCAGAGCCGCCCGAAGATGGGCGATGCCTTGTGCCAGGCGTGTGGGATCCTGGATATGCTCAGGAGCCAGACGATCCGGGAAGACCGGACGCAGGGCGGCCTCGACCTCGCGAGCCCCGACCTCGGTATGATAGATAGCCAGGACCCAGGGGCGGATCCCGAGGATCAGCGCCAGCCCCGCCAGTCCCAGCGCCAGACCTGCCAGCCCCTTTCCGGAGACATGGTCCATCTGTCCGCCTTCCCAGGGAAAAGCTGAAACCTGCCTCGAAATCTCCCCAGAGGGTAGGCCGGATCAGGAGGTCTGTCAACCCGGGCCCTGCCTTCTCCCAGCCATCCATCTCCAGGTTTCGGCCAGGCCTTCTCGCAGCCCCACCCGGGGAGCCCATCCCAGCTCCGCCTGAGCCCGACGAATGTCCAGGACCATCCGCCGGATGTCCCCCGGCCGCGGAGGGCCATGGGTGGGCTCGCCCTCCACACCGGTTACCCGCTGCATCAGCCGATAGAGCCCCCGGATGGAGATCGCCCGCCCGGTCCCAATATTATAGATTCCTCCCGCTCCACGGGCTGTCGCTTGCAGATGCGCTGCCGCCACGTCTCCCACGTAAATGAAATCCCGGACTTGCCGCCCATCCCCGTGGATGACCGGCCGCTCGCCGTCGGCCAGAGCGGCCAGGAAGCGGGCGATCACCCCGGCCTCCCCCACCGCTGGCTGCCGGGGCCCGTAGACGTTCCCATAACGCAGGATGACCACCTCCAGCCCGTAATAGGCTCCGAACCAGCGCGCATAAGCTTCCGCCGCCGCCTTGCTCAGCCCATATGGAGAGAGGGGACGAAGGGGATGTCCCTCCGCTACCGGCAGCCGTTCCGGCTCCCCATACACCGCGGCGGAAGAAGCGAGGACCACCCGCCGGACGCCGCTCCGGAGGGCCGCCCGCAGCACCCTAAGGGTGCCCAGTAGATTGACCGAGGCGTCATGCCACGGATCCGCCACCGACGCCGCCACATCCACCTGGGCAGCCAAGTGATGGATGACAGCTGGACGGAAATCGATCATGAGCTCCTCCAGCGCTGGATCCCGAATATCTATTGTGATCAGCGGGATGCCATCCGGCAGATTCGACCGGGAGCCCCGGGAGAGATCATCCACCACCCAGATCTCCCAACCCGCCTGCCGTCCGGTCTCCACCAGATGAGAGCCGATGAACCCCGCGCCGCCGGTGATCAGGACCCGCATGGCCGGCATCGCTGGAGGGATCGTTTCTCCATCGATGGTTCAGCGGGCCCTCGAGGGGCCCGCTGAACCTCAGGCGTCCTGATCTTCCCCACGCCTAGCCCCGGAACGTCAGAGCATCCACTTTGGAGGACAGCCTGTTTTTGACCATTTCCAGCAAGAAATGGCCTTGCACGCATCATGCTCTCTTCAGGCCCGGCCCCGAAAAGTGAGGGTATCTATAATGGTTTTCAGGAGAATAACAAGGTCCAACCACAGGGACCAGTGCTTGATGTAATAAAGGTCATACTGAAGCCTGATTTTCGCATCTTCCTTCGAAGACGCATACCCATACTTAACTAGGGCCCAGCCGGCCATGCCTGGCTTCACCGCGTGGCGGACCCGGTAGAAGGGGATCTCTCGAGCCAGTTCCTCCACGAATTCCGGCCGCTCCGGGCGAGGCCCTACCGCGCTCATCTCGCCCTTGAGGATGTTGATGAACTGAGGGAACTCATCGACGTGGGTCTTACGCAGGATGCGGCCCACTCGGGTGACCCGCGGATCATTCTCTTTAGCCCATACCGCCTGTCCTTTTTCCGCATCAGGGACCATGGAGCGGAACTTGTAGACCCTGAAGAGCCGCCCTCCCTGGCCGACCCGCCACTGGCTGTAAAAGATGGGCCCGGGGGAGTCTATATAAATAGCCAGGGCAATGAAGGGGAACATCACGGCCAGAACAATGAGGCCCAGTGTGGCCCCCACGATGTCAAAGATCCGCTTCACCACGCGGTTGAAGGGGCGGGTCAGGGGATGATGGATGGGCATCGCCACATACCAGTTGCTGCCCACGTGCTCAATGGGCACCCGGCCGGTGAGTTGCTCGTAGAGCACGGGCATGGGGACGATCTCCACGCCCAGTTCCAGGCAGTCCATTAAAGTTTGCAGGAGTTCGCCGTTGACGTCGTGGGTGATGGCCAGGACCAGGGTATCCACGCCGTGCTGGCGGATGAGGGCGGGGAGCGCGTGGCGGTTGCCCAGAACGGGGATAGGGAAACGTGAAACGGGAAGGCTGAGGCCCTGCTTGGCCGGGTCGTCGTCCACAAAGCCCACGATATGGTATGTGCCATCGCCCTGTTCTGCCAGGGCCTTGGCGATGGTGCGCCCGGCCCAGCCCGCGCCGATGATGAGGGCGCGACGGTGGAGGGCCGGCCCGGTCAGCGCCACCCGGTAGAGGCCCCGGGCCGCCATAAGGGCTCCAACAGCGATGAGGGGAAAAGCCAGCAGGGCAGAGCGGGAGGAAGGCAGAGCAGGAGTGATGTATGGGATGAGGAGATAAACCCCGCAGGTGACCAGCCCGGCCTTGAGGACCGCAAGAGCCGAGGAGGAGAACCGCCCCGCCACCCGCAGGTCGTAGGCGTCAAAGGCCTGGGCGATTAGCAGCCAGAGGAGGCTCAGGAGCAGGAACCAGAGGGGGCGGCGAAGGATCAGGAGGGGATGGCGA
>JAEVEX010000075.1 GCA_016842085.1 Candidatus Thermoflexus tengchongensis | reverse complement strand
CCACAGATCGTCAGGAATCTGGTACTTGGGATCCACATCCGGGTTCTCAGCAGCCATCTCCCTTCCCTCCCCTATCCTATGGTGCGATCCCAAGTATCGCACAATCCCGATTTTTCGGATAGGCTCTTAAAAAGCTGGGTTAGGAAAGCGCTTATAGACGGTTAGAAGTTGTTCTGGGGCGGAAAGCCTGGGATCATGTTCTTGCCGGATTGCGAACAGAAGATGGGGTGCGCTGCGCGGGGAGCTTCCATCTTTCCTGCGCTATAGAGTGGCGGGGGGTGGGGGGACAGTTGCGCCGGAGGCGCGCCCACGCCCAAAAGAGGGTAGGGATAGCCAGGCATCGGACCAGGGTCTTCGAAAGGAAGCCTGCATTCCCCCCGGATCCTGCGGAGCTGGAGGCTTGAAGCGGCGGAGAACAGCGGGGGGGAACACGGGCCGGAATCCATCTTCTGCGGAGGGATAGCCATGGGACATCGTCTGGGACTTCACGTTCTATGGATCGTGGCCTTGAGTGCCCTCGGCTGGGGGGCCGTTCGCCTGGCCCTCTTCTCCTGGAACAGCGTGGTGGAATACCGGAGCCCCTATCTGGGCGTGGAACTCCCGCCGCCATCTCCCACGCCCCCGCTCACCGACCGCGTGGTCCTGGTGGTCATCGATGGGTTGCGCCGGGATACGGCAGCCGCGGCCATGCCGACCCTCCAGCAGCTGGCGGGCCGCGGGGCCCGTTATGTCGTCCGCGTCGGGGAGCCCTCGCTTTCCTATCCGGGATGGACGGTCATCGGCAGCGGGGCCTGGCAGAGCCTCAGCGGGGTGACCACCAACTGGTTCCAGGGGCCGGTCCCGGTGGATTCCGTTTTCCAGGAGGCTCGCCGGGCCGGCCTTCGCGTGGTCGGCGCGGGCACGGGCGGCTGGCGGGAGCTCTTCGGCCCGTGGTTCGATCGCATGGAGACGCCGGATCTCTCGCTGGAGCGGCCGGAGGATGTGGATCGCCTCGATGAGGGGCTCCTGGAACGGGGGCTGGAGCTGGTGCAGGATCCCCAGGCTCGCCTCATTCTGGTTTACTTCGCCGGGCCGGATGAATATGGCCACGCCTTCGGCGGTGCCTCTCCCGCCTATCGGGAGATCGTCCAGCGGACCGATGAACGGCTGGCCCGCCTGATCGCCGCGCTGGACCTGAGCCGGACGACGGTGGTGGTGACCACCGATCACGGCCACATCGATACGGGGGGACACGGGGGCTGGGAGCCCATCGTGAAGGAAGTCCCTCTGGTGATGGCCGGGAAGGGGATCCGCGTGGGGGTGGATGGGCAGGGGACCCAGGCGGACATCGCCCCCACGATCGCGGCGCTGCTGGGGATCCCCATCCCGGTCCATGCGGTGGGCCGCCCCCTGATCGAAGCCCTGGAAGGGCCGCCGGAGGCGCTGGATGCGGTCGCCCGGGCTTCGGGGGAGCAGCGGGCCCGGCTGATCCAGCGGATCGAACAGGCCCTGGGGCGCCCGCCCACGAGCCTCCCAGCTGTGAGGACAGCGGCGGACCTTCCGGCCTTTGATTCGGAGGCGAGCCGGGCGCTGGACCGGGCGTATGCGGACCGGCTCTGGCGGGACCGCCTGGGGCGGACCCCGGTGGCCTTGCTCGGCCTGGCGCTGATCGCGCTGATCGCCGCCCTCTTGTTCCGGCCTCCCCATCGGGGGGCGATCCTGGGCGGCACGCTGGTCTTCCTTGGGATCGTGTGGGGGCTTTACTTCGGGCGCGGCTATCGCTGGTCCCTCTCCGTCTTCAACACCGAGGCTCAGATCGAAGCCTTCTTTATGGCCCGGGTCCTGGACGCCTTGCTGGGACTGGGGGTGGTGGCCCTGCTCCTCGGGATCTGGAAAGGACGTCGCTGGGGTGAGGCCTTTGAGGGGATCCTGCGGGCTTACGGGGGGATCGCGCTGGTTTTCGCCCTGCAGGTGCTGTTCTTCTACTGGGCCTATGGGGTTTCTTTTCCCTGGGGATTGCCCGATCTGGGATGGGGGTTCAAGTATTATCTGGACCTGCTGACCCTGAGCGCCTTCTATCTGGATCTCCCCGGCCTGCCGGATCCGGTGGGCCTGCCGATGGCGTTAATCGGGCCGGTGCTGGGAGCCAGCATCGGCCGCGCCGGGCGCTGGATCCCACAAGCCCTCACCCGATGGGGATCCCGCGGATTGATCCTTTGAGCAGGCCCGCCGGGGATCCGATGGGAATCATCGCTCGCGCAGGGCGCCCAGATGGCCGCGCTCCGGAGGATCGCCGGACGTTCATGGGGAGGCGACCCCTGAGTGCTTCATCCACCGGCGTGAGGCCCTTCTTCAACAGCTGGGGGGAGATAAAATAATCGGGAACCTGAAGGGCGGGACCGTCTGCTCCCCCTAACCCCGGAGGTCTCTTAGGATGATCTCGCCGGAGAAGGCGGCGCAGCGGGGAGTGCCCAGCCTGGCCTGGGGCCCCGGGCAGGCGCGACGCCTGACGCTCATGCGACAGTTCGCCCGCCTCGAGGACGCCCGCGTTCTGGTGGATGGATGCGGCGTCGGGATGTATGTGGAGGCTTTGCGGGCGTTCACACCTGAGGTCTATGGGCTGGACATCGAGGAGGCATACCTGCGCGAGGCGCAGGCGCGTGGGCTCCGCCTCCTGGTCGTGGCTGCTGCCGAAGCCCTCCCCTATCCGGACAACACGTTCGATGTGGTCCTTTCCCACGAGGTCATCGAGCATGTGGCCGATGACCGCCGGGCGGTGGCCGAGATGGTCCGCGTGCTGCGACCCGGCGGCCGTATCCTCCTGTTCTGCCCCAACCGCTGGTTCCCCTTTGAGACCCATGGACACTACTGGCGAGGGCGTTACCACTTCGGGAACACCCCGCTCATCAACTACCTGCCGGACCCGTTGCGCAATCGTCTGGCGCCTCATGTGCGAACCTACAGCGGCCGCGCCCTGCGTCGCCTTTTCGCCGGCCTCCCCGTCCGGATCCTCTATCACACGCGGGTTTTCCCCGCCTTCGACCGGATCGAACGGCGATATCCCGGGGTGGGCCGTCTCCTGCGCCGCCTGGCCGATCTCCTGGAACACACCCCCCTGAACCGCCTGGGCCTTTCCCATTTTATGGTTGTGGAAAAGGTGGAACAGGACTCGCGCGGTTGAGCCTCGATGAGTAGGGCAACTGCAAGCAGTTGCCCTACTATGGAGATGGGGCTCCCCTTACCCGTACCGGCAGCTCGATGTGATCGCGCCCATCGGCTGCTCGAACGCGTTGCATGGTATCTGGATCGTAGAGGACGACGATCAGACGGCCCTCGCCGGAGAGGGGCTCGCGAAAGGCCACCGGATGGGGATCCTCAATGAATTCCCCATAGACCCATGAAGGGGTCGGAGAGGCGCCATCGGCCGGCATCCGGTCGTCCTGGCCGACCAGACGCCCTTCGGCGTTCAGGACCTGCACCGAAACCACATAGGGGCGTTCGATGGGATCTTCGTTCAGGGCGCGCCAGACCAGGCGGACGTTCAGGGTTTCCCCAGCCTGGATGATGGTGCGATCCAGCGAGATCCCGACCAGCTCGGCCAGGCCGGGGAAGCGCTGGCCCACCGGGATGTCATAAGGCGGCGGCTCGAACCGGCGCGGCCGCCCGGTGATCTCCACAGTTCCCAGGAGGACCTCCGGCCCATTCCCCCACCGCAACCACACCTCCGTCGGTCCGGCAGCCGCCTGGGGCGATATCCAGACCGCCCGCCGCTCCAGAACGGGCAGCCCGGGGATCCATTGGGAAACCGGATAGCGCCCATAGCCCGGATCCCCTTCCTGGCGACCCAGGACCTCTTCTCCGCGCCGGATCTCCAGGGACAGCGGGAGGTGGGGCAGGCCTGGACGGTCTGCCTGGAGGAGCAACCCGGTATGCAGGGGTTCCCCGGGGGCCAGGGGCGAAGCCGTGAGCTGGAATCCCAGGAGCTGCAGGCCTTCCCCCAGCGCGATGGGGGTCTCCAGGCGAGGGATCCTCGCCATGGTCTCGTAGGGGTCGGCCGTCGCGCGGGGTGGGATCACCTCCACGGTGCCCAGGGTCAGGGCCCGGCCTCCGGGGTTGCGCGCCTCATCCAGGATGTCCAGCCCCCTTAAGTCCGGCTCCCGATAGAGCGTCACCGTCAGCGTGTAAGGCCCGGGAGGCGCGCCCAGGGGGACCGGGACCACAAAATACGTGGTGGTCTCCTCGCCGGGAGACCAGCGGGCGGTGTAGCGGTGGAGATCGTTCATGAGCATCCAGTCCATGCCGCTGACCCGCTGTCGCCCGGCGTCGAGGAGGGCGACGGCGGCTTTCAGGTTCTCCGGGATCGGGGCCGGCATCCGCCAGCGGAGAGCAATGGCCACGCCTTCCCCCGCATGCGCCCGGGTTTCTATGAATATGCCGGACAGCCACAGCTGATCTCCGAAATTGACCGAGACCGGTTGCAGCGGCGGCATCACCACGGGATGCTCTAACTCATAGACCCACAGCGTGTAGCCTGCGAATTCCCGGTGGTCGATCAGCCGGCCGGCGTATTCCAGCAGGAAGGGGATGAAGCGCTTATCGTCCGTCACGGAGCGGAACCAGTGGAGAAGGAAGACCCGCCGCTTGCCTGTGGTGATCGCCTGGAGCTCGGCCAGGCCTTCCGCCTCACGGCCTCGCATCTTGATCCCCTGGATAGGGGAAGGCCCGGTGTAATACTGTTGCAACGTGTATTCCTCGGAATCCACCACGATCGCATCCTCCGGGGTTGTGACCACGCTCAGATAGGCAGCCACCCCCCGCACATCCTCCCGGAAGAAGGCCGGATCGTAGTAGACGATCCCCAGTCCCTGGAGGAAGGTCGCTCCGATAGTCAGGGCCAGCGCTGCGGTCAGGGCCCGGCCGGGCAGGCGCCATGGCGGGCGTTCCCGCCAGAGCATGGCCATCAGGAAGGCATCGGTGAGCAGGAGGGCAGGGGTGAGCATCAGGATGTAGCGGGGGTGGACGATGGGTTTCCATCGGGTGATGCCGAACACCAGCAGCAGCGGAAGGGCGAAGGCCGCCAGCCACAGCACGGGTCGAAACGGGATCCGGCGCGAGCGACGCCACACCGCCAGCCCGACGAAGATCAGGGCGCCGGCGAAGGCGATCCCATAGGCGGCCGAAGCGGCCACAAAACCGGGCCGCGGCGGCGGCTCGCCCGTCTTCCCCAGGACCTCCCGGATGCCGATGTTGAAGAAATGCCATGTCAGCGAGAGGAACTCGAACAGCGTGGGGAAGGTGGCCCGCTCGTCGCTATGCTGGCCCGTCTGACGGTAGGCGGGGGGCAGCCAGGGCCCGTAAGCCAGGACCACCAGGGCCTGGGTGAGGGCCCAGCGGCGGAAATTCCATCGACGATCTTCGATGGGTTGGCGCAGGATCAGGAAGAGGACGGCCAGGTTCAGGAAGATGACGGCGACCACGGAGAAATAATGCGTATACATCATCGCCGTCTCGGTGATCCCCATCGCCATTAGGAGGCCGGGGGGCCAGCGCCGGGCGTCCGTCAGGCGGCCCAGGAGAAAAAGAGCGAAAAGATATTCCAGGGCGAACAGCGTATACATTCGGGTCTCCTGGGAGTAATACACATAGGCGGGGGCGAGCACGGCCAGCCCGGCGGCCAGGAGCCCGACGGCCCGCCCCGCCCCCTCCCGGCCGACCCGATAGAGCAGGGGAAGCGTGAGGATCCCGAAGATCGTGGAGAGGAAACGGGTGGTGAACTCGGTGTAACCGGTGAACGTCCCCCAGATGGAGAGCAGGATGTAGTAGAGGGGGGGATGGATATCCACCGCCGTCATCCGGATGGCGGTGAGGATGCCGTGACGGGCCAGATACGTGCTGTAGCCTTCATCCCACCACCAGCTCTGAACGGCGATCCGATGGAGCCGGAGGGCGAAGGCCAGCAGGATCATCAGGATCAACCATCGATCGATCCGGATCACGCGCCGCATCGGTGGGACCGCGCTCCTTTTGCTGAGCCTGGAAGCGCCCCTCGCGCTAAGGCCGCTTCCGGGCTTTCCATGGTAAGCGGTCTTCGGGCCTTTGGCGAGTTCCCGTCCCGCTCCCCAGGGGTCCTGGCGGGGCAGGACCCCTCCTCGCCCGCCTCCCTTTCGGCGTTCGCAACAGCCGTCGGATGCCCTGGGGCTTCTCCATCCTCGTGCCGGGTCGCAGGAGGCCGTTCGTTTCCCCATAGGGGCTGGTGAGGTTGGGCTGGCCCCAGGTTTGCTTCCCCTCTCCGCCACTAATCGGACCAGAGGAAGGGATTATCCCGACTCCCGAACCCAGGCCCAGCGACCGATGTCCTGAGGACGGGGGTCCGGTGCCGCGCATTCTGGATGCAGATACCATAGGACGAAAGTCCTATTTCCACATGCCGAATTTCTTTTATCATAAATTCAAAATAATTTGATTTCTATGACATCTTGAAAAAGGCGAAAAACCATGGCTCATCCTTCCGACCCGAACTCAAGCCCAACTGTGCAAGTCCTGCAAAAATCGAAAGGGGGAAGCCCGATGACTTCCACCCTGCTGGTGATTGATGATGATCGGGAGTTTGTGGAGCTGCTCCGCAAGCGCCTGGAGGGAGCAGGCTATCAGATCCTGGTCGCTCTGGATGGAGAAACGGGCCTCCGGATGCTGGAGGCCGAGCGCCCGGATCTGGTGATCCTGGACATTATGATGCCGGGGATGGATGGCTGGGAGGTTTGCCGGCGGATCCGGCAGATCTCCACCGTTCCTATCCTGATGCTGACAGCCAAGGGGATGACCACGGATGTGGTGTATGGCCTGGAGCTGGGGGCGGATGATTACGTCACCAAGCCCTTCCAGGCGGATGTCCTCCTGGCCCGGATCCGGGCGCTCCTGCGGCGAGCGAACGCTCGGGCAGCGCCCGAGCAGGGCGTCTACCGCTGTGGGGAGATCGTGCTGGACCTGGATCAGCACACGGTGACCGTTGCGGGGCGGCCGGTGTCGCTCACCCCCCTGGAGTTCCGGCTGCTGAGCGTGATGATGCGGAATCCCGGGCGCCTGCTCCCCCACCGGTATCTCCTCACCCAGGTCTGGGGGCCCGAATATGCGGAGGATATCGATAACCTCAAGCTGTATATTCATTACCTCCGGCAGAAGATCGAACCGGACCCCCGGCACCCGCGCTACATCCTGACCGAGTGGGGGATCGGATATCGGTTCCAGTGCGATTGACACGATCACGTTCCAGGATTTCGAAGGTTGGGGGTATCCGTCCTTTCCTGGATCCAGGGGGCCGGTATCCCGGAGTCCATAACGGGACAAAGCCCGGGGGGCGGGTGAATCGCTGAAAGGACCCGCCCTCAAGCCTCCTCGCCAGGCTGTGTCCAAAAGAGGGGGTTCAGGCAGGTGTCGCTGGCACCACCTGAACCCCCTCTTTTTTGGCCCCTCAGGCAGGAGGCGGGGCGCGGCCTTCTAAATGAATTCAAACCAAAATCTTCACCTTTTCAAACTTCTGGCTGTTAAAGTGACAGGGAAAGCGAGTGGGTGCTCGAATCGATAGATCGGGGCGGTTCCGGACCCGGCAGCCGGGCTGCTTTCAGAAGTGGGTGCGGAAGGGATATAGAGATCATCCTGATGGGGAGGAGAACCGGATGGCCCAGCCGCTGAATTCCCCGAGAGACCGGCCGGATGGTCACGCTGAAGTGCGGATCCTGGTTGTGGATCCCAGCCCGGAGATGCGGCAGCTGCTGCAGCAGGAATTCAGCGCAGGGCAGATGTCAGTATTCGTCGCCGCCCGCCCCTCGGAAGCGCTGGCGATGATCCCGGTGGTGACCCCTGACGTGATCCTCACGGAGCTGTCATTCCCGGATCATGATGGCTTCCGGTTCTGTCAGCAGCTCCGCGCTCTCACCTCCAGTCCCATCCTGGTGATCTCCGCGGTTCGCTCCGATCGCGACATCATCCACGCCTTCGACATGGGAGCGGATGATTTTATCCCCAAACCCTTCGCCTTCGCTGAGCTCCGGGCGCGGGTGCAGGCCCATCTGCGCCGCCATCACTGGCGGGGGAAACAGGGGGTGATCACCTATTACACCGATGATCACCTGGTGATCGATCTGCGGCTTCAGGAAGTGCGGGTCCGCGGGCAACGGATTCGGATGTCCCGGATCGAATACCGGCTGCTGGCCTGCCTGCTGGAGAACGCGGGCCGTGTGGTCCCGCACGAGACGCTGCTCCGGGCCGGATGGGAGGATCAGGGATGGGATCCTCATTACCTCAAGCTCTATATTCGCCATCTGCGGAACAAGATCGAGCCGGATCCCTCCCGGCCTCGCTACATCGTGACGGTGTGGGGCGTGGGCTATCGCTTCTGCCCGCAACCTTCTCCATCGGCCTCGATCGAGATGATGCCGACGAATGGATAGCGCGACAACCTGCTCATAGTGCTCTTCTTTGTGCGGGCGGCGTGCCGAAGGCACGCTCACCCCACCCCAAAAATATCTGGGGAAGGGCAGGCTCCCCATCTCCACGACGCTTTCCTGCCATCCAAAGTCCAGTTAAGAAACGATTCGCTCAGGAGGCGAGGTCATGAAATGTCTGGTCACCGGGGGGGCGGGGTTTATCGGCTCCCATGTAGTGGATGCGCTGATCGAGGACGGCCATGAGGTGGTGGTGGTGGACAATCTGAGCACGGGGCGGCGGGAGAACCTGAACCCCCGGGCGCGGTTTTACGAAGTCGACATCCGCAGCCCGGCCCTGGCCGAGGTGTTCGAGCGGGAGCGGCCGGAGGTGGTCAATCACCATGCGGCCCAGATGAGCGTGCGGGTTTCCATGGCCGATCCCATGTATGACGCCGATGTGAACGTCCTGGGCTCGCTGAACCTGATCCGCCTCTCGCTGCAGTATGGGGTGAAGAAGTTCATTTACATCTCCAGCGGGGGCGCCGTCTATGGGGAGCCGGTTTACCTGCCGTGCGATGAGGATCATCCGATCCGTCCCCTCTGCCCGTATGGGGTGACCAAGTTTGTGGTGGAGCAATATCTGGCGCTCTTCCATCAGCATTACGGGCTTCGCTACACGGTGCTGCGCTATCCCAACGTATATGGGCCGCGGCAGGATCCGAACGGCGAGGCGGGGGTGGTGGCGATTTTCATCGGGCGGATGCTGCGAGGGGAGCCGGTGGTGATCCATGGGAGTGGGGAGCAGATGCGGGATTTTGTGTATGTGGAGGATGTGGTGGCGGCGAACCGGATGGCGCTGGAGAACGGGGAGGCGGAGGTGTTCAACCTGGGGAGCGGGCGGGGGACGACGGTGAACGAGATTTTCCGGCTGCTGGCGGCGATCACAGGCTATCGGTGGGAGCCGATCTATGGTCCGCCGAAGGTGGGGGAGACGTTCCGCATCTATTTGAAGGCGGATCGGGTGTATCGGGCCTGGGGCTGGCGGCCACGGGTGGATCTGGAGGAAGGGCTGGAGCGGACCGTCGCCTTTTTCCGGGATCGGCTCCAGTGAGGGGTGGGGGATCCGGTCCTGTGCAGATCGGCCGCTCCCAGAAATAAAAGCGGCGTAGCGGGCCTCCCCACCCGGCCCGGAGGGGCCACAGAGATGGGAAGGAAAGAGGGGAGGGATCATCCTCCCAGTCAGGACCCGACGGCATAAGCCCTATTCACTTTCTCAGGAAAAGCCGATATGGAGCGCTTGCAACCTTATCTGGATGCTCTCCGCCGCTGGTGGTGGTTCCCGGTGCTGTGCGCGGTGCTGGCGGGAGCAGGCGGCTATTTCTACACCCGACAGCAGCGGCCGGTTTATGCCGCCCGGGTGACCCTGATGGTGGGCTCCAGCATCACCAACCCCAGTCCGGACCCGCAGGAGATCGGCCTGAGCCGCACGCTGGCCCAGATCTACGGGGAGATGGCCCGCCGGCGGCCGGTGCTGGAGCAAACCATCAAGCGGCTGAAGCTGGATCTATCGCCGGATGTCCTGGCCCGCGCGGTGGAAACCCGGGTGGTGTTCAATGCCTCTCTCCTGGAGATCTACGTTTACGACTTCGACCCGGATCGGGCGGCAGCGCTGGCCAATGCGCTGGCCCAGACCCTGATCGAACAGGCCCCGGGGGCGCGCTCTCAGGCGGACGAGCCGTTTCTGCGCGGCCAGCTGGCGGATGTCCAGGCGAAGATCGAGGAGGTGGACCAGCGGATCCAGGAGCTGCGGCGTCGCATGGAGACGATGACCTCAGCGGCGGAGCTGCGAGAGGCCCAGGATCAGCTTCAGGCCCTGGAGCAGCTGAAACGGGATTACCAGCAGACATATGCGCAGCTGGTCTCCGTGATCAGCCAGGGGCGGGTGAACACCCTCAGCGTCCTGGAGCCCGCCCTTCCGCCCACACGCCCGGTTTCCCCCAGCCTGCCGCGCAATCTGGCCCTCTCCGGGGGAGCGGGATTGCTCCTCAGCCTCAGTGTGCTGATGGCCCTGGAGCTGTTCATGGGCCGGGCGGTGCGCTGGGATGGCAGCCTGACGATGTTCAATCTCCCCGTTCTGGGCGCCCTTCCTCACTGGCGCAACCGGAAGGATCCGCTGATCGTTCGCGCCGCGCCGGACTCCGCGGAAGCGGAGGCGGTCCGCTCGCTTCGCCTTCGGATCCTGCAGGCGCTGGAAGGGAACTCCTCCCCGATCCTGCTGGTCACCAGCCCGATGCCGGAGGACGGCAAGTCCTTTGTGGCCAGCAACCTGGCGATGGCGATGGGGGAGGCCGGATTGCGGACCGCGCTGGTCGAGGCGGATCTCCGAGGGGGAACGGTGGCCCTCCTGGCCCCGGGGGAAATCCATGGAGGCATCGTCGATTACCTGGAAGGGAAAGGGGAGACGCCGGATCTGGAAACCCTGCTCCTTCCGGTAGACGGCGGGTTCTCGATTCTCCCCCTCGGGGGGATCCCCCGGGATCCCGGGTTGTTGCTCAGCTCGCCCCGATGGCGATCTCTGCTGGACCAGCTGCGAGCGCGTTATGAGGTGGTGATCCTGGATGCTCCCCCCACACTGTTCCTGGCGGAGCTCGAGCTCCTGGCCCGGACCGCAGATGGCATCCTCCTGGTGATCCGGGATGGAGAGACGCCCCGACGGCTGGTCGGACAGTCCCGGTATGCCCTGCGGGGCCAGCGGATCCTGGGAATCGTGGTCAACGATATCCCGCGCCGCAAGCTGGGGCCGGGCTACGGGTATGCATATGGTGGCTATCGCTACTATCGCAGGTCGAAGCCGCAATCGGCGGCCTCCAGTGTGCTCCAGGCATGGCGCGAGGGGATCTCGCGGGGGATTCAGACGTGGCGGGCCAGGCGTTCAGCGTTATCGGCGCAGGAACCCTATCCGCCGGCCTGGCCGCTTCCACCGCGCCATGAGCGGGAGCGGATGGTTCGGCAATTCTCCCGGCCTCTGGTGAAGCCTTCGCCGCCGGTCCCACCTCCCTCTGCGCCCGTCCCCTCCACGCCGCCCGAAAAGCCGGCAGGGGAACCGGAAATCGAGGCCTCCGCCCCGCCAGCCGCGGCGACCGCTCCCGTGGAGGAGCCTGTTGGGATCCCTGAGGGAAGCGGGCCGTTCATTGGGGCTTTCCTTCCAGAGGAAGAGCCGGACCTGGCCACTGCGCCGTCGCTTTCTGAAGATTCCCAGACCGAGCGTCCTTCGGCCCCTCCGTTTGTGGGGATCGATCCCGAGCTGCTAACGGAGGTCTCGGAGTGGCTGGCAGCACCTGCCCCTGCCATGGAGGAGGAACCGTCTGCCTCCGCAGATCGCCAGGAGACGGCGGAGGAGCGATCCGAATGAGCGCGCTGGCCGTCACCGTCCTTCGGAACACCATGTTCGGGCTGGGTGGGCGCCTGGCGGTGAAGATCCTGGCTTTCGCGTTCTCCGTATGGGTGGTGCGGCGCCTGGGCCAGGAAGATTTCGGATTGTATGCGACGGCCCTGGCCTATGTGACCGCTTTCGCGATTCTCTCCGACTGGGGGCTTGCCCCCTATCTGGTCCGGGAGATCGCGCGGGATCGGGGACGGGCTGGCGAGCTGGTGGGGAATGCCATGGCCCTCCGGTTTCTGCTGGCCCTGGGCACCATCGGGCTCATCCTGGGGGTGGCGCGATGGAACGGGCAGCCGATGTTCCTGCTGGGGGGGATCGCCCTTGCCTCGCTCTCCCTCCTCCTCTATGCCTTCCAGGGGCCTCTGGAAGCGGCCCTGCAGGGGGCGCGCCGACTGGATTGGATCTCGGCGGCCGGTGTGTTACAGCAACTGATGTTCGTGGCTCTGGGCGCGCTCGCCCTGTGGTCCGGAGTGGGATTCTATGGGTTGATCGGCGCTTCTCTGATCGGGACGATAGCGGCCATGGTTCTGACCGCCCGGGTCGCTCGCACCCTGGGCCTCCTGACCCCACAGCGCCCGCAATGGCGCCTCTGGCCCATCCTGCTGCGCGCCGGTCTTCCCTTCGGTCTCATCGGCCTGGCGGTTAACCTTTCCTATAAAGTGGATACCATCCTGCTCAGTATATGGTGGCCGGCAGGGGTCGTCGGGTGGTATAACGCGGCCTACAATCTGATCTTCTCGATCGCCATCCTCTCGAATGCGGCCAATGTCGCCCTCTATCCATCGATGGCGGCCCTCCCGGATCCGGAGGCCCTGGCCTCGGTGGTCCGCCGTGCGATGGGGTATCTCTGGCTGCTTTCCGTTCCCTTCACGGTAGGAGGATGGGTGCTGGGAGATCGCCTGATCCCGGCTCTTTACGGTCCTTCGTTCGCTCCCTCCATACCGGCCTTTCGCATCCTGATCGGGGTCGTTCCGTTGATGTTTCTCTCAGAATATCTGGGATACGTGATCCTGGTCCGGAACCGGGAGTGGCTGGTGGCGCGTTCGCTGATCCTGAGCACTTCATTTAACGTCGCGTTGAACCTCTTTATGATCCCCCGTTACGGCCTCATGGCCGCCGCCTGGATCACCCTGTTCACAGAGCTCCTGCTGGTCGGGCAATATGTTTTCCTTCTTCGTCTGTGGAAAGGGATGACGTTCGATCGTTTCGGGAAGCCGATGCTGGCCGCCGGGGCGATGGGAGGGATCCTCTGGATCTTGAAGGGGTTTCCCCTACCGGTGTTGCTGGCCCTCGGCGCGCTGGTATATGGCCTGGCGTTGTGGGGCCTGGGGGCTGTGGGATCTGCGGAATGGCAGTTCCTGCGACAGATGACGCAGCGAACTCCTGCATCCGGCGAGGTGGGTTGAGCCATGTGGATCGTCCTGGCCGCGCCGCATTATCCGCCGCGCAACATCGGGGGTGTGGAGTTCTTCGTTCAATCCCTGGCCCGGTGGCTGCATCAGCAGGGCCATCGGGTGGAGGTGGTGTGTGTGGAGAAGATCGAATACGGGCCTTTCCCCCGTGTGACCGCCCGGGTCGATCAGGCGGAAGGGTTCCCGGTGCACTGGCTGACCGTGCGCTGGCGGAAGGGCCCGCTGGGGTTGCGGGATCGCTTCGACAACCCGGCGATGGAGCTGTGGTTCAGGGCGTATTTCCACAGCCGCAACCCGGATGTGTTCCATCTGCATAGCGGGTATCTCCTGACGGTCGCCCCGTTGCGAGCGGCCAGGAAGGCGGGGATCCCCACCGTGGTCTCGCTCCACGATTTCTGGTTCCTGTGTGCCCATCACACGTTGCTGCGGCCCAGCGGGGAGGTCTGCCCGGGGCCGGAGGATCCGGCCGGCTGCGCGTATTGCTGGCTCAGCCAGGGCCGTCGCTACCGATGGTTGGAGAGGGGGTTGATACAGCTCGGCGTGGAACATCCTCATCGTCAAGCCGGACGTTTCCTGCGGCTGTGGCCGTTCTTCCAGCCGTGGGTTCAGGTTATGGAAACGCGGCTGCGCACGACGCTGGCGGAGCTGAACCAGGCGAGCGAGATCCATAGCCCTTCGCGCTTCCTGGTTCGCCTCCACCAGGCCTTCGGGATGCGCTCAGAGCGGATCTCGCTCATCCCCCACTTCGTTCCACCAGATTTAACTTCGATTCCTTCGATCCGCGGGCGGGAGAATCCCAGTGGCATCCATGTGGTGTATATCGGGCAGATCGCTCCTCACAAGGGGATCCATGTGCTGATTGAGGGGATGCGGCGAGCAAAGGCCATGCTAAGCCTGGAAGATGCGCCCCGTCTGCAGCTGACGATCTATGGAAATGATCAGGCTTTCCCGGATTACCGGCGTTTGCTGGAACAGAAGATCGGGGAGGACCCAACCATCCGGCTGGCCGGGATCCTTCCCCGGGAGCGGTTGGGGGAGGCGCTGGCGGAGGCGGACTGGCTGGCCCTGCCGTCGATCTGGCCGGAGAACAGCCCCATTGTTGTCCTGGAAGCCCTGGCCGCAGGGGTTCCCGTCCTGGCCAGCGCAGTGGGGGGGATCCCGGAGGCCGTCCGCCAAGGGGAGAACGGATGGCTGGTGCCCCCGGGGGATCCGGAGGCCATCGCCCAGGTGCTGATCCGCTCCGTCCGGGAGCGGGGGTGGCTGGAGCAGCTGCGCATGCGCGCAAAGCCCATTTTCTCTTTTGAACATGCGATGTCCGCCTGGATCTCGCTGTATTCGGAGATCGCCGGAAAGGCGCAGGTCCCGAGGGCAGTGGAAGAGGCCGTGGCCCATGAACCGGCCTGAGGCGCAACCCATGGGAGGGGTTCTGGTCGCCGTTCTCACCTATAACCGCCTGCATGACACCCTCGCCTGCCTGGAATCGGTCCGGCGGCTGGAGGGACCGGTGGAGGCCATTGTGGCCCTGGACAACGGCTCCACCGATGGGACACCGGAGGCGATCCGCCGGGCGTTCCCCGAGGTCCAGGTCTGGGAGCTGGGGGGTAACCTGGGGTATGCAGCCGGGAACAATCGGGCCCTCCGCATGGCGCTGGAGCAGGGGATGGATGGGGTGTTTCTCCTGAACAATGATACGCTGGTGGATCCCGGATGTCTGGTCGCGATGCTGGAGACGGCGCGATCCGCGCCGCGCGTCGGAGCGGTGGGGCCGCTGGTGTGGGCGTGGCCTCCCTCCCAGGGGATCTGGGCGCTGGGCGGGGAGATCCACTGGCGCCGGGCCTACACCGTCCATCGGGAGGCCGGGCGCGTGGAGCCCTCCCGGCGCGACCCCCATCCGGTGGATTTCGTCCCCGGCTGTGGGATCCTGCTGCAGCGGGAGGCGCTGGAGACAGTGGGCGGCTTCGATGAGCGATATTTCATGTATTGGGAAGAAACGGACTGGTGTCAGCGGGCGCGCCGTGCCGGATTCTCCATCCATGTGGACCCCCGCGCGCAGATGTGGCACAGGGCCCCTCTTCATTCCGAAGATCTTTCCCCTTCGACGCTTTATTACATGACCCGCAATCGATTGCTCTTCTTCTGGGAGCATGGGGGATCTGTAGAACGATGGGTGGCGCTCCTCCATGCGGTTCACGGCGCAGTCCGCCTAACGCGGAGGTATGAACGGAACGGACAGCCTTCCCATGCCCAGGCGGTCTGGGAGGGGCTCCATGATTTCTTCGGCCGCCGGTGGGGACCGTGGGGGGGCGAAACGGCTTTATGGAAAACCGGAAAGGAGGCGCTGTGGCCCGCATCCTCTGGGTGATGGGCTGGTTCCCCCTGCCGCCGGATAAAGGGGTTCGGATCCGGCTCTCCCAGCTTCTGGACACCCTGGCCCCTCGCCATCGGCTGACTCTGGTGGTGCTGGCCGATCCGGAGGCGGAAATCGAACGCTACCAGGGGGAGCTGGCCGCCCGATGCGAGGCGCTTTACATCTTCCCGCGTCGGGAGTTCCAGCCAACCCGCTGGCGGGCGATCCGGGGGTTTCTTTCCTCCACGCCCCGCTGGCTGATCGATGTGGAGCTGCCGGAAGTCCATGCCCTGGTGCGCCGGCTCCATGCCGGGCGGGCGTTCGATCTCATCATCGCATCCCAGCTTCCATCCGCCCTCTACGTTCGAACCCTGAACGGCGTTCCGAAGATCCTGGATGAGGTCGAAAGCGGGTTGTTCCTGGATCAGGTTCGCCTGGCTCGGAGTCCGCTCCGACGGGCGCGGCGGTGGCTGATGTGGTGGAAGTATGCCCGGTTCCTGCGGGATCTGTCACGCGACTTCGCGGTGTGCACGGTGGTCTCGGAGATCGAAGCGCGGATCCTTCAGGGGATCGCGCCGCAAGCCCGGGTGGCCGTCATCCCCAACGGGATCGATCTCCGGCGATATATCGGGTTCGAAGCGCCCCCCGAGCTGGACACCCTCATCTTCACGGGGGCGCCGACATACTGGGCGAACCGGGATGCGCTGGTCTTCTTCGCGGAAGCCATCTGGCCGGAGATCCGTCGCCGCCGTCCGTCAGCCCGGTTGTGGATCACCGGACGGCTTCCGGAGGACGTGCCGCTCCCCCGTCCGCCCGGATGGATCTACACCGGCTATGTGGAAGATATCCGGCCGTGGATCGCTCGCGCCTGGGCGATGGTAGCGCCGTTGCGGTTCGGTGGGGGAACCCGGTTGAAGATCCTGGAGGCCATGGCCCTGGGCACGCCGGTGGTCGCGACCCCAAAGGGGGCGGAAGGATTGGTGTTTCGAAGGGAAGGGGTGGTGACCATCGCGGAGGATCCCCGGGATTTCGCCCGGGCCGTTCTCGATCTGCTGGAGGATAGGGACCGGCGGAGGCAACAGGGTCAGATCGCCCGGGAGGCGGTTCGGGATTATGACTGGGCGGGGATCGGCGAGCGCTATCTTCAGCTGGTGGAGAGGACGATCCATGAACGGGATCCCATGGCCCCGGCCGCTTGAGCGGAGGTCCCGCTGGTGGGAACGGATCCCCCCTGTGGTCTGGGGAGCCGGATCCGGGCTTCTCCTGGCCCCTCTGATCGGGGCCCTGGTGCTCACCTCCCGGGGTCGGTGGCTCGCGATCGGGCTGCTCGGGATGATCGGGTTTCCGGTCCTGCTCTTCCTCAGCCGATACACGGCGGAGATCATCGTGTTCTCTTCGCTCTTTGTTCCCTTTACCCTCTCCACCGGCTCCCAGAGCCCGATCGTGGCCAGCCTGCTCCTCACCGCGCTGTTCGGTGGGCTCTGGCTGCTCCGGCTGGCGTTCGAACGGGAGAAAGAGCGCTGGCCCAAAGCTCCCGCGGTCGTTCCGCTGTTGGGGTTCATGGTGGTTTCGGTGATCTCGTTTTTCTGGAGCGAGATCTGGCGGGATCCGATGATCCCGCCCTGGTTTCTGTATCGGGCGCGGCTGGGAGGACTGGGGGTGATGGTGCTTTCGCCTCTGGCCCTCTGGCTGGCCGCTGCCCATCTGCGTCATCCCCGGCAAATGGATCGGCTGGTGGGGATGTTCCTGATCGCCGGGGCGCTGGGAGCGGTCCAGATCCTGGCCGGACGGCCGTTATTTCCCTTTCTGAACACGGGGGGGCTGTTCCCCATGTGGCTGTTCAGCTTCGGCGCGGCCTTTCTGGTGTTCCGGCCGATGTCCAGTTGGCTCCGCCTGGGGCTCGGGCTCATGCTGGGGATCTGGGGGTGGTATGTGCTGGTCCCCGGGATCTCCTGGATCAGCGGCTGGTTGCCGCCCATCGTCGCCCTCCTGGTGGTGATCTGGCTTCGATCCCGACGTCTTTTCGCTCTGGTGTTCGGCGCGCTGTTGTTGCTGACGGTGATCTACTGGCGGCCGCTTCAGTTCTGGGTGTTCGACTACAACTATCAGACCAGCGGGACAACCCGCCTGGCGGCATGGCTTCGGAACTGGCAGGTGACCCGGGAGCATTTGCTGTTCGGGACAGGGCCGGCGGGATACGCCGCCTACTACATGACGTATTTCCCGGACCAGGCCATGGCCACCCATAACAACTATCTGGATGTCCTGGCGCAGACCGGACTGATCGGCATGGGGTTCTTCCTCTGGTTCCTGGCGGCTCTGGGGCGGGAGATCTACCAGATCTGGCGCTGGGTCCGCGAATCCGATCACCAGGCGCGCGCCCTGGTTGCCGGGCTGGTGGGAGGATTTACCGGGCTGCTGGTGGCGATGGGGCTGGGGGACTGGTTCCTTCCGTTCCCTTACACCCAAACCATTGCGGGCTATCGCTATACCGTGTGGGGATGGCTGTTCGCCGGGGCGGCGGTGGCGATGGGACGCTATTATCGGAGCCTTCGGATACAGCTCTTCTATGCGGCATCCATCCGGGGAAGCCAGGGGTTACGCAACCGGGTGCCTCCTGACGACCTGAGGGCTCGCGGCCGATTCGAGCCCGGCGGCGTCCACTCTGGATGAGGATGAAAAGGGGCGTTATGAGACCGATGGTCTCTGTGATCCTGGTCACCTACAACACGCGGGAGCTCCTGGCCCGCTGCCTGGAGGCCCTCCCGGCGGCGCTGGAAGGGGTTTCATATGAGGTCTGGGTGGTCGATAACGGGTCCACGGATGATACCCTGGCCTGGCTTCAGGCCCACCATCCGGAGGTCCAGATCCTGAGCAATCCGGGCAATCGGGGGTTCGCGGCAGCGAACAATCAGGCCATGGCCCGGGCCCGGGGTCGTTATTTCCTGCTGCTGAACACCGACACGATCCCGCTTCCGGGCGCTCTCGCTGCGCTGGTCCATCACCTGGAGGAGCATCCAGAGATCGGGATGGCAGGGGGGAGCCTCCTGAACCCGGACGGCAGCCCTCAGGGATGCGCTGCGGATTTCCCCACGCTGTGGACGGAGCTGCTTTTGCTGACGGGCCCGATCGGACGCTGGCTCCTCGGCTCGCATTTCCCTTTCCATCCTCCGGTGGAGTCCCCGAAGGCGGTGGACTGGGTCTCGGGGGCGTGTCTCCTTGTCCGCCGGGAGGTGGTGGAGGCCATCGGGGGTCTGGATGAAGGTTACTTCATGTATGGGGAAGAGGTGGACTGGTGCTGGCGGGCCCGGCGAGCCGGCTGGCAAGTCGCAGTCGTCCCCCAGGCCCGGGTGATCCACCTGGGGAGCGCCACAGCCCGCCGGATGGACGGCATGCGCCGGCGGTGGCTGTATGCGGGCAAGGCTCGCTTCCTCCGCCGGGCCCGGGGTCCTCTGGCCGCCATACTTTACCGCGTGGCGGTCTGGTCCACCACCCTTCTCAAATGGTTGGGAATGACGTTTCTCGGGCGTCGGGAACAGGCCGCCGCTTACGCAGCGGTGATCCGTCCGGAAGGGTGGCTTCGCTGGGCTCGTATCTTCCTCACGCCCCCCGCTGGCATGCTCTTCCTGCTTCTCTTCCTGAGCACAGTCTACATCTTCCCTCGCTGGGCGGACTGGAACCAGAATTCCCGTCTGGATCTGGTGCTGGCCCTGGTGGAGCAGGGGACATTTCGCATTGATGCCTTTGTGGAGAACACGGGCGATTACGCAGTGGTCCGGGGGCATTATTACAGCGATAAAGCGCCGGGCCTGGCTTTCGCAGCCGTCCCAGCGTATACCCTCCTGCATCGCGTGCTGGTTCACCCGCTGGCGGAGCCCCTCACCCGGTATCTGGAGGAATCCGCGGCGTTCCGGGCCACGCTGAACCCGGCCGGCACAGGGGTCTCCTCCTGGAAGGTCCGTTTCGCCATCGCGCTGGTGATCCTGAGCGCCCTCGTCGTGGCGCTGCCTTCGGCGACGATCGCCCTCTGGCTCCACGGGCTCCTGCGTCAGCGATGGGGATCCCATCCGGTGGCCTGGATGATCCCCCTGATCTACGGGCTGGGCACGCCGGCCTTCGCCTACGCCAATCTCTTCGTGGCCCATCAATTTGTGGCGGCCCTGCTGATGGCCGCCTTCGCCCTCGCCTGGGGGATCCGCCGAGGCCTTCTTGGAGAGGGATGGATGATTCCGGTGGGGTTTTTGCTCGCTTACGCAGCGATCTCCGAATATCCGGCCGTTCTGATCGCCGGAGGGATCGCCGGTTACCTCGTGGGCCGGGGAGGGGATTCGATCCGTCAGTGGGCACGACGGGTGTTATGGCTGGCGGCCGGCGGGCTTCCACCTCTGCTTCTGGCCGCCTGGCATAACGCCGTGGTGTTCGGCTCCCCTTTCCAGCTGGGCTATGCCTATTCGGCCCTCTGGCAGGAGGTTCATCATCAGGGCTTTTTCAGCTTGCGAGGACCTTCCCTGGAGGCCCTGTGGGGGATCACCTTCAGCCCGTATCGGGGGTTGTTCTTCCGATCGCCTTTCCTCCTCATCGGCTTTGCAGGGCTATGGTGGATGCTCCGGGATCGGGAGTGGCGGGCGGAAGGGGGACTGGCGACATGGGCGGTGCTCGGTTTTCTCGCCTTTAATGCGTCCTCCGTGATGTGGGATGGAGGGTTCGCGGTGGGGCCGCGCTATCTGCTCCCGATGGTGCCCTTCCTCGCCCTGGCGGCTGGATTTGTCGTTCCCGCTATCGCCCGAAGCCGCGCAGGGATCGGGCTGATGGCCATGCTGGGGCTCTGGAGCCTCGGGATGGTGGTCCTCGAGAGCTTGGCCGGTCAGCAGTTCCCTCAATATCAACGGTTCCCGCTGGTGGAATACGTCTGGCCCCGGTGGCAGGCGGGGGATATCGCGCGGAACTGGGGAATGCTGCTGGGGTTGCGCGGACTTTCGAGCCTGCTTCCTCTGGGGACGTTGTGGGGACTGGGCCTGTGGTGGTTCGCTCGTCCGCCTCGTCGTCGTGTAGCCGAACGCAT
This sequence comes from Candidatus Thermoflexus tengchongensis, assembly GCA_016842085.1. GTDB lineage: Bacteria > Chloroflexota > Anaerolineae > Thermoflexales > Thermoflexaceae > Thermoflexus > Thermoflexus tengchongensis. The sequence continues at coordinate 91,729 of JAEVEX010000075.1, read as the reverse complement.
TGGATCGCGTGCGCTGGAGGGCCGGCCGTGAACATCCCTTCGGTCATTCCCATCACCATGTTCCGACACTGGGTGGATCGGGCGCTTGGGCTGGCCCTGCGTCCCGAAGGGATCCTGGTCGCCTTAGCCGTGCTGACCCGATGGCCGTTCCGAGGCCGATGGCTTTATCACTGGGACTCGGTCAATTTCGCCCTGGCCCTGGACCACTTCGACGTGGCCCGGGGCCAGCCGCACATCCCGGGCTACCCGCTCTACGTGGGGCTGGGGCGGATCAGCCGCTGGATCTTCGGGGATCCGCAGACGGCTCTGGTCGCCCTCAGCGTCGCGGGCACCGCCATGGCCGCTGTCCTGATCTACCGGCTGGGGGTGGAATGGTGGAGGTCCGAAGCAGGAAAGTGGGCGGCGCTCTTCTGGCTGAGCAGCCCCCTGGTCTGGTTCTATGGGGAGATCGCCCTTCCCCATGCCCTGGATGCCGGGTTCGTGTTGCTGGTGGTGTGGCTGGCCTGGCGGTGCGCCCGGGGGGAGCGGCTTCATCGTCCCCTCGCCCTGGCCCTGGCTGTATCCTCAGGGCTGCGGCCGCAGAACCTTCTTTTCCTCGGGCCGATCTTCCTCTGGGGGCTCTATGGTCAGCGATGGCGGGCGCGGGGGGAGGCGCTGCTCTGGCTCGGTGGGTTTACCCTGTTGTGGCTGGCCCCTTTGCTGACCCTCAGCGGGGGAGCAGAGCGTTATCTGGAGATCTCGCGGGCCTTCAACGCCCATTTCTGGACCTCCACGCTGGTCTTCGGGCCTGGAGGCCTCACCGCGCTCCAGCGGAATGCAGGCAAGCTGGTCGCCTACACGGCCTACGGGGTCGCCGGGGCCGGGCTGGTCCTGATCGCGGGGCTTCGTGCTCTCCCCGCCGCTCTCCAGCGCCTTTCGAAACGATGGCCGGCGGCGCTGGGATGGGGGCTCTGGGTAGCGCCCAGCCTGGGGTTCTACACGTTCATCCACATGGGACAGCAGGGCCTGGTGCTGGTGTTCCTGCCGGCGCTGATCCTGCTGGCCGCCCGGGTGGCCGCAGCAAATAGTTCGCGGGGCCGGTGGCTCGGAGTGGTCGGGGTGCTTCTGAACGCCGGGATTTTCCTGCTGGCCCCCGAATATCCCATGGGTCCGGACGGGATCCGGTTGCTGAATCTCTCCACCCTGAGGAATCACGACGCCGCGCTGGCGGGGCATTTCGCCCTGCTTCACGCGCAGTTTCCCCCGGAACGAACGCTGGTGGTGGCCTCCCAGTGGCGGTTCTTTGACTTCTACGCGCCGGAATATCGGGTGCTGCCCTTCGGCCTGGAGGATCCGGCCGAGCGTCCCCAGGTGGAGCAGATTTTCACACGTGAGGGATCCGGCGGGGTGGAGGCGATCGTCCTCTTCGAGCCGGAGCTGACGCGCTGGGTGCATCCGGGATCCCAACCGTGGCGATGGTGGGAGCATCGGGGGGCGCGATTGCCGGGCTGGGAGTGGGGACCACGCGATCGCTGGGTCTACGGGCCCGAGGGATTCGGATTATTTGGGGAACCGTGAAAAAGCCCTTTTCCCAATGAGGCAGGGATGCGGCTCATCGACAGATTTCGATGGTTTGTCCGGAGAAGCCCGGAGTGGCGGGAGATCGGGCTCTGGGTAGCGGGTATCGGGCTGGTCTCCAGCCTCCCTTATGGAGCCGGCTATCTGGTCGTGAGCCCGGAACGGCGGTTTATGGGCTTCGCCTTCAACGTCAGCGATCATGTGCAGTATTTCGCCTGGTGGCGGGCCTTTCAGCGAAGCCTGCTGGCGCCCAACCTGCTCACCCCGGAGCCGACGCCACCTGCGTATTTCAACCTGCTCTGGTGGCTCCTCGCCCAGGTTTCCCGGGTCGTCGGGCTGGGCTACGAGGGGACGTATCAGGGATTGCGCGCCCTGGCCATCCTGCTCGGGGTGGTCGTCCTGTTCCTGCTCTATCGCCGGGTGGCGCCTGTGCCCTCGAGGGCCCGGGCGATGCTGGCCATGGCTCTGCTTGGGAGCGGCTTCGCCTGGCTCCATCCGGTGGTCAAGCGCCTTCAATCGGTAGTGCCCGTTCCCTCCCTGATGGCACCTTACGTTCCCTTCATCGCGGAACCCAACACCTTCTTCTCCGCGATCGCCTATCCGCATTTCCTGATCGCTCTGGCCTCCATCGCGGCGATCCTCCTGCTCGCTGTCGAGGGGATGACGGCCGGCCGCTGGCGGGCCAGCCTGGGGGCCGGGCTGCTCGCACTGTCCCTCAGCCTGCATCACACTTACGACCTGCTCACCATCGGGGCGGTCCTCGGCGGGTTGATCCTGTGGCGCCTGGCGGTGAGCCGTTCCATCCCATGGCGCTGGATCGCCCACGCGGCGCTGGTAATGGGGATGGCCGCTCCTGGAGCGTTCTACATGACCTGGCTGACGTGGCGGGATCCCACATGGCGGGAGGTGCTGGCCCAGTTCGTCAACGCCGGGGTATTCACCCCGCCGCCCCTCCAGCTTTTCCTGCTCCTGGGCCTCCCGTTCCTCCTGGCCCTGATCGGCCTGGGGGATCCCCGGCGCTGGCGCGCCTGGACGCCGGTGGAGGCATGGATGGGGGTGTGGTTCCTGGCCCATCTCCCGCTGGCCTATCTGCCGCTCAGCTTTCAAATCCATCTGCTGAACGGCTGGCAGGTTCCCATGGCGTACTGGGCGGTGCGCGGCATCGAACGATGGGCGCAATGGCGACCCGCCTTTACGTTCTCCCGGGTGATGCGGTGGGCCCTGATCCTCTCCCTCCCGGCGAATCTGTATCTGCTGGGCTGGCGGATCATGGACCTGAGCCGGGGGCAGCCTCCTTACAGCCTGCATCGGGATGAGGTGGCTGCTCTGGACTGGGTGGCGGAGCACGGCTGCGGGGGAGGCGTGGTGATGGCCCCTGAGGCGGTGGGCGCTTTCGTTCCGATGTGGACGGGATGCCGCGCTTTCCTCGCCCACTGGACGGGAACTTTGCGGTTCTTCGAGCGGCGGGAGCAAACCCGGGCGTTCTACAGCCCGGCGATGGGAGAGGCGGAGCGGCGGGCTCTGGTGCAGCGGTATGGGATCACCTATGTGATCGTGGGAGCTGATCGGGAGCGGATGGATGGAGGAATAGAGGAGATGCCGTGGCTGGTGCCCGTTTTCCAGCGCCCGAGCGCGAAGGTGCTGGCCGTACGCATGGATGTATTGAGGTCTAACCCGGATGGTCCGCGATGAAGCGATGGAAACGGGTGTGGATGGGAACGATCGGGATCCTCGGGCTCAGCGCCCTGGCCTTCTACCGCCTGACCCTCTACCCGCCGACATGGTTCGATGAGGGATCCCATCTGCACGTGCCCAAGGCGCTGGTCCGCTGGGGCCTCTATGCCGATTACAGCAGCGAGGGCTTCCGGTTCTCCGGGCCGATTTTCGGCGTGGGGCCTACTGTGCTGATGCCGATCGCCGGAGCCTTTCGCCTCTTTGGGGTCGATCTGTGGCCCGCGCGATGGGTCATGGTGGGCTATCTCCTGTTGGGCGTCAGCCTTTTCAGCGGGGCGGCCCGTCGGTGGGTGCCGGGGGTAGGGGCGGCGTTTGCAACGCTCTGGTTTGTGTTCGCCCGCAGCCTGGATACCCTGACGCTGGGCCGCCAGGTGCTGGGGGAGGTGCCCGGGATGGCCTTTCTTGCCCTGGGGCTGATGGGCTGGGCCCGGATGGCCCGGGGCCGGAAAGGGGGGGCGATCCTGGCCGGCCTGGGCTTCGGTCTGGCCATGATCACGAAGAACCAGTGGGGGCTTTTCCTGATCCCGGCTCTGGTCGCGATGGCCCTCCTGGGGAAGGGGTTCTACCGGGATCCGTCGTGGGCAGAGAACCTGGTCGCCGCGGGGGTGGCGATCGGGCTGTGGGGCCTGTGGCAGGGGATCCTGTGGGGGGCGCTGATCCCGGATCCCCTGCGGGCGATGGGGGAATTGCGGCAGATCGCGGGGGGAAGCGTGGCCGCTTTCCCCTCGCCCCGCATGGGGGCGACGGCCCGGAGCCTGCTCACGGTTTTCGATGGCGCGTTGCTTCCGGTTGTCCTCTATGTTTTTGTAAAAGCTTTACGGCGGAACCCGGAGGGTTATCGCTGGGGGCTGGTGGGGGTTCTGGCCTCCATGAACCTGGGATGGCTGGTGGTAGCCTCCAACGGCTGGTTGCGTTACGCCTATCCCGGCCTGGCCCTGCTCAGCCTGGGGGCGGGGGGAATGCTCGAGGACCTGCGGAGCCGTGTGGCGGTGCCGGCGCTCCGCTGGGCGCTGATAGGGTGGCTGGCGCTCCTCCTGGTGGGTTCCGCTGGTGTCATGGTGGGCCGGGTTGCTCGACAGGGCGACGGCTCGGCCTTTGAAATGGCCCGATACCTTCGGGAGCGTATCCCGGAGAGCGCCCGGATTGAAACCTGGGAACCGGAGATGATGGTGCTGACCGATCACCGATATCATCAACCCCCGCAGGTTTTGCTGGAAGTTGCGGCGCGTTTCATCTGGTTTGGCGGGCCGCCCCCTTCTGCGTCCTACGCATGGGATTCCATCCGGCCCGATTATGTCCTGGTCGGCGCGTTCGGGCGATGGGTGCAGCTGTATCGGGAGCTGGAGGAAAGCTGTCCGCGCCCGGTGGCGACCTTCGGGCCCTATCGCCTGTATGCTCCGGAAGAATGTGCGATGTCCCCCGTGGGGGAAGGGAGCCTCCAGCCATGAAGCGATGGATGTTCGTGTTCCCGTGGGCCGGGTTGCTCATCGGGCTTCTGATCCTGGAAGCGGGAAGGCCAGCCCCTGCCTTCGGGCAGGGCGAGACCGTTCGGTGGGAGAAGCCGGTGCGGCTCTCGGACCCGGATCAGATGGCCTGGTTCCCGGATGTGATCGCCAATGACACGGGGGAAGTGATCGTGATCTGGTCCGGCGGTGCCCGACGGGGACGGACCTCGTTCGATGTGCTGATGCTATCCCGGTTCCGGCAGGGAGCGTGGTCAAGGCCAGTGGACATCCAGGCTGTTCCCGTTGTCGGGAACATGAGTTATGCGGTTCGTAATTCGATCGCCCTGGATCGGTATGGGGATGTGCTGATGACCTTTCGGGTGCCGACGGTCCTGTATTTCTCGAAGGCCTCCATCGAGGAGGCGACCTCGGCGCGGGCCTGGTCGCCACCCCGGCGGCTCAGCGGATCCAACGTAGCCTACTACAATGAGCTGGGAGTAGATCCTGGAGGACGGATCCATGTGGTCTGGTCGGAGATCCGGACGGCTCCGACCTGTGAGGGATGTGCGGACATTTTTTATCGTTACTCTGACGATGAGGGAGAGACCTGGTCATCCCCGGTGAATCTTTCTCAATCTCCCGGGCACGATTCCCTGAAACCCCATCTCTGGATCGGTCAGGGGAGCTGGCTATATGTGACATGGCAGGAGAGTGCAGGCCTCTTCGTGGGTGGCGGGAAGCCCGCCGGCGTCCGCCTGGCCCGTTCCCCGGACCGGGGCCGCACATGGCAGGCTCCGATATGGATCACGTCGACGGTCGGCTCTCCCCAGCAGGCCGTGATCGGCGAAGATGGGCGCGGGGCGCTCCTGCTGATCTGGCGGATCGCGGAGGGGGAGACCGTTTACTTCCAGCGGTCCACCGATCATGGCGAGACCTGGTCCGCCCCGGCGCCGCTCCCAGGATTTCGGGCCCGCCCATGGACTCAGATCCCATATGATGACTATGATATCGCCGCAGACAGTCTGGGGCGCCTCCATTTTGTGGGGGTTGGGGCTGTGGGGTCGGAAGGCCAGATGGGGGTCTGGCATCTCATGTGGGATGGGGCGGGATGGCATGGCCCCTTCCTGGTCTCAGCGAATCGGAATTTCCCGGAGTGGACCCGTATCGCGGTTTCGGAAGGCCGCCGGTTGCACCTGGTCTGGTTCGAACGGGACCCTGAGAACATGTATAACTCTGATGCAGCCCGCTATACGGTATGGTATAGCACGGCTCTGACGGATGCCCCGCCGGTCCGGCGCACCCCGATGCCGACCCGCACCCCGACGCGTCCGCCATCCACCCCTTTTGGGACGCTGGCGACTCCCTCTCCCACGCCTTTTATCCTCCGCACGGTCGATCCGGCGCTGCCGGCCGGCCAGCCCCGTCCGGACTCAGAGGCGCTGCATCTGGTGGGCCTGATCGGCGGCGCGACCCTTCTGCTCAGCGCCCTCGGGGGATGGGCGTTGCGGCGGCTTTCGTAGCATTTCCATCCGGAGCGGCGATCGATGCGGATCCTGATGCTCACCCAGGTGCTGCCCTATCCGCTGGCCAGCGGGCCGCAGATCAAAACGCATTACACCCTGCGATATCTGGCGCAACACCATCGGATCACCCTGGTCTCTTTTGTCCGTTCCGAACGGGAAGCCCAATCCGCTAAAGCGTTGCGGCCTTATTGCGAGGCGATCCACACGGTTCTCCTTCCTCGCTCCCGGCTTCGGGATGGGGGGGCTTTCCTGCGGGCCATGATGACCGGCGAGCCCTTTGTGATCGCCCGGGATCATCAGCCCGCCCTGTATCGCCTGCTGGATCAGCTGGGGAGGACCGACGCCTTCGATGCCGTCCACGCCGATCAGCTCAACATGGCCCCCTATGCGCTCCGGGTGCGGGCCCGGCGGGTGCTGGATGCCCACAATGCGGTCTGGCGGATCGCCGAGCGGCTGGCCCGGGCGATGCCAGCGGGACCATTACGCTTTTTTGCGGCGCAGGAGGCACAACGCCTGAAACGATATGAAGGGGTGATCTGCCGGGCCTTCGATCATGTGCTGGCGGTGAGCGAGAGCGATCGGGAGGCCCTGGAGGAGGCGGCTGGTGGGAGGCTTCCGGCCCTCATCGTGCCGATCGCCCTCGATCCGGAGGATTTCCCACCGGTCCCCCGGGAGCATGGAGCGAAGGGGGTTCTGCATATCGGGGGTCTGCACTGGCCTCCGAACGTGGAGGGGATCCGGTGGTTCCTGCGGGAGGTATGGGGACGAGTGCGGGTGGCAGAGCCGGAGGCCCGACTGTTCCTGGTGGGCGCTCGTCCGCCGGCGGATCTGCGCGCGTGGGCCGCCCGGGATCCCTCCGTGGTCGTGCCGGGCTTTGTGGCCGATCCCACCCCCTACTGGCGGCAGAGCGCCGTGGTGATCGTCCCGCTTCACGCGGGCAGCGGCATCCGGGTCAAGATCCTGGAGGCATGGTCTCGGGGGATGCCGGTGGTGAGCACCTCGATTGGCTGCGAGGGGCTGATGGCCCGTCACGGGGAGAACATCTGGATCGCCGATGATCCCGAGGGCTTCGCCCGGGCCGTGGTCACCATGTTGCGGTGCCCGAGGGAAGCGCGCCGGATCGGGGAGGCCGGGCGGGAGACGATCCGGGCCTTTTATGATTATCGAACGGCGTATCGTCCCCTGGATATCATCTATCCGCCGTGAGTTGCCCTCATATGCCCCTGAGCGAGACCTCGAAATCCCGTCGAAGTTCTACTGGGATCCCCTGGAACGTATGATGAGGGGAAGGTAAACCCGGTTTTCCCGTATCAGCGTGGTGAAAGAGCCTCTTTTCGGATCGCTTGATCCACCTGCATTGACAGATTGAACTTCATAGCAATAGGTGGTTTGAGGGCTCAGGTTGGGCAGAACCACGCTGTGATCGATAACCCACTCTACCCGAATAATTGTTCCCTCCCAGGCCTCGCAATTCCGTCCATATCGGACGCGGCTGTCTGCCGGCTGAGAGGTTTGCCAGCGGACGACGGCCATGGTCGCCAGGGGGGTAGCGGTTGGTCCGGAGGTGATCACCGGCGGGACTGTGCCCTGAGGAGGGGAGATCTGGAGGACAAGGGATTGCTCCGTTGACGCTCCCCGGTTGTCCATAGCCTGGATCATAACGGGATAAGCCCCAGGGGCTGAAGGGATCCCGTACAGGAATCCTGTCTGCGAATCCATGCTCAGCCATGGGGGTCCCGAGCGGATCCTGTAGGTTACTGGATCCCCGTCAGGATCTATCGCATTCACGTTGTAAGCGAAAGGCAATCCGACGGAGGCGAAAACAGTGCGTGGCTGCGAGATGATCACCGGCGAGGCGTTTTGATCCCGGCTGGAAACAGTGATCTCGAACTCCTGCGTACTGGATGCACCTTGAGGATCGCGCACGCGGAGGCGGACCACAGATCGGCCTGTCTGTTGAGGGATCCAGCGAATCGCTCCGCTGCCCGGATCCAGTTGCATACCTGGAGGACCTTGCTCCAGGCTGTAAGTGACCGGGATAAGGGCGTTGGGTTGCCCGGTTGGGTCCGGATCATAGGCCTCCGCATTATAAAAATAGAGCTGCCCGACGACCGCCTGGGTGATCGGAGGAGATACGAAGTAAGGGGGGTCATTTGTGGCATCTTCAAAGGCGAGAGCGGGCAGGTTGGTAAACCCGCGGAGGTATTGAGGCTCATAGTGGACACGGAATTTTGCGCGTCCATTCGTCACCTGAAGGGGATAGCGATTTCCCAGAGGATCGAACATGATGACCGGTCCGTTCATTCCGCTGATCGTGGCCTCGATATCCCGGTCGGATTCATTGCTCCAGATCACCAGGATGGTTTCTTCACCGTTTTTAAAGAAGTGACCTTCTACGAAAGAGGGCGTTCCGGCGATCCGGCCGTAATAAGTGGCGGTCTGCAACTGATCGGCCAGGGCACGGACAGCGAGGGCCCGTTCGGTGAGGACGCGGGCCGGGTTCCCTCCATCCAGGAGCGTCTGATCATAATTATAGCTAAAGAAAAAGATTTTCTTTGCCCCCACGGCGAGATTTCCGATCACGGTTTTGGCTGGAGACAGGAGCGGAGTGACCTGTCCGCCACGAAAATAACTGATCTCCCCGGGGCGCCAGTGAATACCTCCGCGAAGAGGAGAGAGAGCTTCCGTGTTCCAGATCGGTTTGACGATGCCGTATTCCTGCATCACACGCCGGTAGGTGTTGATGCTTCCGCAGCAGCCATCGGGAGAGAGCCCCTCGTCGCTTCCTTCCTCCAGGTAATGGACCGAGAGGACATCGAAGAGCGTGAAGTTTGGATCCCGTTGTTCCTCCTGAAGCATCAGGCGGAGCACCTGAGAGTCCCCCTGATAGAGATCCGCGGCGAGGATCTGGGCCTCCGGATCTACGCTTCGGATGACCTGGGTGACCCCGCGCAGGAAGGTGACGTAGAGGTTGAAATCGCATGGACGCCACCAGCCGCAGCCATCGATCTCGTTGCCAACGATCCAGTGACGAACCTGTCCACGATAGGTTTGGGCGACCTGCCGGAGATTCTGATAAAAGGGGCTGTTGTAATCTGAAGCTCCGGGCGGTGCGCCTCCAATGAGTTTGAAAATGGGGGTGACATCATTAGATAGGGCCTCTGCGACGAATCCCCTAACCGTAGGACTCAGGGCCTCCTGCACACTCGTGTCCGTGTCGACGGGGATGTCGAAATGAACCCATTTGATCCCCAGGTGGGAGATCTGAGCGGCAAAGCCCGGATAAGGATCGATGGCGATAATAAAGCCGATGGGGGAGGCGCTGTTCGGTCCCATGCGGATCACGGGATCCACCAGGCCGACGCGCAGATCTTGGAGATCTCCCAGATTGGTGAAGACGTCCAGACGATAGAACCCATAACGGGTCAGGCGATCCGTGGGCAGCACCAGCCATGCGCCCCCTGACGGATCGGGCCGAATCTGTCCTTCACCCTCAAAGATCTCCCCGTTAATCATCCAATCGGCCGGTCCATAAGCGTCAGTTAAGCGATAGCGAACCCAGCCGGGGCTCTGGTCAACGCGCAGGCGGATGGGATCACCCAGGATGAACAATCCGCCGTTCGGAAGGGAAGAGCCGCTGAGACTCAGCAAAGGCTCGCCGGCTGATCCACCTTCGGCCGTCCGCAAAGGCGTCCCGGGTACGAGAGGGGATAGCGCTTCTTGAGCGAAAGGGATGCTCTGAAGGAGATAGAACAGAGCGACTGAGACGACGAGCAGGCAGACGAGCATTATCCTGTAAACCATTTGACGACGCATCCTTAATCCTCCAGAGCCGGGTTTCCAACCGATTTCAAACCTGCTAATCAAATGCTAACCATCTTTATGGATTTTGTCAACTGTTTGTTCTCCCTCCTGAAAGGGAGGGGGGCTTTGGGGAAAAGGGAGCTGGGAGCTGGGATGGCCCTGTTACATCGGTTGGGGCGTCGCCGGACCAGAGCATAGGAAGCAGACAGAGGGCGATCCCGTAGACCGGGTATTGAAAACGGAAGTCAGGGGCGGTGAGCAGCAGGAACCAGACCAGGGTGTGAATTATTGGCGGCGCAATCACCATCCCGGCGATTCGGAATCCATAGCGCCTGACCAGAAGGCTTGCTGTCCAGAGAAGGAGATAGAGCGAGAGGGCAGGCCGCCAGAAGAGCCAGATCCACGCTGGCCTTAGTGTCTCCCTCAGAAGAAGCCACAACCCTTTATCCAAGGCGGGGAGCAGGCTCCGCGAGGCAAGCCCCAGGTCGTTTGAAGGCGTCCCCAGTTCGAACGCATACACATAGGCGTCCTGGGGCTGTGTGATGCGCCATAAAAACTCTGTGCTGCATAGATAGTGCCGGATCAGCGCCAGGGGATTCCGAACGATCAGTCGCAGCCACAGGGCAAAGAATTCCCCTGCATGGGCGTCCAGTAACGATTTGTTCAGCCTGTTGTTGTTCACGACTGGATCCACAAATTGACAGGTATAAGCGGCGCGCCATAGATCGATGGGCTGGATCTGGTTCACGAAGGCTTGCTCGGCGGGGGTCAGAGGCGTCTCTGCGTAGATCATGGCTGCCACATGATGAGCGGGAACTTGCAGGGCAAACCAGCGGGGAACCGGCGGAATAGAGAGGAGATAAAGCTCTGCAGCCTGGACAGCGGCATAGAGAAAGATCACAGGCAATCCTATGCGCAGAAGGATGTGGAGCCGCTGATGCGGCCAGAGCAGAGCAATCACAAGCGGGATCATGAGGGCAACCGGTAATCCGTTATGACGATAGAGGGCGACGGCAAGGCTGGAGACCACAAGGCCGGCCCATGTGCTTCGGGAAGGTGCTCGTCTCTCATGGAAATCCCGGGTCATATGGAGCAGCCCCCCCGTTAAACCCAGCATGCCAATAGCATAGGGCACGTCTTTCCAGAGCGTGACGCTCATCATTCCGTGAGCAGGAGCTATGGCGCTTAACACGATCACCAGCCATCGGCTGGCTGGTGGAACCCGCCATCGCTCCAGGGCGCGGACGATGATGCCGATCACGATTCCCAGCGCCCCGATCTGGACGAGGGCGATGGCTGCTGGGGAAGGCCAGAGTCGATAGATCAGCGCCATCGAGAGGGTATGGGCTGCTGGATGCACATTGTCGAAGCGCCCGCTCAGAACCTGCCGCCATTGATAAAGCGGATCTACCGGAAGAATTGCGGGGTAAAAAGCCAGGAGGTAAATCAGCCAGATAAACCAGCATGGAAGCGCATAGATTGGGATCATCCAGACCGGAGAAGCGGAGGATTCTGGACATGCTTCGACACGCCGGGTCCTCCAGAGCACGTCTAAAAGCAGGAGACTGAGGGTGAGTGAGAGGGTCGCCACATATATGGCTGTCGCCGCGTTCCTGATCGGATCGCGAGTGATCCATTCTGTTCCGGGAAGGGGGCGGAAGCCCTGAAGGGGACGGATGGCCTCCGGGGAAATGCCGGCAGGGGGGATCACGAAAGGGATCGCACGGGTGGAGGGCTCCGGAAAAGGAGATGGGATCGGAATGACAATGGCCAGGAGCATACTAAGACCCAGGACGACAAGCCCCCGTCCGCTCATCCACAGGAGCCTGTCCTGATGTTTCTGGTTCACGAAAAAGATAAGGCTTCCAGTGATCAGGCTGATCAGGATGATCCCGAAGGGATGGAGTGGAAGCCAATGACGTGGGCCAGCGTAAAGAAAAAGCCATGCGCTGATTCCAATGATCCGTCGATGGCTGGGTTTCGCTCGTTTATACCATGACCAGATCCGACAGTGTAATCGCATTGAACATCTTTCCTCCAGGCCGCAGCTTGGGTTTGCAGATGGTCAAGAGGTTCCATGAATTAAAAGATAGCCAATCAGGTTAGAATTATAGGATGAGATGGTGAGATATTGATAGCTTCTCCCTTCGGTCGTGAGGTTTTCTTCGGATGATGCTGTCGATGGTCCCTGGAAAACCGGAGGGGGATTCATTCTTTGCTTAATTGAGCAAAACCTCTGTGATCTCCACACAGGGATTGTCTGAGGTTTGTTCAGCGATCTTTCTCTATAAGGAGCCCCGGATGCCCTTGACGAGTGGGCGAGTCATATATCCGATCTTTGAGCCGATCCCCGGTCAGCAGGTAAAGCTGGCGGAAGGGCCGGATTATGATGTCCTGCTTTCCTGCATCCGGTGCGCTCGCTGTCTCCCGGTTTGTCCAACTTACCAGGAGACCCTCCACGAGGTGCAGTCCCCCCGGGGACGTCTCGCTCTCCTCCGGGCGGTGGAGGAGGGACGGCTGCCCCTGGATGAGACGGTGGAGGCCCACCTCTATCATTGCCTGGATTGTCGGGCCTGTAACACGGTTTGCCCGGCCGGGGTCCCCATCGGGGAGCTGATCGTGGCCGGGCGGGCGGCGGCCGCGGTCCAGCGCCCGCGCCCCTGGTGGCTGCGCCTGCTCCTGGAGCGCGCCCTGGGCTCGCCCCGGGCGGCCGAATGGGCCGCTGCGCCTCTCCGCTGGGCCTGGCGCCTGGGCCTGATCCCTCTCGCCCGTCGCCTCTTTCGTTTCCTGCCCCCGCTGCGGGAGCTGATGGATCTCGCCCCGCGGCCGGCCCCTCCGGTTCGAAAGGAGCTAACGCGCCGGGCTTCACCTCCGGCGCCGCGTTATCGGGTGGGCTTCTTCCTGGGATGTGTGATGAACGCCGTATATGGGGATGTGGTCCGATCCAGCGTCCGCCTGCTGGAGCGCCTGGGGTGCGCGGTGCTCGTCCCCCCGGATCAGGTCTGCTGCGGCGCGCCGCAGGATGATCAGGGCCTGCGGGAGACGGCACGGCGCTTCGCCCGCCGGAACATCGCCGCCTTTGAGGCCCTGGGGCCCCTCGACGCCATCGTGGCCGATTGCGCGGCGTGCAGCGGCTTCCTGAAGGAATACGCCCATCTTCTGGCCGATGATCCGGAATGGGCGGATCGCGCGCGCGCCTTTGCCGCCCGGGTCCGGGATCTCACCGAGTGGCTGGAGGCCATCTGGCCGGAGGACCTCCAGCCGGTCGCTCCAGGGCTCCGTTTCACGTATCATGAGCCATGCCACCTGAGCCATGTCCAGGGGGTCCGGCGGCCTCCCCGGGTGCTGCTGCGCCGGTTGCAGGGGGCGACGTTCCGGGAGCTGCCCGACGCAACCCGCTGTTGCGGAAGCGCGGGCATTTACAACCTGACCCATCCGGCCATGTCCCGCCGGCTGCTGGAGCGGAAGATGGCCGATATCGCTGCCACCGGCGCCTCCGTGGTGGTCACCGCGAACCCGGGATGCATGCTCCAGCTGGAGTGGGGAGCCCGCCGATCTGGAGCGGCGATTCAGGTTCGCCATCTCTCTGAAGTCCTGGATGCCGGGCTGTCGGTTCAAGAAAGGAGGGAGGGATGGGGCGCTGGGTGATCCCGCCGGAAGTCCATGGGAACGGCCGTTTCGTGATCCCCCGCCGCGAGTTCATCCCTGCCTATCTGAAGACCTATGAAGAAGGCCGTCTGAAGGAGAAGGTCGAGGAGGCCCTTTCGCACCTGGGGCCTTCCTGCCGGGTGTGCCCGCGTCTGTGCAAAGGGGTGGACCGTCTGGCCAATGCCTTCGGGGTCTGTCGGGTAGGGCGCTACGCCCGCGTGGCCAGCGCCTTCCCCCACTTTGGGGAAGAGGACGTCCTCCGCGGCTGGCGCGGATCGGGGACCATCTTCTTCTCCTGGTGTAACCTGCGCTGTGTCTTTTGCATGCCGCCGGACACGATGGTGATGACGGAAGAAGGGCCACTGCCGATCCAGGAGATCTTCGAACGTGGCGAGCGGGAGCTGGATTATGCGGGAGGTCAGGTGCGCTTCTTCGATCAATCCCTGAGGGTTTTCACCCGGCATTCCCGGCTGGCATGGGTGAGCAAAGCGTTCCGACATCCCTATAAAGGGGATCTGATCCGCATCGAGCCTTATTATGGCCCTCCCCTGCTTCTGACTCCGAACCATGAGGTGTTTGCGGTTCATCCCTCCGCCCCGCATCAGGTGCTCAGGGTTCGAGCCGATCAACTGACCGGTGAGCACTGGCTTCTGGTTCCCAAACGAAATGGATTTCATTCGGTCATAAAGCCTTCGCATTTTTCCGAGGAATATATCAAAGAATCCGAAGATTTTTATCTGGTGGCTGTCCAGAATTGCGGACGTCTTGCTTATCAGGGATGGGTCTACAATCTTGAAGTCGATGATCCCGATCATTCTTATATTGCTTCGTTTGTTGCAGTCTCAAATTGCCAGAACTATGAGGTCAGTCAGCTGGGGGAGGGGGAGGAGCTGACGCCGAAGGAGCTGGCCCGGCTGATGATCCGACTTCAGGAGATGGGGTGCCATAACATCAACTTCGTCACCCCGGAGCACGTGGTGCCGCAGATCGTGGAGGCGCTCCCCTACGCCATCGAGATGGGCCTGCGGGTGCCCCTGGTGTATAACACCAGTGCCTATGACAGCCTCGAGAGCCTGCGGGTGATGGAGGGGCTGGTGGATATTTACATGCCGGATTTCAAGCTGTGGACCCCCGAGCGGAGCCGGAAGTATCTGCTGGCCTCGAACTACCCGGAGGTCGCCCGCCAGACCATCGCGGAGATGCACCGGCAGGTGGGCGAGCTGAAAGTGGACGAGGATGGCCTGGCCGTGCGGGGGGTGCTGGTGCGCCACCTGGTGATGCCGGGTTTGCTGGACGAAACGCGGGAGATCCTGCGCTGGCTGGCCGGGCTTTCCAGGGATACTTATGTGAATATCATGGATCAGTATTATCCGGCCTGGAAGGCGAAGACGGATCCCCGTTATGCGGAGATCAATCGCCGGGTGTTCCGCCGGGAGATGGAGGAAGCCTTCCGGATGGCCCGGGAAGCCGGGCTGTGGCGCTTCGATGCGCGCTGGCGGGTGGTGATTCCCGGGATCGAGTGGGTGATGATGGAATAGCGGCCGGTTTCCCTCGATAGGCTTTTGGAATCGGCTTGTAGATTGTTCGATTCTCCGGTGAGGGTGCTCCGATGACGACGGCTGAAGTCAGCGAGCGCGTAATTGGGGTGCGGTTCCATCCGGTCGGCAAGATTTATCATTTCGACCCCGGGGCCTATGCGCTGCAGGTGGGGGATTGGGTGATCGTGGAGACGCCGCGGGGGAAGCAGATCGGCCAGGTGGTCTCGGTGGGGATGCCCCGCAGCGGCCCCATTGAAGGGCCATTGCGGCCGGTGGAGCGGCCGGCCACCAATCGGGATCTGGCGATCCGCAAATACTGGGAACGGAAGGAGATCGAAGCCCTGGTGGTCGCCCGCGACCACGCCCGCCAGCTCGGCCTTTCGATCAAGATCGTGAAGGTGGAGATCTCCTTCGATGGGAAACATATCTCGTTCCTTTACCATACCGAGGAGAAGGTCGATCTGGAGCCTCTGCGGCAGCGGCTGGAGGAAGCCTACCGGGGGCGCCAGGTGGAGCTGCGGTTGATCGGCCCCCGGGACGTGGCCAAGATCGTCGGCGGGATGGGGGCCTGCGGCCTGGAGACCCGATGCTGCTCCCTCTTCCTGACGGAATTCAGTCCGATCTCCATCAAGATGGCCAAGGAACAGGGCCTTTCCCTGAACCCGGAAGATATCACCGGGATGTGCGGGCGGCTCCGGTGCTGCCTGATCTATGAATACGAGCAATACGTTCGGGCGAAACAGGAGCTGCCGAAGAAGGGCAAGGCCGTGATGACCCCCCACGGGGAAGGGGTGGTGGTGGAGGTGCTCCCCCTGAAAGAGGCCGCCCTGGTCCGTGTGGGCGATCAGCTCTACGAGGTCCCCAGGGAGCAGCTCCAGCCTCTGGATGAGCTGAAGGCGCTCCAGCAGAAAGCGGAGAGGCCCTGCAACAACGGAGAGAACTGCACCTGTGGTCGGCGTAATGGAGGGAATGGGGAGAAAGCCGAATAGTGAGCGTTGGGGGTTGCGCTTCCGCTTTTGGGGGGCTGGGCGTGGGGCCGAGGTCGTGCCGCCCAGCCCGAAACCTCTTCTGCGAGGTCAGGGAATCCGCGATGGCGACAGCGGACGTGGTGATCTGCGGGGCGGGGATCGCCGGGATCTCCGCGGCTTATCATCTGAGCCTCCGCAAGCCCTCCCTTCGGATCCTCCTGATCGATCGCGGGGCGCCTCTCAGTCTCACCAGCGATAAATCCACCGAGGCCTATCGCAACTGGTGGCCCGGGCCGGATGACGCCATGGTCCGCCTGATGAATCGGAGCATCGACCTCCTGGAGGAGCTGGCCCGATCCGGTGGGAACGCCTTCCACATGAACCGTCGGGGTTACCTCTACGCGACCGCCGATCCATCCCGGGCGGAACAGCTCCTCCAGGCCGCCGAACAGGCTGCCCGTTATGGCACCGGCCCGGTCCGCCGGCATGCAGGTTCCCCGTCGGATCCCCCCTATCTCCCATCACCGCCCGAAGGCTTCGATGGGCTGCCCGACGGCGTGGATGTGTTCCTGGACCCCCGGGAGATCCGCTGCCGTTTCCCCTATCTCTCCGAGCGAACTGTGGCTGTCTTTCATGTTCGCCGGTGTGGCTGGCTGAGCGCTTATGGCCTGGGCATGGGGCTTTTGGAGCAGGCGCGGGCTCGCGGGGTGGTGTTCCGCACCGCGGAGCTCAGGGCTGTTGTGGTGCGAGGGAACCGCATCCAGGCGGTCCGGCTGGCTTGCCCCGGAGGCGAGGAAACGGTGAGCGTCGGATGTCTGGTCAACGCGGCGGGCCCGTTTGTCGCGGAGGTCGCCCGGATGATGGGGGTTGAGCTGCCGGTCTTTTGCGAGCTGCACCGGAAACTCATGTTCCCGGATGTGGAGCGGGTGATCCCCCGGGACGCGCCGCTGGTCATCTGGGCGGATCCTCAGCGGTTGCCGTGGTCGGAAGAAGAGCGGGAGCTGCTGAGGGAGATGGGGCGTTCGGAGCTGCTGGGGGAGCTGCCCGGGGGCGCCCATCTGCGACCGGAGGGGGGCGCGGAGAGCCCCTATGTGTTGATGCTCTGGCCCTACGCGGCGCGGCTGGTTGAGCCGGTCTTCCCGCTCCCGGAGGATCCGCTGTTCCCGGAGGTGGTGCTGCGAGGCCTGGCGACGGCGATCCCCGGGTTGCAGGTCTATCTGGCCCGCATGCCTCGCCCGGTTGTGGACGGGGGATACTATGTCCGGACGCCGGAGAACCGGCCGCTGATCGGCCCGATGCCGGTGGAGGGAGCCTATCTGATCGGCGCGCTCTCCGGCTTCGGCATCATGGCGGCGATGGGGGCGGGGGAGCTCCTGGCCGCCCATGTCCTGGGGGAGCCGCTTCCGGATTACGCCTCCGCTTTCACTCCTGATCGCTATGAGCGCCCTGATTACCGGGCGCGCCTGAGTGCATGGGGGGAGACATGGCAGCTGTAACGCTTTCCCGGCAAGAGACTGGCCACCGATGGCCCCTGGGCGCCCTGGGTGTAGCGCTCTTCATCTTCACCGGCCTCATGGTCTCTGCATGTCAGACTCAGGCCGCAACATCGATCGGTTCCGCCTCGCTACCTGCTTCCGCTCCTTCCTTCCACTCCTCACCGGCCCCGGCGAAAGGTATCAAGACATAAGAGCCCCAGGGCCAGCCCGGAGAGGACCAGGCCCAGGCGGATGGAAAGCGGCTCATAGCGAACCGTCACCGTATGGGCTCCGGCGGGGACCGGAACGGCCCGCAGGGCCGTATAGGCCCGCAGCACCGGGGCAGGCTCGCTGTCCACCCACGCCCGCCAGCCGGGATACCAGACATCCCCGATGATCAGCCATCCGGGGCGCTCTGTCCAGATCTCCAGCTCCAGCGCCTCAGGGGCCCAGGCGCGCAATGTGATCCGGGGCGGTGTGGAGGGAGCGGACATCCCGGGCAGCGGCCATGGCCGATCCAGGATCGCCACCCGAAGGGGATCGAAGGCGGCGTCTCGCAGGGCGCGCAGCGCGGTTTCATCGTCGAAGACCACCGCTTCATACACCAGGTGGAAGCGGGTGAAAGGGGTCTCCAGGCAGCGCAGCTCAACCGTGCCCCCCCGGAGGGTGAGGGTGCGGATGAGACGGGAAGGGAAGGGAAGAGAGGGCTCGTCCGTCCGCTGCAGGTAACAGCCCACGCCCATCAGCGCCCACACCCGTTCCCCCGGTGTTTCCTGACGGAAGCGCAGGAAGTGGCGCAGGGCCAGCGTGACAGAGCCGTGGAGATCCTCCACGCCCGCCTGGGCGGTCCAGTTCCCGGTGGCATGTCCCCGGGTGTCGATCCGATGAGGAGGCCAGGCTGCCGGGAGCATGTCCGGCGTGATGGGAGGAGCCGCCACGGCCTCCGGATCCTGCCACGCCCGATGGCCCGTCTCTGCGGTCCGCCAGGCCACGGAGCCCACATCCAGGGCGAGCAGAGCGATGAGGGCCCAGCGCGTGCGGGGCCAGCCGCGCAGAAGGAGCAGGGTCCCTGCCGCCATCCCCCAGGGCCACACCGCCCCGGAGAACAGCTGATGCAGGCGGGGCCACTGCGAGATATCCTGCATCTGGATCAGGAAAAGGGCCCCCAGGAGCAGCATCCCGGTGGCCCCCACGATCCATCCCAGCGTTCGCCGGAGGGACTCGGGCGGCTGTCGGGGCCACCCCTCCACGGCCAGGGCAATCAGGGACCATGCGGGGATCAGGGCGGCGCGTTCCTGATTGCGGAAAAGCTCCAGGACGGGCAGCAGGCGGGCGAGGGCCGGATACAGGGCCGCCTCGCCCCCCAGCGCCCATAACCCACCCACGCCGGCCAGCCCTCCCCATAGAATGCGGGAGAGCCGTCCTTCGGGCGTCCCGGAGAAGAGGGCGGTGAGGGCCAGAAGGAGTGTGGGGATCCCCACATAAAGCGGGGACCACAGGGTGAGTTGCGGCCAGAGCGCCCCGGCGAGCTCCCAGAGCTCGAACCCTCCCGCCCGCTGGGAGAACGTCCACGTCGTGCGTTCCGTCCAGGGGATGAGCTCCAGGGCGGCGAAGAGGGAAGGGGCCGCGATCCCGGTGCCCAGGACCATCACCCCGATCAGCTCCCGGATTCTGTAGCTTCGCCGCGCCGGCCGGGCCAGCAGCTGTGCACCGCCGAAACAAAGGGCGATGAAATAGACATAGAGCGCAGTCTGCGTGTGGCCCCCGAGGAAGGCCATCGCCCATGCGAGGATCGCCAGGACGCGCCATCGGCCGGGATGGGGAGCTCCCTGGAGAAGCCCGGATAGCCCGTAAAGCAGCCAGGGCAGCCAGGTCAGGCTGGCGACGATAGGGGGATCCTGGAGCGGATAACCCGTCACGTATCCACACAAACCCCAGGCGAAAGCGCCGAGGGCGGCGGCGGCGCGCTCCCTGGTCATCCGACGGAAGAACCCGTAGGCTCCCCACGCGGTCAGGATCAGGTGAGCGATGGTCTCCGCTGCGTAAGCCCGGGCGCTCAGCGGATACCCCTGGCTCAGGAGGGCGATCCCCCATCGAACCGGATAAAACGCCTGGGCCTGGATGTCCGCGGCGAAAGGGTGGCCGCCCAGGGTGTAAGGATCCCAGAGGGGGAGCTGGCCAGCCTGAAGACGCCGGTGGGCATAGGCGGCGAACGGATAATGGTGCTCGGTGAAGTCCCCTGGGCGGAAGGCGGCCTGCGTCCGGGGATCCCCGGACCAGAACGGCCAGTACAGGAAGGCGATCCACCCGGCCAGGGCCAGAAGGACCCCGCTATCGATGATCCGGAACGGACGCTGGCGATCCATCCGTTCACTGCCCCTGCAGCAGGGCCTCCACCGCACGCTGCAGCTGAGGATCCGTTCCTCCCGTTTCCGCTCCAGGTTCCACCTTCACCTCGATATCCGGATTCAATCCTTCCCCGTGGATCGCCCGGTTATTGGGCGTGAACCAGCGGGCGATGGTGACCCGCAGCTCGGAGCCGTCGGAAAGGGTGTGGGCGAGCTGCACGGACCCTTTCCCAAAGGTCCGTTCGCCGACCAGTTTGGCCCGCCCGCGATCCTGCAGAGCGCCGGCCACGATCTCCGAGGCGCTGGCGCTGCCGGCGTTCACCAGCACCACCATGGGGATCTTCTCCGCGATGTCCCCGCTCTTCGAACGGAAGATCCGCTCCTCGCCGTCTTTGGTGCGCTCGTAGGCCACGACCCCCTCATCCAGGAAGAGATCCGCCACCTGGATGGCCTGGTCCAGGAACCCGCCGGGGTTATCCCGGAGATCCAGGATGAGGCCTCGCGGGTTCTGGGCGAGCAGTGTCTTCAGCTGTTCTTGAAGCTGGCGGGTGGCCTGGGCGCTGAAGTCGAACAGCTGGATATACGCGATGTTTTCGGGAAGCATGCGGGCTTCCACAACGGGGATGGTGATGCGGGCCCGGGTGACGGTCACCTCGAAGGGATCGCGCTGGCCGGGGCGCTCAATGGTGAGGGTGACCGAAGTCCCGGCAGGCCCCCGGATCAGGGCAATGGCTTCGTAGATGCTGTAGCCGACGATGGATTGACCGTTGACCTTAATCACCAGATCCCCGGCCCGCAGGCCGGCTTTCTGCGCCGGAGAGCCCTCGAATGTGCGCACGATTTCCAGCTTGTTGTCCCGGTTCATCCGCACCAGGGCACCGATCCCCTCGAACTGCCCGGAGGCGTCCTCCTGAAGAATCCGGGCGATCTTCGGCTCGATAAACGAGGTGTAGGGATCGCCGAGGGTCTGGAGTGCCCCCCGGATGGCGCCATAGGCCACGGTTTGCGGGGTAGGGATCTCGCCGTAATACTCCTCCTGGACCAGTTTCCACGCTTCCCAGAAAATCCCAAAGGCCTGCTGGAGATCCTGGGGCGGCGGGGCCGGCGTGGTCACCGCCGGCGCAGCGGACGGGGCCCGGGAAGGCCCCGCATGCATCCCCCATGCGACCGCGAACCCGGTTAGAAAGGCGGAACCCAGCAATCCGGTGGCCAGGATTGCAAACAGAAGAAGATTTCCTGCGCGTCGGAACAGGCTATTCACGGTAAGCCTCCTCAGGCGGGCTCAGCAAACGGTTCATCCCTCAGGGATAGAGGCGCATCCCGTCCCCCGGGGGAGCGCCGAACCGCGGACGTCTTACGGACATTGAAACCGCGGGTGAGGCGATGGATCTTGTCGGCGCGATAGACCGCTGGTATAATTGCTATGGCCTTGCCCGGGTGGCGGAACAGGCAGACGCGGCGTCTTGAGGGGGCGCTGGCCCTTCAGGCCGTGCGGGTTCAAATCCCGCCCCGGGCACCAGAACCCCGGCCCCCTGCCGGGGTTTTTATATATCCTCAGGTTTCCCACGGGCGCAAATCCACGGCTTCCCCCTCCCTGTGGCCCAGAAGACCACCCGATCTGCTCCGCTCGGATCCTGCATGCTATGATGGACTGTTTAAGAGGAAAAATTCAGGTGGCGGAGCAGCGAAGCCACCCCGCCACCTGACGAAGGCTCGTCCGGCGCCCCATGCGAAGGGTCCGCATGCCGGTCTATCCCTTCAGGGCCCCTGCCAGCAACCCTCGCAGGAAGAAGCGGCCCAGGAAGATGTAAACCAGCAACGTGGGCAGAGCGGCCAGCAACGCGCCGGCCATCTGGACGTTCCACTCGACGATCTGGCTCCCGGCCAGGTTCTGCAGCGCCACCGTGATCGGTTGCTGAGCTGGTTTGTTGGTCACCGTGACCGCAAAAAGGAAATCGTTCCAGATCTGAGTGAACTGCCAGATGGCCACCACGGCAAAGCCGGGTTGGGAAAGGGGAAGCATCACCCAGCGATAAATCCCGAGGAGGGAAGCCCCATCGATCTTGGCTGCCTCCACCAGCTCCCCGGGGATCGAGGCGTAGTAATTGCGGAAGATGAGGGAGGTGATGGGGATGCCGTAAACCACGTGGACCAGGATGAGCCCCGGGATGGAGCCGTAGAGGCCGACGAACTGAAGGAAGCGAACCAGCGGGATCAGGATGCTCTGGTAGGGGATGAACATCCCGAAGAGGATGGCCGGAAACAGGATCTCCGACCCCCGGAAGCGCCACCGGGCCAGGATGTAGCCGTTGATGGAGCCGATGAAGGAGGAGATCAGGGTGGCCGGGATCACCAGATAGACGCTGTTCATGAAGTTCGGCGAGAGCTTCTCCCACGCTTTGGCGAAGGCAGCCAGCGAGGGCTGGGTCGGCCAGTTCCACATCCGGGTCAGATCCGCCTCGGCGAAGCTCTTCAGGCCGGTGAGGAGCAGCACGTAAACGGGCAATAGATAGAAGACGGTCAGGACAAGCAGGGCCATATAGATCCAGGCACGCCCGACCTTCATAGCTCGGTCTCCCGGCTCAGGCTGTAGCGGAGGTAGGGGATGATCAGGGCGGCGACCAGGAGCAGCATCAGGGTGGCGATGGCGGCTCCCTGGGCGAAATGGTTCCCCCGGAACGTGGTTTCGAACATAAAGTAGGCGGGCATATCGGTGGCAAACCCCGGGCCGCTGCCGGTCATAGCGACGGTAAGATCAAAGATCTTAAGGGAAATATGTCCCAGCACGATCAGGGCGCTCAGGGTAACGGGGCGCAGCAGCGGCAGGACCACATGGCGGTAGATCTGCCACTCGCTGGCTCCATCCACCCGGGCGGCCTCCCGTAGCTCCTCCGGGATCCCCCGCAGGCCGGCCAGATACATGGCCATGGTGAACCCCGAAAGCTGCCATGTGGCCGCGATCACCACGGGGATCAAGGCCACCGGGATCCCCACCTGAATCGCCCCCGCTTTCACGCCGAACATGATGGTAGGATCCGTGAACCAGCGTGGCAGCGGTCCGGTGTAGCCTGCATATTTCAGAAGAAGATTGATCCCCGTTTGAGGGTTGAACAGCCATTGCCAGGCGATACCGGTCACAATGAAGGAGATGGCCATGGGGAAAAGGAACACGCTGCGAAAGAACGTCTCCCCCTTCACCCGTTGATCCAGCAAAAGGGCGGCAAAGAAGCCCACCACAATCGCCCCCAACAGGAAGAGGGTCGTGAAGACCACCACGTTGCGGATGTCCGCCTGAAACCGCGGCGTTTGAAACAGCCCGATATAGTTCCGCAGGCCAACGAATGTGTAATCCGGCAGCACATCGTTCCATCGGGTCATCGAGATGTAGACCGTCCATCCGATGAACCCGTAGACGAAGATCAGCACCGCGATCACCGAGGGGGTGATGAGGAGAACCGGCAGCCCGCTCTCCAGGCGATGCCGAATTTCCCGCATGGCCTGCAGCCATCGGGGGACCGGAACCGCCCGTTCCGCAACCCCGGGCGCACCGATGGTGGGGGCAGGATCCAGAGGGCGCTCCTCCATGTTTCACCTCCTCCCTGTTCGCTCGACCCGCGCTATGAACGCTGCGGGGCGCTTTTTCCATCGACCGGGATTCTGGAGAGAGGTCATCCCCCCTTTCCAGGATTCGGGGCCCGTATCCTGCTTCATGGCGGGACAAAGCATGATCTTTACCGCAAGCGCGCGCTGTAACTTCCAGCAAGCCTCGCTCTTATAAGCGCCGATGATCTGCTATGATTATAGTCTGAGTCCGATTCGGCTGTCGCCGCTGAGGCGGCTCCTACAGCAACGGGTAGGAGGGGCTTTCGCCCCGACCACAGACCAACGGTAGGGGGCTTCAGCCCCGACTTGAATGTCGCCGCTGAAGCGGCTCCTACCGGTTACGATCAACCGCCTGGCAGGATCATCCGGTAGGAGACTTCAGCCCCGACCGGTCGCCGCTGAAGCGGCTCTTACAGCCCAATGGGGGGAAAGGGGAGGGGAGCCATCCCGCCTTCCTGGATGAGAGGGGCGGCATAAGCGGTGTGGGGCGTCTGGAACCTTGCGCATGGCATTCGGGGATGTGGCTTCGAGCGCTCAGCCTGACCCAGTTTCGAAACTACGCGCGGCTGGAGTGGCGATTGGAGCCGCGGGTGATCATGATTTACGGGGGGAACGCCCAGGGGAAAACCAACCTCCTGGAGGCCATCGCCTGTGCCGCCATGGGCCACTCGTTCCGCACCCACAGCGATCGGGAGCTGATCCACTGGACGGCCTGGCAGGACCCCATGCCGTTCGCCCGGGTGATCGCCGAATTTGTGCGGAAGGACGGCCCGGTTCGTCTGGAGCTCACGCTGGTGGCGGAGGGCGGCATACCTTCCCGCTCCACCCTCGCCCCGGAAACGGTATCGATTCGCAAGCAGGTGCGGATCAACGGGATCCCCCATCGGGTGCTGGATCTCTTCGGACAGGCCGCGGTTGTCCTGTTCACCCCGCAGGATGTGGAGGTGGTAGGGGGGCCTCCGGCGGAGCGGCGGCGGTTGCTGGATCTCCTGATCGCCCAGACCTCGTCGGCCTTCGCCCGGACGCTGGCGGCTTATCAGCGGGCCCTCTCCCAGCGCAACGCCCTGCTCCGCCAGCTCCAGGAGGAGGGCGGCGACCCGGCGCAGCTGGATCTGTGGGATGAGGCGGTGGCCCGCTACGGGGCCCCGCTGATGGATCAGCGGGTCCGCGCCCTGCAGGCGATCGCTCGCTACGCGGAGGACATCCATAAAGCCCTCAGCGGAGGGGAACCTTTGCTGCTGCGCTATGTGCCGGGCCTGGATCCCTTTCAGGCGGGGGGACAGATGGCGCTGGGGGTGATGACATGGGGGGAGATGCTCCGGGTGGATGAGTTACAGGAGGTTTTCCGGCGCGCTCTGCTTCGCGAGCGCGCGCTGGATATCCGGCGGGGGACCACCCGGATCGGCCCCCATCGGGATGATCTGCGCTTCATTGTGGACGGCGTGGATCTGGGCCTTTACGGTTCCCGCGGGCAACAGCGGACGGCGATTCTGGCGTTCAAGCTGGCGGCGGCCCGCTGGCTGGCCTCTGTCTTTCAGGAAAGCCCTGTTCTGTTGCTGGACGAGGTGATGGCGGAGCTGGATGAGGAGCGCCGGCGCTATCTGCTCCGGGCTCTGGAGGATGTGGAACAGGCGATCCTGACCACCGCGGACCCCATGCTCTTTGAGCCGGGGTTCCGGGAGCGGGTTCGCCGTTTTGTGGTGCAGGCCGGGTTCCTTCGAGAGGAGCATTAAGGCCTGGATACGGAGCGAGGGCTGATGTCCAGAATCCCATGGCCGGTCTACCTTTACGGAATCCACGACCCCGGCCCATGGCGGGAGCGGTTCCGCGCAGCCGGCCTGGCCGGTTGGGTGGTTTTCGAAGAGACGATTGGGGCCGACCCGGAGGATGTGAGCGGGCGCGGTTCGATCTACCAGGCATGGGCAGAGGCGGGGTTCGGCGTCATCGTCGTGCTGAACTACGGCCGATATCCCAACGGCACGCTGCCGCCCTCCGACCGCTATGAGGCCTTTGCCCGACGTTGCGCCCGCTTTGTCGCCGCATCTCCGGGTGCCCACATCTGGGTCATCGGGAGTGAGCCCAATCATCCCCAGCAGCAGCCCGGTGCCCGGGTGGATCCCTCTGCCGGGCGTTTCGAGGCGGCTGAATGGCTCACCCCGGAGCGCTACGCGCGCTGTTTCCGGCGATGCCGCGAGGAGATCCGCAGCCAGCCCGGCCATGAGGGGGATCTCGTCATCCCTGCCGCCGTGGCGCCCTTCACCGCCGCGCTCCGCTATCCCGGGAATCCCACGGGCGATTGGGTGATTTACTTCCACGATGTCCTGATGGCGATCGGGGAGGATCTGGACGGCATCGCCCTTCACGTCGCCAGCCAGAGCCCGGACCCCCGTTCCATCACCGATGAGGCTCGCTTTCCTCCGCCATATGACGCCCGTCATCGGGGTTTCCGCGCGTATCGGGATTTCATCGAAGCCATCCCTCCCCATCTGCGCTACCTGCCGATCTTCATCACCGAGGCCTCTATGGGGGATCATGAAGGGCATCCGATCCCCTGGCCGGACGAGGATACGGGATGGATCTCGGAGGCTTATGCGGAGATCCATCGCTGGAACGCTGGGACGACTCATTCCTTTATCCGATGCATGGCCCTTTATCGCTGGCGGCGCGTGGATCCCTGGTTCATGGAGGGCAAGGAACGTTTGCTGAGCGATCTGGATCGGGCTCTGGCCGCGCGCTTCCGGTGGGACGCCGGGCTCCAGCGGTATCCCCGGGCAGCGCTCCGTCAGGAAACCCGACTCCGCGATCGCCCGGGTGGAGAGATGTGGGGGGATCCTCTTCCGAGAGACCTCACCGGCGTGGCCATCGCCTGCACGGAGGATCGGGAATGGTATTCATGGCTCCATCCGGAGACCGGTCGTCAGGGATGGCTGCCCCGGGATGCCATCATCCTCCAGGGGGATCCCCAGAGTGTCCCGATCGAGTCGCTGGGCCCGATCCTCCTTTCCCTGCGCCGTCCCGCGGCGCTTCGCCTGGCTCCCTCCATTCGCGCTCCGGCCATCCTGGAGCTTCCAGAGGGCCGTCGAGGGATGGCCCGAATGGCCACCGCGGATCGAGGATGGTGGCAGGCCCAATTCGATGCGCACATCGGATGGGTCCGGGCTATGGATGTGAACGTGGAAGGGGATCCGCGGGCAGTGCCCGTTGTCCCCCGGCCCTGGGCCGATGCGGATCTCCGACGTCTAAACCTCTCCCTCTTATGGATGGAGCCGATCCTCCCCCGGCGGAGGCGTTCGCCGTGGCCGCAACGCCCCCTGGAGCTGATCCGCTGGCTGGTCCTGCATCCCCTGGAGGTTCCAGGGGATCTGCCGCCGGAAGCCCTGGCAGCCTTCCTGGTCGAGCAAGGGGGACAACCGGGATTCCCCTATCATTTTTACATCACGACCGATGGGCAGATCTTCTGGACGCTCCCTCTGGAAGCGATGACGGATCATGCCGGGGGGTATGGACGGGTGAGCGTGGGGATCGGGCTGGCAGGATGGGGCACGGATCCGGGTCCTGCCCCGCTGCAAATCGAACGAACCGCTCGTCTTTGCGCGTGGCTCATCACCCGTCTTCAGCTGGGGCCCTCTCAGATCCAGACCGTGCAGGAGCTCTTCCCGGGAGGATCCCGATTCGGGATGGAGCCCGGGACCCGGCCCGCTTCGGGGCATACCGCTCATCCCTCTGGGGCGGAGATCCGGGAGATGGCTCGCCGGATCCTGGAGGAAGCCCGCATGCCGGTGCCCGGCGTGCCGGAGCCGGCATGGCGGGATCTGACGGGAAACCTCCCCATCCGGGCGGGGGCTTCTTTCCCGCTTCGTCCCCCAGGGCTCATCCGGGGTGTGGTTCTGCATCAGACGGGAACGGAGGCGGGGATCACCCCGCTGCAGATCGCGGCTTACCAGGTGGAGCGGCTCGGGATGCCCGGGGCGAGCTATCACTTCCTGGTGGACGCCGATGGGATCCTGTATCGGATCCACCCGCTTGCTGTGGCGGTTTCTCATATGGCAACCGATAACGCGACAACCGTCAGCGTCGGGTTGATCGGGGATTTCCGCCAGCGCCCTCCGGGCGAGCGCCAGCTGACCGCAACGGCCCAGCTCATCGCCTATCTGCTGGACCATCTGGGATTGGGGATCGAGGCGGTGAAGGGGCACGAGGAGCTGGAGCCGGTGCCGTGCCCGGGCGGATGGCGGATCGGGGCAGCGTGGCGGGGGATGTTGATGGCCCAGATCCAGGCGATCCTTCGGCTTCATCGCTCAGACCGAGGCCTCTGATGGAATGGCAGGGGATCCTGGCCGCGTTGTTTTCCGCGATCATGCTGGGGGGAGCGCCGATCCTGGCCAAGCTGGCCTATCAGGAAGGCGCGGATCCCACGGCGGTGGTCATCCTGCGCACCGGGCTGGCCGCCCTGGCCCTCTGGGCGTTGTATCTGATTCACCCTCGCTGGCGGCGCTATCTCTACATCTATCCGGTCGGTCTGCTGGGCTGTCTGGCGGTGGGCTTCACCAATGCGCTGGGATCGGTTTTTTACTATCTGGGCCTTTACCGCCTGGACGCCGCAGTGGCTCATCTCATCTATTCCATGTATCCCATCCTGGTGGCTGTGATGACCCGCCTCAATGGCGAGCCGATCCCGGGTCTCACCCGTTTGCGGATGCTTCTGGCGAGCCTGGGTCTCCTGCTGCTATTGGGGCGCTTTCAGGGAATGCCGGATCTCTCCGGCGTGCTCCTGGTGTTGCTTTCCAGCGGTTTCTACGCGCTTCATGTGGTGCTGAGCCAGCGGGTCCTGTATGAGATGCCGGCTCAAACCCTGACCCTCTACGCTCTGACGGCGATGGCGGCCTTTACGCCGGTGGCCGGATGGATCTTCGGGAACCCTCATTCCTCCGTGCCTTCAGGCGCCCTGGGGCCGATCTTCGCGATGGCGGCTGTCCTGATGCTCTCGCGGCTGGGGATGTTCACGGGGGTCAAGCGTCTGGGGGGGATTCAGACCGCCCTGCTGACGGTGATGGAGATCCTGGTCACAGTGGCTCTGGCTGTGGGATGGCTGGGCGAGCATCTGACGCTGGTTCAATGGGCCGGCGCGTCGTTGATGGTCGTCAGCATCCTGCTGGTCATCCGGGAATCCCCCCGGGCGCCTCTCCCTCGCTGGCGCATGCCCCTTCTCCCTCCTGCGGATTGATGTTGAAGACGTGTGCAGACCTAATCAGCGGATCCCCTCGAATGAGGGGGGATTGTTCGCAGAGCAGCCAGAGAGAACGTCGGCTCGACCCCCAGCTCCTTGCGCATGCGCTGTCGGAAGCGCTCGTAGGTGCGAACGGCCAGCGCGCGCTGTCCGAGGGCCCAGTATCCCTGAACCAGCAGCTGGCAGGCGGCCTCGTGGTAAGGATCCCGCTCCAGGATCCGCTGGGCGATAGGGATCACCTCCTCCCAGGCGTTCCGTGCCGCCAGGGCCTTCGCGACCTGTTCGGCGGTGTTCAGGTAGAGGGCCGATAGATACTCCCGCTCCGGGATTGCCCAGTCTTCATACCGGCATTCCTCCAGGAACTCCCCCTGCATCAACGTTAGGGCCTGCCGCCGCCAGCCCAGGGCCTCATCGGGAGCGAGGGGCTCGCGCTCCTGCGCCCGGGCCAGCAGGGCGACGAACATGTCGGCATCGATGTGGAGGATCGCCTGAGGGTTCAGGCGCAGGAATTCCCCTTCCCGGATCACATAGAAGGGCGGCTGGCCGGGCCGCCGGGTGGGCTCCAGGGCGCGGTGGAGGGCATGGAGGGTCACCCGCAGCTCCAGGGCCGCGCTCGCCGGATCTCGATCCGGCCAGAGGGCCTCCAGGATCTCCTCCCGATGCACCGGGCGCCGGCGATGGGCGATCAAAAACTGAAAGAGACGGCGGGCCCGCGTGCGCCCCCAGGCTTCCGCCGGGATCTCATAAAGCCCCCGCCAGACCCGAAAAGGCCCCAGGGTCTGGATATACAGGGGCGGATACGGGCGGTTCTCCGCCGGAGGGAGCGCCCAGGGGCCGAAGGGAGCGTGGGATGCGGAAGCCCGAAGAGCCTGAGACCACAAGGTCCCGAGGTAATCCGAAGCAATACGAGCGCCGAGCGCGGTCTGGAGCAGCAACAGCCGGGCTCCCGGGTCCCGCAATCCCAGCAGCGGGGTCCCGGTGAGCATAAAGGCATAGCCTTCCGCCTGGATGGCTTCCAGGGCGGCCTTCAGGGGGAGCAAACTGGCGGAACGCTCTCCCTGCCTCAGGAGGGCCCACGCCTGCCAGAGCCGGGCGAGGGTGGAGAAATAGCGCTCCCCGCACCGGCTCCCTGCACGGATGGCTGCTTCCAGCCATTCCATCGCGTGGGGATCCCCATTCCAGAGCCCGGCGATCCCCAGGGCCAGCCAGACGGCGGCCGAGAGATAGGCATCCCCGGCCTCCTCCAGGATCTCCAGCCCCCGCCGCCCGTGGGCGATCGCCAGCCCCGGCCGCCCTTTCAGACCTTCCACGACGGTCAGCCCCAGGTGAGCTTCCACCTCGAACCGGGGGACCCGGATCTCCTCCGCCGCCCTCAGGGATTCCTGATAGGCCTCCTCGGCTCGCCGGAGATCATAATCCGGGCCGGAGAGCCAGCCGTGGCCCAGACGGGCGAGCGCCACACATTCGACGATGGGCGAGCGGAGATCCCGGCCGATCCGCAGGCCCTGTTCCGCATATCGGCGCGCCATCTCCCCTTCTCCGGTCATCGCGCCGATCCAGGCCATCAGGATCGTGGCCTCCCGATGCGATCGGGGGATCCGCTGGCGATCGGCCCCCCAGGGAGCCGCACGGATGAGGGATTCCACCTGAAGGCGGGCCTCGGCGAGGCGGCCCTGGCGGATCCGCAGGCGGATCTCCACATCTGGAGGAAGCACAGTGGGATCCCGGCGTCGGAGGAGGGTGAGCAGGAGATCCGCCCGAGAGAGACGGCCGGCGTTCAGCAGATTCTCTGCCATCAGGCTTAGCAGGCGAAGACGCTCCTCCGGAGCGTCCCGGCCGATCCGGCGCAGGGCTTCCCGGAGGAGCGAGGCCGCCCGCGCCGGCTGCACGGTGTCCAGGAAAACCAGGGCCTGGCCGGTCAGCGCATACGCCTCCCCGATCGAATCCCCCCGCCGGGCGGCCGCCTGACGGGCGCGTTCATACCAGGAAAGAGCCTCCTCGAAGCGGCTGAGCAGCCGGGCGGCATCCCCGCGATGCCGGAGCAGCTCTCCGCGGGTCTCCACAACAGCAGGTGGAAGGCGATCGATCCAGGCCGCGAGGGTGCTGTAGCGGCCCTGCTGG
The DNA here is from genome assembly GCA_016842085.1 of Candidatus Thermoflexus tengchongensis. Classification (GTDB taxonomy): domain Bacteria; phylum Chloroflexota; class Anaerolineae; order Thermoflexales; family Thermoflexaceae; genus Thermoflexus; species Thermoflexus tengchongensis. The sequence continues at coordinate 60,738 of JAEVEX010000075.1, read as the reverse complement.
ATCATCCGTCCGGCCACCAGGGCGAGAAGCCCGGCGGCCTCTTCGAAGGCCTCCGCGGCCATCAGATGGGCGATGGCGGATTCCCATTGCCCACGCCCCTGATAGAACGCGGCGGCGCGCCGGTGCAGGGGTTTCAAGCTTCCCAGCCGGACCCGCGCCTGGCGCTGCAGGAACTCCTGGAACAGGTGGTGATAGCGATAACGGCCTTCCCCGCTTACGCTGAGGAAGAGTCCCCGCCCTTCGATCAGAGGGAGCAGGGCGCGATCCTCCGGGTTCTCCAGGACGGCGGCGCAGACCTCCGGATCCAGGTCCGTCAGGATGCTGGTCTGCAGAAGGAAGCGCTGGATCTCCGGGGGCTGACGGCTCAGCACCTCCCCGGCGAAGTAATCGAAGAGATCCGGCAGCGTATCCGGGATCCGTTCCAGGAGCGTCTCCAGGGTTTCCCGCTCGCTCTCCCGAAGGCGGTGCAGGATCATCAGGAGCGCGATGATCCATCCCTCGGTCTCTTCCACCAGCCGATGGACCACCTCAGGGGGAAGCGGGACGCCGTGGGCGGTGAAAAGGGCCTGGACCTCCTCGGGGGTGAAGGCGAGATCGGCGGTCGTGATCTCCTGAACCTCCCCGTAAGCCCGCCAGCGGACCAAGTTGCGGAAGGCGGGGGTCTGGCGGGTGAGGAGGATGAGATGAAGGGTAGGGGGCATCTGCTCGATGAGCCGCTCGACCAGGGGGTTGATCTCCGGGCCCTCGACCAGGTGGTAATCGTCCAGGATCAGCAGCGCATCCCGGCTGAGCCGATCCAGGAGCTCATTGGCCAGGGTGTCGATCACGGCCGGGCCATGCTGGGCCCCGCCTCCCGGGGACTGGAGGAGCGTCAGGGCGCGGGCCCCGCAACCCGGGTCCAGGGTCTGAGCTGCGGCGATCAGGTGGGCCAGGAAGAGCAGGGGATCCTGATCGGTTTCCGCGAGGCTATACCATGCGGCCGGCCAGAACCCATAATGGACCATCTGGGCGACGGCGGTGGTCTTGCCGTAGCCCGGATCCGCCCGCACCACCGTCACCGGAGCCTGAAAGGCTTCCCGCAACCGCGCTTCGACGCGCGGGCGCCTCACCCAGGCCGGCCGGGGCCGGGGCGGGATCAGCCGGCTGCGCGCAATCCGATCTTCCAGAGCCATCTTCAGGGGCCGGTGGGGCCCCAGCCAGGGACAGGGGCCCCACCGGCAGCAAGGTCACCAGTCTCCCTTCTGAGTATAAGGATAGCACCAGAGGGCCACCTGCATGATCACGGACTTGGTCCAGGCCTGATGCATCTTCTCCACATCCTCCGGGGAGTGGCCCTTCTTCGCCAGGAAGGGCCTGATGGTGGAGGTGATGGGGTAGATGAAGGCGATCAGGTAACGCATCGGGATGTGGGGCACCGATCGCACGCCATCGGTCTGGTTCTTCTTCGTGCGGTGGTGGCGGAGCCCGATCTCCTGCTGGTAGTTCAGCCAGTCCTGGTCATAGGGGCGATTGCAGGTATCCAGGATCCACTGGCCGAAGCGCTGGCGGACGGCCTGGAGGTAGTTCATATCGGGCTTCCCGTCCGGGCCGGAGAAGTAATACACCAGGTGGGGATGGGATCCCACCCAGCCATACCAGAGGTCGAGGATGTCCTCCACCTGGTCCGCCAGGACCTCCCCGGCCATCCGCAGGTAGCGCTCGTCCTCCTCGGTGAACATGGTGGCCTTTTTCAGGTTCTCGAAATCCTCCCGGGTGATCGGGGAACGGGCGACCTCCGCCGTGCCATACGTGTAGCCGGAAATCGTTCGTGCGCTCATGGCTGTGCCTCCTCTTAGGATTTGAAAGTCTCACCGTGAGCGGACAGGGATCTCATATCCTGCCCGTCGCAGGGCCTCATCCAGCTGCTCCACGGTCGGCTCCACGATGTAGAAGGCTTCATCTCCGAATACGAGGGTGGGGGTGCTGCGGAAGCCGCGGTTGAGGCGCTCCACATAGCGGGCGGCTTCCTCGTCCTCATCGATGTTGATCTCGACGAAGGGGATCCCCAGCTCCCGCAACCGATCCCGGGCCAGGGCGCTGTCCTCGCAATCCGGGCGCGCATACATCCGGATGGGGAGAGGACTTCCACGGGTCATGCTGGCACCTCCTCGCGAGGGGTGAAATCCGGGCACTCCGTATAGGTGTCCGCGTCCCGCAGCGGGGCGTCCATGAAGGCGCAGTGGTGTGGGGCCGAGGGGTTATCGGGATGGACGTTGGGCCGGAAGAAGGCGCAGCCCCAGCACATCTCATAGACCACCACGTGGCCGCCGGCCGCCAGACGGCGCACGATGTGCTGCAGGGCCCGGTGGAGCGTTTGCTGGTCGGCAGGGGGCAGCTCCGCGATCGCCGCCTCCAGGTCGTCCAGCAGGCCCTCCAGATCCGCCACCCGGCGCCGCCCGTTCCCCGTCAGGCGAAGGCCGATGATCCGGTGGTCCTCTGGCCATGGTTCCCGGGCCACCAGGCCCTTGCGTTCCAGGGCGTCGACCACCTCGCTGGCCGTCGCCATGGTGGTCTGCAGGCGCTGGGCCAGGCCGCCGATGGTGCGCACGCCGGGTCGGGCATAAGCCAGGAAGAGGAGCGCCTGGACCTGAGCAGGGGAGAGGCGATGAGCCTGCCCCGCCCGGCGCAGCATGATCTGGATCGCCTGGGCGATGCGGTAGAGGGCGATGGCGATCTGCCCCGATAACCGCTCCGAACGCACCCGCGGGTTGAAGGGAGACATCGTTGCGCTCCATTACTTAGGAGTCCTAAGTAATGATAGCAGACGCCCGGACATTTGTCAAGGGGAAAGCCTGGGTGGGATTGTGCCCGGTGGCCGGAGGAGCGAAGGGGCCGGGGCATCCTGCCCGGAGCTGCCCGGTCGGATCTGTAACCTTTCTGTAACGCCTCAGGAACGCGCTCCGGGGAAGATCGTCCCGGATGCCCCCGGGGAAACCGGGGGGATTCGGACGGAGCCCGGTGGGCATCGGCGATCGGGGTCGGGCGGCGTCCTCTGGAGAACCGGGTCGCGGCGAGGCCGCAAAACGGAGGGCCGGGGAAGCGCATGGAAGCGCTGATCCGTTATCTGGCGGGAGGGCTTTCCGCGGGGGCTCTGTATGGATTGATGGCTCTGGGGCTGGTGCTGATCTATCGGGCCTCGGAGGTGGTGAACTTCGGCCATGGGGACATGGCGATGATCAGCACCTTCGTCGCTTACACCCTGCTCCGGGCCCGCTGGCCGCTTCCGATCGCCCTCCTCGGCGCCGTCCTCTTCGGCGCGTTCCTGGGCGCCCTCGTGGAGGGCGGCCCGCTGCGTCTGGCGCGCCATCGGCGCGCCTCCCCATTGACCCTGGTGGTGATCACCCTGGGCCTGGCGCTGGTCCTGAACGGGCTGGCCGGTCTCCTGTGGGGCCATGAGATCCGAACCTTCCCCGCGATGGTCTCCGGCCCGCCCCTGCGGCTGGGCCCGGCGGTGATCACCCGGGAGCAGCTCTTCAACCTCACGGTGGGGCTGCTGCTCGCCCTGGCCCTCTATGCCTTTCTGCGGCTCACCCGGATCGGCCTGGCCCTGCGGGCGGTCACTCAGAACCCTGAGGTTGCCCGGCTGATGGGTATTCCGGTGGATCGTATCCTTTCCCTGGCCTGGGGGATTGGGGTCGGGCTGGGGGCCATCGCGGGGATCCTGGCCGCGCCCCTGGTCTATCTGGAACCGAATGCGCTGTTGCCGCTGCTCATCAAAGGCTTCGCCGCCGCCGTTCTGGGCGGGATGACCAGCCTCCCGGGGGCGGTGATCGGTGGCTGGCTCCTGGGGATCCTGGAGAACCTGGTGGCCGGATACATCGCCACGGAGCTCAAGACACCTTTCGCCTTCGCCCTCATCGTCGCTGTCCTGGTGGTGCGGCCGGCCGGCTTGCTGGGCCGTCCGATCGCTCGTCGGGTGTAGCCGGAGGGGAGAAACGATGGCACGGCGGATCGCCCTGGGAGGACTCCTGGCGGGGATCCTGGTGGCCACAGCTTTCGGGCTGCCCAGCTATTTCCTCTATGTGCTCAGCTTGGCCGGGATCTGGGCGATCGCCGCCATCGGTCTGGATCTCCTGACAGGGGTGGCGGGCCAGATCTCGATCGGTCACGCCGGCTTCATGGCCATCGGGGCCTATGGGGTGGCGCTGCTCAACCTGCGCCTGGGAGTGCCCTTCTGGCTCGCGTTGCCGGTGGCAGGCCTTCTGAACGCTGGGATCGGGCTGGGGTTGGGGTTGCCAGCTCTCCGGCTGAGCGGACCCTATCTGGCTATCGCCACCCTGGGGTTCGGCGTGGCCGTGGTGGAGATCCTGCGGCGCTGGGAGTCGCTCACCGGCGGCTTCATGGGGCTGAAAGTCCCCCCGCCGGCCCTGGGCCCCTGGAGCCTCCACAGCGACGCCGCCCAGTATCTCCTGATCGGGATCGTCCTGATCCTCCTCGCCGGGGTTGCCCGCCGCTTGCTCCAGAGCCCCTTTGGTCGCGCCTGGATCGCCCTGCGGGATCGGGAGGCGGCGGCCCAGGCGGCCGGGATCTCCCTGGCCCGGTATCGGACCCTGGCCTTTGCGATCAGCGCCTTCTACGCCGGGATCGCCGGCGGGTTGCTGGCCTACCGGGTGGGCCGCGTGGACCCCGATGGGTTAACCCTTGTCCACTCGATTTTCCTGGTCAGCGCCCTGATCATCGGAGGGCTGGCTTCCGTGCCCGGCGCCGTCCTGGGGGCGGTCTCTCTGACCGTGCTGTTCCATGCGCTCGGCGGCCTGGGGACCGCTCTGGGCTGGCGGACGGAGGCGGGGGATCTGCGCCATGTGCTGTATGGGGTGTTCCTCATCCTGGCGGCGATGTTCCTCCCCGGGGGCCTGTGGCGCCTCCTCTGGAGCGGGTGGAACCGGCGGACGCGCCGATGGATTCCTGCTTCCGCCTCCCTGACCTCCGAAGGGGGAAAGGTGCATGCTCGGATTGGTCGTGGCCCAATGGAAGCTCAGAAAGGCGGACGCCTGGAGATCATAGGGGTCTCCAAGTGTTTCGGAGGGCTTCAGGCTCTCGATCGCGTGAGCTTCGCGGTGGAGCCCGGGGAGATCGTGGGGCTGATCGGGCCGAACGGCGCCGGGAAGACGACGCTGCTGAACCTCATCAGCCGCTTTTACGACCCGGACGCTGGGGCGATCCGCTTTGAGGGTCACGATCTGCTGAGCCGCCGGCCGCATGAGATCGTCACGCTGGGGATCGCCCGCACCTTCCAGAACGTGGAGATCTTCCCCGCCCTCACGGTCCTGGAGAACCTGCTGGTGGGGCAGCACCCTCAGGCGCGGGTCGGGTTGCTGGCCGTGGCGGTGGGATGGCCCTCCGCCCGATGGGAGGAGGCCCGGTTGCGGGAGCAGGCCTGGGAGATCCTGGAATGGCTCGGGCTGTCGGCCCTGGCCGATCGCCCGGCGGGGAGCCTTGCCTTCGGCCAGCGCAAATGGGTGGAGCTGGGCCGGGCGCTGGTGGCTCGCCCTCGCCTGCTTCTTCTGGACGAGCCCGCCGCCGGCCTGCATCCGGCGGAGCGTCACGTCCTTCGGGAGCGGCTTCGCGAGATCCGGGAGTCTTTCGGATGCTCCATTCTGCTGATCGAGCACGACATGAACTTGGTCATGGGGCTCTGTGATCGAATCGTGGTGCTGAACTTCGGTCGGGTGATCGCCCAGGGAACCCCCGCTGAGGTGGCGGAGAACCCCCTCGTGATCGAGGCCTATCTGGGGAAACCGTGGGAGCGAAACCATCAGCCTGCGGCCCTCTCCCACGAGGAGGGATGGGGATGAGCGCGGACCTGATCCTTTCAGAGGTGACGGCCGGATATGGCCCGATCCTGGCCCTCCGCGGGATCTCCCTCGAAGTTCGGGAAGGGGAAGTGGTGGCCCTGCTGGGGGCCAATGGGGCAGGGAAGACGACCACCCTGCGGGTGATCGCCGGCCTCTTACCGCCCCTCGCGGGCACCATCTCCTTCGCCGGGCATCCCCTCCACCGGTTGCCGCCCGAACAGCGGGTGGCGCGGGGGATCGTGCTGGTCCCTGAGGGGCGGGGCATCTTTCCGGAGCTCACCGTGGAGGAAAACCTGCGGCTGGGGGCGTGGCATCGTCGGGATCTCCGAGCCGTGCGGACGGATTTGGAGCGTGTGTTCCACCTGTTCCCGATCCTGCGGGAGCGCCGTGCCCAGCCTGCCGGCACCCTCTCGGGAGGGGAGCAGCAGATGCTGGCCATCGGGCGGGCGCTGATGGCCCGCCCGCGCCTGTTGCTCCTGGACGAACCTTCCCTCGGGCTGGCCCCTCTGGTGGTCCAGCACATCTTCGAGATCCTGCGGGATATTCACGAGGCCGGGGCCACGCTGCTGATCGCCGAGCAGAATGCGTATCTGGCCCTGACCCTGGCCCACTGGGCTTACATCCTTCAGAACGGGGAGATCCGTCTCCAGGGGGAAGCACAGACCCTTCGGGAAAATCCAGAGGTCAAAGCCTTATATCTCGGCCGCTGAAGGCGAAAGTGGGTCTCCGAAAAACGACCAGGAGGTGTGCGATGAAAGGGTTCCGTCTGCTGTGGCTGTTAGCGCTGATCCTGACGGCGTGCGCCCAGCCGGCCACGCCCGCTCCCACTTCCCCGCCGTCCCCGACGCCGGCACCGGCTTCGCCGACGCCCCCATTGTCTACGCCCACCCCAGCCCCAAAGGTCCCAGGAGTTACCGCCGATACCATTCGGCTGGGCATGATCTGCGCCCTCTCCGGGCCGGTATCCACCATCGGCAAGCCGCTGGCGCGGGGGATGGAGGCGTATTTCCGGTGGATCAACGATCAGGGGGGCGTCCACGGCCGCAAGATCCAGCTGATCGTCGAGGACGATCAGTATAACCCGGCGAACACCGTAGCCGCGGCGAAGAAGCTGGTGGAGCAGGACGAGGTCTTCGCCATCGTCCGCCCCCTGGGCACCGCCACCACCGCCGCCATCCTGGATTACACCATCGAAAAGGGTGTCCCCGTGGTCGGTGTGGCTTCCGGCTCCTCCCTCTGGTCCAGGCCGTTCAAGAAGACGGTGTTCGGCATCCAGCCTACCTATGAGCTGGAAGGGCGGTTGATGGCCAAATACGCGGTGGAGGAATTGAAGGCGAAGCGGATCGCCGTGTTCTACCAGAACGATGCCTTCGGGAAGGAAGGGGCAGAGAGCTTCGTGGCGGCGTTGAAGGCCCGGGGGATGGAGCCGGTGGCCATGGTCCCCTACGAGACGGCCGAGCGGGACTTCAGCGCTCATGCCCTCAAGCTCCAGCAGGCCAACCCCGATCTGGTCTTCGTCTATGCCATCCAGGTGCCGGCGGCCAGCCTGCTGAAGGAGGCCCAGAAGATCGGCTTCCGGCCGAAGTGGTTGATGACCTACGTGCTGGCGGATCCGATCCTGCTCACCCTCGCGGGCGATGCGGCCGAGGGAGTCTACGCCGGGGCCTGGCTGGTGGATCCGGAGAACGCGCCGGAGGCAGCGAAGTATCGCGAGGTGCTGGCCAAATACTTCCCGGACGAGAAGCCGGGCGGTTACAGCATCTCCTCCTACGCGGTGGCGGAGATCATCGTCGAGGCCCTGAAGCGGGCCGGCCCGGATCTCACCCGCGAGAAATTCATCGCCGCTCTGGAGTCCCTCAAGAACTTCACTACCGGGCTCACCCCGCCCTTCAGCTACAGCGAGACGGAGCACCAGGGCATCAAGCAGATCGCCATTGTCCAGGTCCAGAAAGGGCGCTGGGTGCCGGTGAGCGGGTTCTTCGGGGAGTGAAGGGGAACCCGCACGGCTTCAAACCTGCGACGCGGGGAGGAGGCCCATGGGCTCTGGGAAACATCCATTCTGATTCATTTCAGAAAGGAGGGTGCCATGCCGTTCGTCCAGCTGGATACGGGGATCCGGATGCACTACCGGGATGGGGGACAGGGGAAGCCGATCCTCTTCGTCCCCGGCTACAGCGCCACCGTGGACACCTGGAACTACGCGGTGCTGGATCTCCACGATCGCTACCGGTGCATCTGCGTGGACCTCCGGGGCCACGGGGATTCGGACAAGCCCTATTCCGAATACACCTATGACGAGATGTGCCGGGACCTTCAGGCCTTCATGAAGGCCCTGGACCTGCGGGACGTGACCTTCGTCGGCTGGTCCATGGGGGCCGGGGTGGGCCTGAAGTATGTGGCCAACTTCAACACCGACCGCCGGGTGACGCGGCTGGTGATGGTAGCCCCGGCCACCCCGCGCTTCGTGCGCACGGATTCGGAGCCCTACGGGATGACGCCGGAGGAAGCCCAGGCCGCCCTGGAGGGGATCCGCCGGGGGCTACCGGAGGTGATGGCCGCCTTCGCCGACAACAACTTCAAGCGGACGGACATGCAGGCCACCAAGACCTGGTTCCTCTACTCCCACTGGCTGCGGATGCCCGCCTACGTCGGCTACAAGTATTTCAGGACTCTGATCACGGAGGACCTGCGGGACCTGTTGCCCATGGTCGACATCCCGGTCCTCATCTGTCACAGCCGGGATGACAAGGTCTGCCACTGGGGCTGGGTGGAGTATATGGCCGCCCGCCTGAAGAACTGCCGGGTGGTGTGGTTCGAGAACAGCGGCCATGCCCTCATGGTCGAGGAGCCGGATAAGTTCTCCCAGGTGCTGGCGGAGTTCATCGGGTGAACCGTCGCGAGGGGAGAGGAGGCGAATCCTCTCCCCTTTCCAATCGGGAGGTGCCGGATGCCCTTCGTTTCCGTCGGAGATGGGAGGATGCATTACGTAGAGCGGGGAGCGGGCGAGGAGGTTGTCCTCTTCGTTCACGGGTGGCTGAGCAGCCACCGCTGGTGGTTACCGATCCTCGACCGGCTGCCCCCGGGCGTTCGCGGCTACGCCGTCGATCTGCGGGGGGCCGGGGAGTCGGATCCTGCGTCGGGGACGCACACCCTGGCGGGCTATGCGGCGGATCTTCACGCCTTCGCGGAGGCCCTCGGGCTCTCCCCCTTCATCCTGGTGGGTCATTCCATGGGTGGGGGTATCGCCCTGCGTTACGCCCTGGATCATCCAGAGCGCCTGAAGGGTCTTATGCTGGTCAACCCCCTGGCCCCCTTCGGCACCCGCACCGATCCCCAGATGGATGCCTGGGTGCGGGCCCAGCAGGGCAATCCCGAAGGGATCCGGGCGATGATCCAGCTGGCCTTCGCTACCCCGCCGGCGCCCGAGGTGATGGAGGCGCTGGTGGCCGACGCCCTGCGCTGGGGCCCCGCAACCTACTTCGACACCCTGGACGACATGGCGCGCTTCCATGTGGTGGAACGCCTCCCGGAACTCCGGGTGCCCACCCTGGTGCTGTGGGGAGATCGGGATATGGTGATCCCCTTTGAGGGGATCGCGACGCTCTTCACCCGCATCCCGAACTGCAGCCTGGAGATCTGGCACGGTGTCGGACATTCCCCAGCCCAGGAAGCCCCCGATCGCCTGGTCGCCTTGCTAACGCAATTCATCGAAGAATGTCGATTGATGGAGCGGAGGGCCTGATGGGGATTCATGCGGACTTTGTGGTTCGCAACGCCCGCATCCGCACCTTATCCGAAAGCCTTCCGTTCGCGGAGGCCCTGGCCGCGTGGCGCGGGCGGATCCTGGCCGTGGGCCGCGAGGAGGAGATCGCGCCCCTGATCGGCCCGGGCACCCGGGTGCTGGATGCTGGCGGGGGGACGGTGCTTCCGGGCTTCCACGATGCTCACTGTCACATCCTCCTCTTCGGCCTGAGCCTGGTGGAGGTCAACCTGCGGGAGGCGCAGACGATCGCCGATGTCGTGGCGGCCGTGGCCGCCCACGTCCGTCGGACCCCGCCGGGCAAATGGATTCGAGGCGGAGGATACAACGAGAACAAGCTGCGGGAGCGTCGCCATCCCACCCGCCACGATCTGGACCCGGTCTCCCCTCAGCATCCCGTCTGGCTCTCCCATATCTCCGGCCACATGGGGGTGGCGAACTCGCAGGCCCTGGCGATCGCCGGGATCGCCCGGGAGACGCCCGACCCGCCCGGCGGCCGGATCGTCCGCGATGCCGACGGGGAGCCCACCGGCCTGCTGCTGGAGACCGCCCAGGAGCTGGTCAAGCGGGTCCTGCCTCCTTATACGCTGGAGGAGACGAAGGCCGCGCTGGCGGCCGCCGGCCGCCGTATGGCCGAAGAGGGGATCACCGCCGCCCAGGATGCCTGGGCGGGCTGGATCGCGCCGGAGGAGTTCCGGGCCTACCAGGAAGCGGTGGCGGAGGGGCTGCTCCCCCAGCGGGTCTGGCTCATGGTGGACGTGGAGCGGCTGGCCGTCCGGGACAGGCGCTTCGATTTCGCCTTCGGCCTTCACACCGGGTTCGGAAGCGATCGCCTGCGGCTGGGGGCGATCAAGATCTTCATCGACGGCTCCCTCATCGGCCGGACCGCTGCCCTCCGTCGGCCTTATGCGGATCCCCCCGACGCCACCGGCATGCTGGTGAAAGACCCCCAAACGTTGCTCGAGCTGATCCGGCTTGCCCATGCCGGGGGATGGCAGGTGGCCATGCACGCCATTGGGGATCGGGCCATCGAGGTCGCCCTGGATGCGATCGAGGAGGTCATGGGGCCGGAAGCCGGACGGTTCCGCCCCCGCATCGAGCACTGTGGCGTGTTAGCCCCAGATCTCCTGGAGCGCATCCGGCGCCTGCAGGTGGTGGTCGTAACCCAGCCTCGCTTTCTCTATGAGCTGGGTGACGGCTTCCGGATCGCGCTGGGCGAGGAGCGGATGCGATGGACTTATCCCCTGGCCTCCCTGCGGGGCGTGCCCGTGGCGTTGAGCTCCGATCGCCCTGTGGTGGACGGCGCGCCCATGAAAGGGATCCAGGCGGCAGTGGTCCGCCGCACCCAGAGCGGCACCCCGTTTGTTCCCGAAGAGGCCTTCACCCTCGAGGAAGCCCTGCGGGCTTACACCATCGGGGCCGCCTACGCCGCCTTCGCCGAGGCCGAGCTGGGGACCCTGGAACCGGGCCGGTGGGCGGATCTGGTGGTCCTGGGCGCCGATCCCTTTGAGACTGATCCGGAAGCGCTGGAGTCGATTCCTATCCGGGCGACGGTAATCGGGGGCCGGATAGTGTATGAGGCATAGGGGTTAAGCGGCTGGCCTCTTCCTGTGAGCTTTTAGGCCGCAGCGGGCACCGAAGACCCTCGCAGCTTATATCTCTCCTCCCCGTGGCCCTTTGGGTCAGGGAAGGATGTGAGCCTGATGAACTTCTTACGAGAAAGGAGGGAAGCGATGAATGCGAAGCGCTGGCTATGGAGTGGGCTGATCCTGGCGCTCCTGATCGGAGCGTGCGTTCCGGCGGCTACACCCACCCCCACGCCGTCCCCGGTGCCGCCCACGCCGACGACGGTGGCCCCTGCGCCGAGCCCCACCCCGGCACCAGCCGGCCCGACACCGACGGCAGCGCCGCCCACGCCAACTCCAGCCGTCCCGGGCGCGCCGGCGGCCCTCAAGATCGGCATCGTGACCTTCCTCTCCGGTCCGGCGGCCTCGCCCTTCGGGGTGCCGGCCCGCAACGCCGCGGAGGTGCTGATTGAGAACCTGAATGCGGGCAAGGCGCCCGCCCCGTATGACCAGAAAGGCATCGGAGGCGTGCCGATCCAGGCCATTTATGTGGACGAGGCCGGAGGGGCGGAGAAGCAGGTCGCGGAGTTCCGCCGTCTCGTCCTCGAGGAGAAAGTGGATCTGGTGATCGGCTACATCTCCAGCGCCGATTGCCTGGCGGTGGCGCCGGTGGCAGAGGAGCTCAAGACCCTCACGGTGCTCTTCGACTGCGGCACCAATCAGATCTTCGAGGAACGGGATTACCGGTATGTGTTTCGCACCCATGCCCATCAGGTGATCGAGAACGTCGGCGCGGCCCGCTATATCCTGCGGATGAAGCCCAATCTCCGCAGCATCGCCGGGATCAACCAGAACTACGCCTGGGGCCAGGACTCCTGGGCCGCCTTCCGGGATTCGGTTCGCAAGCTGAAGCCCGACGTCCAGGTGGCAGGGGAGCATTTCCCCAAGCTGTTTGCCGGTGAGTATTCCGCCGAGCTCTCCGCCCTGCTGGCCGCCCGTCCGGAGGTAGTCCACTCCAGCTTCTGGGGCGGCGATCTGGAGGCTTTCGTGATCCAGGCATCCCCCCGCGGGCTCTTCCAGCAGAGCCTGGTTGTCCTGACCACCGGAGATACCATCCTCCCCCGCCTGGGCCGGGACATGCCAAAGGGTGTTGTGATCGCCGCCCGTGGCCCTCACGGCGTCCTGGCCCCGAAGACACCGCTCAACGACTGGTTCGTGAAGATCTATAAAGACCGCTACGTGGTCCGCCCGGTCTATCCCTCTTACCATATCGCCCAGGCCATCCTGGGCGTGAAGGCCGCCTACGAGAAGGCCATCGCCGCCAACGGCGGGAAGTGGCCGACGGGGGATCAGGTGATCGCCGCCTTTGAGCATCTGGAATTCGAGACCCCCAGCGGGACGATTCGCATGGCCCTGGGCAAGGGCCATCAGGCGGTGGAGCCGGTGGTCCTGGGGATCACCGGGGACTTCGATCCGGCGACCGGGGAGGTGAAGCTCACCGACGTGATGGAGTTCCCTGCGGAATGTGTGAACCCGCCGGATGGCATGAAGACCCCGGACTGGATCGCCCAGGGGTTCCCCGGAGCGAAGTGCCCGTAACCCGAATAGAGGGGAAGCCGGGGTGCAGGCCCCGGCTTCCCCTCCGACATGGAGCGGAGCATGGAGAGGAGAGGGATGGAGCAACTGGCGATCATCCTGATCGATGGGCTGGTGTATGCCTCCTGGCTTTTCCTGATCTCGGCAGGGCTCACCCTGATCTACGGGGTGTTGCGGATCCTGAACCTAGCCCATGGGAGCCTTTACGCCATGGGGGCATACGCGGCGGCTTCGGCGGTGCTGTTCTATTTTGATCGGGGGCTCTGGCCTCCCGGGAGCTATGTAGCGCTGCTCGGCGCCGCGCTGATCATCGGGATCGTGGCTGGCCCGCTGATCGAGCGGGGGCTGTTGCGATGGATCTACGGACGGGATCCCGTTTACCAGCTCCTGGCCACCTATGCCCTCTTCCTGATCCTGGAAGATGGGATGAAGCTCGTGTGGGGCGTGAACCCCTATTACGCCTATAAACCCTACGGGCTGCTGGGGACGGTCCAGCTGGCGGGCATCCCATATCCGGGCTACAGCCTCCTGCTCATTGGAGTCGCCCTGCTGGCCAGCGGGGGGCTGTATCTCTTCCTTCATCGCACCCGCGTCGGCCGGCTGGTGGTGGCCATCATCCATGATCCCGAGATCAGCGTGGCGCTGGGGGCGAACGTGCCCCGGCTCTTCCTCCTCACCTTCACCCTGGGGGCGATCCTGGCCGCCCTGGGGGGCGCTTTCACCGCGCCGATGATCTCCGTGGTCCCCGGCCTCTCGGTGGAAGTGATCGTCCTGGCCTTCGCGGTGGTGGTGATCGGGGGGCTGGGAAGCCTGGAGGGCTCGGCCATCGGGGCCCTCCTGGTGGGCGTGGTCCGCTCCCTGATGGTGCATCGGATCCCGGAGCTGGAGCTCTTCGCGATCTATCTCGTCATGGCGCTGGTCCTGCTGTTCCGTCCGCAGGGCCTGTTCGCCATCGAGGAGGTGCGGCGGGTATGAACCTCCACCGCCTCGGTGGGCTGATCCTGATCGCGTTGTTCGTCGGGCTGGGCCTTCTTCTGCCCGGCTGGAGCCGCTTTCTCCTCACCCTCGCCCTGGCCCGGGGATTGCTGGTGCTGGGGGTGGTCCTGTTGATGCAGGCCGGGCTTGTCTCCTTCGGGCAGGGGCTCTTCTTCGCCGCGGGAGCCTATGCGGTGGGGTTCGCTATGCGGGATCTGGGGATCCGGGACGCCTTCCTGGGGGCGATCCTGGGGGCCGGGGCTGGACTGGGGATCGCCGCGCTCGTTGGGCCGCTCCTGGCCCGCTACCGGGGAATCTTCTTCGCCATGCTCACCCTGGCCTTTTCGATGATCTTCTACGGGATCCTGGTGAAGGCCTACCGCATCACCGGCGGGACCGATGGCCTGCGTATCGCTCCTCCGACGTTCCTGGGATGGAGCCCCCCAGAAGCGCAGCTGGGATCCGTTCTGTATCTGTTCACCCTCGTCGGGGTCGGGGCGATGGTCTTCCTGATCTTCCGGTATCTCCGATCCCCCTTAGGCTACACGATGCGGGCGATCCGGGATAACGAGGTGCGGGTGGAATATCTGGGCCTTTCCGTGAGCCGCGCTCTTTACCTCGCGGTCCTGCTGGTGGGCGCGATGGGCGGCCTGGGCGGCGCCCTGAGCGCGATGAGCGTGGGCCATGTCGATCCTAACCTGGCCTACTGGACCACTTCAGGGGAATTCGTCTTCGTGGCCCTCCTGGGCGGGACGGGGAGCGTCTTCGCCCCGCTGGCCGGATCGATTGTCTTCGAGTTCCTCCGAACTTACACCTATAAATATTTCCCTTACACCTGGCAGATGGGGCTGGGCCTGATCATGCTGGTCATCGTGGGGTTCGCGCCCGGAGGGCTCTGGACGCTCTATGAGCTCATCGCTCGGAGGATGTCGGGATGGTCGTGGTCCTGGAAACGCGGGGCCTGACCCGGACCTTTGGCCGGGTGGTGGCGGCCGAGGATGTGAATGTGCAGATCCGATCCGGGGAGCGGGTGGGTCTGGTAGGGCCTAACGGGGCCGGGAAGACGACCTTCCTCAACCTGATCACCGGCTACCTCCGGCCGGATCGAGGTCGGATCCTGTATCGGGGGACGGACATCACGGGGCTTCCGCCCCGAACCATCACCCGGATGGGTATCGTCCGCTCCTTCCAGATCCCGCAGCTTTACCCCGGGCTGACGGTCCTGGAGAACATGTTGCTGGCGATCGCTGCCCGGAGCGGGCGGGGGTTGGACTTCTGGCGGCCGCTGCGGCGGGACCATGAAGTAGCGGAGGCGCTGGAGCTTCTCGCTGCGTTCAACCTAACGGATCACGCGGAGCGGCCAGTGGGGGAGCTGCCGGAGGGAGGCCGCAAGCTCCTCGATGTGGCCATGGCGCTGGCCCTGCGGCCGGCCGTGCTCCTGATGGACGAGCCGACCAGCGGGGTCAGCACCCGGGACAAGTTTGAGGTTATGGAGGTCGTGATGGAGGTCCTGCGGCGTTCCGGGGTGACCACGCTCTTCGTGGAGCACGATATGGAAGTGGTGTATCGCTATGCGGAGCGGGTGCTGGTCTTCCACAGCGGCCGCGTGGTGGCGGACGGTGATCCCCAGACCCTGTTTGCGGACGCTGCGGTCCGACGCGCTGTGCTGGGGTGGGAGTGAGGGATGCTGGAGCTGGAGAACGTCCACGTCTCGCTTCGAGGCTTCCCGATCCTCCGGGGGGTGAGTCTGGAGGTGCCGGAGGGGCGGATTATCGGACTGGTGGGCCGCAATGGAGCGGGCAAGACCACCACCCTGCGCGCGATCATGGGGCTGGTTCCGGTCCGCTCCGGTTCCATCCGTTTTGAGCGGGCGGATCTGACCCGTCTCCCGGCCCACCGACGGGCCAGCCTGGGGATCGGCTACGTGCCCGAGGATCGCCGCCTGATCGGCCCGCTCACCGTGGAGGAGAACCTCCTGCTCCCGGCCTGGGCGATCGGGATGCGGGACGCCCCGGACCGTCTCCGCTGGATTTACCGTTTGATGCCGGAGGTGGAGGAGCTGGCCGGACGGCGAGCGGCGCAGCTGAGCGGTGGCCAGCAGAAGCTGGTGGCCCTGGCCCGGGCGCTGATGCCCGGAGCCCGCCTGCTGCTCCTGGATGAGCCCTTCGAGGGGCTGGCGCCCGCTATGGCCCTCCGCATGGGGGAGATCTTGCGGGATCTCCAGTTAAAGGGCATGGCGATCCTGATCGCGGAGTCCGATCTGCATCGTGTCAGCGCCCTGGCCGCCCGCATCTACACCATCGAGCGTGGGGAGATCCAGGCTACCGGGGAAGGGGAGTGAGAATGGGGCTTCCGGGGTCGGCGATCCGCATCGGCGCCCTGTATGCCCTTTCCGGGGCAGCGGCCGCCTATGGAGCCTCCGCCCGGCGAGGCCTCGAGCTGGCCGCGGAGGAGATCAACGCTGCTGGCGGCCTCCTGGGCCAGCCGGTAGAGCTGTTCATCGAGGACGAGAAAAACCCGATCCACGCTGTGGAGACCGTCCGCCGTATGGCGCGGGAGCTGGGCATCCGTCTGTTCATCGGCATCGACTCCAGCGCCATTGCCGAGGCCGTGGTCCCCTTGCTTCCGGAGCTCCGGGCGGTGCTGATGATCACCCACGCGGCCAGCCCGCGGATCACCGGGGAGCTCTTCAACCCGTATGTGTTCCGCTGCAGCATCAACGTCGCCCAGAACGCCCGGGCGGGGGCCCTCCTGGTGGCTCCGTTGCCCTACACCACCTGGACCACCCTGGGGCCGGATTACTCCTTCGGCTATTTCTCGTGGGCGTATTTCTCCCGGTTTCTGCGGGAGCTCAAGCCGGAGACCGAGCTGCTCCCGGAGGGGATCTTCCACCCACCAGGGGCGGAGGATCTCACCCCCTGGATCCAGCGGGCGATGCGCTCGGGGGCGGAGGCGCTCTGGATCTCCTCGTGGGGCGGCGATCTGGTCCGCCTGATCCAGCAGGGGAAGGCCATGGGGCTGTTCCGGCGCTGCGCCGTCTTCATGGAGCTGGGAGCCGCCCTGGAGGTGCTGGAGGCCCTGGGCGATGAGATGCCCGAAGGGCTCTGGGTGGGAACCCGCTACTGGTTCCGATGGCCGGAGACGCCGGAGAACCGGCGCTTCGTGGCGGCTTACTTCCAGCATTATGGCCGCTATCCCAGCTACAATGCCCAGAATGCTTACCTCGGCCTCCGTCTGCTGGCCATGGCGATCCGGCGGGCCGGGACGCTGGAGCCGGAGGCGCTCATCCCCTATCTGGAGGGCATCGGCTACCAGGCGCCCATGGGCTGGATCGTCCTGCGCCGGGAGGATCATCAGGTGGTGGCGGATGTCGTGTGGGGCGAGACCAAAGCCCACCCCGATTACCCCTTCCGGATCCTGGATCCCATCTGGACGTTCCGGGGCGAGGCCATCACCCCGCCGCCGGAGGTGGGGATCTTTTGAGGGACTGGATGGCGGACTCATGGTAACCTGGAGGGGGAATCGATGAAGCCTGCCCGGCTTCTTCCCCTGGATGGGGGACGATCTCAGCCCGAACAGGAGGTGCATCATGGCGATTCGCGAGCGGGTTCTGTTTGGGGAGGCGAAGCAGTTCATCGGGGGCCAGTGGGTGGATGGCGGGACGCCGATCCCGGTTCGGGACAAATACACGGGGGAGGTGATCGGGACCGTTCCGGAGGCCCGGCGGGAGGATGTGGAGGCAGCGGTGGCGGCGGCGCAGGAGGGTGCGAAGGCGATGGCGTCGTTGCCTGCCTGGCGACGGGCGGAGATCCTGCGGGGGGCAGCGGAACGGATCCGGGAGCGGAAAGAGGAATTCGCCCGGCTGATCGCCGCCGAGGCGGGGAAGGCGTTGAAGTGGGCCCGCGCGGAGGTGGAGCGGGCTATCTGGACCTTCACCATCGCCGCGGAGGAGGCCCGGCGCATTGAGGGGGAGGTGATCCCCCTGGACGCGGTGCCCGCCGGAGAGGGATACTTCGGGTTCTACGTGCGGCGGCCGGTGGGCGTGGTGGCCGCCATCACGCCATTCAACTTCCCGCTGAACCTGGTGGCGCATAAGGTCGCACCGGCCCTGGCCGCGGGGAACGCGGTGGTTTTGAAGCCAGCCAGCGCCACGCCCCTGACCGCCGTGAAGCTGGCCCAGGTGCTGGAAGCCTCCGGCGTCCCGGCGGGAGGGTTCAACCT
This sequence comes from Candidatus Thermoflexus tengchongensis, assembly GCA_016842085.1. Lineage (GTDB taxonomy): Bacteria > Chloroflexota > Anaerolineae > Thermoflexales > Thermoflexaceae > Thermoflexus > Thermoflexus tengchongensis. The sequence goes on along the minus strand of JAEVEX010000075.1, from coordinate 42,787 downwards.
GATCTTCGGGCCGGGCGGCACGGTGGGCGAATGGCTGGCGGCCCATCCCGGGGTCGGAAAGGTGAGCTTCACCGGGAGCCGGGCCGTTGGGGATCGGCTGACCCGGGTGGTAGGGATCAAGAAGCTCACACTGGAGCTGGGCAACACCACACCGGTGATCGTGGCTGAGGATGTGAAGGATCTGGATTGGGTGGCGCGGCGGCTGGCCGTGGGGGCCTTCTACAACTCCGGCCAGGTCTGCATCTCGGTTCAGCGGATCTATGGGGTGCGGAGGATCTTCGAGCCGCTGGTGGAGACCTTCAGCCGTGCGGCCTCGGAGATGGTGGTAGGGGATCCCCTGGACGAACGGGTGGATGTGGGGCCGCTGATCGACGAGCGGGAGGCCATGCGGGTGGAGGGATGGATCCAGGAGGCCCTCCACGGCGGCGCCGAGGCGGTCACGGGCGCCCGGCGGGAGGGGCCGGTCGTGTGGCCCACTGTGCTGATCCGGGTGCGGCCGGAGATGCGGGTGGTGCGGGAGGAGGTGTTCGGGCCGGTGGCATCGGTGCTGGACGCGGAGGACTTTGAGGAAGCCCTGGCGGCCGCCAACGCCACCGAGTATGGGCTGCAGGTGGCGGTGTTCACCCGGGACATCAACCGCGTGCTGCGGGCCATCCAGGGGCTGGATTTCGGCGGGATCATCATCAACGACACGCCCAGCTACCGGGCGGATCACATGCCCTATGGAGGTGTGAAGGGAAGTGGCCTGGGGAGGGAGGGTGTGCGCTACGCCATCGAGGAGATGACCAACGTCCATATGGTGGTCATCCGCCCTGCTCCATGATCAGGCGATCAGGAGGTGCGGAATGAAAACCCAGGCGGCGATCCTCTACGAGATGGGGAAACCCATGCCTTATGAGGAAACCCGTCCCCTGTCGGTGGAGGAAGTCGAGCTCGAAGGACCGGGACCCGGGGAGGTGCTGGTGGAGGTCGCGGCGGCTGGCCTCTGTCACTCGGATCTGTCGGTCATCGATGGCTCCCGGCCGCGACCCATGCCCATGGTCCTGGGTCATGAGGCGGCGGGCATCGTGCGGGAGGTGGGCCCGGGCGTTCACGACCTGAAGCCCGGCGACCATGTGGTCTTTTCGTTCGTCCCCATGTGCGGCCGGTGTTTTTACTGCGCCATCGGCCGCCCGGTCCTGTGCGAGAACGGCAATCGGGCCAACGCGACGGGGGTTTTGCTCAGCGGGGCGCGGCGGTTCCGGAACGCCGCAGGGGAGTTCCTTCATCATCATCTCGGGGTCTCGGCCTTCTCCCGGTTCACCGTCGCGGCCCAGGAATCCCTGATCCGCATCGATCCGGAGATCCCGCTGGAGAAAGCCGCCCTGTTCGGCTGCGCGGTGATGACCGGCGTGGGCGCGGTGGTGAATACCGCGCGGGTGGAGCCCGGGATGAGCGTGGCGGTTTTCGGGCTGGGCGGGGTCGGGCTCAGCGTCGTGATGGGCGCGCGCCTCGCGGGCGCCTATCCGATCATCGCTGTGGATATCCGGCCGGAGAAGCTGGAACTGGCCCGGAAGGCGGGAGCGACCCACGGGGTGAACGCGCAGGAGACCGATCCGGTCACCGCCATCCGGGATCTCACCGGGGGCGGTGTCCACTATGCCTTCGAGAGCGTGGGCAACGAGCGGGTGCTGGCCCAGGCTTACCAGGCCACTCGACGGGGAGGCACCACCGTCACCATCGGCCTGCCGCATCCCGAGCGGTTGTTCAGCGTGCCCGTGGTAAGCATTGTCGGGGAGGAGCGAACCATTAAAGGCTCCTATATGGGCTCCGCCGTCCCCCGCCGGGATCTTCCGCGTTTCCTGACGCTTTATCAGGCCGGGATGTTGCCTGTGGATCTGCTCCTCAGCCGGACGATCCGTCTGGAGGAGATCAACGAAGGCTTCGACGCGCTGGCGCGAGGGGAGGTGGTGCGTCAGGTGGTGCGGTTCGCGTGATCGGAACCTGTGTTATGCTTCCGGGTGGGAAGGTCGCAGAGGGATGCCCTTCCCATCCGGAAGCATTCTCCGTCTGAGCGCGGGAGATGGCTCGGGAGCGGATCCTTGGCATCGATGCGAGCCGGACCACGCTGGCCCAACCCACCGGGGTCGAACGCTATGCTCAGGCCGTCGTTCGAGCCCTCATCCCCCTGGCGGAGGCGGAAGGCGTGCGTCTCCGGTTGTATTTCCGGGATCCTCCTCCGCCGGGGCTTTTTCCGCGCTCTCCATGGGTGGAGCAGTGGATCCTCTCCTTTCCCCGGTTGTGGACTCATCTACGTCTCTCCTGGGAGATGCTCTGTCACCCGCCGGCGGCGCTTTTCGTCCCCGCACATGTGATCCCTCTTTATCACCCGCCGAGCGCTGTCACGGTTCATGACTTGGGCTACCGGTATTTCCCCCGGGCCCATCCGCTGTTTCAGCGGCTTTATCTGGATCTCTCCACCCGCTGGAGCGCGGCGGTCGCCCACGTGGTGTTCGCCGATTCGCAGGCGACGGGGGTGGACCTCGTTCGTTTTTATGGGATCCGCCCGGAGAAAATCGTGGTGGCCTATCCCGGTTACGATCCCCCGCCCATCCCCGCGGATCCCGAGTCCATCCTCCGTCGTTTCGGGATCCAGCGGCCCTATGTGATCTCTGTGGGAACGATCCATCCCCGGAAGAACTTCAGCCTGATCCTGCGGATCATCGCCCGTCGGATGGCCGCGGGGTGGGAAGGCCAGGTCGTGATCATCGGCAAGCCCGGATGGCCCGATCCGGTCTTCGAGCGCCTGCGCCGGGATCCGATCTGGGCGGGCCGCCTGATCCTGACCGGCTACGTGGATGATGAAAGCCGGGGCGCGTTGCTCAGCCAGGCGGAAGCCTTTTTGCTTCCGTCGCTGTATGAAGGGTTCGGTTTCCCCGTTCTGGAAGCCCAGGCATGTGGAGTGCCGGTCCTCTGCACCCCGAACGGGAGCCTGCGGGAGGTAGCCGGTGAGGGCGCTCTCCTTCTTCCTCCCGATGATCCGGATCCCTGGGTGGAGGCCCTGGATCGCCTCGCCCGGGATCCGGGTTTTCGCGCGGAGCAGATCGCCCGGGGCCATGCGAACCGAAAACGGTTCTCCTGGGAGGCGTGCGCGCGGACGATCTGGGAATCGCTCCGCGAATTGTTACGCCATTCATGAGGTTTACGCCCTTCGACTCCCGTCCCGAGGACCGGAAGGCCCCTCTTTCCCTTCTTTCAACCGGACAGGCGGTTCTCTCCGCCGTCCTTTGTGTCGATAGGCGATCCGCCTTCCAGGGCGTTACCCCTCCTGTCCAGCCCTTCCGCGAATGCATAGAAAATAGAGGAGATAGCTCCGCTTCTTCGCATGGCCTGAAAGGCCATGGGGAAAACCCTTCTGGGGCTATGCGGGGCATTAAAGGTGCCTCGCCCAGCCCCCGGGGAGGCCAGCTGCGCCATTCCATGAACTTAACCCCTGAGGAGGAGGCACCGATGTCCGGGTGGAAGGAGCGGCTGCTGGTCCTGAGCCTCTTCACGGTGGCCATGGCGTATGTGGAGAGCGCGGTGGTCGTGTATTTGCGACAGGTGTATGGTATTACGGATCTGCTACGGGATACGCCGGTTCGTCCCGATTGGCTAACCCCGATTGAGCTGGGCCGGGAGATCGCTACCCTGGTGATGCTGTTCACAGCCGGCTGGCTGGCCGGTCGCACCCATGCGGCCCGCTGGGGCCTCTTCCTTTATGCCTGGGGCATGTGGGACATTCTGTATTATGTCTGGCTTCGGGTATTCATCGGATGGCCGGCCTCCCTGGGGGATTGGGATCTTCTTTTCCTGATCCCTCTGCCATGGTGGGGGCCGGTCTGGGCTCCGATGCTGGCCGCGGCGCTGATGATGGGGGTGGGCGTGCGGATGGCTCGCCGAAGCGAGGAGGGGCGGTCCATCCGACTGGACCGGCTATCGGTCGGGGTGGGGGGGATTGGGACGGTGATCGCGCTCTACACGGTGATGGCCCCCGCGTTGCATGCGCTCCCCGGGGGGCTGGAGGCGATCGGCCGGGCTCGCCCGGCGGAGTTCCTGTGGTGGCTTTACCTGCTGGGATGGGGACTGGTGGCCTTCGCAGGCTGGCGGGTTGCTCAGGGCCAGCCTGCAGACCCTGCTCTATAATGGGATAGGAGTTGCGCACTAAAGGGCTTCTAAGGCTGGGTCAGCCACCTCTGGCGGCTGGCCCGGCCCCGAAGAATGATTTTTCTCCCTGGAGTGAGAACCGGGTTGATTCGAAAACCGTCTTCCGACCATGGACCTTCCCTTCCACCGCATCTTTACGGGGAGGATTATTTCCTCTCTGCCTGCGAGGGCTACGAGGAATTCCTGCGCACGCAGGGGGAACACCTCTCCCGGAGGCTTCAGGCGGCTTTTGCGGTGGCCGAAGTCAAGCCCGGCATGCGGGTGCTGGATGTGGGCTGCGGGCGGGGGGAGATTGTTCGCCATTGTGCCCGGTTGGGGGCTTACGCCACGGGAATCGATTACGCGGAGGCAGCTGTCCGGCTCTCGGCCGATCTCCTGCGGCGGGCAGGGGACCTGCAGGCTCCGGCCGGCCTCGCCCAGGCAGACGCCAAGTTCCTCCCCTTCGCCAGCCGGGTGTTCGATCGGGTGCTGATGTTCGATGTGGTGGAGCACCTCTTCCCGTGGGAGCTTCGCCTCGCTCTGCGAGAGGCTTACCGGGTTTTGAAACCGGGAGGGATGCTGGTCATCCATACGGCGCCGAACCGCTGGTATGATGCTTACGCTTACCCGCTGGTCCGGCTGGTGCGCACCCTTCAGGGCCTGGGGCATCTTTATCCGCCGAACCCGCGCGCCCTTAACGTCCCGATCAATGAGGCGGTCCATGTAAATGAGCAGGGTCCGCTCGGCTTGTGGTGGGCATTGCGCCGAACGGGATTCCGCCGGATCAAGGTCTGGCTGGCCACCCCGCCGCAGAACCGGCAGGAGGGCTGGATCTTTCGCGTCCTGCGTCACATCGCGTTTCACTGGATTCCCTTCCGCTGGTTTTTCGAGCGGGAGGTGTTCGCCGTTGCCGTTCGGCCGGAATAACCGCTTACCGGGAGGGACGTTCCGTGGGATCTGAGAGCTTCTGGCTCCTCACGGCCGGACCCTACACGCCGAACTCGCCCCTGGTGGGCGAGGAACGCGCGGATGTGGCGATCCTGGGAGCCGGCTTCGCCGGGCTCTCCTCCGCCCTTCATCTGAAAGAGGCGGAGCCGGGGTTGAAGGTGGTGGTGCTGGAGCAGGCGTTTGTGGGCTATGGGGCCAGCGGTCGGAATGCGGGCTTCGCCATGACCCTGTTTGGCCTCACCCTTTCCCTGACCGCTTTACGCTTCGGGCGCCAGGCTGCGGCGGAAGCGCATCGCTATATGGAGCAGGCGGTGGATTATGTGGGGGAACTGGTCGCTCGCTACCACATCGACTGCGACTATGAACGTCCAGGGTTCCTGCGGGTGGCCACTTCCCCGGCTTACGTCCGGCGGATCCGGGAGGAGATCGAGCTCGCCCACCGCCTCGGGTTGACCGGGATCGAGTGGCTGGATGCGGCGGCGGTTCGGGAACAGGTGAATTCCCCGCTGTATCTGGGCGCGTGGTGGGAGCCTCGCTGCGCTCTTCTGAACCCCGTGAAATATGTTCGCGGTTTAAAGCGGGCGGCGGAAGGCCTGGGCGTTCGCATCTACGAAGGAACCCCGGTGCGCTCCATCGAGCGACGCCCGAACGGTTTTCAGCTGCGCACGCCTCAAGGGGTTGTGCATGCGGAGAAGATCGTGTTCGCGACCAATGCGTACTCGCACCTGCTCCCCCCTCTCCGGCGCAAGCAGGTTCCCGCGTTCACGTATATCGTGTTAACGGAGCCTCTGTCTGCGGATCGGCTCGAGCCCATCGGCTGGCGGAATCGACAGGGGATCGAGGATGCCCGCAACCTGGTTCACTATTATCGCCTGACGCCGGATAACCGGTTGTTAATGGGCGGGGGCGATGTGGGCGTTCCTTTCAGTAAACAGATGGACCTGGATGAGAACGAGCGGATTTTCCGGGAGCTGGAAGCTTACATCCCCCGGGTTTTCCCATCCCTGCGCGGGGTGCGGATCGAATACCGATGGGGTGGGCCGGTATCGGTGACCATCGACATGGCCCCGGCGATCGGCTTCCTGGGGGATCGCCGCGCCGTTTACACCCTGGGATGCATCGGCCATGGGGTGGCCCTGACCACCATGAACGGTCAGATCGTGCGGGATCTGATCCTGGAACGTCGGACGGCTCTCACCGATCTCTTCTTTGTGAACCGGCGGGTGATCCCATGGCCTCCGGAGCCCATCCGGTTTGCCCTCGGCCATCTCATCCGGGGTTATATGCGGCTGGAGGATCGGGTTCTGGACCGGGGGAGTTTCCGGGCATAAGGCGATCGACATCTCGCTTCCCTCAGCCCGGGGGCTGAGGGGGAGGCAGTTTCGAGCGGTGAAGCGATATGGGGAAAGAGCCGGGCATTGAGGATCTCGAGCGGGCGCTGGCGCTCAAGCGACGGGAGATCCGTCTGAAGCGCTGGATCCAGGAGGGCCGTCTGCCGGTAGAGTCTTCTCCTTCTGCTCCCACGCCGGCAGCCCCGGAGCCTCCGTCGCTTCCCCCGGATCCGATCTATCACTCCGAAGTGGAGTGGGGGGAACGTCGACCCCGATTTCGAATTCGCTTCCCTCGCCCCTCGTGGTCGGCATGGAGGGATCGCCTGTTGCTGGCGATCGAGGTCGCGGCGGTGGCGGGCGCGGTGGCGTTGCTCCTGTTTTCCTGGCAGACCATGCGGGGGATGCAATCGGAGGCGGTGGCGGCCCGGATCACTCCCTCGCCGACGCCGCTGATTCAGGCGGTGGTCCTGCCGGGCGGGCACCGCCCGCCGACAGCGCCGGGAGGGCCCGCCCCGAACCCCGACGAGATCCCGGAGCACCTGAGGGCGCTGGTGGCGGCGCTCCCCACACCGGTGCCCATCACGCCGGGCCCCCGCAGTCCCTCCCGTATCGTGATCCCGGCGATCGGCGTGGATGCCCCGATCGTCCCGGGCACCGATTGGGAGGCGCTGAAGAAAGGCGTGGGCCATCATCCCGGAACCGCCAATCCGGGCGAGCGGGGGAATATGGTGCTGGCGGCCCACAATGATATCTATGGGGAGATCTTCCGCGATCTGGAGAAGCTCCGGCCGGGGGATGAGATCTGGGTTTACGCCGGCAACCAGGCCTATCGCTACGTCGTGGTCCAGAAGCAGATCGTTCTTCCCACCCAGGTCGAGGTGATGGCACCAACCCGCGACCCGGTGGTCACCCTGATCACCTGTTATCCTTACCTGGTGGATACCCACCGGCTGGTGGTGGTGGGTGAGCTGCGGTAGGGCGGGGGATGCCGTGCTTCCGAATCACGATGGGACGCCAGACTTGATTCGAGGCGTATCTCCCCGGGAGGGTTTTGTAAGGCGTAACTCCTGCCGGAATCCATAGCGGGTGTTTGCAATCAGGTGATCCAGTGAGGGTTCTAACGATGCCCGGTCTGGATGTCGGAGTGGTGATCGTCAACTACAACACGCGGGAATTGCTCCGGCGCTGCCTTCAGACCGTGCAGGCCAGTCAGGGCGTTACTTTTGAGATTTGTGTGGTGGACAACGCCTCCGTCGATGGCAGCCCGGATATGGTGGAGCAGGAATTCCCTGGAGTTCGGGTGATCCGAAGTCCGGTGAACGGCGGCTACGCCTATGCCAATAACCTGGGCCTGCGCTCCTTCGGCTTTGGGGTTCCGAACGCGGAGCCCAGACCGCGTTATGCCCTGCTGCTCAACCCAGATACTGAGGTGCCGCCGGATGCCCTGGCTCGGATGGTGGACTTTATGGAGGCCCATCCGGAGGCGGGAGCAGCGGGCCCCAAGATCGTTCGGCCGGATGGCTCCATGGACCTGGCCTGCCGTCGGAGCTTTCCCACCCCTGAGGTGGCTTTCTATCGGTTCTCCGGTTTAAGCCGGCTGTTCCCGAAGAGCCCGCGTTTCGCCCGATACAACCTGACCTTCCTCGATCCGGATCAGACGTATGAGGTGGATTCCGTGGTGGGTGCCTTCATGATGGTGCGCCGTGAGGCGATCATGCAGGTGGGGTTGCTGGATGAGTCGTTTTTCATGTATGGGGAAGATCTGGATTGGGCGTATCGCATGAAACAGGCCGGGTGGAAGATCTACTATTATCCTGAGGTCGTCGTCCTCCACGTCAAGAGGGCATCCAGCCGGATGAGCCCGCGGGCCCGGTACGAGTTCAATCGGGCGATGTGGATCTTTTACCGGAAGCATTATCGGCCAACCACGCCGGGCTGGCTGGATCTCCTGGTGCGGGCCGGACTGGTATTGAAAGGCGGCTGGCGGTTGTGGCAGGAAATGCGGCGGGATTTAAAGAACGCGGATCGCCTTCATGGATCCGGATAGCGTGTATCCTGAAGGCCTAACCGGGCAAACACGGATGCGAGCGACAGAAAAGCGGAGGGGAGGTTAAAGAATGAATCGGAGGCGCGCTCGCTGGCTGTTAAACACGCTCCTGCTTTCCAGCGACCTGGGGTGGGCTGCTCTTGCTTTTTATGCCGCTTACCAGATCCGGGTCCGGTGGCCATGGCCTTATCCGCCTCAGAACGTCGGGGGGTTTGAGAAATATCTCCCGATGATGGGGGTTCTGCTGGGGTGGACGGCGGTGATGTTTTTCCTTCACCGCCTATACCATCTGGGCCGGGCGACCTCCCGCCTGGATGAGATCTCGCGGGTTGCGGGGGCATTCTCCCTGGCGGTGATCTTCACGGTGGCTACCGTCTCCCTGGTTTTCAAAGAGACTCTCCTCGCTTTCGACTACCCGCGGGCGATGGTTTTCTATGCCTGGATCCTGGGCATTCTGCTGATCAGCACAGGGCGGATGCTCCTGCGCATCCTGTGGGGAACGTTGCGGGCCCGGGGCTGGGATCGCAGCCGTATACTGATTGTGGGAACAGGGGAGGCGGCCGAGGCCGTGATCCGTCGCATTCAGGGAGCGCCCTGGTTTGGCTACGAGGTGATCGGCGTGGTGGCCCTGCACAGCAACGGCGCGACCCAGGTCGCCGGGATCCCGGTCATCGGAACTGCCGAGGATCTCCCGGATCTGGTCTATGCGCGGGATGTGGATGAAGTGCTCATTGCCGTCCCCGAAGCTCCCCATAGCGAAGTGTTGCGCCTCATTTCTCTCTGCGAGCGAAGCAACCTCTCCATCAAAATCTACCCGGATGTCTTCCAGCTGATCGCCACGCAACCTTCCCTGGATGATCTGGGCGGGTTGCCGTTGTTGACGGTGCGAGATGTGGCCCAGCGGGGCTGGAAGCTGGTGCTCAAACGGGCCATGGATATCGTGGGGGCCAGCATCGGGCTGATCCTGCTCTCACCGGTGATGTTGCTGATCGCCATTCTGATCAAGCTGGATTCTCCAGGACCGGTTTTCTATGTGCAGGAGCGTATGGGGCTGGATGGGCGGCCCTTCCTGATGTTGAAGTTCCGATCCATGCGAGCGGATGCGGAGAAGGAGGGGCCGGGGTGGACGCGTCCGGACGATCCGCGACGCACCCGGGTGGGGGCGATCCTGCGGCGGCTCAATCTGGATGAGCTGCCGCAGCTCATCAACGTTCTCCTGGGGGATATGAGCCTGGTAGGTCCTCGCCCGGAGCGCCCCGTTTATGTCGAACAGTTCCGGCGGGTGATCCCCCGCTATATGGAGCGCCATCGGGAGAAAGCGGGCATCACCGGATGGGCTCAGATCAACGGCTTACGGGGGGACACCTCCATTACGGAACGAACCAAGTATGATCTGTGGTATGTGGAGAACTGGTCCTTGTGGCTGGACATCAAGATCCTGCTGCGCACCCTGGTCCAGACCCTGACCTTCCGCAGCCCGAACGCTTATTGAAGCATGGGCGATTCATCCGGGCTCATCCCCTGGGTGCTTGGAGGAAAGCCAGGCCAACCCTCTTCCGGTTCCCCTGGAGGGCTTTAAGGGCTGGGGGAAGTGCCTTCAGCGCCTCCGGGTCCTTCCGCATGTTTCTTTTCCCTGTGATCTGAAGGAGTAGCTGTCTTGTCTGGGAGGCTGGAGGAGAAGATGAAGGATCGATCCATGGATGAGGTGATTGGGCGGTTACGGGAGCGTTTGCGTCCCGATCAGATTTCCATTCACCCGGTGGAGCGGCTGGTTTATGGGTATGATGCCACGTGGGCGGAGGGGGTGCCGGAGGTGGTGATTCATGCGGAATCCACAGCAGACGTGGCCTGGGTGCTTCGCATAGCCAATGAGCTGGAAGTGCCGGTGGTTCCGCGGGGTGGAGGGACGGGGCTGGCTGGGGGATCGGTGCCGATCAATGGGGGGATCTGCTTAAGCCTGGCCCGGATGAATCGGATTCTGGAAATCGATCCAGCGGATGGGGTGGCGGTGGTCCAGCCCGGGGTGATCACCTATGAGCTTCAGAAAGCGGTGGAGGCTCAGGGGTGGTTTTATCCCCCGGACCCGGCCTCGTTGTATATGTCCACCATAGGGGGCAACGTGGCGACCAATGCGGGGGGGCCACGCTGCTTGAAATATGGGGTGACCCGGGATTATGTCCTGGGGATGGAGGTGGTCGTCCCGGGTGGGGAAGTATTACGGCTGGGGGGTCGGGTGATGAAAGATGTATCGGGGTATGACCTCAAGCATCTGTTCATCGGATCGGAGGGAACCCTGGGGGTGATCACGGAGGTGACGGTTCGTCTGTTGCCGCGGCCGCCGGCGCTGGGGGCGCTGGCGGTGGCCTTTGATCATCTGGAGTCCGCGTGCGAAGCGGTCGTCGCGATCTTAAGTTCCGGCGTGTTGCCATTGATGGCGGAGCTGATGGACCAGGGGGTGATGCGAGCGGTGGAAGCCTTTCACCCTTACGGGTTGCCGGTGGAAGCGGAGGCGCTCCTGTTGCTGGCAGCGGATGGCGAGGAAGAAGCCGTGCAGGGGGATCTGGCCCGGATGACCCGGGGGGTTCAGACCTTTGGCGGCCGGGTGGTTCGCATAGCCACAGATCCCGAGTCCGCTACCAGCCTGTGGGAACCTCGTCGCCAAGCCTCTCCCGCCATCGCCCGACTGGCACCCCATAAATTCAGCGAAGATATCACCGTCCCTCGCTCCCGCATCCCCCAGATGGTCCGCCGTATTCAGCAGATCGCCCAGGAAACCGGTGTCCCGATCGTGCTTTACGGACACATTGGAGATGGAAACCTGCATCCCACATTGCTTTGCGATCGCCGCAATCCAGACGAGATGAACCGCGTCGCCCAGGCCGCCACCCGGATCTTCCAGGCCGCCCTGGAACTGGGAGGCGTCCTCTCCGGCGAACACGGCATCGGAATGCTGAAACTGGATTTCATTCCACAAGCCTTTCCGCCAACCGTGATCGAGAAATTCTGGGCGATCAAGCTTCTCTTCGACCCGAAGAACATCATGAACCGGGGAAAGAAGCTTCCACTTCCGAGGAGCTGGGCCTGATTCCATTCAGAAGGGAACAAGAAGGAGGCACCAATGACCACACTCCAGCGAGGAGACCGCGCCCCTCTTCTGGTCGGGCTCACACTGGATGGACAGCCTTACCTGGAACAGCCAGAAGGCTGTTTAACCGTTCTGGTCTTCTTCAAAGAATCATGCCCTGCATGCCGCCTGATTCTGCCCCGCCTGGAAAATCTCCACCGCGCTTACCCCTCACCCGAGTGGCGGTTGCTGGGCATCGGACAGGATCCCCTTCCCGTTCTTCAAAGCTTTGCCCGGGAGCTTCGCTTATCTTTCCCCATCCTGGCGGATCATCAGTTCACCAGCTCCACCGCCTACCGCCTGACCCATGTGCCCACCATTTTCGTGATCGACCCTCAGGGCCAGATCCTCCACATCACGGTGGGCTTTGTTCGGGATGATCTGGAGGCAATCTCCCAGCAGATCGCCCGGAAATTGAACGTCCCCTCCCACCCCATCACATATAACGAGGACCCTGTCTTCCGACCCGGCTGAGTTTCCGCCCATCTGGAGCCTCGGTGAGGCTCCAAGGGAGGATTGGGTTACAATGTAGAAAGATAGAAAGCGCGCAGTTGGTCTCACGGCGCGGCTGTGCATGAGCTGAGCCGGCCATCCGGATAGCCCGCTCAGCCTCACCGACATGACGATATCGGTATCAAGAGACACTCTCAGAGGCCAGCAAATGAAGGCATCCACCCGGGAACAGCGCCTGGATCTGTTCACCCATCACCTTCAGGAGCTGCTGAACACACCACCCGGAAGCGTCGTCGTCTTTGAAATCCCGGGGCGTCCTCTGGCATATGTCCAGTTCGAACGAACACCGGAAGGCTTAAAAGGGGAGGTCTGCAGCGGAGATTGGGGACCTCGCCGTAAGGCCCGCCCGCTTTCGCCAGCCATGTTAGACCGCCTGCGCGCCATGGGCTGGCAAATCCCCTCACGGCTTCGGGAAAACAATCCGAGCAAAACCTTCACCGGGGAAAATCCTTCCGCCATCGCCGAGGAGATCGAACGAATCTTCCTGGAGATCTTTCTATGCCCACACAACTACACCGTGCGAACGGAGGGAGTGCTTCGAAGCCGGGGATAACCATCCGCTTCTCCATATGGCATTTCCATAATAGAAAGATCAGGAGGAACCGGCCATGCGAATCCTGGTGGTGATGGCCCATCCCGATGACCCCGAATTCGCCGCGGGAGGCACCATCGCCCGGTGGGTCCGGGAGGGACACGAGGTCATTTACTGCCTCGCCACCCGCGGCGAAAAAGGAAGCGATGATCCCACCATGACCCCTGAACGGCTTGCCGCCATTCGCGAGCATGAACAGCGACAGGCTGCCTCTGTGCTGGGGGTGCGCGAGGTGATCTTCCTGAACTATAGCGATGGCACCCTGGAGCCCAACCTCGAACTGCGCCGGGATATCACCCGCATGATCCGCCGCTACCGGCCTGAAATCGTGGTCACCATGGATCCGCAAACCCTGATCCGGGGCAACCGCTATATCAACCACAACGACCATCGAGCCATCGGGCTGGCCACCCTGGACGCGATCTTCCCAGCCGCGGGAAACCCCATGTATTTCCCGGAGCTGCTCCAGGAGGGGCTGGAACCCCACCGGGTCCGGGAGATCTATCTCTCCACCACCGAATACGCTAACCACTGGGTGGACATCACGGACGTCTTCGCGTTGAAAATGGCCGCTCTCCAGTGCCATGCCAGTCAGATCCGGGACCCCCTGGCGCTGGAACAGCGGCTACGGGAACGACTGCGACACCCGATCGATGGCCGGGAGATCCTCGCTGAAAGCTTCCGACGCATCATCCTGGAAGGGTAAGGAGCCTCATCCATGTGGACCGTCCAGTGCGCCCGCTGCCGTCAGATCGCCACCTATCATCCCACCCGATGGCACTGCGACTGCGGGGGGCCCTGGGAACCCCCCCGCCCGCTGCCCTTCGATCACCGGGCCATCCGCCCTCGCCAGCCCGGAATCTGGCGCTACGCGGAACTGTGGCCCTTCCAGCAGGATCCCATCACCATGGGGGAAGGGTGGACCCCTCTGATCCCTTTATCTTCCATCGAACCGCACTTATGGGCCAAACTGGATTACGTAATGCCCACGGGATCCTATAAAGATCGGGGCACCGCCACTGGCTTGAGCGCCCTGCGGGAAATGGAAGCACACCACGTAATGGATGACTCCTCGGGGAACGCAGGCGCCTCGCTGGCCGCCTATGCCGCTCGCGCAGGCCTCCAGGCTACCCTCTTCGTGCCCGCTCACGCCTCTCCCGTCAAAAAAGCCCAGATGCGCGCGATGGGTGCCCATCTGGTCGAAGTCCCCGGGCCCCGTGCTCAGGCCACCGCCGCGCTGATGCAGGCTCTGGAGCAGGACGGGATCTACGCCAGCCATGTCTACAATCCCTTCATCCTGCTGGGCCTGGCCGCCGCCGCCTGGGAGATCTGGGAGCAGCTGGGACGAGCTCCGGACGCAGTGATCACCCCCCTGGGGCACGGAATGCTCTTCCTGGGCCTTTTCCTGGGCTTTGAAGCGCTCCAGGCGGCGGGCTACATCGATCGGCTCCCCCGACTCTACGGCGTCCAGGCCGCTGCCTGCGCCCCCCTGGCCCAGGCCTTCGCCGCAGGTCTGGAGACACCGGCTCCCGTTGCCGAGGGGGAAACTATCGCCGAGGGCGTTCGCATCGCCGCACCTCCCCGCGGCCCGGAAATCCTGCAGGCTGCCCGGATCACCGAAGGCGCCATCCTGGCTGTCTCCGAATCAGAAATCCAGAACGCCCGGGAATCCCTGGCTCGACAGGGATTGTTCGTGGAACCCACAGGCGCCCTGGCCATGACCATCTGGCCCCAGGTCCTTCAGGAGACCGACCGCGCAGTTGTGCTGATGCTCACCGGAAGCGGCCTGAAGAGCCCCGATTAAAAAATTTCGGGCACAACCCACACGGCAAAACTCCAGAGAAAGGCCAGGGGATCCTCCATCACGCCCCAATACCCCCTCCTCGCTATCATAACTACAGGTGAGGAAGCACCAGCCCACAGAACAGGGGATCACCGGGATGGAGCCCTATTCCGCCCACTCATGGCTCACCATGAAGGACCTTCCAGAAAGCGAACGACCCCGGGAACGCCTGATCCAGCATGGGCCTGGGGTGCTTTCAACCGCGGAGCTGCTGGCGATCCTGCTTCGAACCGGCCGGCGAGGGGAGAACGCACTGCACCTGGCTCATCGGGTGCTCCAGGCATGCGTAGGGCTGGCCGGTCTGGCCCGAACGCCCACCCACGAGCTGGCCCGGATCCCAGGCATCGGCCTGGCCAAGGCCGCCCAGATCCAGGCTGCTCTGGAGCTGGGACGTCGAGTCGCCGCCGCCACGCCCGGGGAACGCCATCAGGTGCGCTCGGCCCACGATGCCTATCTCCTGCTGGCCGACATGGCCGATCTGGAGCAGGAAACCCTCAGGGTCCTCCTGCTGGATACCCGGGGACGGGTCCTCGCCATCCCCACCATCTACGTGGGAAATGTCAACACCACCCTGGTGCGACCCGCAGAGATCTTTCGCGAAGCTATCCGACGCAACGCGGTCTCGATGATCATCGCCCACAATCATCCTTCGGGGGATCCCACCCCATCCCCGGAGGACATCGCCCTCACGCGAGATCTGGTGGCCGCCGGGCAGTTGCTGGGGATCCGGGTGCTGGATCATCTGATCATCGGCCGGGGCCAATACACCAGCCTGCGAGAACACGGGGTCGCATTCCTCACCACGTAGTGTCCAGGTCGAATGAATTCGACCTCGGGGGCCTTTGGCCGGTGGCCGGCCTTCGCAGGCCGGAAGAGGATTTTCCCGTCGGCGGAGGCCGACGCCTGGCGCGAAGCGCCTCGGGAGGCCGATTTCAATGCGTCGAATGAATTCGACCTCAAAGCCCTTCGGCCGATCGGCCGGCCGAAGGGCTTCTCGCGTCGGCCTCTGCCGACGCGAGCCGCATAGCGCCTGGAGGCCGATTTCAATCGGCGCAATCCGAGAGACCTCTGGCCGATGGCTGGCCGGGGCCGGCCCGCGGGGACAGACCGGCCCTGAAAGCCCCAGCAACTCCCGCGTGGGGTTGGGGTAGGGCTTCCCACTTCCCACCCCAACCCCACAAAGTCGGGAAGGGGAAAGAATCCGGGAAAACCCTTAACGGGTTTCGATCCGCGCCGCCCGCTCCTTCAGAGCCGCCTGGGCCGCCGCCAGACGGGCCACCGGAACCCGGTATGGCGAGGCACTGACGTAGTTGAGCCCGATTTCATGGCAGAACTCAATCGAGGAAGGATCCCCGCCGTGCTCCCCACAGATGCCCACCTCCAGATCCGGACGGGTGCGGCGGCCCTCCTCCACGGCCATCCGCATCAGCCGGCCCACGCCCTTGCGATCCAGCACCTGGAAGGGGTTCTCCGGGAGGATCTTCTCCTCCAGATACCGCAGCAGGAACTTGCCCTCCGCGTCATCCCGGCTGATGGCCCACACGGTCTGAGTCAGATCGTTGGTGCCGAAGGAGAAGAATTCGGCCACCTGGGCGATCTCGCCCGCCAGCAGGGCGGCCCGCGGGACCTCAATCATGGTCCCGAACTTGTATTCGATTTCCATCCCCTCCCGGGCCATTACATCCCGGGCCACCTCATCCACGATCTCCCGGACGATCTGGAGCTCCTTCACATCGGCGCTGAGGGGGATCATGATCTCCGGCCTGGGCGTGATGCCCCGCCGCTTCACGTTGCAGGCAGCTTCGAAGATCGCCCGGACCTGGAGCCGGATGATGTCGGGGTAGAGGATGCCCAGGCGGATGCCCCGCAGGCCCAGCATGGGGTTCATCTCCCGCATGGCGTTGACTGCCCGCAGGAGCGCCTCCTTCTCCGCCAGCTCCTCTTCCATCTGCTTGAGGGATTTCTCGCCTTTGCGCGGGCGGTAGCCCTTGATCTTGCGGCGCTCCTCGATGCGGGTTCGCAACTCCACCACCTCGGCCAGGAGCTCCTCATAGCGCGGCAGGAACTCATGCATGGGCGGGTCGATGAGCCGGATGATCACAGGTAACCCGTCCATGGCCTCGAAGAGCCCCTCGAAATCCTTCCGCTGGACCGGCAGCAGGCGATCCAGGGCTTTACGATAAGCCCGGACGGCCTTCGAGGTCCGAACGGCCCGCTCCGCCTCACGGAGGGCCTTCTGGGCCTTCGGATCGTCGGGCCGGGCCTGGACGGCCTGCTGCGCCGCCCGCAGCTGATCCATCAGGCGCTGGGCCTCAGGGGCGTTGAGGATTATCTGGCGCACGTAGGGCAGGCGGTCGGTCTCGAAGAACATATGCTCGGTGCGAGCCAGGCCAATGCCCTCCGCGCCGAACTCCCGGGCCTTGCGGGCATCCCGCGGGTAATCCGCATTGGCCCAGACCTGGAGGCGACGGAACTCATCGGCCCAGGAGAGCAATTCCACCAGCTCCCGCTCCTCCGCCAGGTTGGGATCGATGGTGGGGATCTGGCCGGCGAAGACCTCGCCGGTGGAGCCGTCGATGGAGATGAAATCGCCCTCGCGGATCACCCGGCCATTGACGGAGAACTGCTTGCGCTCCAGATCGATCTGCAGCACCTCACAGCCCACCACCGCCGGCTTGCCCAGGCCGCGGGCCACCACCGCTGCGTGGGAGGTCGCCCCACCGCGCTGGGTGAGGATGCCCCGGGCGGCGATCATCCCGTGCACATCGTCCGGCGTGGTCTCCGGGCGCACCAGGATCACCGGGCGGCCGTCACGGCCCCAGGCCTCTGCCGTGTCGGCGTCGAAGACCGCATGGCCGGTGGCCGCGCCCGGGGAGGCATTGAGGCCGCGTGCCAGCAGCTCGCCCTTCTCACGGGCTCGTTCCTTGGCCTTCTCATCGAAACGCGGGAGAAGCAGCTGGTTGATTTGCTCCGGCTCCACCCGCATCACGGCCTCTTCTTTGGTGATGAGCCCCTCATGGACCATGTCCACGGCGATCTTGACGGCAGCCCTGGCCGTGCGCTTGCCGGTGCGGGTCTGGAGCATCCAGAGCCGCCCGCGTTCGATGGTGAACTCCAGATCCTGGACGTCCCGGTAGTGGCGCTCCAGCAGGGCAGCCACCTCCAGGAACTGGCGGTAGGTTTCCGGCATCAGCTCCTCGAGGCTCGGATACCGCAGACGGCGCTCCTCCTCAGAGATCCCGTGCTCCCGGGCCCATTCCTGGGAGGCCTTTTTCGTGATCTTGAGGGGCGTGCGGATGCCGGCCACCACATCCTCCCCCTGGGCGTTGGGGAGATACTCCCCGTAAAGCTCCTTCTCGCCCGTAGCCGGGTTGCGGGTGAAGGCCACGCCGGTGGCCGAGTCGAAGCCCATGTTGCCGAAGACCATGGTCTGGACGTTGCATGCGGTGCCCAGGTCATGCGGGATCTTGTAGAAGTTGCGATAGTCCACCGCCCGCTTGCCGAACCAGGAGTCGAACACGGCCCGGATCGCCTGGCGGAGCTGCTCCAGGGGATCCTGGGGGAATTCCTCCTCCAGCTCCTTGCGGTAAAGGGCCTTGAAGTCCTCCACAATGTCCCGGAGCATCTCGGCCGTGAGATCCGTATCCTGCTTGCCCTTCGTCTTCGCCTTGTAGCGGTCCAGGATATGCTCGAACTTCTCACCGGGGATGCCTTTGACGATGCGGCCGAACATCTGGATGAGGCGGCGATAGGCATCGTAGGCGAAGCGCTCGTCGCCGGTCTGGGCGATCAGGTCGTGGACGGTTTCATCGGTCAGGCCGACGTTGAGGACGGTGTCCATCATCCCGGGCATGGAGAATTTGGCGCCCGAGCGGACCGAGACCAGGAGGGGGTTCTGGGGGTCACCGAAGCGACGGCCGACTTTCTCTTCCACCCGATGGAGGGCCTCCAGGACCTGCTCCCACATGCCTTCGGGGAACTGCTTGCCCGCTGCGAAATAGGCGTTGCAGGCCTCGGTGGTGATGGTGAAGCCCGGGGGAACCGGAAGGCCCGCTCCGGCCATCTCCGCCAGCCCCGCGCCCTTGCCGCCGAGGAGATCCCGCCGGCGCTCCGCCGGGATCTCCCGATAGCCCTCTTCAAAGAGGTAAACCCATTTCTTCATCCCGCTTCCTCCTGTGAGGCTGGATCGGGGTATGCTGGCAACAGGTTTCAAAAGAAAATGATAGGACATGTAGCGGATTTCAGCAACCGGATGCCCCTCCCTTTCGCTGGGGCCAATGAGTGAAATTTTTCACAAATGGGTTGCCCGATGGGGCCCATGACCGGGGCAGGAGCCCCATCGGGCATGCCAGGATGCTGGTTGTAATATCATTCATAAAAGCATCCGAGCCAGAGAAGCCCATGCTGCTCGGACTTCCCCGGTGCCTGAGGGAGGCCTGAGGGTGCTCATTGGATCGGAAGGTCAGGAATGGAAGCACCACGCGACGCCTCGGAGGGATGGGGATCGGGCTGGCCGTGGTGAAAGAGATCGTTGAAGGACACGGAGGGAGGATCACGATAGACAGCGAGGCGGGAAAGGGAACCCGGGTGACGGTGTGGCTTCCGCTGGCGAAAGCACGCTGACGCCGCGTGCCGGCCTGAGCGAAGCGCAGCGAGGTGAAAGAAGGGAGCGCTCCTGCGATGAGGGGCATCCATTCCATCCTCTTTCACGGGGAGATCCTCAGCCGGATCGCCCTCATTCTATTTTACGCCGCCGCGGGGGTGTGGATCCTCCTGCGCCATTCGCCCGTGGATTATCCCCCTTATGTGATGGCCGCCTGGGGGTTCCAGCGCGGGGAGAACATCTATCAGTGGGACGAAACCGACTACGCGCGGGCCGCTGCGGCCCTGGGGTTTGAGCGCTACGCGCCGCCCTATCGCTATCCCCCGCTCACCGCGCTGCTGGTCCTCCCCATGCTGACGCTTCCCGACCGGGGGCTGGGGCTTTGGATTTTCCTCCAGGCCATGGGCGCGCTGCTGACGGCAGAGGCCCTGGCGTGTCTCTTCGGTGAACCGGGTCGTCCCCAACAGCGAGCGCTGATCCGGATGAGCGTGGGGCTCTTCCCACCGTTCCTGGTCAGCCTCTACGCCGGCCAGGTCAATCCGGTGGTCGTTCTGCTCGCCGTCCTCGCCCTCCAGACGATCCGACAGGGGCGGGAGGGAAGGGGAGGGTTCCTGCTGGGGATGAGCCTGATGTTGAAGCCGCTGGCCATTGGGGTGGCCGGCCTCCTGCTCTGGGAGGGTCGATGGCGGGTGCTGCGGGGGCTGGCGCTGGGGATCGCGCTCTCCCTGGGCATGAGCGTCCTGGTCTTCGGGGTGCCCGCCCTGGAGTTCCTTCGAGCGCCGATGGCCAGTGCCGGCGGCGCTTATCCGCCGGCCCAGAACCTGCCCTCTATGGCCATCCGCTGGTTGACCCACCATCCCTACGGATTCGCGCCGATCGATGCGCCAGCGGCAGCCCGATGGATCGGCGGGGCCCTGGCCGGGGCAATCGTTCTCCTCACCCTGGCCGGCCTGGGCCGGCCCGGAACGCCCCGGGAACCCCTGGAGGACCGGGCGGCGTGGGTGACGGCCGCCGTCTTTCTGGTCAACCCAGGCACATGGTATCATCACGGCGTTATGCTCAGCCTGGCTCTCGGGGCGCTGCTCCGCCAGGCTGGCCAACGTTCCCGGATCTGGAATGCCACCCTGGCGGTTAGCGCCGGCGCGGTTGCCCTCTGGGGGCTGGCCTGGCATGCCTTCGTCGGGTGGACGCCTCTGCTGGATCTGGGGACGCTGGGCGCGCTGGGGCTGTGGATCCTGCTGGCCCGGGAGATCGGGAGGAGGCGAGCCCCATGAAGGAGAGCCATCATCGGGCCATTCTCGCCGGCGTCTGGCTTGGGATCCTCCTGCTCCTTTTTCGCCCGCAGCTGCATGGGATGGATACCGTCGCGTATTACGCCTGGCTGCGCGCGGCCGTGATTCGCCACAGCCTGGACGTCAGCGAGGAATTCGCTCACTTCGGATATGGGAAAGAGCGTGGGCGGTCGCCCACCGGATATCGGATCAACGAATGGCCGGTTGGACCGGCGCTGCTATGGTCACCGTTCTTCATGACCGCTCACCTCATCGTCCACCTGGGGAACGCCCTGGGGATCCCCTGGGAGCCCGATGGCTACAGCGCGCCCTATCGGATCATGAGCGCGCTGGGGTCCGCCCTCTATGCGCTCATCGGCCTGGAGCTGCTCCGGATGATGGCCCGCCGGATCGCTTCGCCGGCCTGCGCCCTGGGAGGGGTGCTGACAGCATGGCTGGCCTCGCCGCTGGTGTTCTATATGTCCGCTCATCCCTTTATGGCCCACGCGGTGGACTTCTTTGTGAACGCCGTGTTTTTGTGGGAATGGGCCCGGACGAACACGCCTACCGGTGGGGCCCGGCTGCGGCTGGGGCTGATCGGCGGGCTGGCGGCCACCGTTCGCTATCAGAACGCCTCTTTGCTGATCTGGCCGGCGCTGGAGGATCTGGCGAGGCTTCGCCGGGCGCCCCGCGAAGGGCTTTCCCGGCTGGCGGCCCTGGGGATCGGGGCGGGGGTCGGCTTCCTGCCCCAGATGATCGTCTGGCGGGTGGTGTTCGGGCAGTGGGTGGTGGGAAATCCCTACGGGATCGCGGGGGCGGGATCCTTCGACGGGCGCGCCCCGCACCTGCTGGAGGTGTTGTTCTCCACAAACCGGGGGCTTTTCCTCTGGACCCCCATCGCCGCCTTCGCGCTGCTGGGCCTGATCGGGCCGCTCCGGCGCGCCTGTCCCCGATGGGCCCATTTCATCCTGGCGCAAACCGGCGCCCAGATCTATATCGTCGGCTCGTGGAGCGCCTGGTCCGGAGCGGCGGCTTTCGGACCGCGGCTGCTGACCGGTTTGTTCGCGGGGTTCGCCCTCGGGCTCACTGCGCTTTACGAGGCCGCGCGGGCCCGCTGGGGGATGCGGCCGGTTCTCGCCCTCAGCGGGGTCGCTGTGGCCTGGAACCTGATCCTGCTGGCCCGCTATGGGTTTGGCGATGTGCCGCACATGGGGCCGGTTCCTCTCGAGGATCTCTGGCTGGGCCAGCTCATCTTTCCCATTCGGGCCCTCGGGCGGCTGGAACTGCTGATCCAGGGCCTCCTCCGGCAAGGGCCCTTTGACGGAGGCCCTCCGGGCTCGTAGGCGATGCAGGACCACTGTTCTCGAAGCCCGAGGATCAATTCCCATAAGGAGGTCCCGAGATGACCACTGCGGAATGGGTGTGGGAGATCCGGAAGGAGTTCCCCGCCCTCGGGGAGGAGATCGAGGGGAAGATCCCGGTGTTCCTGGATGGGCCGGGGGGATCCCAGGTGCCCCGGCGCGTGATCGAGGCGATGGCCCGGGCGATGGTGGAAGCGAACGCCAACACTCACGGGGCCTTCCCCACCAGCCGACGGGTCGATGCGCTGATCGCCGGGGCCCGGGAGGCTGCTGCGGATCTGGTGGGCGCCTCGCCGGAGGAGATCGTCTTCGGCCCAAACATGACCACGCTGACCTTCCAGATCAGCCGGGCGATCGGTCGGACGCTGCGCCCCGGGGACGAGATCGTGGTCACCCGGCTGGATCACGATGCCAACGTCGCGCCCTGGCTGGCCCTGGAGGAACGCGGCGCGATCATCCGCTGGGTGGATTTCCACCCGGAAGACGGCACGCTGGATCTGGAGGGGCTGGCCCGGGCGCTCTCCGAGCGCACCCGCCTGGTGGCTGTGGGCTATGCTTCCAATGCCCTGGGCACCGTGAACCCGGTGCGCCGCATCATCGAGATGGCCCATGCGGCCGGTGCCTGGGTCTACGTGGACGCGGTGCACGCCGCGCCTCATCTCTTGATCGATGTGCAGGAGCTGGGCTGCGACTTCCTGGTCTGCTCCGCCTACAAGTTCTTCGGTCCCCATGTGGGGATCCTTTACGGCCGAAGGGATCGGCTGATGGCGCTCCGCCCTTATAAAGTGCGCCCGGCGCCGGATCATCCGCCTGAGGCCTTTGAAACGGGAACGCAAAACCATGAGGGGCTGGCCGGGCTGATCGCCGCCATCGACTATCTGGCGGATATCGGCCGACGCTTCGGAAGTCCAGCGGATCCCTCCCGACGCGCCGCGATCCGCGCCGCTATGGAGAAAATCCGGGAACATGAGCGGGCGCTGTGTGCGCGGCTGCTGGAAGGACTGGAGGAGATCCCCGGCCTCACCATCTACGGCATCCGCACGATGGCCCGCTGGGCGGAGCGGGTGCCCACCGTCTCTTTCCGGATTCGCGGCCGGCATCCCCGGGAGATCGCGGAGGCGCTGGGGCGGGAGGGGATCTATGGGTGGGATGGGAATTTCTACGCGCTGGGAGTGACGGAGCGTCTCGGCGTGGAAGGGCAGGGGGGACTGGTGCGCGTGGGCGCGCTGCATTACAACACACTGGAGGAGATCGATCGGTTCCTGGAAGCACTCCGCCGGATCACCGTCCACCGCGTGTGATCCGCCATCCGCTTACCCCAGGATCTCCTCAACGGGGAGGGCGAGGTCGGGGAAGGCGAGGGGGGAGAGGGTTTCGCCCCGCCGGGCGATCCGGACCGTCCGGTAGCCTTCGGGGGAGGGATCCCGCCCCACCACCACTTCCCCCCGGGCCAGATCCACCACCCAGGCTTCCGGGATGCCCGCCTGACCGTAGAGGGGGAGCTTGTGCTCCCGGTCGTAGTCGGCGGAGGACTCCGCCACCTCGATGACCAGCAGCACATCCGAAGGCCCGGGGTGGGCGGAGGCATAGAAATCCGCCCGCGGCCGCAACAGCGTGAGATCCGGCTGCGGCTCCGAATAAGGACCCAGACGGATGGGGCTTTGCACGCGAACGATGCACCGCCCCTGGAGGGCGGGCGCCAGCCGCATGGTCAGGCGATCGACGCTTCCAGCGTGCGCGCTGCCGATGGGAGGCATCTGAAACAAGACTCCTTCGATGAGCTCCACGCGATCGTCTTCGGTGAGGATACCCGCCTTCGCCAGCCGATGATATTCTTCCACCGTGAACTTGCGGACCATCACCGATGGGATCATTCCGCGCCTCCTCCCAGGATCTCCTCAACGGGGAGGGCGAGGTCGGGGAAGGCGAGGGGGGAGAGGGTTTCGCCCCGCCGGGCGATCCGGACCGTCCGGTAGCCTTCGGGGGAGGGATCCCGCCCCACCACCACTTCCCCCCGGCTCAGATCCACCACCCAGGCTTCCGGGATGCCCGCCCGGCCGTAGAGGGGGAGCTTGTGCTCCCGGTCGTAATCGGCGGAGGACTCCGCCACCTCGATGACCAGCAGCACATCCGAAGGCCCGGGGTGGGCCGAGGCGTAGAAATCCGCCCGCGGCCGCAACAGCGCCAGATCCGGCTGCGGCTCCGAATAGGGGCCGAGGGAGATCGGATCCTGGACGCTCACCAAGAAGCGATGGCCATGATGTGTGAAGAACCAGTCCGCGAGGCGGCGAACACAGGCGGCGTGCCGGCTGCCGATGGGACTCATTTTCACCAGTTCTCCTTCGATGAGCTCCACGCGATCGTCTTCGGTGAGAATACCAGCCTCGGCCAGCCGGTGATATTCCTCCACCGTGAACCGGCGCAGGGGAAGCGCCACACCCATCCCGGCCTCCCTTCTCCATCGTTGCTGTTCCCATTTTATACCGGAAGGCTCCGCATGGCGCGGCATGACGTGGCCCGGGCGCTTCACCAGACCCGGCAGATCAGGCCTTTGAGATATTCGGATTCAGGGAAGGAAAGGCGGATGGGGTGATCCGGGCCCTGGGAGAGCTTCTCCAGGATCTGGACCTCCCGCCCCGCGTCCTCGGCGGCGGCGAAGACGATCTTCTGAAAGAGCTCCGGGGAAACCAGGCCGGAGCACGAGAAGGTGATCAGCAGACCGCCGGGCCGGATCAGGCGCAGGGCCTGGAGATTGATGTCCTTGTAACCGCGGGCCGCGCGGTTCAGGTGAGCCTGAGCGTAGGCGAACTTCGGAGGGTCCAGGATCACGGCATCGAACCGCCGCCCGGCAGCGACGAAGCGTCGCAGCACCTGAAAGGCGTCCCCCTCCACGTTTTCCACCCGTCCCGGATCGAAGCCGTTCAGCCGGGCATTCTCGAGGGCCAGCTGCAGCGCTTCCCCGGAGGTATCCACATTCACCACCTGCCGGGCTCCAGCGGCCAGGGCATAGACGGCGAAGGCGCCGGTGTAGGAGAAGGCGTTGAGGACTTCCTCCGCGCCGTTGAGATAGGCAGCCGCCCGGTGACGGTTCTCCCGCTGATCCAGATAGAAGCCGGTCTTGTGCCCCCGTCGCAGATCCACGTAGAAGCGAAGCCCATGCTCGGAGATGACCAGCCGATCCGGCGGGGCCTCGCCCGTCAGGAGCCCGCATCGGGGCGGCAGCCCTTCCTTCTCCCGCACGTCCACGTCGCTTCGCTCGTAGATCCCCCGGGGCTGGAACAGCTCCTGGAGCAAGCGGACGAGGAAGGGTTTCCAGCGTTCGATCCCCATCGTGAGGGACTGGAGAACCAGGAAATCGTTGTAACGGTCGATGATGAGCCCGGGCAGCCCGTCGCTCTCGGCGAAAACCAGGCGATAGGCGGTGGTCCGCTCCTCCAGGCGGAGCGCCTGGCGGGCCCGGGCCGCCCGCTCCAGGCGCTGCCGCCAGAAGGACGCATCGATCGCCTCCTGGGGATCCCAGGTGAGCAGGCGGACCAGGATCTGGGAGCGCCGGTTGAGATAGCCCCGGGCGAGCCATTCGCCCTCGAAGGCGAAGACCTCCACCAGGCCGCCATCCTCCACCGGACCCTCCAGGCGGCCCAGGGCTCCCGAGAAGATCCAGGGGTGATGACGACGGACCGGCCGGTCGTGCTCCGGCTTCAGATAAAGACGGGCGGATGGAACAGGAATCTCCATACAGGGCTCCCGGAGGGGTTAGGAGATCGCAGGGCGGGCCGCTTCACCGACCGCCCCGCTACCCCTTATTTTCTATCAGACAGGTTTGCCTGGGGTTCTTCCGCTGGGCCAGAATTCAGGGGTGTGGAACGCCCGGAGGCGAGGGATCCCCATGGGATATGTGCGGTTCTTTCGGGTGCTGGGTTTCGCCCTTCGATTGCTGGTGCATGTCATGGTGTGGGAACTTCTCCTGCGACGGCTGCGCCCGGCGTGGGTGCGAGAGACCGCGCCCCGGCGCTATCGGGGTTGGGCAGCGGCGTTCCGGGATCTGGCGGTGCGGCTGGGCGGTGCGCTGATCAAGCTGGGCCAGTTCCTGAGCGCGCGGGTGGATCTGCTGCCGGATTTCGTCACCGAGGAGCTGGCCCAGCTCCAGGATGAGGTGCCAGCGGAGCCTTTCGAGCGGATCCGCCCCCTGCTCGAGAGGGAACTGGGGCAACCCGTGGAGGCCGCCTTCCGGGCCTTTGAGCCCGTGGCCACCGCTGGGGCCTCCCTGGGGCAGGTCCATCGGGCATGGCTTCCGGATGGGACACCGGTGATGGTGAAGGTGCAGCGCCCGGGCATCGAGCGGCTGCTCGCCGCTGATCTGGCCGCCCTGACCGCCGTCGCGCGGATCCTTTCCCTTTATCCGCCCCTGCGCCGGCGGGTCCATCTGGACCGTCTGTTGCAGGAGTTCGCTCGCACGCTGTGGATGGAACTGGATTACGTGGCGGAGGCCCGGCATGCGGAGCAGTTCGCCCGGAACTTCGCGGACGATCCGGGCGTCCGCATCCCGCGGCCGTTCTGGTCCCATATCCGGCGGCGGGTGCTGGTCCTGGAAGATGTGACGGCGATCAAGATCACGGATCTCGCCGCCATAGAAGCCGCGGGCATCTCCCGGACGGCCGTCGCCCGGCGGCTCTACCAGACCTATCTGCGGCAGGTCTTCTACGATGGCTTTTTCCATGCAGATCCCCATCCGGGCAATCTCTTTGTCGAACCCCTTGACGGCGAGGCGACCGCCGATGAGGGTCGCCCCTTCCGGCTGACCTTTGTGGACTTCGGCATGGTGGGGCGGATCGCGCCAGAGGCCCGCCGCTGGTTGCGGGAGGCCGCCATCGGTCTGGGAACCCGGGACGCGTGGCGGATCGTCCGGGCCATGCATGCCATGGGATTCCTGTTGCCGGAAGCGGATCTGGAGGCGATCGCTCAGGCGGTGGAACGCCTGCTCAGCCACATATGGGGCCTTTCCATGGCGCAGTTGCGGGAATGGTCGCTGGCGGAGGTGGAGGCGTTATTCCTGGAGTTCCGGGAGCTTCTCCAGCGCTTTCCTTTTCAAATCCCCCAGGAATTCCTTCTCCTGGGGCGCACCCTGGGGATCCTGGCGGGTCTGGTCACCCGTCTGGATCCGGGGTTCAACGTCTTCACCGAGGCGGAACCCTTCGCCCGTCGCCTGCTGGAAGAGGAGGCACCGTCTCTCGCCGAGCTGGCTCTCGAGATCCTGCGCCCGCTTCTGCGAATCCCCGGGGATCTGGGGCGCTTCCTCGAGCGTTCCCTGGCCGGGGAGATCCGCTGGGAGGTGACGTTCCCGGAGGCCCGGGAGACGCTGGCTTTGATCGCGGAGGGGTTTCAGCGGCTGGTCTGGCAGATCACCGGGTTCGTCTGGGTGCTGCTGGCGCTATTCGCGTTCGCGAATCAGCAGCCTGTGCTGGCCGGGGCGCTGTTCGGGATCGGCGGGTTGTGGCTGTTGTGGGGGCTTCGCCCGTTGCGACGGCGCGGGTGAACAACATGGATATCCACCCGATCAGGAGGCATTCGAAACCGTCGGAACCGGGATTTTCAGGGTCTGGCGCTCATGCCGGGTCATGTTAAAGATCGCATATCCAATCAACCGGCCGTCCTCATCCACACGCTCAAACAAATCCTCATCCAGTTCCCGGAAGTATCCAGGTTTATCTTCAAATATGATTTCCATGAAGTCCGCCTCTCGATCATACCAGAGTCGCATCATGGCCATAATTGTTCTCCTTTCTTTATTTGATTCGTGAAGAAAGCAGTGATCACAAAAGCGTCTTCATGAAGAATCTTGACCGCCACCATTAAATATTTAGAGCTAACTGACGTAGACTCGAAGAATTTGTGATAGAGAATAACAGATGGATCCCGGCGGCTGAGGATGACCACATCTGGCTCCCGGAGGGTCTCAGCGATTCGATCCTCCTGTCCTCGCATCTCCGGGTGTTCCTGGATATGAGACCAGCGCTCCGCGGTCAGACGGATCCGGCGGCCCGTGAAGTCCAGGAGCTCTCTCATCTGGGATTCCCGGATTCAGGAGGGTCGGGGGCCGGTCTGTGTCTTCTCTTCCTCTTCCAGCCACGCGTCCAGGGCCGTGCGCAATGCCAGCAGGGTTTCCCGGCGTGCGGCGCGCAGATGCCGCCAGAAGCCCTCCGGGAGCATCGCCTTCATGGCCTCCCGGAGCTCCCGGGAAGCCGCTCGCAGATGCGTCCGTGCCTCCTCCGGCCATCGCTTCCGCGCCTCAGCCATGCGTCACCCCCTGGAAGTTTTTCAGGCCATGTTCATTTTGACCCGAAAACGGAAGTCATGCAAACCTGTTCGGCCAGCGGTTTCCGGAGGCCGAAATCTCCCGTCATCCTTTGCCGACCGGTATCCTCTCCTCGAAGCGCAGGGACTCATCGAAGGGACCCGTGTAGCCACATACGCCCACGCGCGGCGAGTTGACGATGGGCATCAGGCCCTCATCGCCATGTTTTTCCAGGCCGTGTTCCTCACAATAAGACTCGTATGGATATTCAAAGACATACAGGACCTCCGCCGGCCTGCCGCAGACTTCGCAGCGCAGGTCGGGGGCGTAGTTGCGCGCCAGCAGGCGGATCTCTCCCTTCGGCGCGAATCCCATCCGCTCGCTGATCACCTTCAGCTGGAGCTCGGTGGTCGTGCCGTAGTCGTATTCGTGGGTGAACCGATCTCCGACCGAGAGCACCTGGTGCAGTTTGACCTTCATGCTGGCGATCGGCCATGGGGAGCCGAAGATGTCCTTCCACATCGCATCCACCATGCCGGTGTCGCGTTCGTAGCGCACGTTCCGGATGGTGAAGGCGCTCAGGTGGTCGCAGCATTCCAGCCAGATCGCGCGCAGGAAATCGTCCAGGTCGAGGAGTGTGGCGCTGGCGGGGATTTCAAGATGCAGCCAGTATGCAGGGGCGTAGCGGCCTTCCACCCGCAGGTGGAAGAGGCGCGCGGGCCGGCCCCTGCCCACTTTTTCATGGGCAGGCACGCACTTCGCCAGGTGGCGGCCGACGGCGCTTTTGGCGAGCGTCTCGCCGCAGAGGAAACATTTGCCGTAAGAGAGGGTTCGAGAGGACATCTGGAGCTCCTCCTTTCCGAATCAGGATACGTTGTCGGCACCTCGAGGCGGGTCAGCGGGGCCAGGCCGTGCTCAGCGTGGATCCGGCTCCGACCCTTCGAAGGCCTGGCGGTGGACCGCACGGAGCCGCTTCGGGGAGACCCGGGCGTAGCGGCGGGTGGTGGTCGGGGAGGCATGTCCCAGCAGATCCTGAACCGCGGCCAGATCCCCCGTGGCCTCCAGGATCCGCGTGGCGAAATAATGGCGAAATTGATGCGGCGTGAGGGCTTCCTCCAGGCCGGCCTCCCGGGCCAGCGTCATCAGTGCCCGCCGGACCCCCTCCGGGGTCAGGGGTCGCACGACATCCCCCGCGCCCCGATCATGCCGGGCGAACAGCGGCCGGTGATCCACCGCCTTGCCCCGCGCCCCGGCATCCCGGGCCTGCAGATAGGCCTGAAGGGCCTGGGCCGCCGCCCGATCCAGGAACGCCAGCCGCTCCTTCCCGCCTTTCCCGTGACGCACCCACAGGATCCCCTGGGCGGGGTCGAAATCGCCCCGCCGGAGGGCCACCAGCTCGCCCACCCGGATCCCACTGCTGCGCAGGACCAGGAGCATCGCGAGATCCCGGAGGCGGAGCAGCTCCTTCCCACGGGAGCGGGCGGGCGGCCGGGAACGGGCGGCCTGGATCAGGGCCTCCAGGATCTCCTCCCGGGGGAGCCGGGGCAGGGGAGGGGAGGGTCGCCCCCGTTGCGACCGCAACTCCCGCACCAGCCGGCGGGCTTCCTCAGGCGGCAGCTCCCACAGGCCCTCATCCAGAAGGAAATTCACCCAGCCCACCAGGGCCGCCAGATAGGTCTGGCGGGTGGCTGCCGGCAGCGTCCGGCCTTCCTCCCGGTATCGCCCCTCCAGATAGGTGATGAAATCCCGCACGATCCCGGGGTCCAGATCCGCCGTCGTCCGCTGATCGGGATCCACATCCAGCGCCGATAGATACTCCAGGAAACGCTGGAGAGCGGTTCGATACGTCTGGATCGTGCGGGGGCGCCGGCCGTATCGAATGGCCAGGCTCTCCAGAAAGGCCAGCACCGCGCTGCGCAGGCCCAGCGCCTCGGTCATCGATCCCCCTCTGTGGAAGCGTTCTTCATGCTCAGACCCGCGCCGCCCGGAGGCCGTTGGCGACCGCCAGGAGCTCGGAGATTTCATGGGCCAGGACGGCAAGGGTCACAGAGATCTGCCCGGCGACGGTCAGCGGGATCAGCACGGCGAGGACCAGTATGGAGAAGGCGATGTTCTGCATGATGATCCGCCGCGCTTTCCGGCCCAGCCGGATCGCGAAGGCCACCTGGCGCAGATCATCGGCCATCAGGGCGACGTCGGCCGCTTCAATGGCCGCATCCGTGCCCGCAACGCCCATGGCGATGCCCACCGTGGCCTGGGCCAGCGCCGGGGCGTCATTGATCCCATCGCCCACCATGGCCACCGGCCCGATCTTCCGCTCCAGCTCCCGGATGGCCTTCACCTTGTCTTCGGGCTTGAGATCGGCCTTCACCTCATCGATGCCCATCTCCGCCGCAATGGCCCGGGCCGTCGCCTCCCGGTCTCCGGTCAGCATCGCCACTTTCACCCCCATCCGGTGGAGCTCCTGGATGGCCTCCCGCGCCTGCGGTCGGATCATATCCTGCATGGCGATTACGCCTTTCAGGCCGGTCTCCGTTCCCACCAGCACCAGCGTCTTTCCCGCTTCCTGGAACCCGCCGGGGAGGGCGTTGGGATCCACCTCCAGGCCCAGCTTCCGGAACAGGCCGGGCTTGCCGACATAGATCCTTTGATCGCCCGCTCGCGCCATCGCTCCATAACCGGCGATGGTGGAGAACTCCTGGACCTCCTCGACCTCCTCGTTGCGGATGCCCATCTCCTCGGCCTTCCGCACAATCGCCCGGGCCAGCGGGTGTTCCGAGTAGCGTTCCACGCTGAACGCCAGGCGGAGCACTTCCCGTTCGTCGCCATGCAGAGCGAGGACATCGGTGACCGCCGGCTCGCCCCGGGTCAGCGTCCCGGTCTTATCGAAGGCCACCCCGCGGATCCGGCCCAGGTTCTCCAGGTGGATGCCGCCTTTGATCAGCACGCCGCGAAGCCCCGCCCGGCCGATGCCGGCCGCGATGGCGACCGGCGTGGACATCACGAGAGCGCATGGGGCTGCCGCGACCACCAGGGTCACTGCCCGGATCGCCCAGTCGCGAAGGGGAGCACCCAGAAGGGCAGGGAGGAGCACCATCAGCGTGGCGCTCAGGAGAACCGCGGGGGAATACACGCGCCCGAAGCGCTCGATGAAGAGCTGCGTCTGGCCCTTCCGTTCCTGGGCCTCCTCCACCAGGTGGATGATCCGGGCCAGCGTGTTGTTTTCGAAGGTGGCCGTGGCCTGAACTTTGAGCATCCCTTCCAGATTGATCGTTCCGGCGAAGACCGGCATCCCGGCTTTCTTCTCCACCGGGATCGATTCGCCGGTCACCGGGGCCTCGTTCACCGTGGAGCGTCCCTCCAGGATGAGGCCATCGGTGGGGATCGACTCACCGGGGCGGACGAGGAAGATGTCCCCAACCCGCAGGTCCTGGGCAGAGATGATCTGCTCCTGGCCGTTCCGGAGCACACAGGCCTCTTTCGGGGTCAGATCCAGCAGCTTTCGGATCGAGGCCCGGGTCCGGGCGTAAACGAGCTCCTCCAGGCCCTCGGCTGTGCCGTAGAGGAAGACCAGGGCGGCCGCCTCATCCCAGAGGCCGAGGGCGGCGGCGCCGATCGTGGCGGCCAGCATGAGCAGCTCGATGTCCACTTCCCGGTGCCTGATCAGTTTCTCCAGGCCTTCCCGCGACCAGTGAAAGCCGCCCAGGGGGATCGCGATCATATACAGCACGATCTCCCCTGTGGGTGGGATCCACTCCAGATGGCCGAGGGCGAAGGCCAGCCCGGCGAGCAGACCGGCGATCAGCGCGTTTCGAAGGGGAGGGTAGGTGAACCATCGGCCCTCGAAGGTTTCTTCCACGGTTGTGCCTCCTCTGGCCCGCAAAAATCCGCAAACGACCATGGCCGTCCGATTCGATCGTGGGCCATGGTCTCCAGCTCGAAGGCCTCCAGGGAATCCCCGGAGCGATCGCTGGCTTTATTGTAAGCCGATCGGGAGGGGGCAGGCAAACCGGGGGCATCCGGGCCCGACGCATTTTGATTTGTTTAACATACCTTATACAAATCATAAGGAGCGCACCATCCCCCCTCTGCCATCCCCTCAAGGCCCCCCATCCTCCTCGGACGGATAGCCCGCCCGGATCCGCTCGAGCGCTCTCAGGATCTTCTTGTTCGCCCGTCTCCCCTTCGGACTCAGATGTCCGCCAAGAACCTGATGCAGAGAATGAAAATCCTCCAGCAGCTCTTCCGGTCCCACCGATTCCTCAAAGGGCGAGAGGGGTATGAGTTGCACTCCGAAGAGCGCAAACATCAGATGAAAAAAGCGTGGATCCGCTGCCCCCAGCCACCCCAGCCGGCTGTAGGAGGTCACCAGCACCGCCCGAAATGCTTGCTCCCGGGCCAGCAGCAGAAGACGCTGAAGCCCGGCCCCCAGCTGGTGACCGCGCTGTAGATCGTATTCCTCGTAGATCACCTGATAGCCTATCTCCAATGCAACCTGCCGTAGCACACGGAGTTGCTCCTGGATCTGTCTATACCGAAGACCCCGCGCATATAAAGCAACACTGCGGTCCGTGGGATTTGAACCCCTCTGATCTCGCAATGCCTTCAGAATCGACTCCAGCGGATATCGATAATGTCCACCGGCAGTTCGAACAGCCACAATCTTGCCGGACCGGGCCCACCCGCGTAGACAGCGTTCCGTCACCCCCAGCAGTCGCGCAGCCTCTTTGGGCTTGAAAAGAACATTTTCTGAGATAATTCCAGATAAAAGACGATTTTTGCTCATATATTACCTCTCTTAAATTAAGTTTTGCAAAATGTGATGTGTGCTGATAGGCTGTGGGGATTCTCTCATGAGGGTTTGTGTTCCGCGGGAGCAAGGGTCCGGGGGGACGTCAGCAGCTCCCGGGTCAGCAGACGCTGACGCAGGGCCTCCACCCACTCCGGGTGCCGGTCCAGCAGACGAATCAGATCGTTAAAATCCCGAACCGTAAACCCCATCCAGAACCTCCCCGCTTGATTTTATCATAGGCCTTGCGCCGTTGAGCTTGAGCCCGGGGGGAACGGGATGGCTCTTCCTCTTGCAGGAGACCCGCTTGCGTAATCCCTGATCATGATAGCCAGCGATCAGGAATCCCTGTGCCTCGTATGCCCGTATGAGCGAAAGGGTTAGCCCGACGTCGCCAGGGCGGCCAGGAACTCCGGGGGCAGCGGCCGGGCCTCCCCCAGCATCCGGCTCAGCAGATAGACTTTCGCCGCATACTCAATCCGCTCCAGGATCACCCATGCCTCCTCCACGGTCCGCCCCACGGTTACCACCCCGTGGTGGGGCAACAGCACCGCGTCATGCTCCCGGATCCACTCCCGGATGGCCAGGGCGTCATCCTCGGAGCTGGGCACCGCCAGCCGGGCGGTCGGCACCTTCCCTACGGTCATCACGACTTCGGGCAGGACCTCTGAGGGAAAGGGCACGCCCGCCACGGTGAGCGCTACCGTGAAGGGAGGATGCGCGTGAAGGACCGCGCCGGCATCCGGACGCTGCCGGTAAGCTTCCACATGCATAGGCCACTCCGAGGAGGGCATGGCCATGCCGCGCCCGGGCTGGATCACACGACCTTCCCGATCGATGACCACGAGATCCTCAGGGCGTAAATGCCCTTTGCTCCGCCCGCGAGGGGTGATCAGGATGCGCCTTTCATCCAGACGGACCGAGAAGTTCCCATCGTTTGCGGAGACCAGGCCGCGGGCGTATAGCCGGGCCCCGATCTCCACCAGCGCCTCCCGCAAGCGTCGTTCCCGGATTCCCCATCGCATCCCATTTGCCTCCGTGATGTGTGAAGGATAGGGCGCACGCTCCTGAGATCCAGGGGGGCAGGGAGCGAGACGAGCCCCCTCCCCTTCCCGATCGAATCCAAACCCGGATGGAATAACGGCGCGAATGGAAAACGGGAAGGCCCCGCGAACGAACCGGGTTATATTTTCCCGTTTCCGCTCAGGAGGCGGAAGGACGACCGTTTGCAGCGATCCTGCCCTGAAGGCCGGCCGGGAGGATTTCCACGCTGGCGCATATGCATGTCGAATGAATTCGACCCTGGGGGCCTTCGGCCGACGTTCGGCGCGAAGCGTCCCGCAAGGCCGATTTCAATCGGCGCAAGAGGCCAGCGCCTCACGAGGCCGATTTTAATCGACGCGCAGCTTCATTCAGGCGGATTCGATCTCCACGATCAGCTCCTCAAAGGGAGGAACGATCAGCGTTTGCCCCTTCACCGGAACAGAGCGCCCATCCACGACCGCACGGGTCGGGATGAATCCGTGGATCTGAAACCGAAGCCCCTCCTCCGGCCATGGAAGATCCCCTTCCCATGTGCGGCGGATGCGCAGCACGCCTTCCTCCCGCCACCCGTGGAACCGATCCACCCGATAGGGGCCGAAGCCATCCCCGGCGTCCTGATAGAGGCTCCCCTCCCCTTCCCCCTCGGATGGCCCATACAGGTGCAGGGTGAGCCCGTCCTCCGCCATCGGCAGGATGCTTCCCGCGCGGACGAAGACCGGGATGCGCTCCAGGGGGGCTTCCACCTCTATAACCCCGGGGCCCGTGAAGCGCTGATCGCTCCAGAAGTCATACCACTCCCCGCCAGGAAGAAACACCTTCCGTGAACGCGCTCCCTCCTCCATCACCGGCGCCACCAGCAGCGATGAGCCCAGGAGAAATGCGTCCTCAATCTCCCAGAGGGCTGGATCTTTCGGATCCAGCCAGAAGAGCGGGCGCATGAGCGGCGCTCCGGTCTGTGCTGTCTCCCAGGCCAGAGTGTAAAGATACGGCAGCAGGCGGACGCGCAGGCGGAGGAATTCCCGGATGATCGAAAGGGCCGGCTCGCCGAAGACCCAGGGCTCACGCTGGGGCGTGCCCTTCGCCGCATGGTTTCGGAACAAGGGCATGAATGTCGCCGCCTGAAACCAGCGGACGAAGAGCTCCGCCGTCGGCGCCCCGCTGAACCCCCCGATATCAGGGCCGGTATACGGGACACCGGAGAGGCCCAGGCCGAGGACTGTGGAGATGGTCTGGCGTAGCGCCGCCCAGGTGCTTTCCGTATCCCCTGTCCAGTTCCACGCGTAACGCTGCATCCCCGCCCAGCCGGAGCGGGTGAGGAGAAAAGGGCGCCGCTCCGGATGCAGCTGCCGCAACGCCTCCCACGCCGCACGGTTCATGAGCAGGCCGTAAAGGTTATGGGCCTCCCGATGATCCCCTCCCCGTCCCTCCATGGCATGGCGCACAACACGGGGAAATGTGGGCTCCCCCCACGCGACGAACGTCGTGGGCTCGTTCATGTCATGCCAGAAGCCGGCGACGCCCATCTCAACGAAAGGACGATAATGGCTGCCCCACCACTCGCGGACCGCCGGATCGGTGAAATCGGGGAAGGCGCACCAGCCCGGCCATACCAGCCCGCGGTAGACTTTCCCATCCGGCAGACGACAGAACGCGCCCCGGGCCATCCCTTCCTGATATACGGAATAACCCGGATCGATTTTCACCCCGGGATCCAGGATCACAACGGTTCGAATCCCCTGCCCTTCCAGTTCGCGGATCAATCCGGGAAGATCGGGGAACCGTCGGCGATCCACGGTGAACACCCGGTAACCGTCCATGTAATCGATGTCCAGGTGGATGGCATGGAGTGGGAGGTCGTGATCCCGGAACCCCTGAACCACCGCCCGCACTTCGTCGGCGCTCTCGTAGCTCCAGCGGGACTGGTGGAAGCCCAGAGCCCAGCGAGGTGGCATGGGTGGGCGTCCGGTGAGGGCGGTGTAACGCGCCAGCGCCTGGTCCGGAGGCCCCATGCAGATGAAATAGCGCAATGCTCCCCCGGTGAACGTCAGGCAGGCGATATCCGGCTCCGTCGCCCCCAGATCGAAGATCGCCTCAAAGGGGTTCTCATAGAAGACCAGGTAGCCTCCCTCGGGGCGCAGGCTGAGCCAGAGGGGAATGCTCAGGTAAAGGGGGTCCATCCCGGGGCCGTAGCTTCCGCCGGGATCGCGGTTCCACATACGGTAGGTCCGGCCCCGCCGGTTCAGGGGAGCGGCACGCTCCCCCAGGCCGTAGATCCGCTCCTCCGGGCCGAGCCGGATTCGATGGCGCCACGCGTCCCCGGCACGCGCGGGCGGTTCCTCCTCCCGCCAGATCGTTCCCGAAGGATCGCGAAAGCGGATCCACCCATCCGTCCGGACCTCCAGGCGCATCGCCGTGCTTTCCAGGGACCATCCATCCGTTTGCCTCTCATGGGAGACAGATACCTCTGTCAGGCGCTCCCGGACCACCGCGTAAGGCGGCGGGGGGACGCCGGGAGTCCAGGTGAGGCGGACGACCTCCGGGGCCAGAAAGCGGATCTCCAGCTCCGCATCCGGCCCGGCGAAGTGAGCGCCGTCTGGAAGCGGTTTCATCGTTTCCAGGGGCTTCACGGTCTGCCAGGCTGTGGGGACCGCTGACGTCGTTTTGCCTTCCCATCGATCTCTTTCCCGGGCCGCGCGCACAGCTCGGAACGCGGTGCGCAGACCCACAAAGCGGAGGGCCAGAAGGGCTTTTCGGAGATCCATCGAAGGTATGCTCCGTTCGGATTTTCAGCGCATACGGTTTCCATGATACCGGAAGACCGGTGATTCGCTGCTTTGTCCTCTCTGGCCTCGGGCGTATGATCGCAATAGGGTTCTACCGGTGTGGAAGGTGCTGCGCAAGCTCCCTCAGATCCGATAAGTAGGGAGCCCCATTGCCAGATCTCGGGCATAGATTTATCCTTGTCCTCGATTCCTGGTGAGAGGCCGTGGGAAACCTGGAGGCCGGAGGCTCTATGGACCACCCCGCCCTTCCTACGATTATCCGTGTTCCTGCGGAGGTGCGGTGCCGGGAGGAGCTTGAGCGCCTCCAGGCCTGGGATCAATGGTCCAGGCCATCTGGATGGCAGCTTTCCCCTCGTGCGGTGGAGGTATTTATCCTTGGGAGCGCCGAGCTCCAGATCCGGCCGAAGTATATCGGCGATCGGGAGCGGGTGCAGATCGCCATCGCCACGCTGGCCAGCGATCGGGCCTTACTGCTGGTCGGCGAGCCGGGAACAGCCAAGTCGTGGCTGTCTGAACACCTGAGCGCCGCGATCTGCGGCACCTCCCAGCTAATCGTCCAGGGCACCGCCGGGACCACTGAGGATCAGATCAAATACTCGTGGAATTACGCCCTCCTGGTGACGGAGGGCCCCAGCGAGCGTGCTCTGGTGCCCAGTCCGGTTCTCACGGCGATGCGTCAGGGTCAGATCGCACGGCTGGAGGAGATCACCCGCTGTGCCTCTGAGGTTCAGGATGCCCTGATCTCCATCCTTTCTGAAAAGGCGATCGCTATCCCCGAGCTGGGACGGATCGAATATGCCCGACGAGGGTTCAATATCATCGCCACTGCCAACACCCGTGATCGAGGCGTCAATGAGATGTCCTCCGCCCTCAAGCGACGCTTCAACTTTGTGGAGCTGCCCGTCCTGACAGACCTCCAGCAAGAGATCCAGGTCATCCGCCAGCGCACCCTGGAGATGTTAGAGGAGCAGGGATTGCCTCTCAAGCTCTCCGATGATCTGTTGGAGACGCTGGCGACGGTGTTCCAGGAGCTGCGGATGGGGCAGACCCTGGATGGTCAGCAGAAGGTCCGGCGCCCTTCCACAGTGATGAGCACCGCTGAAGCTATCAGCGTGCTGTTCGGAGGCGCCCTGCTGGCTCACTATTTCGGAGAGGGCAGGGTGCGAGGGGAACATCTGCTGAGCCTGCTCATCGGCGCTGTGGCCAAAGAGGACCGGAGCGATCTGGAGGTATTAGGCGAATATATCGAGACAGTCGCCCGCAAACGCCGGGGGCGCGTATGGAAGGAGATCGCGGAAGCCCGCCGACTGCTCAGAACTCTATAAGTTCGCCCGCCGTGCGCGTGCGGGGAGTTCATGTAGTTCCAATCCGCCATCACTCCCCGGCGCTGGCGCGAGCTGTGGAGCACGTGATCCGGTCTGTTCGCCCGCAGCGGGTTCTGGTGGAAGGGCCAAGCGATGCGAATCATTTGATCGATCTGCTCACAGATCCCCAGGTGGTGGCACCCATTGCCCTGATGGCCTACCGACAGCCGGAACCCCGCGGGGAAACGGCTCGCGCTGACCTTCCCCCCCGGTTTTGTTTCTATCCATTCTGCGACTACTCTCCGGAACTGGTGGCCCTTCGGGTGGCGCGGGCTATGGGCATCCCGGCCCGCTTCTGCGACATCCCGGCCTGCGCCGTGCTGGGCCTCTCCCTATCCGATGATCGCCATGCGTCACTGCCTCCCACGGATCTTTCGCTCTGGGAGCGGGTGGCCCGACGGATGGGGTTTCGCACTCACGAGGAGTGGTGGGAAGCGGTGTTCGAGTCTGGGCGGCTGGACACCCCTACCCTCCTCCAGCAGCTCCAGGTATGGGGGGAACTGGTCCTCCGGGAGGGAACTCCTTCCGAGCTGGACGACCTGCGGAATGCCTACATGTGGCACTGTGTTGAGCGCGTCATTGCGGAAGGGATCCCGCCCGAAGCGATCCTCCTGGTCGTCGGCGCGGCCCACAGCGCGGCGATGGCCCGGCCGGATTTCCATGTTCCCCCGGATCTGAACCATCCCTTCCTCCAGAACCCGCCAGTGGAGTTCGCCGTTATCCCGTTCTCCTTCCTTCGGCTCTCGGAGCAATCCGGATATGGGGCGGGCAATCGGGCACCTCAGTTCTACCAGGATGTCTGGGAGCATGGGTCCCTGGAGATGGCAACATGCGTGGCGCTAACTCGATTGGTGGCGCAGATGCAGCATCAGGGAGATCTGGCCTCCCTGGCCGATGCGATCGAGGCTTTCCGTTTGGCCATGGTGCTGGCCTCGATGCGGACCAAAAGCCAACCCGGGGTTGACGAGCTAAGGGATGCCTGCATCACGATCTTCGGTCGCGGAAGCGCCATGCGGGTCCAGGCACCCCTCCGGCGGGTGCTTATCGGCGAGCGGGTCGGCCATGTCCCCCCACACGGCCAGCGCCTCCCCTTGCAGGAGGAGTTCTATCTGCTGGCTCAGCGGCTGGGGATTCCCATCCGGGATGAGCCGACGGACCTGCGGCTCAACCTGGCCGAGCCCCATGCGGTTCATCAGTCTGTTTTCCTGCATCGGGTCGCCACGGCCGGGATCCCTTTCGCGCGCTATGTGGGTGGCGAGGCCAGGACCCTCGCCCATCTGGGGCACCTGCGGGAACACTGGCAGGTCGGCTGGACGCCTGTGATTGACATCGCGCTCGCAGAGGCTGTTCGATATGGGAACACCTTGCGGGAGGTCGCCAGCTATCAGATCCGCCTGCAGCTGACTGCTCACCAGGATCTGGAGTCGGTGAGCCGGGCGGTTTTTGAGGCGGTCCTATGTGACCTCCCCGAGCTTTATGAGGAGGGCCTTGCTGCTCTGGAGGAGGCCTCCATTCAGGAAGGAGATTTCGTGGCCCTGGCCACAGCGGCCTATCGGGTAGCTGCATTAATCGAATATGGCGCCTCTCGCTCCGTGCGAAAAGAGGTCTTTGAACCCCTTCTCCAACGCCTTTACGATCGTGCCTGTTTCTGCCTGCTAACAGGCGCTCAATGCGGTGACGAGGAGGCACGAACCGTCGGCCAGGGAATGCAGCTGATAGACGAGATGGCGCGGCGCCTCCCGGATCCGGAGGCCTCTCTGTGGCGACAATCTCTGTATCAGATCGTTCTCTCCGAGCTCACGCATCCCTATCTGCGCGGGATCGGGGCAGGGCTGTTGATGGTCAACGCAGACGAGGTGGAGCGGGCCGATCTCCTTCGTATCATCCGGCGTGAGACATCTCCTGCCAATCCTCCCCTCCGAGGGGCTCAGTTGATCGAGGGGCTCCTTGACGCCAACCCGGGGTTAACGCGCTCCCGTCCCCTTGTCGCTCAGCTCCACGAATTCCTGATGTCTATACCAAGGGATCAATTCGTCCGCATCCTGCCGGCGCTCCGTCGCGCCTTTCGTTCCCTCAGCAGGAGCAGCCGGGATTACCTCATAGCCCATCTGCAGTCGATCCTCCTTGAGGAAGCATCTCCCATCCACCGATGGATGGGATCCCTAACGGTCGAGATTGAGCCATCAGAAGTGGAAAGCCTGTTGCATGCGCTGGAGTGGCTATGCACCCCATCGCCCAGGAACTCCGTTCGGCTATCCGACATGCCCTCGCATTAGGTCTGGATACGCCCGGCGCGCTTGAGCCTCTGATCCAGCTGGCGGAGCCCGCCCGCGCCCTCGGCTGGGAAGCCCTCGCCGAGCGGATTGAGGCCGTCAGGGATACAAACCTTGCCCATGAGGATGAGCAAGCGTTTGTAATGAACGAGCTGGTTCGTCTGTGGGAGGTCAGTCGCCAGATCGGCCTTCGGACTATGCCCCTTCATCGCCTCCCGGAGACATCCGTTTCGCATCGCCCGTCGCCGGGTGCATGGCTGAACCTGGATCCTGTTCCTGAGGAACTATGGCTGGCATTCCTGGAGGGCCATGCGCCGTTGATCGTTACAGTGCCTCTTGTGCGCCATCAGATCGAGCGCTGGGAGCCGGATGAGCCCCTCGATCCGATCCTCATCGGCCTTTCCCATTCCATCACGACTCAGGCTGCCGGTGAGCGGTTGCAAGCGCTGGGTATCTCAGCCCTTCCTTTCCTCACGCGCATGCTTGGGGCCCGAAACATGATGATCCGTATTCGAGCGTGGGAGATCCTCCTCCGGCTCCACGAGGAGGGGATTGTGCCCTCTCGAAGGATCGAATCCCATTTGAAGAAATGCCCGCCTTCCATGCCATTGCTGCGGTGGCTGAAGGTCCTGGGGATGTCGCCCTCGTTGCCCACCCCCGAAGTCCCCCTGGAAACCTTTATCAGCGCCCGCTGCGCTGAAGGCTGGAGCCGATCTTCGTTCCGGGAATTGCTCCGTCTTTACCGCTTCGACCTCATGCAGCTGCCGGAGGATAGCCCTCTTATAGAGGAAGTGGTCACCCAGATCCATCATACGGGGCACGCCCTCGAGCGCCGCATGGAGCTCCTGGCCCGTCTTCCCCATCCACGGGTCACCCAGCTGCTTCGATCCATCCCCGACCTGGATCCCCATCTATGGGCTCTTCACATCGAGGCAACCATGGACTATCGGCTCATCCCCCGGTTGCT
Source organism: Candidatus Thermoflexus tengchongensis (assembly GCA_016842085.1). Lineage (GTDB taxonomy): Bacteria > Chloroflexota > Anaerolineae > Thermoflexales > Thermoflexaceae > Thermoflexus > Thermoflexus tengchongensis. The sequence goes on along the minus strand of JAEVEX010000075.1, from coordinate 1,478 downwards.
GAAATATGCCGCTCCTGGGGACGACGCCATCCGACGGGCCGCGGAGCTGGGCGACAGTCTCCTGCTCCCCTTCCTCCGCGCTGTCGATGAGCGTGCGCTTCAGCCTTTCGGAGAGGTCGCTCGATACCTTGCGGCGCGCTGGCGCCATGGGAGCGATCCGATCAAGCAGAAGATCGCCCGGCAGATCCTCAAAGGGGGGTCTGGGAATGAGGGAGCGTGAGGAAGCCCTGCTGCGCTGGCGGCTGGTGTTGGGGAAATCGGCGGAGGAGAGGAATCCGGCCTTCCGCTTGGAGGCTCTGGATGCCTCCCTTCTGGATATCCCCCCGGATGTCTCCATCGTCGATCTCGATCGAGCGCTGGCTTTCGTCTATGAGGACCAGGCTCGACTGGGGGGGACGGAGGATCCGGCCCTCTATCTTCCCCGCTGGCTGGACCTGATGCATGCCCTCTTCACCGGTGAAGTCCTGGCCATGGTTCAGCGGGACGCCTTCGAGCGGACTGGGCTCCCTCAGCTTCTCATGCAGCCCGAGGTGCTCTCCCGCCTGGAGCCGGATATCCAGCTGGTAACCACCCTGCTCCGCTTCAAATCCCAGATCCCTGACGCGGTGCAGGGGGTGGTGCGGGAGATCATCCGCTCAGTGGCTGAGGACCTCCGACGTCAGCTGGAAAACCGGGTGCGTCAAACCGTGTTGGGCGCCTTGCGGCGTAACCGCCATGCCCCACGGCGAACCTATCGAAATCTGGATTGGCCCACCACGATCCGCCGCAACCTCAGGCGATACATGCCGGAGCGCCGCCTCATCATTCCCGAGCGTTTCTATTTCTGGTCAAACGAGCGCCGTTTCCGGGACTGGCAGATCATCCTCCTCGTGGATCAAAGCGGCAGCATGGCTCGATCAGCCATCCACGCCAGCATTATGGCCTCCATCTTCGCCTCCCTGAATGTGCTGCAGACCCATCTCATCCTGTTCAGCACAGCGATTGTGGATCTGAGCGATCATTTAAATGGTGATCCGGTGGATCTGTTGTTCGGCCTGCAGTTGGGTGGAGGCACCGACATCGCCCGGGCAGTTGCTTACGGCGCGAATCTGGTTCGACAGCCCGAGAAGTGCATCTTCATACTGATCACCGACCTGTTTGAGGGAGGAGACCCCCAATCGCTGCTGATGACGTTAAAAGCGCTTCGCGAGAGCCGGGTGAAGGTGCTGTGTTTGCTTGCTCTGGAAGACGGACAGCCGGTCTACAATAAGGAGCTCGCGCGTCGGATCGCTGCCCTCGAGATCCCGGTGTTCGCTGCTACCCCCCGCAAACTCCTGGAGGTGATGGAGCGAATTCTAATGAGTTTTGACAATCAAGATCGGTAAAGGCATACTCGGGTCATCACGCATGAAAGGAGCGAAAGATGGCCCGACGTAGAACAGTAACATTGACGGAAGAGGAACGCCAACAACTGATTAACCATCGAGATCACGATCCTC